>NZ_CP108430.1:0-691875 GCF_041435335.1 Streptomyces sp. NBC_01283
GCAGACACGACGCGCCGCCGCTACGCGGCGGAAGCCGCGCTCCGCGCGGCAGGCCGGCGACTCCGTCGCCGGTGCGGCCAACTCCGTTGTCCGCGGCACGAATTGCTCCGCAATTCGGCCTGCCCGTGAAATCCGCTCCGCGGCTTTCACGAAAAACGCAGCAAGGGGGTCTGGTGCCTCGTCCGGTCGGTGAGTGTCTGTCAATTCTTTGCTTCCCTGAAGAAATTGACAGACACTCAGTTCTATGCTGCGAATCCGACGGCTGACACGTATTCATATTGTCCCCATTGGGACCCGAGGTCCACGATGGCATCCACCCAGGCATCATCGAGAGCGCTCATGTCCCCTGCCGCCCAGGCTCGGATGAGGGTGTCCCACTGGCGGATGTTGAGGCTGCGGTATTCCAGCACCCGCTGGAACCTGCGATCGACCCGGGACTGATTGAACGGGTGGATCTCCACCCTTGTCCCTCCCCCGCCGTTCAGCCGGCGCAGCAGGTAACGGGCCACGTTCCGCCGGCGCACCGTGCGGTAAGCGGTCTCGATCTGTTGGAGGCTGGCGTTGGAGGGGCGGCGTTTGCCCTCCAACCAGGCTTTGATGGTGCGGTCAGTGACGGTCAGCCCGGCCTCGCGCGCGGCCTGGCGGGCATGGTCGGATTTCGTCAGGTAGTGGAGGCGTGCCATCAGACCGCGCTGCGCGGTGATGGGGGTGGCGATGTAGCCGGCGAGCTGGTCGAGTTGGCGTGCGACGGCCTCGCTGCCCTTGATTCCTCGGGCCCCGTAGTGGCCGAAATCATGTGTCCTTTCCGGCATTAGAAGAGGCCCTTTCTGTGATGGTCTATGGTTTCCATAATACCGTAACTCCGGTTATTTCGCGGGACTTTGGGCCGATGGTGAGCGGCCATTGTTGGAGAATTCACGCTTGCCGTACTGCCTGTTGGATCGGCCTATCAGGCTCTCTGCTCGGTGGGACTTCCGGGAGGTGGCTCGAATCCTCTCTTGGAGTGCGGAGGCTCCGGGTCGGGCTTCCCGGAGGTTCCCTTGCGTCAACTTCCATCGCTCTGGGGGATGTTGACCGGTCCTGTGTCGTGTACGCGCTTTGCGCAGCCACGGACCAACAGCATGCACTCGCCGTCGGCTTCGGTCCTCTCCCCGGCACCGGGAGTCGGAGGCCGGGGTGCGAGTGCCGGCGTGGCTGGAGTTGATCATCTCTCCTGCATCCCCGTGGTCTGACTCTGCCCGGGGGGCTGTGTCTAATGTAGTGAAAACTCTGAACTGTTTGAAGTTCAGGCCCGGTCCTCTTCGCGGTCCGGCGGACTCGATGGATCGGCCGGGGTGATCTCGGACAGCAGGCGATCTTGTTCTTCCGTGAGCTGTCCCTCGTTCTGCTTGGCTCGGACCCTGCGAAGCCAGGAACCGATCTCAACGCGTGCCCCGTCGGCTTCGATCCACTCCCGCGCGCCGGGCAGCCGACCCTGACGTTCGGTGAATGCCCTCAGCAGTTCCGCGTTCTGTTCGAAGGAACGACGGGCACGCTTGCCGATCGGCAGCCGTAGCCGGGCAGGGTCGGCCCCGATCCGGGACAGCAGAGCACGCTGGGCGGGCTCCAGGATCGTGAAGGTGGTGAGCTGGCGCTGCAGCCAGCTGCCGATCTTCACGCCCTCGATGGCTGTGTCACGGCGCAGCGTTGCGGGATCATGGCCGGCTTCGAGGTGGCGACGCAGGAGGTGGTATTTGCGGTGCCAGTCCGCGCCGTGCGGGAGAAGCCAGTCGGGGTCGAGGGTGGTGAGCTGGGCTTCACGGTCGGGGGCGAGGCGGCCCTTGCGTGCGGCGGCGCGCTGGTCGATGAGGAACTGGCCGCCTGGCGTGTCGGTGGGGATGGCTAGATGGCCGTGCTCTTGGTGATAGGCGGTGACGGTGGTGAACTGGCCCTGCCAGATGGCCTCGTGGTGGTCCCAGACCATGTCGAGCGCGTCGAGTTCCGTGGTCCAGTCCTCTTCCAGCAGGCCGCGGGAGTGGGCGGTGCGCTGGCTGGTGATGAACTGGCCGAGGCGGTAGCCGAAGGCGTCCTCGTAATCGGCCGGGACTTGGAGATGGCCGTACTCGGTGTGGAAGCGGGTGGCTGCGGCCAGTCCGGCGCGGCGGGGTGCGGAGAGCACAGCGGTGTTCGAGGGCCAGGCTAGGAGGTCCATTGCGCGGGCGATGTGGGCGGGGTCGAGGGTGAAGTCGAAGCGGAATCGGCGCGCGAGGAGCCGGTGGGTGTCGCGGTCCAGGCGGTGCTTGGTGTTCTTGCGCGGGGCGCGGGCGGCGATTGACTGGTCGTGGCGGCGCAGCGCGGCGGTGATGAGCCAGAGGGCTTCGTAGGGGGTGTCGAGGAGGTTGGTGGGGTCTGCGCCGGGCGGGATGTAGGCGGGGATGACCAGGCTTGCCGTCTTGACCTCGATGGTGGGGGGTTTGCGCAGGGCGCGGCCCAGGGCCTGCACGATCCGTCGCACACTGCCCGTGCGGTCCGCGAACACGATGGCGTCTACCGTCGGTAGATCCACTCCCTCGGACAACACCTGAGCGTTCGTGATCACCGCGCGGTCGGCGGCGGCGAATCGGGCGAGGATCTTCGCGCGCTGGTCGGGGGTGTGTGTGCCGTTGATGGATGAGACGGCCAGGGTGGCGGCCCAGGGCGGGCGTTGCTCGGTTGGGAGGGTGCGCAGGGTGTGGGGGAATTGGCGGGTGAAATCGGTGGCGTCGGCGACCTGTTGGAAGTAGACGATCACGTGGTGCAGGTCGTGCTCGGTCATGGCTTTGAGGACGGCCAGGTGCAGAGCGGTCGTGCGGCGGGCTGTGGGAGCGAAACCGGTGTGTGCGCCGTCGGGGTCGGCAAGGAGGGCCCTCAGGTCGGTGTCGGTGACGGTGGGGACCAGGAGTTGGTAGTCGGCCAGGACTTGGTCGTCGATCGCGTCAGCGTGGGAGTAGGTGTGGAGACGAGGGCCGAAGACTTTCGGGTCGTCCATCGACGCGATGAGGGATGGGGACTCCCAGGCCGGGGTGGCCGACGCGGTGTGTTTGGGGTGTGGGCGGGTGTCTGGGACTTCGGTCAGGCGCGGGGCCTGCCACGCGTACGGTGTCGCGGTCACATAGAGGCGCCGGGCGGCCGGGACGCGGTTGTTGTCGTGGATCATCGTCCACTCTTTGCCCCAGGAGCCCGCGGTCCGGTGTGCCTCGTCCACGACCAGAAGGTCGAAGAGAGGGGCGGGGAAGATGCTGTGCTGGGCTTCCTCGATCCGCGGGAGGGAATCGAGCGTGGTGAACACGGTCGCCTTCTTGTGGCGTGACAGCCAGGACGCCAGGTAGTCCCCCGAGCCGGTGCTCACTGCTCCCGCACCGGCAAGCAGTGGGTGCTTGTCGGCCTGGAGTGAGGAGATGGCGAGCAGCGGCTCGCGGCGTCCGTCTGCACGGGCCGCTGCCGCCCACTGGCCGATCAGGTCCAGGGACGGCATCGCCACCAGTAGATGGTTGATGTTGAGGGCCTCGGCGGTACGCAGCGCGATCAGCGTCTTACCCGTCCCACACGCGGAGACCAGGTGTCCGCGCGAGCCCGGGTTCTTGAGTCCGCGTACCGCGCTGTCGACCGCGGCTTGCTGATCCGCACGCAGGTTACGGCGGTTGTTGTGAGGGGGTGGGGTAGCGGGAGTGGATTCGGACGGCATTCGAGCAAGGATCCTCAGGAGGCGAGGGGGCGGGAGTTGGAGCTATAGGTGTTCATCCTCCTGCACGCAGTGCGGCCGCCCGGACAGGTTTTCTTCCCTCTCGGAGGGTCCTTGGTAGGGAAATCCGCCGGGAGGGCCGGGTGTCTGACCGTTCGGTCGTTCAGTGCGCTCTCACCCCGTCGAAGTCCGCCGAGCACCTGGCCGTGAGCATGCAAGCCGTGTCCAGCCCTGGGACCAGCCCCAGCACGGAGAGCTGGCGGAGGTCCGCCTCTACAGGAGCGGACAGCTGACCGTCCGGGGGCCTCGCTCTCCCGGGGTGGGTTCGGCTCGATCCTGGATCCCGTCGCGCTGCCTGAACAGCTCACCGAGCTGCTGCAGTTCACCGGCGCGCTGAACATCATCCAGTACGAGCATCGTTGTGGCGACATCCGTATCCAAGACCTCGATGATCAGCATCGGAGCCTTCGGCCCGCACCGGTCACGACGGGCGGCCACTCTGTCTATGCACTCGGCCTTCACGCTGCGCACCGACCCTGACGAGTCCGGCATCCTCGCCGCGCTGAGCACGGGCGCGCGGGAGGTCGCCACGCCCCTGGCGCGCATGCTCATCTCCCAGCACCCGTCCGCCGCATAGGCCGGCCTCGGTCAGCGGTCGATCGACAGCCTCATCCGCACATGGGATGCTTTCGCCGGTCCCGGCCGCTACCAGGACGGCGAATCCGGCTCGCCCGTCTTCATCTTCGAGCGCCTGCTGAACCAGAGCGCGGTCGACCGCATGCACCTCAGCCTTCAGCGCGTGCACTTGTCTTGATCGTGAAGGACCCTCAGCCTCGTGCATTGGCGCCCCGACTCGCCCTCGGCGGCCGTCCCGGACAGTGCCGGGCGGCCGCGGACGATACCGAGGGACAGCCGCCGCTACACGATGCTCAGTGGCGCGGGCAGCGGGAAGACCAGCTTGCCGCCGCGGGAGCGGAATTCGCCTTCCCGCTCGATGAATCCGTCCCGGTAGACCCATGGGAGCACCAGCAGCTGGTCAGGTCGTTGTGCGAGGGCCTCCTTCTCGGAGACGATGGGGATCTGGGTGCCCGGGGTGAATCGGCCGGCCTTCTCCCGGCTGACCTCTCCGATGCACGGCAGGCTGTCCTCTCCGATGTCGCAGTATTGGAGAATCACGTTTCCCTTGGTGGAGGCGCCGTAGCCCAGGGTGAGCTTGCCGTCCTTGCGCGAGGTGTCGAGGAAGTCACGTAGGTGTTCGCGGTGTTCGCGAACACGCTCGCCGAACGACTCGAAGGGCACCATGGTGTCGAGCCGCAGTCCGGCCTCCCGGGCACGCAAGCGGTTCAGTGCCGCCTCGTCACGCCGATGCCCGGAGCCCTGCCTGGCGAGCGTGACGCAGAGGCTGCCGCCGTAGACCTCGGTGATCTCTGCTCTCACGACGTCGAGGCCGACGCGCTCGGCCATCCACTCGATCTGACTGAGTGCGTAGTACTCCAGGTGCTCGTGGCATATCACGTCATAGGCGGTCGCCTTGAGCATTGCCGGAAGATAGCTCATCTCCAGCATCCACACACCGTCGTCGGCGAGCGTCGCCTTCACGTCTTTCATGAACCGGAGCGGGTCGGGCAGGTCGTAGAACATTGCGATCGAGGTGATGACCTTGGCCCGGCGGGAGCCGTAGTGAGCGGCGAAGACTTCCCGGGAGAAGAAGTCCGGGATCAGGTCGATGTGTTCGGGGTAGAACTCTCGCCATTTCTCGCCCGTCGGATCCACTCCGACGAGAGTGCGGCCATCCGCCGGGTACCCGGACAGCAAGGTCCCGTCGTTGCTTCCGATGTCCAGGACCAGGTCGTCGGGGCCGATGTCGACAAGCTTGGTGAGCTCGTCCACCTTGCTGCGAAGATGGTTGATCATGAATGGGCGGATACCCGAGCGGTATCCGTATTGATCGCCGTACATCAGGCTGAGGTCGGCGGTGTGCCGGAGTTGGACGAGGCCGCATCCGTCCGGCGAACACTTGACGAGCTCGAGTGGGGCGGTCGGCACGACTTCCGTGCGACTGCGAGGGAATACGCCGGTCAGTGCCTGTTCTCCCAGATCCAGCACCTGAAGCAGTGTCCGATTGCCGCACACACGGCACTCCGCGATGGTCATGAGTACTTACCTCTCTAACCTTTTTTCGTGGGCTCGGCCTGGTCATTCATAGGGGAGACCCAGAGGTGTCGGGTGGAGCGGGTCTTGTCAGTGCGTTCGAGGAAGGCACGTCAGGGTTCAGCGCGGACACCCTTTCGCGAACGACCAGATTTCGCGTACCACATAGTCGATCATTTCGTCGGTCACGCCGGGGTAAATGCCGATCCACAAGGTGTCGTTGGCGACCTTGTCGCTGTTGGACAGGCTGCCAGATATCCGGTACTCGACGCGTTCATAAGCGGGATGACGGGTGAGGTTTCCACTGAACAGCAGCCGGGTGCTGATGCGTTTTGACTCCAAGTAGAGTTGCAGGTCCCGGCGGGAGTACGGCGCTGAATCTTCAACCGTCAGCGTAAACCCGAACCAGCTTGGATCACTGTTCGGGGCGGGTTCGGGCAATGTAAGGCCTGGAACATTCTGCAGCCCCGATCTCATGCGGAGCCAGTTCTTGCGTCGGCTGTCACAGAACTCGGACAGCCGCTCCAACTGAGACAACCCCAGGGCCGCTTGCAGATCGGTCGCCTTCAGGTTGTATCCCACATGGGAGAATATATATTTATGGTCGTAGCCGGAGGGAAGCGTGCCGAGCTGCCAGCCGAAACGCTTATTGCATCGATCGTCCTCTCCTGGTTCACACCAGCAGTCCCGCCCCCAGTCTCGATAGGACTCGACAAGGCGCGCGAGTTCTATGCTGCCCGTCAGGACGCAGCCGCCCTCGCCCATCGTGAGATGGTGAGCCGGGTAGAAGCTGACGGTGCTGAGGTGCCCGAAGGTTCCCGTTTTCCTGCCGCGGTAGGTGGAGCCGACGGCGTCGCAGTTGTCCTCCACGAACCACAGCCCGTACCGGTCGGCCAGCTCCCGGATCTCGGCGGCCTCGAAGGGGTTGCCGAGCGCATGCGCGATCATGATGGCCTTCGTCTTGGGGCCGATCGCCGCCTCCACCAGCTCTGTGGTGGTGTTGTAGGTGCTCAGGTCGATATCGACGAAGACCGGCACCATTCCGTTCTGGATGATCGGGTTGACAGTGGTGGGGAACCCTGCCGCCACCGTGATCACTTCGTCGCCGCGGCGCAGCGCGCGGTCGCCCAACTCCGGTGCGGTCAGCGCCGACAGCGCCAGCAGGTTGGCCGAGGACCCAGAGTTGGTCAGATGAGCCTTGCGCAATCCGAAGTAGCCGGCCAGGGCCCGCTCGAACCGGATGGCATAGCTCCCGGATGCGATCCGCAGGTCCAGTGCCGCTTCGACCAGTGCCATCCGGTCCGCCGCCGTCAGTACGGCGCCCGAGGCCAGCACCCGGTTCTCGCCGGGCACCCATGTGGATGTCTCGGTCCCGGCCGCGTGATGGTACTCGTTGACCAGTGAGAGGATCTCGTCCTTGAGGTTGTCATTCATCGGGTACCTTCCGCGGGGCAGCCAGCAATGGGTTGGGCCTGGCCCTCTCCGGCGGTCCGCCAGATCCAGCGCAGGGTCTCCGGTAGCGTCCGAGCAGCCGACCAGTCCAGGTGATGCCGGGCCAGAGTCGGGTCGGCAATCTGCCAGCCGGCGGCCAGTGATCGCCCGCCGCCCTCGGGCGCCGGGAGCACGTCGATCTCAAACTCCACTCCACTGACCAACGCGAGCCCGCGGACCAGGTCGTAGGCGCTGCCGGCCCGCCCGGTGCCGAGATTGAGCACCGGTACGCCCACGAGCCGCCGCGACACGGCTGCCCGGAGGACCGCCTCCGCCAGATCGCGGGCGTCGGCGTAGTCGCGGTGCTGTCTCAGGTCGAACAGGGTGAGCCGCGCCGGGCGTCCGTCCCGCCGTGCTCGGTCGAGTGTCTGCACGGTCCTGCCGAGCAGGCTCGCAGGCGACATGTTCGATCCGATGGCGTTGAAGATGCGGAGGACCACAACGTCCAGCGACGCCTGTTGGGCGATCTCGAAGATCCTCCGGGTGCCCCGCAGCTTGCTTCGCCCGTACTCCGACCGCGGCTCCTGCGGGCAGCTCTCGTCGGTCGCGTGCGGGTGAGGCAATGATCCGTACTCCAAAGATGAGCCGAGGTGCACCAGCCGGGCGGTGCTGCCGATGTCGGCCATCGCCAGCGCCAGTTGTTCCGGGAGCTCGGCATTGGCTGCCTGCAGCAAGGAGGCGTCGTTCCGCCAGATTTCACCGGCGGTGTTGACCACGGCATCCGGGGTGAACCGGTTGATCATCGAGGCGAACTGAGCTCGTCGCGGACCTCTGTCGTCCAGCTCGGCCACCCCGTGCCCCGCGGGCACGGCGGCCGGCCGCCTGGTCACCACGGTGACGTCCATGCCGGCCGTGGACAGCCTGTTGAGGACATGCCGACCGAGGAATCCGGTGCCACCGATCAGAAGGACTTTGGTGTGCAGGGTCCCGACGAGGAACTCCGAGGTCATCACCTTCTCTGTCCTCTTCGACTTGAAGTGGCGCCCGCTGAAAACGGCTGACACGATGAGGTACTCCCGCCGACAACTCCGGTCATGGTGTTGGCCGTTCTAAGGGATCTCGATCCGTACGGCGACGCGTTCCACGTCGTCAATGATTCGAGCCTGACGCCGACTCATCTCTGATTGATCGAGCATGTTCGATCCCGTCAGCACCGCATTCGCAAAGTACCGCACGATATTGCCGAACTGGTCATCCACCGGAAACGTGATCTCCTCACGGTGATCCTGCCGCTCGATGCGCAGCACCGGCTGCAATGACGGCGGCGGCGTGAACGCCCGGTCGAGCAGCAGCAGTCCGCTGCTGCCGGCGAACGCGCAGCCGGTCCGATAGGAGTGTTCCATTCCGAAGACCAAGTCGGCCGTCACTCCCCCGGGCGTGCACGCGAGGATACGTCCGGAGACCACGGCACCCGTGCGGGAACGAATCCGCAGTACGGCATGGAGTACTTCAAGAGCAGAGCCAAGGTAGTACAGCGCAGCACGGATCGGATAGATGCCCATGTCGAGCAGGGCGCCGCCGCCGATATCCGGGCGATAGCGCATGTTCTCATCCGGCAGCGGCGGAATCGTGAACACGCTCGCGAAGTCCTTCAGTTCGCCGACTGCTCCGTCAGCGAGGATTTGCCGGGCACGGACGTGCTGCGAGTGATGCGGGAAAGCGACGTTCTCCAAAAGCACCAGGTCCCGTGATTCGGCAAGTGCCAACAGCTCGTCCGTGCTTTTTGCATCCCCTGTCAGCGGTTTCTCGGCGAGCACATGCTTGCCCGCCCGCAGTGCCTTGGCGACCCAGTCCGCATGCATCATCGTCGGCAGCGGTATGTAGACCGCGTCGATGTCACGAGCGGCGAGAAGTTCCTCATAGCCCAGTACCCGGGGGCCCCCGAAGGCCGCGGCAAAGCGCCTCCCCTTTGCCTCGTCGCGGCTCGCGACGGCGGTGACCTCGATGTCAGGGCAGGCAGTCATCGCCGGCAGAGTGCGGCGCCAGGCGATGTCCGCGCAGCCGAGCACGCCGACGCGCAATGGACTTTGTGCTGCGGCCATAGTCAGTCCTCATCAGGCAGAGGTGGTCAGTCCGGACGTCGCCGGCCCGTCGACGGACCGCCGCTGCAGGATGGAATCCGCGATCTCGCCGCCGCGCACGGCGATGTTCGACAGGAGGGACGACGTCAGTCCGTGGGTGTGTTCGGTGCCGCCCTGGAGGTAGATGCCGCACGAGACATCCGGTGTGGTCACAAGCCGGTAGTCGCGACCGACCTGGTATCTTCCCGCGCCGTCACGCAGGCAGTAGCCGTCGAGTTCGCCCAGTACGCCGCTCGGGTCCATGGAGTCGTAGCCGGTGGCGAAGACGAGCGCATCCACGTCGAGGTCCTGGGAACCGCCGTCGAGCAGCGACTCCATGGAGACGCGCGACTCGTTCCCCATTCGCTTGACATTCGTGACCCGAGCCATGTTGAGGATGTGCAGGCGATTGGTCCCACGCAGTTCGTCCATGTACACACGCTGATACAGGTCCCGGATGACTTCGTCGTCGGCAACCGAATAGTTCGTGTTCTTGTGGTAGCGCCAGAAGGCTTCCCGGGAACGCTCCGTACCGAAATAGTAGTCATCGACCGCCGCGGAGTCGAACACCCGGTTGGCGAACGGGGTATCGTCCGCGATCGAATATCCGTAGGACGGAATGATCGCGTAGATCTCAGCCTGTGGAAGGCTGTCGTACAGGAATCTGGCGATCTCGGCCCCGCTCTGTCCGGCCCCTACGACTGCCACCTTCTTCAAGGTGTCTGGGGAGGCCTGTTTGAACCTCTCCAGGAATTCGGAGCTGTGCCAGACCCGTTCGTCGGATGCCACGCCGTCCGGCACCTGGGGGACGAGACCTGTGGAGATCACGACATTGCGGGCGGCGACGGTCCTGATGTCGCCCCTGTCACTGTCACGCACTTTGACCTGAAGGTACTGGGCATTTGCGGAAGCAGATTCCGAGGGCAACTGAATTCCCGCGACTTCCGATCCGTACGAGACCTGGCCGGAAAACAGCGCCTGTGCCCAGTCAAGGTACTGATGGAACTCCTCCCGGGTCGGGAAGAATGTCTGGGTGTTGATGAACTGTTCAAGCCGGCCGGAGGCGTGAAGAAAGGAGACGAATCCGAACCGCGAGACCGGATTGCGGAGTGTGGCCAGGTCCTTCAGGAACGACACCTGCATCGTCGCCGACGGCAGCAGCATATTGCGATGCCAGCCGAACGAGGACTGCCGCTCGAAGAACGCGGAGGTGACTGGGCCCGCAGAAGCGTCGTCCCCGTTCTCTTCCAGAGCAATGGCGAACGCCAGGTTGGACGGCCCGAATCCAACTCCCACGACATCGTATATCTCAGCTGAATTGACACCCATGGAAACACTTCTTCCGCTAGCGTGGCTGCAACGTGACTGCCCAGATCCCTGTGTGACCTGGGGGCGGTCCTTTTCGGCGAAGCCTCTGGCACCCACCCGCTCACACACAATCAAGCTTCTGAGCAATTACGTTTCGACGGGCTGTTCCACGTAGGTCTTTCGTGTTTGACTTCGACCCCGCATGCTTGCGTAATCACGTTGCATTGAAGACCTGCGGTGCGTCAAGGTTGATAGCGTTGAGGCGCACGCAAGAGGCCCTGTCCGCCCATCGGTTGTCCTGCCGACGGGACAGGAATCCCACCATTCCGATGCCATGGCTACTCGACTTCGAGGGGTGACATATCCGCATGTTCGTTCCCCGCCATTACCGCGAACCCGATGGTTCTTGGATGAGCGATCTGATCCGCGACAATCCATTGTCCCTGGCAGTGACCAACGGCGGTGACGACGGGCCGTTGGCCACTCATCTCCCGATTATCCCGGATCACGGTACGGTGATCGATTGGTCGGACAGCCCGAATGGCACCGTCCTGCTCGGGCACTTGAACCGGGCCAATCCCCACTGGCGCGCGCTGCGGACCGGCGATGCAGTCCTCCTGGTGTTCACCGGTCCGCACGGGTACGTGTCGCCTGCGGTGTACGACGTGACGCCGGCCGCACCGACCTGGAACTTCACGTCGGTGCATGTGCACGGTGTGATAGAGAAGATTGACTCGCTCGAGGAGACGCTCGAAGTCGTGCGGGCCACGGCACGGACCTTTGAAAGCAGTTTCGGTTCTGGATGGGATCAGTCAGAATCGATCGACTACTTCCGCAGTATCGTTTCCGGTGTCGGGGCGTTCCGCGTCACCGTGACAGGCGCCGAGGGCATGTTCAAGCTCAGTCAGGAGCAGTCCCCCGAGGTCCGCGAACGGGTAAAGCAGTCATTCAGCCAGCGCGCCTGCAGTCGACACCAGGAAGCCGCGGAGCTCATGGGTCGGCTTTCCCAGAACGGGCAGATGAAAAGGGCAGGCGGAGGAGTGGCATGACGCATCCCACAGACCATGGTCCGCGGATATCGACGAGGGTTGCGGCACTGCAGGGCAATAGCCTGGGGGAAATATTCCTCATGGCGCGCGAACGCCAAGGAATCGATATGGCGCTCGGCACGCCCGGATATCCCGAGACCGCTGTCGACATCATCGGGGCAGCAAATGACGCGATACGTGCGGGGAAGAATCAGTATGTCTTCCCCCCGGGTGATCTGCAGCTGCGGGAGCACATCGCCGCCACCCTCCCGGTGCCGACCGACCCGGAGACGGAGCTGACCGTCACCGTCGGAGGCACCGAGGCCCTCTTCCTGGCCCTGCACGCGCTCATCGACCCCGGTGACGAGGTCGTCCTGCTCGATCCCGGCTACGAGCAGTTCAGGTCGACGGTCGCCTTCGCGGGCGGCGTGCCCCGGCATGTCCCCTTGCACGCGCCCGACTGGCGGTTCGACCCCGACGAACTCGCATCCGCCTTCAACTCCCGTACCCGTGTGGTCCTCCTGAACTCGCCCGGCAACCCGACGGGCCGTGTGCTGGCCCGTCAGGAGCTCGAGCAGGTCGCCGAGTTGGCCGAGCGGTGGGACGCAACGGTCATCTGTGACGAGGTGTACAGCAGCTTCGTCTTCGACGGCCGGGAGCAGACCTCGATCGCCGAGGTGCCCGGCCTCGCGGAGCGCAGCGTGCTGGTCGGCTCGCTCTCCAAGAGCTACGCGATCAGCGGGTGGCGGCTCGGCTTCCTGCGTGCGGACGCCACGCGCACCACGGCGATGCGGCGCGTACAGGAACTCACCACCAACGGCGCCCCTGGCCCACTTCAGCTGGCCGTCGGCCATGCGGCCGGCTCCGCGGACCTGAGGACGGCATCCGAGGAGATGAGCCGCCGCCGCGACTTCGCCCTGGAGATCTTCACGGGCATGGGCATGAAGATCTCTCCCCCGGAGGGCGGGTGCTTCCTCCTGGCAGACATCGGCCCGCTCACCGGGGGACGCATGGACGGCCGTGCCTTCACCCTCGAACTCCTCGACGCGACCGGGGTCGTGGTCGTCCCGGCGGCCCCCTCCTTCGCCGATCCCGTCCGCGGTGCTCAGTACGTGCGCATCGCGTTCAACCGGCAGTTCGAGCTGCTGCACGAGGTGGAGCGCCGAGTCCGCAGCTTCCGGCCGTCCGGCCAGTGACGAGGTATCCCGATGACCAAATCCACGATCGACCAGTTGGGCCCGCTTCCCGACATCCTGCGTCCTGGTCCCGAGGATGTCGTGCGTGTGGTCGCCGGCACGGGCCACCCCTTCTGGCTCGTACGCAGCTACGCACTGGGGCGGTCGGTCCTTGCGGACAAGAGGTTCAGCCGGGCCGCCGCGCTCCGGCCCGGCGCCCCGACGTTCAATGACGCCCAGCCGGCGGCGGATTCCATGATGAGCATGGACGGCAATCGGCACGCCCGTCTGCGGCGCCTGGTCAGCGGCGCGTTCTCCACCGGCCGGATGGCCAAGATGAGCGCCTTCGTGACGGATCTGACCGACCGTCGGCTGGATGCGATCGCCGAGATCGGCAACGGTGCTGACCTGATCGAGAACCTCGCCCGGCCGCTGCCGCTGTCCGTACTCACCACCATGCTCGGCATTCCCGAGGAGGACACTCCCCGCTTCCGCGGGTGGGTGGACGTGCTCTTCGACCTGGAGGTCACCAGCCTCCGCGAGAAGGCCCGGCGCCGCATCGAACTCATCGAGTACATCACGGAGTTGCTGGACCGCAAGCGCCGCGATCCACGCGATGACCTGCTCAGTGACCTGACCATCGCGCAGGACGAGGGCGAACTTTCCACGAACGAACTACTCACCCTGGGTCTCACCCTTCTGATGGCGGGCTACGAGACCACCACCGGCCAGATCGGCCTCTCGCTGCTGGCGCTGCTGACCGACCGCAGCGCCTATGAAGAGCTCCTCGCACATCCCGAGTACGTCGGGAACGCGACGGAGGAGCTGATCCGGTTGGCCCCGGCCACCCCGCTGACCTTCGTTCGTATCGCCACCGAACCGGTGCAGCTGGGCGACGTCACCGTGCAGACGGGCGAGGGCGTCGTGGTGGCCCTGCTCCACGGCAACCGCGACGCCGGGGTGTTCGCCGAGCCGGCGTCCATGGACCTCGGCTCCGGCCACGATTCCCCACCTCTCACTTTTGGGCACGGCGTGCACCGCTGCCTGGGCGCACCACTGGCGAGACTCCAGCTGCGCATCGTCCTCGAACGGCTCCCGCAGCGCTTCCCGGCGCTGCGGCTGGCTGACGTTCCGGAACCGGTTGTCTGGAAGGACGGCCTGGGCATACGCGGCCTGTCACGGCTGCTGGTCGACTCCGAATGAGGGAAGGCATGTCAGTCACGGACACCCGCGGGGTCCCCGGACCGGACCCGATGAGCGGCACGCGGCGCGAACCGATCGCGATCGTCGGGATGGCCTGCCGCTTTCCCGGAGGCGTGACCTCGCCTGACGGCCTGTGGCAGCTAGTCGCCGACGGTGTCGACGCCATCGGCCCGTTCCCGCGCGACCGCGGCTGGGATCTCGACCATCTCTTCCACCCCGACCCCGAACACCCCGGCACCTCCAGCACACGCGAGGGCGGATTCCTCTACGACGCCGCCGAGTTCGACCCCACCCTCTTCGGAATCAGCCCCCGCGAAGCCGTCAGGATGGATCCCCAGCAGCGTCTGGTTCTCGAAACCTGCTGGGAGGCCATCGAGCACGCCGGCATCGACCCCACCGCGCTGCGTGACACCCTGACGGGCACCTACTGCGGCCTCATGTACGCCGAGTACGGGACCCACAAGAAGGAAGCGTTCGCCATCACCGGCAGGTTGCCGAGCGTGCTGTCCGGCCGCGTCGCCCACGTACTGGGACTCGTGGGTCCTGCCATGACCGTGGACACGGCCTGTTCCTCCTCCCTGGTCGCCGTCCACCTGGCCGCCACCGCACTGCGCCGGGGCGAATGCTCCCTGGCCCTGGCGGGAGGGGCCACCGTCATGGTCAATGCCGCGCCCTTCGTGGAGTTCAGCCGTCAGCACGGCCTGGCCCCCGACGGCCGCTGCAAAGCATTCGCCGCCACCGCCGACGGCACCGCCTGGTCCGAAGGCATCGGCATGCTCCTCCTCGAACGCCTCTCCGACGCCCACCGCCTGGGCCACCCCGTCCACGCCGTCATCCAAGGCTCAGCCCTCAACCACGACGGCGCCGCCAGCGGACTCACCGCCCCCAACGGCCCCTCCCAACAAGCCGTCATCCGCGCCGCACTCACCGACGCCCACCTCACCCCCGACACCATCGACGCCATCGAAGCCCACGGCACCGGCACCGCCCTCGGCGACCCCATCGAAGCCCACGCCCTCCTCGCCACCTACGGCACCAACCGCAACCCCCAACACCCCCTCCACCTCGGCACCATCAAATCCAACATCGGCCACACCCAAGCAGCAGCCGGAGTCGCCGGCATCATCAAAATGACCATGGCCATCCACCACGGCCAACTCCCCAAAACCCTCCACACCAACCACCCCTCCCCCCGCATCGACTGGACCCAAGGACACCTCAACCTCCTCACCCACACCCAACCCTGGCCCCACCACAACCGCCCCCGCCGAGCCGCCATCTCCTCCTTCGGCCTCAGCGGCACCAACGCCCACCTCATCCTCGAACAACCACCCCACCCCCCCACCACCCACCAGAACAACAGCGACACCACCGGCGACAAGGACGGCTCCTTTCCCTGGCTGCTGTCCGGTCAGACCGAACAGGCGTTGCGTTCCCGGGCCGCGCACCTGCACAACCACCTCACCGCCCACCAGGATCTGGCCACCGCCGACATCGGCCACTCCTTGGCGACCACCCGCACCACCACACACACCCACCGCGCTGCCGTCCTCGTCACCGGGCGCACCGAGGCCCTGCGCGGCCTCCAAGCCCTGGCCCAGGGGGAAGCAGCGCCTCAGGTCCTCACCCGTACGAGCACCTCGGCAGTCGACGCGACCGCATTCCTCTTCCCCGGCCAGGGCAGCCAGTACCCGGGGGCCGGCCGCGACCTCCACGGCCGCTTCCCCGCCTTCGCCCGCGCCTTCGACGAGGCCTGCGCCCATCTCGACCCGCACCTCGAACACGCCCTCAAGGACGTCCTGTTCGCCGCGCCCGGCACCCCGGAATCCGCGCTGCTCGACCAGACCGCCTACACCCAGCCCGCGCTCTTCGCCCTCGAAGTCGCGTTCTTCCGGCTCCTCGAGCACCACGGGGCCGCCCCCGACCTGCTGCTGGGCCACTCCATCGGCGAGTTGGCGGCCGCCCATGTGGCGGGTGTCCTCGATCTGGCGGACGCCTGCACCCTCGTCGCCCACCGGGGCCGCCTGATGCAGTCCGCGCCGACGGGCGGCCGCATGGTGGCCGTGGAAGCCACCGAGGAGGAGATCCGCGAGGCTCTCGCCCTGTATGCAGGCCGGCTGGATCTCGCCGCCGTCAACGGGCCGCGGGACGTGGTCGTCACGGGCGACGCCGAGGCCGCCGAGGAACTCGCGCAGGCTTGGCGCGCCAGAGGCCGCAGGGCCACCGAGCTGAAGGTCAGCCATGCCTTCCACTCCCCCCACATGGACGGCCTGTTGGAGGACTTCCGTCACGTAGCCGCCGGGCTGACGTTCCGCGAACCGCGTATACCGGTTGTCTCCAATCTCACCGGTCGCGTCGCCACCGGGGCGATGCTGACGGACCCGGACTACTGGGTGCGCCAACTGCGCGGCACCGTCCGCTTCCACGACGGCGTGCGCTTCCTCGAATCCCGGGGTGTCACCGAGTACGTCGAGATGGGGCACGGGGTCCTGTCCGTCCTGGCGCGCCGCAGCCAGGGCCCCGACTCCCCCGGCATCGTGACCCCCCTGGTGCGCCGCGGCCACGACCCCGTCAGTACCGTCACCACGGCCCTCGCCCGGCTGGCTCTGAACGGTGCCCGGCTGGATCCGGGTGCCTCCTTCCCCGGCGGCCGCCGGATCCCGCTGCCCACCTATCCCTTCCAGCGTCAGCACTACTGGCTGAGCACCCCGGCTGCGGGCGACGGCACTGCCCGGTCCCACCCGGTACTCGACGAGGCTCTGGAGCCGGCCGACGCAAGCGGGCTGGTGTTCACGGGTCGTCTGGACGCCGAGGACATGCCGTGGCTGGCCGACCACACTGTGGCCGGGATCCCGGTGCTGCCCGGCGCGGGCATCGCGGAGCTCGCGCTGAGTGCCGCCCGCCGGGCCGGTGCGAAGCAGGTGGCCGAACTCACCCTGGAACAGGTCCTGCCGGTCGCCCGGCCCACCGACATACAGCTGATCGTCGGCGCTCCCGACGAGGACGGCAGCCGTCCGCTCGCGCTCTACTCCCGTGCGGCGGGCACCCGCGGTGCCGCGTGGACCCGGCACGCCAGCGGAACGCTGTCGGACGCGGGAGCGGCAGAGGTGGCCGAACTCCCGTCATGGCCGCCGAGCGGGGCCTCACCGGTAGCGGTCGACGACCTGTATCCGCGGCTCGCGGAGCGCGGTTACGCCTACGGCTACACCTTCCGGGGGCTGCGCGAGCTCTGGCGCGACGGCAGCGATCTCTACGCGGTGGTGGCATCGCGCGCGAAGGCGAGCCGTGACGGCTTCCAACTGCATCCCGCCGCCCTGGACGCGGCCCTGCACGCGCTGGCCGCCGCCGACGGGGACGCGTCCCGGCTCCTCGTGCCCTTCGCATGGCAGGGCCTGACGCTCCACGGGCCCGGCAACGGCCCGCTCCGTGTCCGTCTGCGGCGTGGTGCGGACGACTCCTGCTCCCTGCTCGTCGCCGACGACACGGGTGCCCCGGTCCTCAGTGTGGACAAGCTCGTCCTGCGCGAGCTCAAGCCACCCGCCCCGTCCGCGGCGAGCGACTGCGCGCTGTTCGCCCTGGACTGGACCGATCTCGCTCCCAACACGCCGCTGCTGAGCGGCACGTGGGCTGCGGTGGGCCCGGGCGCCGAGGCGCTGCCCGAGCTCGTGCAGGCGGACGGGACAGCGGCACGCGTCCACACCGGTCTCGACGCCCTGCTCCGCTCCGTCGACGGGGGCGCCGCGGTCCCCGAGGTCGTCCTCGCGTTCGTCACGGCTTCCCCGCCCGGCGGTTCCGGGCCGACCGGGGCCGCCGCCCATGAGGTTCTCGGTCTCCTCCAGCAGTGGCTCTCCGACAGCCGGTTGGCCGCCGGCAGGCTCGCCCTGGTCACCCGGGACGCGGTGGCCGCGCCCGGCGACACCCGTTCGGACCCAGAGCACGCCGCAGTGTGGGGCCTGGTCCGCGCCGCGCAGTCGGAACACCCCGGGCGATTCACCCTGATCGACGGCGACGGCGCCCCGCAGTCCGTCCGCGGCCTGCTCAGGGCCGCCGCCTCGAAGGAAGCCCAACTCGCCCTCCGGGGCGGCCGGTTCCTCTCACCCCGCCTGCGCCCTCACCGCCCGTCCCCCTCCGGCCGCGCCCCCTTCGACCGGCACAGCCGTGTCCTGGTCACCGGCGGCCTGGGCGCCCTGGGACGACTGGTCGCCCGTCATCTGGTGGACCGGTACGGAGTCCGCCAGCTGGTGCTGGTCGGGCGGCGCGGCCCGCACACACCCGGCGCGGCGGAGTTCGCCTCCGACCTCGAGACCGCCGGCGTGCGAGTGACGGTCTCGGCAGGCGATGTCGGGGACCGCGCCGCCCTGGCCGCCATCCTGGACGGCCTCGACGAGCCGCCGACCGCGGTGGTGCACGCGGCCGGCGTCCTCGACGACACCATCGTGCAGCGGCTGACCCCCGAACGCCTGGACGCCGTCCTGCGGCCAAAGGCCGACGCGGCCGTCCATCTTCATGAACTGACCCGGCATTCGGGCCTGTCCGCCTTCGTCCTGTTCTCGTCCTTCTCCGGCACGCTCGGCCTACCGGGGCAGGGCAACTATGCGGCGGCCAACGCCTACCTCGACGCTCTGGCGCTGAAGCGCCGTGCCGAAGGGCTGCCGGCCACGTCACTGGCCTGGGGGCTGTGGGATGCCGGAGAGGGTCTCGGCAGCGGGCTGGGCACGACGGAGCTGCAGCGCCTGGCCCGCCACGGAGCTGCCGCGCTGTCGGTCGAGGACGGCCTGGCCCTCTTCGACGCCGCCGCCGCGGACACCGCGACCGTCCTGCTGCCCGCCCGCCTCGACACGCGGGAACTGACGGCGGAGTCGGCCCCGCCCCTCCTGCGCGCGCTCGTCCCCGCCGCCACGAAGTCCCGCCGCTCGGCGCCCGCCCCGTCGGCCCCGGGCGCATCCGCCGCGCTGCGCCGCCGCCTGGCCGATGCGCCCCGTACGGCACGCCAGCACCTCGTCCTTGAGGCGGTACGCGCCGAAGTGGCCGCCGTCCTTGAGCTCTCCGCTCCGGATCAGGTGCCGGCCGGCGCACGCTTCCAGGACCTGGGCGTCGACTCCCTGACCGCGCTCGAACTGCAGCAGCGGATCACCTCGGTGACGGGTGTGCGACTGGCCTCGACAGCCGTCTTCGACCACCGCAGCCCCGCCGCCCTCGCGGATCGCCTGATGGCGGAGCTCGCCGCCGAGAACGGCGAGGAGCAAAGCCCGGTTGAGCCGGACCTCGAACCGCCGTCCGAGGACACCTCACTGGACACGATGAGCAGCGAGGAGCTGGTCCGCCTGGCCTTGGGGACGGACCGCGGTGAACGCACCCCGACACAGATCGACGGAGAGTCCCGATGACGGCATCGCACGACGAACTGGTCGACGCACTGCGGGCGGCCCTGAAGGACAATCAGCAGCTTCGTGCCGCGGCCACGAAGGCGGAGCACGACGTTGGCCCGATCGCCATCGTCGGGATGGCCTGCCGCTACCCCGGCGGAGTCGAGTCCCCGCAGGACCTGTGGCAGCTGGTGATGGACGAGCGCGACGTGATCGGGCCGTTCCCCGAGGACCGCGGCTGGGACCTGTCCTCGCTGTACGACCCGGACGCGCAACGGCCGTGGACGTCGTACGTCAAGGAGGGCGGATTCCTCGACGACGCCACGGGTTTCGACGCCGAGTTCTTCCAGATCTCGCCGCGCGAGGCGCATGCGATGGACCCGCAGCACCGGCTGCTGCTGGAGACCGCGTGGGAAGCGTTCGAGGACGCGGGAATCGTGCCGTCGGCACTGCACGGCAGCCGCACGGGCGTTTTCGTCGGCACCATGTACGACGACTACGGCTACCGTGTCCTGCCGTCGCCGGTCGAGTACGAGGGCTATATGGCCCTCGGCAGCGCGAGCGGCTTCGCCTCCGGGCGTATCTCCCATGGCTTCGGGTTCGAAGGTCCTGCCATGACCGTGGACACGGCCTGTTCCTCCTCCCTGGTCGCCGTCCACCTGGCCGCCACCGCACTGCGCCGGGGCGAATGCTCCCTGGCCCTGGCGGGAGGGGCCACGACCATGGCGACACCGGTGTCGTTCGTGGAGTTCAGCCGTCAGCACGGCCTGGCCCCCGACGGCCGCTGCAAAGCATTCGCCGCCACCGCCGACGGCACCGCCTGGTCCGAAGGCATCGGCATGCTCCTCCTCGAACGCCTCTCCGACGCCCACCGCCTGGGCCACCCCGTCCACGCCGTCATCCAAGGCTCAGCCCTCAACCACGACGGCGCCGCCAGCGGACTCACCGCCCCCAACGGCCCCTCCCAACAAGCCGTCATCCGCGCCGCACTCACCGACGCCCACCTCACCCCCGACACCATCGACGCCATCGAAGCCCACGGCACCGGCACCGCCCTCGGCGACCCCATCGAAGCCCACGCCCTCCTCGCCACCTACGGCACCAACCGCAACCCCCAACACCCCCTCCACCTCGGCACCATCAAATCCAACATCGGCCACACCCAAGCAGCAGCCGGAGTCGCCGGCATCATCAAAATGACCATGGCCATCCACCACGGCCAACTCCCCAAAACCCTCCACACCAACCACCCCGCCCCCCGCATCGACTGGACCCAAGGACACCTCAACCTCCTCACCCACACCCAACCCTGGCCCCACCACAACCGCCCCCGCCGAGCCGCCATCTCCTCCTTCGGCCTCAGCGGCACCAACGCCCACCTCATCCTCGAACAACCACCCCACCCCCACCACCCACCAGAACAAGGACAAGGACAAGGACGCGGGGCCGCTGCCCGTCGTCCCCGTCCTTCTGTCCGGGCACAATCCGGCCGCGCTGCAGGCCCAGGCCCGCCGGGTCCTCGACTCGCTGACCACTGCGTCGGCCGCCCCCGCGGACCTTGTCGACCTCGGCTTCTCGCTTGCCACCACCCGCAGCCACCTCGCGCACCGCGCGGTCCTGCTGCCCAGCGAGGAGGGCGGCCTGCTCGACGGGCTGCACGCCCTGGCGGCGGATCCGGATGGTGCCGCGGCCATACGCGGCCGGGCCACAGAGGGGCGCACCGCCCTCCTGTTCTCCGGGCACGGCCTCCAGCGGCCCGGCACTGGCCGGGAGCTGTACCGGACGTTCCCGGCTTTCGCCTCCGCGTTCGACGCCGTCTGCCGCGAACTCGACGACCACCTGGACCAGCCCCTGCGCACGGTCCTCTTCGGCTCCGGGACCGCGCTGCTCGACCGCCCGGAACACTCCCAGCTCGCGCTCTTCGCCTACCAAGTCGCCCTGTTCCGCCTGCTGGAGTCCTGTGGGGTCGCGCCCGTGGCCGTCCTCAGCCACTCCGTCGGCGCGATCTCCGCCGCTCATGCCGCCGGCGTGCTCTCCCTCGCCGACGCGGCCGAACTGGCAGTGGCCCACAGCCGGTTGGCGAAGGGGCTTTCGGGAAGCGGAGCCGCGGCCGTCAAGAACCTGAGCTTTTGTGAGCCGGAGCTCACGGTGGTCTCGGGCCTCACCGGACGGGCGATGCGGGAGAACGAGTTCGCCGACCCCGACCACTGGGCCCGCCAGGCGGTCGAGACGTTCCGCTTCGAGGACGGCGTGCGGTCCCTGAGCGACCTGGGATGCAACCGGCTGGTGGAGGTCGGCCCGTCCGGCGAACTCACCGGCATGGTCGCCGACTGCTTCGCCGGCCAGGCCGCACCGACGGCGGTCGCGGCGCAGCGCGACCAGGAGCCGGAGGCCGCCACGCTGGTGACCGCGCTCGCCCGGCTGCACTCGGTCGGCGCCGACGTCGACTGGGCCGCCGTGTTCGCGGACCGCGGCGCGCGTCGGATCCCGCTGCCGACGTATGCCTTCCAGCGGCGCCGCTACTGGATCGACGCGCCGCAGCGCACAGCTGCCCGCCCGGCCGGGATCACCGATCTCGACCACCCGATCCTGGCCGCCGCCACGGAGGTACCGGCGCCGGACGGGGTCATGTTCACCGGACGGCTCTCGCACGCCACGCTCCCCTGGCTGGCCGACCACCGGGTCGCCGGCAGGACGCTGCTGCCTGGCACCGCCCTGCTCGACGCGGTGGTGAGCGCCGCCCGTGTGACGGGCGGCGACACGGTCGAGGAGCTCGTCCACGAGGAGCCGTTGGACGTGGTGGACGGCGCGGAGTTCGACCTGCGGGTCTTCATCGCGGCGGCCGACGCCGACGGCCGGAGCGCCGTCACCGTGCACGCCCGCCGGGCGGACACCGAGGAGTCGGCCTGGATCCGGTGCGCCCACGGCACTGTCGCCCGGCTCGGATCGGAGCCCGGCGCCGAGCCGCGGCGCGGCCTCCCCGTGGCGGCCGCGCCGCTCGACCTGCCGCCCCACGAGCTCTACCGCACCCTCGCGGACCGGGAGTTGGCGTACGGACCGGCGTTCCGCGGTGTCGGCGCGATGTGGAGCTCCGGCCCGGAGACCATCGCCGATGTGACCCTTCCGGACGGGGTGCGGCCCGGCACGCACGCCCTGCACCCCGTGCTCCTCGACGCCGCCCTGCACCCGCTCGCCGCCGAGGGTGCCGCGGGCCCCGGCCTGCTTCCGCACATCTGGCGGGACGTGCGGGTCCGGGCCGCCGCCGGCGCCGCGGCCCGGGTGCGGGTCCATCTGACACCCGCGGGCCACGACGTGGTCTCGGCCGAGTTCACCGACCCCGACGGCAGGCCGCTGGCCTCGATCGGCTCTCTCATCCTGCGGCCGGTCCCGGCCGCCGACGCCGGTCCTTCCGGCGCGCCGGAGGCCGACGGCCTGTTGGTGCCGTACTGGACGCCGGTCTCCGAGCCGGCCGGCGTCGCGCCGGACACGCCGTGGACCGACCTCGCCGAGGCGTTCGCCGCAGGTGGAGCACTCCCGCGGACGACCGTGCTGACGTGCCGGACCGACAGGGCCGGGACCCCGGCAGCGGTCCGGGAGACCCTGCTGGAGGTGCTGACCGCGGTCCAGGGCTTCCTGGCTGACGAGCAGGAGGAGGACGCCCGGCTGGTGGTGGTCACCCGCGGCGCCGTCGCCGTGGGGAACGAGCAGGACCCCGGCATACGGCCCGCCCACCGCGCCGTGTGGGGACTGCTCCGGTCCGCGCAGGCCGAGTACCCGGGCCGGTTCGTCCTGCTCGACGAGGACGGTACCGCCGCCTGCCGCGAGGCGTTCGCCGCCGCGCTGGCCTCCGGCGAGAGCCAGCTCGCGCTGCGTGAGGGGACCGCGTACCGGCCGGCCCTCGCCAGCGCCGCCGGCGCCCCGGTCCCCGGATGTACCTGGGACCCGACAAGAGCGGTGCTGATCACCGGTGGGCTCGGCTGGCTCGGCCGGATCACCGCCCGGCACCTGGTGGAGCAGCACGGTGTGCGGCAGCTGGTCCTGATGGGGCGCGGCGCCCCCGGCCTCGACGCGGAGCGCGTCATCGCGGACCTGCGGGATCTCGGTGCCAAGGTCCGCACGGTGGCCTGTGACGCCGCCGACCGCGAGGCACTGGCCGGGGTTCTCGACAGGCTTGCCCGCTCCGGTGTCCGCATCGGCGGTGTCGTCCATGCCGCGGGTTTCCTCGAAGGAGGTCTGCTGACCGACCTGACGGCCGACGACCTCGACCGGTCGCTGCGTCCCAAGGTCGACGCGGCGTTCCATCTGCACGAACTGACCGCCGACCTGGACCTGTCCGCGTTCGTCGTCTACTCCTCGGTCGCCAGCACGCTCAACTCGGCGGGGCAGGGCGCCTATGCCGCCGCGAACGGGTTCCTGGAAGGCCTGATGGAGCAACGGCACACCGCCGGCAAGCCCGGCGTGGCCATCGTGTGGGGCCAGTGGGATGTGTCGGGAGGCATGGGCAGCACCCTCACGAACGCCCAGATCGACCGCATGGCCCGGGTCGGCGTCCTGCTGATACCCATCGAACAGGGCCTGCGCTTCCTCGACGCGGCGGTGCACGGGATTGAGCCGGTGGTTGTGGCGGGACGCTGGGATCGCGGCGCCCTGGCCGCACAGCACCGCGGCGGCACTCTCCCGCGCATCCTGGAGTCCCTCCTGCCCGCCGACGCCGGGAAGCCAGGGGGAGAGGAGGATCCGTCCTCGACCGAGCTGCCGCACGACCACGGGGACACCGCGGCCGCGGAAGGCGGCGACACAATGTTGGAGCGGCTCCTCGCCGAGGTCGCCGCAGTGCTCGGCCACGCCTCCGCCGACGCGATCGACCCGGACATCGCCTTCGACCACGTCGGCATGGACTCGCTGGGGGCGGTGGAGCTGCGCAACCGGCTGATGGCCACCATCGGGCTGCGCCTTCCGGCCACTTTCGTCTTCGACTGGCCGACCCCCCGGCTCCTGGCCGATGTCCTCGGTCAGGAGCCGCCGTCCGACGGACGGACCACCACCGAGAACGGAAACGGAACCCCGATGCCATGACCGAGCACACCCGCACCGCAGCCCCGGCCGGACCGACGAGCGCGTCCGACCTGGTGCGCGAGATATACCTGGCGGGCCCCGACAGCCGCAAAGGTCAACTCACCACCGATCTCACGGCGTTGGAGGACGCGGCCCGTGCGGTCCTCCCGCCCGCGGTGTCCGGCTTCGTGGCCGGCGGCGCCGGGACCGGGGCCACCGGGCGCGCCAACCGGGACGCTTTCGACCGGTGGCGCCTGCTGCCCCGGGCACTGCGCGGCTTCACGCGGCGCGACCTGACAGTGGACCTCCTCGGCCAGACCCTGCCCGCACCGGTCCTGTTGGCACCGATCTCCGCACAGACTGCCGTGCACCCCGAGGGTGAGATCGCCACCGTCCGGGGCGCGGCCGACGCCGGGCTGCCGTTCGTGCTGTCCTCCTACTCCTCGCACAGCCTCGAGGAGGTGGCCGCGGCTGCCGGGCCGGGGCCCCGCTGGTTCCAGCTGTACTGGCCCTCGGACGACGAACTGGCCGCGTCCCTGGTCCGCCGGGCCGAGGCGAGCGGCTACACGGCGCTGGTCCTCACCGTCGACAATCCCTCCGTCGGCTACCGGCCCGCGGACCTCGATCACGGCTACCTTCCGCTGATACGCGGCACCGGGCTCGCCAACTACACGAGTGATCCCGTGTTCCGGGCGGCGCTGCCGCCGGATGCCGGCCCCGAGTCGGTCGTCAGGCACTGGGCCCGGGTCAACGGCAACCCGTCGCTGACCTGGGACCGACTGAACCAGCTGCGCGAGTGGACGAGTCTTCCCCTTCTCGTCAAGGGGGTCCTGCACCCCGACGACGCGCGCCTGGCCGTGGCCAACGGGGCGGACGGCGTGATCGTCTCCAATCACGGGGGACGCCAGCTGGACGGCGCGGCGGCTTCCCTGGACTGCCTGCCCGCAGTGCGCGCCGCGGTCGGCGGCACCGTCCCTGTGCTGATGGACTCCGGTGTCCGCACCGGCACCGACGTCGCCAAGGCTCTGGCCCTCGGCGCGGACGCCGTCCTCCTCGGCAGGCCCTACCTGTACGGACTGGCGCTCGACGGACGTCCCGGCGTGCGGCACGTCCTGCGGTGCCTGCTCGCCGAGCTCGACGTCGCTCTGACGCAGATCGGCTGCGGCAGCGCCCGGTCCCTGGGTCCGGAGCTGCTCGCTCCGGCGGGACCCCTGGGCGGGCCGCAGCCGACAGCACGTCAGGATCGCTCGTAGTGCTTCGTCAGGTGTACTGATCTTGCCTGGCCAGAGGCATGGCGTCGGCTTGCGCGGCCCCTCCTGATGCTGGAGGGACGGCGTAGGCCGATCCAGCCGATGGCCGAGCGGCTGCCGGACGGGAACATGCGGCAACGGATCGCGCGACGGCTGTGCGAGGAGGTCCGGCCCGCTGGAGCGGCAGTTGTATCTGCCCGGGGAGTGGACCAGCGATGCGGCCCAGCGCCGCAGAGCCGGCGTCCCGCAGTACGTCACCTTTGCTGCCAAGACCCAGCTCGCGCTGGACTTGTTGGATCGCCTGGCTGTGTGGGACCGGCCTATGGCGGGCTGGGCCCGGCGCCCCTGCCCCGCTACCGCACCCGGCCGGTAACACTGCCTCAACCGGCAGCCGAGCACGGCGTGTTCAGCGAGGTGTCCTGGCGGCAAGGCCGCATGCGCTCTCGCTTCGCCGTCCTTGAAATCCAGCCGGCGGGCAAACAGTCCCTCCGCCATGCCCAGGAACATGGCGGAGGCCACTACGCCTGGGACGGGGTGCCGGCGGGGCCGGCACCATCACGTCACCCTCGTCGGCGCCTGCTGGCTCAGCCTCCAAGAAGGCTGGTGGCGCCTGTTTCCGCGAGACGGCCCTGGCCGGCCGGTCCTTCGCCAGCCCGGACGGCATCGCCAAAGGCCACCGCAATGGCCACCGCTCAGCTCAACACCCGCGCCCGACCTTGGATCTAGGGCCGCGCGACACCCCGTCCCGCCCCCGGCGATGCCGCTACCGGAACGTTCTTCGAGGAACGCAGCACTAGCGTTCCACGATCCGTTCCAGTTCCCGGACGACCTCGGCGGGTGACGGCTGCGCCGCCAGCTCCTGGCCGAGCCGTCCGGCGGCCTCCCCGAACGACGGATCCTCCAGCAGCCGCACCAGCTGCTCCCGCACCCGCCCCCCGTCCAGGTCCTCCGGAGCGTCCCCCCGGATCCACAGGCCGGCCCCGGACCGCTCCAGCCGCGGGCCACGCTCCCCGATATCGGTCATGGCGCGGCCGATCACCAGCTGCGGCACCCCGTGCGCGATCGCCTCCAGGAACCCGGGCACGCCGCCATGGTGGATCACAGCCGAGCACGAGGGGACGACGGCGTGCAGCGGAACGAACTCCACCAGCCTGGTATTGCCGGGAACCCGCTCCAGCTCCCGCTGGAACTGCTCGGGCAGCGTCACCACCAGCTCGATGTCCAGATCAGCCAGCGCATCCAGCATCCCCTGCAGCTGCTCCAAGGAGGACGCGGCCGTCGCCGGGTCCGTTGCCAGGCTGAGTCCGAAGGTGGCCAGGACGCGCCGCTTGGCCGGGTCGCGTCGGGCCCAATGCGGCACCACCGACGGCCCGTTGTAGGGGACATAGCGCAGCGGAAGATGCGGCGACGGCGACTCCAGCCGCATCGAGCCGACCATCTGCTCGATCGCGAACTGCCCGGTCACCATCTCCTCGGAGAACTCGGCACCGAACTTCTGCGCCCACTCCCCCAGCCAGTCCCCCAACGGGTCCTCGCGGTCCTCGGGCGCCTGCTCCTGACGCACCCGCAGAAAATGCCGGCGGGCGCGGTCCTCGACGGCCAACTCGGTGCGCATGCGCCCGTGCGGCACTCCGACCGCCGTGGCCGCGATCGCGCCCGCGTGGCTCAGCCAGTCCCAGAGCACCAGGTCCGGCTGCCACCAGCGGCAGTACTCCACCAGCTCCTCGACCATCGCATCATTGGAGGCCCGGGAGGTGGCGGCCAGGAACCGGCTCCCCCACCGCAGGCGCTCCCAGGTGAGGATCTCTTCGCGGTCCTCGCACACGTCGACGAGGATGTCGTTCTGCTCGCCGTGGGCTTCGACGAGCTTCTGGTACACCTCCCCCTGCTCGCGTTCGACCCTCCCGAAAACGGGTTCTTCGGGACCTACAGGTACGGCCGGCAGACCCGAGGCGGTGACGGCGTCCGTCAGCTCCGGGCCGCTCGCGACCCGGACCTCGTGGCCTGCCGACTGCAGTGCCCAGGCCAGCGGCACCATGTGCTGCAGGTGGGTTCGCCAGGGAAAGACTACGAACAGGACGCGCATGGCGCTTTCCTCCTTCGAAGCGAACTCATCCACGGTTCGCAGGCTGTTCCAGCAACGGCCTAAGCGGTGAGCATCTCGAGTTTCGACACTGCCAGCAGGTCATCCAGCGGCAAGAATTCCGGCCGCTCGTCCGGGGCCGCCCGCAATCCGGGATACCGGTCCAGGAGCATCCGCAAGCAGATGCTGGTCTCGAGGCGGGCGAGTGGCGCGCCGATGCAGAAGTGGATTCCGCGGCCGAATCCCAGGTGCGGATTGGGGTCGCGACCGGGATCGAACTCGTCGGGCCGGTCGAACACCCGCTCGTCCCGGCTGCCGGCGCCGAGCCAGAGCCGGACGAAGCTCTTCTTCGGTATCTTGACGCCGGCCAGCTCGGTGTCTTCGGCCGTCGCGCGGGCGGAGGCCGCGAGCGGACCGAGGAACCGCAGGGTTTCCTCGGCGGCCCCCGGGATGAGGTCCGGGTTCGCCCGCAGCCGGGCGAACTGCTCCGGGTGGGCATCCAGGCACAGCAGCATGTTGGCGATCGTCGCGCTGGTGGTGAGGTGTCCTGCGACGAGGAGTTCCCTGGAGAAGTTCACCACCTGGTTGTCAGTCAGGCGCTCGCCGTCGACCTCCGCCTGGACCAGCTTGGTCAGCAGATCCTCGCGCGGCTTGGCGCGCCGTTCGGCCGCATGCGTGCGCAAGTACTCCATCAGTTCGGGCACTTGCCCCATGGCGGCCGCGACGTCCTCGTCCTCGCGCTGCGTGCCCGCGCCGTCCTTGACCGCGTCTTCCACGTTCACTTCGCCGGCGGCGGTGAGGATGGTGTCCACCCACTGCTTGAAAAGGTCGCGGTCGCTGCGCGGCACGCCGAGCATGTCGGCTATCACCATCACCGGCATCGGATACGCCAGGTCCCCGACCAGTTCCAGGCGCCCCTGGCCCGCCGCCTCGTCCAGGAGCTGACCAGTGACCTCAGCGATCCGCGGTTCGAGATCGGCCACCAGCTTTGGGGTGAACGCACGGCTGACAATCTTGCGGAGCTTCGTGTGCTTGGGCGGGTCGGCCGCGCTCAGCGCGCCCTCGCTGAGGGTCTCGCCCTCGGGCGCCCCGAACAGCAGGGCTTCCACATTGGACGAGTACACCTGCGGGTCGCCGTAGACCTCCAGGATCTCGGCGTGACCGTAGACATGGAACACCCCGCTCTCGTCCACCTTGACGGGCTGCTCCGGTCGGTGACCCCACATCCAGAAGAACGCGGGGTTCACTCCCCAGCGGTCGGCGAGCTGTGTCATCTCCATCCCTCCTGTTTCTCGTTCTGTACGGGCGCTGGTACGGGCGCAGGTGCTACTCGCCCATGGCGAGGCGCAGGCTCCTGGGCCGCAGATCGGTCCAGTTCTCCTCTATGTGGGCAAGGCACTTCGGCCGGTCCTCCGGACCGAAGGCGATCCGCCAGCCGTCCGGGATGTGTGCGAAGGAGGGCCATAGGGAGTGCTGTTCCTCGTCGTTCACCAGGACGTAGAACGTGCCGTTCTCGTCGTCGAAGGGGTTCGTGGTCACGCGGTCTCCTCAGTCACGGAGGTAGCGGTTGACGATGGTGCAGATCTCGGCTGCGGGCTTCGGCTCGGTCAGTCCGAAGTGCGTGGCGTCGATGTCAAAGGTGAGCAGCTCGCCGTCGACGTGCGGCTCCCAGGGGGCGGGCCGCACCTCGGGGCTCTGTGTCGCGCTGAAGAACAGCACGGTGCCGCGGTAGGTGGGCTGGGTGAATTCCGCGACCATCCGGGAGTGTTCGACGATGACCGTGGCACCGTTCTCGACGATGTTGCGGCGGTCGTCGTCATCGGCGGTGCCCGGCAGGTAGTCGTCCAGGAAGTCGCGCGCCTCCGACCGGGTGAGGTGGGCCTCCGCCAGTTGTGCGAACCCGCTGCTCGGAACGGCGTCGAGGAGCGCCACTAGGGCCACTTCGTAGCCGCGGCGCTGGAGTTCGGCACCGATGGCGTGGGCCAGGGAGCCGCCCAGCGAGTGCCCGGCCAGCTGGTACGGGCCGTGCGGCTGTACGGCGAGGATCTGTTCCGTGTAGTCGGTGACCATGGCCGCGAAGTCGGCCGGCAGCGGTGCGCCGTCGAAGCCGCGCGCCTGGATGCCGTACACCGGGCGGTCCCCCACCTGGGTGGCCAGCCCCAGGTAGGACCAGCACAGTCCGAATCCGGGGTGGAGGAGCCACAGGGGCGTTCGGCTCCCGCCGGTCCGCAGCGGCAGCAGCGTGTCGAAGGGGCCGCCGTCGCCGGGGTCCCGCAGGCCCCCGGTCAGGTGCTCGACCAGTTTGGCGACGGTCGGCGCCTGGAACACGCTGCGGATCGGGACCTCCGCGCTCAGCACCGTGCGGATCCGGCTGATGAGCCTGGTGGCGAGGAGCGAGTGGCCGCCGAGAGCGAAGAAGTCGTCGTCGATGCCGACCCGCTCCACGCCGAGAATCTGCGCGAACACGCTTGCCAGCAGCTCCTCCTGGGCGTTGCGGGGAGCCCGGTAGGCGGTGTGGCTGAGGAACTCGGGTACGGGCAGCAGCCTGCGGTCGACCTTCCCGGTCACGGCCAGCGGCAGACTCTCCATGACCAGGACCGCAGAGGGCACCATGTGCTCCGGTAGCCGCTGCCCGGTGAAGGACCGCAAGGTGTCCGGGTCGGGCCGCTCCCCCTCGGCCGGGGTGACGTAGGCGACGAGGTGCCTGCCGATGCCCGGCTGGTCACGGGTGATCACGACGGCCTGCGCGACCTGCGGATGGTCGGCGAGCACCGCCTCCACCTCACCGAGTTCGATCCGGAAGCCCCGGACCTTGACCTGGTTGTCGACGCGGCCCCGGAACAGGAGGCGGCCCTCCGGCGTCCAGGCTGCCAGGTCGCCGGTGCGGTACATCCGCTCGCCCGGCCCGCCGAAGGGGCAGGCCACGAAGCGCTCCGCGGTGAGGCCGTACCGGTCCAGATATCCGCGGGCCAACCGTTCGCCGGCGACGTACAGGTCCCCGACAACCCCCACCGGCGCCGGTCGCAGCGCCGCGTCCAGCACATACAGGCGGGTGTTGTCCATCGGGCGCCCGATCGGTACGGCCTCGCCGAGGTCGTCCCTGCCGGTGATGACGTGCATGGTGGTGGCCGCGGTGGTCTCGGTCGGGCCGTACCCGTTCACGATGGTCAGGTCGGCGCATGCGCACAGCACCCGCTCCAGGGCGGCCGGGGTCACCACGTCGCCGACCGTCCACACCTCACGGGCGCCGCGGAACGCCTCGGGTGCCTCATCGGCGAAGGCCATGAACTGGCCCGCCGGCATGATGAGTCCGGTGACGCCCTGTTCGACGATCATCCGCGTGAGGCCCGCCGGATCCAGTCGGCCGGACGGGAGGATGACGACTGCGCCGCCGCGGAGCAGGGCGGCCCACAGTTCGTAGGTGAAGGTGTCAAACGCCTGTGTGTGGTGCATGAGAACGCGCTCCAGGCGGCTCTCGTCGTAGCCGCGGTCCGCCGACAGAACCGCCAGCGACCGGTGGGAGATGCCCACCGCCTTGGGCCGGCCCGTGGAGCCGGAGGTGTACACCACGTAGCAGAGCTGGTCCGGATGCCCGTCCGGGCCTGCAGCGAGCGGCTCCGCCGCCGCGATCTCCCGGGCGGCCTGGGGCCCGTCGATGACCAGGAGCGGGCAGTCGCTCTCGGGCAGCCCGGCCGAGGTCTGCGTATCGGTCACCAGAAGAGCGGGTTTGGCGTCGCTCAGCATGAAGGCGATCCGCTCGGCCGGGTAGGCCGGGTCGAGGGGCAGATACACGCCGCCCGCCTTCGCGATGGCCAGCACGGCGACGATGTACTCCGGCGAGCGCGGGAGGGCGAGCCCGACCGGCGACTCCTGGCCCACACCGCTCGCCGCCAGCACCCGTGCGAGCCGGTCGGCCCGCTCGTCGAGCTCCCGGTAGGTGAGGGTGGTGTCACCGCACAGCACGGCGTCCGCGTCGGGACGTCGGGCGGCCCGCTGCTCGAACAGTGCGGCCACGGTGGCCCAGGGGACCTCGGAGACGGTGTCGTTGAACCCGGTCAGCACGAGCTCGCGCTCGGCCGGTGCCATGGGATCGATCCCGCTCACCGGGATGGCGGGGTCCGCCGCGAGGTCGCCGAGGATCCGTGTCAGGCGGTGCGCCAGACGCTGTACGGTCTCGGTGTCGAAGGCATGGTCACGGTAGCCCAGCATCAGTTGGAGATCCGGGTCAGCGGTGGCGAACAGGGCGAGCGGGTAGTGCACCGCCGCTTCCCAGTCCATTCCGGTGATCGCGATGCCGGCCGCGCTCAGCGTCTCGTCGAGGTCGTCCCCGCCGGCCGGGTAGGACTCGAAGACCACCACCGAGTCGAAGAGCACGGGCAGGTCGACGGCCTGGTGGATCTCGGCGAGGCCGAGGAAGTGGTGGTCCATCAGCGCGGCCTGCCGCTCCTGGAGGTCGAGCAGCAGGTCGGCCGCGCTCTGTCCGGCCGTCGTCCGCACCCGGACCGGGAGGGTGTTGATGAACAGGCCCACCATCTCGTCCATGCCCGCCACCTGTGGCGGCCGCCCCGAGACCGTGGCGCCGAACACTACGTCCTGGCGGCCCGTGTGGCTTGCGATGAGCAGTGCCCAGGCGCCCTGCACCAGGCTGTTGAGGGTGATGCCGAGTTCGGCGGCGCGCCGTGACAGGCGGCGCGCCGTGTCGCGGTCCAGCTCGACCGGCGTCCTGCAGTGGCCGCCTCCCTCTTGCTGCTGGCTCCGGGGAGCCACCAGCGTCGGCTCGTCAAGGCCGTCCAGCTCGGCCCGCCACGCCTGTGCCGCCTCCTCCTTGTCCTGGTGCGACAGCCAGTCGAGGAAGTCCCGGTACGGGCGCACCCGGTTCAGTCGTCCGGCATCCCCGAAGGTGGCGTACAAGTGCAGCAGGCTCTGCAGCACGAGCGGCGACGACCAGCCGTCGTACACGATGTGATGGACGGTCATCACCAGCTCGTGGCGCTCGGGCCCCCGCTGTACGAGGGTCAGGCGCAGCAGGGGCGGGTCGGCCGGGTCGAAGGGCGTGGCCCGGTCCCGGTCCTGCAGGTCCCGCAGTCTCTCCTCCTGCTCCCGCTCGGGCAGGCCGCTCCAGTCCATGGCGTGCCAGGGGAGCTCGACGCGGTCGAGGAGTAGCTGCACGGATTCGCCGGCGGCTGTGGTCACGAATGCGGTGCGCAGGCTGTCGTAGCGGTCGAGCAGAGCCTGGCCGGCCGCCCTCATCCGCTGCGGGTCCACCCGTCCGGTCAGGTGGAAGACCAGCTGCACCTGGTAGGCGTCGAACTCGGCGCCGTCCAGCTGGCTCTGGAAGAGCAGGCCGGACTGCAGCGAGGTCAGCGGCCATACGTCGACCATGTCCGGGTAGCGCTCCTCCCAGACTTCCAGGTCCCGCTGGCGTACCCGGACCAGCGGCACGTCCGACGGCGTCAGGCCGCCTGCCCCCGCAGCGGTGGCATGCCGGGCCAGGCCTTCCAGGGCCGTGCGCCACAGGGTTGCGAGTTCTCGCGCTTCTTCCCGGGTGAGCAGTCCGGTGGCGAAGGCGAAGTCGGCGGTCAGCTGCGGGCCCTGCGCGGTCTCGGCGGAGAAGGCGGTGATGTCCACCGCGGCCAGGGCCGGTGCGTTGGGCTGCGGCGCGAGGTCGCCCAGGTCGTCGGCCATCGTCCAGCCCGCGTCGCTGTCCTGCTGTGCGGAAGCGACCGGGCCGAGCCGGCCGAGGTAGTTGAAGGCGACCTGTCCGTCGCCGTACCCCTTGAGGATCTCGGCGGTCTTCGGGTTGAGGTGGCGCAGCAGGCCGTAGCCGATGCCTTTGTCCGGGATCGCGTGGAGCTGTTCCTTGACCGTCTTCACGGCGTACCCGGCGGTGCGGCCACCTGCGACGGCGTCCTGCAGGTCGATGCCGCCGACGTCGAGGCGGACGGGATAGATGCTGGTGAACCAGCCGATGGTGCGGGTGAGATCGGCGCCGGGTACCGCGCCCTCCTCACGGCCGTGTCCTTCGAGGCGGATCAGTACCGAGCGTTCGTCGATGCCCCGTGTCCGGTACCACCCGGCCAGGGCCAGGGCGAGTGCGGTGAGCAGGCCGTCGTCGACACCGCTGTGGAAGGCGGCGGGCAGGGTGGTCAGGAGTGCTTCGGTGGTTTGGTGGTCCAGTGTGACCCGCACCGTGTCCACGGTCGCGCGGACGTCGACGGCCGGGTCCAGTGGCCGGGCGCCGAGCGGCGGCTCGGGCCGGTCCAGCACGTCCCGCCAGAGGTCGAGTTCAGCGACCCGATCGGGTGCCGCGGCGGCCTGCACCAGGCCGTATGACCAGCTGCGCAGGGGGGTGGGCACCGCGGCCGGCTGCGGCGAGCGGCCCTGTCGCACGGCGTCCCAGGCCTGAGCGAGGTCGGACAGCAGGATGTGCCAGGAAACCCCGTCGGTCACCAGGTGGTGCAGGACGACGATCAGCCGCCCGGCGGTGTCCGGGCCCGCGTCGCACCAGATGAAGCGGGCCATCCGGCCTGCTTCCGCGTCCAGTTCACGGGCGGCGGCGGCGACCTCGGCCTTGGTCTCCTGCCGCCAGGCGGGGTCGCTCCAGTCGCCGGGGCAGTGCCTGCGGCGGATGAGCGACGCCACGTCGACGGTGCCGGGCGCGGCCGCGTCCAGGCCCTGCTCCCCGGCGTGGGTGCGCAGGCGGGAGCGCAGCATGTCGTGATGGTCGACGACCGCGGCAAGGGTCGCGACCAGTCCGCTCTCGTCGATGCCCGTCGGCAGCTGCAGCACCGTCGACATCGTGAATCCGTCGTGGTTTCCGACGTGTTCGTTTATCTGCCGCATCACGGGAAGCAGCGGCATCCAGCCGAGTCCTCCCCCGGCAGGCTCCCGGCGGTCCGTGCCGGGCCGTCCGCCGGCCGCGGCGGCCTCGGCGGCCTCGGCGAGGGCGGCCACGGTCCGGTGCTTGAACATCAGCCGCGGCGTGATCGCCACGCCCTGTTCGCGGGCTCGGGAGACGACCTGGATGGAGCGGATGCTGTCGCCGCCGACCACGAAGAAGTCGTCGTCGACGCCGACCCGGTCCTGCCCCAGGATCTCGGCGAAGATCGCGGCGAGCGTCTTCTCCGCCTTGGTCTCGGGAGCCCGGTAGCTGCTCGCCGTCGTGGTCGGCGGCGCGGGCAGGGCGGCCTTGTCGAGCTTGCCGTTGGCCGTCAGCGGCAGACTGTCCAGCAGTAGGAACACCGAGGGCACCATGAACTCCGGCAGCCTCTGGGACAGGAAGGCGCGCAGGTCGTCGGCGTCCGGGCCGCGGCTCCCCGGCGTGGCGGGCACGGCATAGCCCACCAGGCGCTGCCGACCGTCCTTGCCCCGGTAGGACGTTGCCACGGCCTGTCCGACGCCCGGGTGCTGTTCCATGGCTGCGGTGATCTCGCCGGGCTCGATGCGCAGCCCGTTGATCTTGACCTGGTCGTCGCTGCGGCCGAGATAGTCGAGCTGCCCGTCGGCACTGCGGCGCACGATGTCCCCGGTCCGGTACATGCGGGTGCCAGCGGGGCCGAACGGGTCCGCGACGAAGCGCTCGGCGGTGAGATCCGGGCGGTTCAGGTAGCCCCGGGCCAGGCTGGGTCCGGCGATGTACAGCTCGCCGGGGACGCCCGGTTCGACCGGGGCGAGCCGGTCGTCGAGCACCCGCAGCCGGTTTCCGTCCACCGCGGTGCCGATGGGTATGCGGCCGGTGCCCAGTGGGGCGCTGACCGCGCCGCACACGGTGGTCTCGGCGGGGCCGTAGGCGTTGACGAAACGGCGTCCCGGCGACCAGGCGGCGGCCAGCGCCGGTGGGCACGCCTCGCCACCGACGGTGACGGTGCGCAGTCCGGTCAGCGTGCGCGGCGCGTCGGCCGGGAGTGCGGCGAGCACGCTGGGCGGCAGCATGACGTGGGTGATGTCGAGTTCGGCCAGGTTGTGGGCCAAGTCCTCGCCGACGAGGCGCTGTTCACGTGGGACCACCAGGGTGGCGCCGGTCGTGAGGGTCTGCACGTACTCCCAGAAGGCGGCGTCGAAGCTGGGCGCGGCGACCTGGATGACACGGGAGTCCGGGCTCAGCGCGAGGCGGTCCTGTGTGGTGCGGCTGAGGGCCGCGATACCGGCGTGGGTGGCGACGACGCCCTTGGGCCGTCCGGTCGAGCCGGAGGTGAAGATGAGGTACGCGGGATGCGCGGGGGCCAGGGCGACGTCCGGGTCCGTGACCGGACCGTCCCGCCAGGCCTGGGCCACTTCGGGGGTGTCGACGGCCACCACATCGGTGCCCGGGCACGCCGGCAGCCCCGTCGCGATGCCCGCCGTGGCCAGCAGGACGGCGGGAGCGGCGTCATCGAGCATGAACCGGATGCGATCGGACGGATAGTCCGGATCGACCGGCAGGAATACCGCGCCCGCCTTGAAGATGCCCAGGACCACGGCGACCTGGTCGGCGCTGCGCGGCATGGCGACGCCGACCGGCTGCTCGGCGCCGATGCCCCGCGCGATCAGCCAGTGCGCAATGCGGTTCGCCCGCTCATTCAGCTCCTGGTACGACCACACCTGGCCGCCGAACTCGACCGCCGGTGCCTGCGGGGCCCGCAGCAGCTGTTCGCGGAAGAGGTCCGGGAAGGTGGCCGCTGCCACCTCCTGTCCGGTGCGCTGCTCGCCCGCGAGCAGGGTGCCGCGCTCCTCGGCGGTGAGTTCACCCGCCCCGCCGATGTGCTGTGCGGGGTCCAGGACGGCGGCGGCGAGCAGCCGTTCCCAGCGGGCGATCACCATTTCGATCGTCGAGGCGTCGAAGAGCTCCGTGGAGTACTCGACGGCGATGTGTATGCCATCCGGCGCGGTGCGGTCGTGGAACCTCTCGGTCAGGCTCAGTGTCACGTCGTAGCGGGACGTGCCGGTGCCCGTGCCCTCGCTCGTGACCCGCACACCGGGCAGCTCGAAGTCCGCGTCCTCGGTGTTCTGCAGGATCAGGGCGACCTGGAAGAGCGGATTGATCGATGCCGAGCGTTCCGGGTTGAGCTTCTCCACCAGAGCCTCGAAGGGGATGTCCTGATGGGTGTACGCGGCCAGGCTCGTCCGGCGCGTGCGGTCGAGCAGTTCGACGAAGGTCGGGTCGCCCGAGGTGTCGATGCGCATGACCTGCACGTTGACGAAGAGGCCGATCAGGTCGTCCAGGTTCTGGTCGATCCGACCCGCGATGCCGCTGCCGAGCGCGATGTCGGTACCTGTGCCGAGCTGGGTGAACAGGGCGGCCATGGTCGCCTGGAGCACCATGAAGGGGGTGGTGTTGGTGGCCCGGGCAAGCGAGACGATTCCCTCGTGAAGGGTCGCGTCCAGGGCGAACTCGAGGAGGTCGCCGCTGCGGTCGAGCTCCGCGGGGCGCGGCCGGTCGGTCGGGAAGGTGACCGTTTCGGGCAGCCCCGCCAGCTGCTGGGACCAGTAGCGGCACTGCCTGCTGAACAGGCTGTCCGGGTCGGCGTCGCGGCCCAGGAGCTCCTGCTGCCACAGGGCGTAATGCGCGTACTGCAGCGGCAGTGGTGCCCACTGGGGGGCCTCGCCCCGGGCGCGGGCCGCGTAGGCGGTGGCCAGGTCCTTGGCAAGGGGGGTCGCGGACCATCCGTCGGCCGCGATGTGGTGGATCACGAGGACCAGGGTGAACTCGTCCGGGCCGGTGCCGAACAGTGCGGCCTTGAGCGGAATCTCGGAGGCGATGTCGAAGGGGTGGCGGGCGACCGCGACGATGGCCCCGGCCAGTTTGTCCGCGTCCGCGACCGGGCGTACGGGCAGGGCGATGCGGGCCTCCTGCGGCCCGAGAATGTGCTGGTAGGGCCGCCCGTCGGTCTCGCGGTAGACGGTGCGCAGGATCTCGTGCCTGGTCACGAGGTCATTGACTGTCTCCTCCAGGGCTCGCACGTTCAGATCCCCGCTGAGCCGGAGGACGATCGGCATGTTGTAGGTCGCCGCGCGGCCCTCGAACTTGTGCAGGAACCACAGCCGTTGCTGGGAGAAGGACAGCGGGAGCCGCGCGGGCAGCGTCGCGGGAGGAGCCAGCGGTGCGCGGGCCGCCCCGGACCGGTCCAGATGCGGGACGAGCTCGGCCACGGTCGGAGCGGCGAAGAGGGTACGCAGCTCCACTTCGGTGCGCAGCACGGACCGGATGCGGTTGACGAGCTTGATGGCCATGATCGAGTGGCCGCCGAGAGCGAAGAAGTCGTCGTCGACACCCACCCGGTCGACATGCAGGACCTCGGCGAACAGCTCGCACAGCAGTTCCTCTTGAGGAGTGCGCGGATCGCTGCCCGCGGCCGCCGCGGCGAAGTGCGGTGCGGGCAGCGCCTCCCGGTCCAGCTTGCCGTTGACGGTCAGCGGGACCGAGTCGAGGGCGACGACGGCGGCGGGCACCAGGTGTGCGGGCAGCCGCTCGCGCAGATAGCCGCGCAGGGTGGCGGCCAGGTCCGTGCCGTCGGCGTGCGGGGTGGCGGGCACGACGTAGGCGACGAGCTGCCGGTCCCCTTCCTCGGCTGTGCTGCGGGCGATGACCACGGCCTGCGTGACATCCGGGTGGGTGGCCAACGCGCTCTCGATCTCGGCGGGTTCGACGCGGACACCACGGATCTTGACCTGGTTGTCGTCGCGGCCGACGTACTCGATCTGTCCGTCGGCCGTCCAGCGGGCCAGGTCTCCGGTGCGGTACATCCGCGCACCCGCGGGGCCGTAGAGGTCGGCGACGAAGCGCTCAGCGGTCAGGGCGGCCCGGCCGGCGTAGCCGCGCGCGATGTCCCCGGCGACGTACAACTCGCCCGTCACGCCGGGCGGGGCCGGCGCGAGGGCGGGCCCCAGGACATAGGTGCGCAGGTTTCCGATCGGCGTCCCGATCGGGACGCTGCCGCTGTCCCACCGGGGTTGCTCCGCCGGGACGCCGAACGTCGTGGCGTAGAACGACTCGGTCTGCCCGTAGGCGTTGACGATGCGGACCTCGGGCCGTTCCTGCCGGATGCGCCTCACCAGCCCGGTCGGCAGCTTCTCCCCTGCGAAGACCAGGGTGGCCCGGTCGGGAAGGGCAGGTATCCGGCCGCCCAGCGCGGCGAAGACCGACGGGACGGTGCTGATCACGTTCGCCGTCATCGCCTCGCGTTCGGCAAGCACGAGGGCGTTCCCGGCGACCTCGACACGGCCACCGTGAACCAGCGTGGTGACGATCTCAAAGACGGATACGTCGAAGTTGATCGAGGCGCCCGCGAGCATGTGGGTGTCCGCGTCCACCCCCACCCGCTCGGCGAGCCGCGTCACCCCGTTGACGACGTTGGCGTGGCTGACCACCACTGCCTTGGGCACGCCCGTGGAGCCGGAGGTGAACATCACGTAGGCGGCGTGCTGTGGTGACAGTCCCTTCACCTGCCCCGTGAGCGGGCCGTCGGCGGCGAGATCGACGTCGTCGATGAGCAAGGTCGCAACATCGGTGCCCGGCAGCGCGTCGGCGGTGCCGGACCGGGTGAGCAGCAGTTGGGGCCGGGTGACGCTCAGCATGTGCTCCACCCGGGAACCGGGGTTTTCCGGGTCGATGGGCAGATACGCGCCGCCGGCCTTCCAGATGCCGAGCATGGCAGTGACGAGGTCGGCCGAGCGGGGCATCGCCAGGCCGACGACGGTTTCCGGTCCGACGCCCCGTGCGGCCAGCGCGCTGGCGAGACGGTCGGCGCGGGCGTTGAGCTGCGCATAGGTCAGCGTGACGCCGCCGCAGGTCACCGCGGACCGGTCCGGTGTCTTTGCGGCCTGTCGCTCGAACAGGTCGGGGATGGTCGCGTCGGGAGTCTCGGCGGCGGTCCGGTTGACGTCGACGAGGATGCGCTCGCGCTCGGCGGGATCCAGCAGGTCCATGCTGCTGAACGGCAGCTCCGGGTCCTCGGCCAGCCGGACGAGGATGCGTCCCAGGCGCCGGGCGATGACAGCGGCCTGCTCCGGGGGCACGAGGTGGTGCTGGTACTGGAGGGCGATGGCCAGATGCGGCTCGGCGGACGCCATCACCACCAGCGGGTAGTGGGTACTGCTGAGCGGGCTCAGCCCGCTCACCCGGATTCCGGCGGCCGCGTAGGCGTCGTCCAGTGCCGCACTGTCGATGGGGTACGACTCGTAGACCACCAGGGTGTCGAAGAGCGTGCGCACGCCGGTGAGCTGGTGCATCTCCAGGAGGCCGAAGTGGTGGTGGTCCAGGAGCGCGCTCTGCCGTTCTTGGAGTCCGGTCAAAAGAGTGCGCAGGGAGTGGCCGGGGGCGCAGTCCATGCGGACCGCAAGGGTGTTGATGAACGTGCCGACCATCTCGGACACGCCCTCGACCTGCGGCGGACGCCCCGAGACCGTGGCGCCGAAGGTCACGTCCCGCTGTCCGGTCAGGCCGGACAGCAGCATGCCCCACGCGCCTTGGACCAGCGTGTTGAGGGTCAGGCCCAGCTCGCCGGCGCGGCGGGAGAGCCGGTCGGACTGCTGCGGGGTGAGCGGCACGTCCAGCTGGCCGACTCCGACGGATTCGCCGTCCGCGGCGGGAGCGTCGGGTACCAACAGCGTGGGCTCGTCGACGCCCTCCAGCTCCCGCTCCCAGGCGCGGGCCGTCGCCGTACGGTCCTGATGGGAGAGCCACGTCAGGAAGTCGCGGTAGGCGGGCGCCCTGCCCAGCTGGGAGGCGTCGCCGTTTGAACGGTACAGACGCAGCAGGTCCAGCATGAGCAGGGGGACCGACCAGCCGTCGAAGAGGACGTGGTGGGCGGTGAGGACCAGGTCCCAGCGGTCGGCTGCCAGCTTGACGAGCGAGAACCGCACCAGCGGCGCCCGGGCCGGGTCGAAGTGGGTGCTGTGCTCCGCGGCGAGGAAGCGCCTGCGCTGCTCCTCCTGCTGTGGTTGGGGCAGGGAGGCCAGGTCCAGCTCCTGCCAGGGCAGTTCGATTCCGTTCCGGACGATCTGGACCCGGTCGCCCGCGCTGTCGGTGACAAACGCTGTCCGCAGGTTGGGATAGCGGTCGAGCAGCGCCTGTCCGGCCGCCCTCATCCTGTGCGGTTCGACCTCGCCCGTCAGGTGGAACGTGAACTGCATCTGGTAGACGTCGACGGCCGCGCCGGCGAGTTCGGCGTGGAAGAGCAGCCCGTCCTGCATCGCGGTCACGGGCCACACGTCGGCCATGCCCCGGTACTGCTCCTGCCAGCGGTCGAGCTCGCCCTGACCCACCGTGACCAGGGGAACGTCCGAAGGCGTGAGGCCGCCGGCATCCGACTGCCCGGCATGCCGGGCCACGCCCGCCAGGGCGGTCCGCCACAGGTCGGCGAGCTCGCGGACATCCGTCTCGGCCAGCAGCCCGGAGGGGTAGTCCAGGCTCGCCTCCAGCCGCGGGCCCTGCTCGGTGTCGACGACATGCGCGTTGACGGCCAGGGTGGCAAGGGCGGACATGTCCCCGTCCAGCGGGGGCGTCAGTGTGACGGTGTCCTCGACCTGGGTGAAGCCCAGGCCGTGCAGGTCCTGGGGCATGTTGGCCGAACCCGTGTAGCGCCCCAGGTAGTTGAAGACGATCTGCCCGGATCCGTAGCGCTCCAGGTCTGCCCTGGTCTCGGCGTTCAGGTGGCGCAGCATGCCGTAGCCGATGCCCTTGTCGGGGACGGCGAGCAGTTGCTCCTTGACGGCCTTGACCGCGGCGCCTGTCGCCGCACCGCCCGCGAGCGCCTGGTCGAGGTCGATCCCGGACACGTCGAGGCGGACGGGGTACATGCTGGTGAACCAGCCCATCGTGCGGGAGAGGTCGGCGCCGGGGACGACGTCCTCCTCGCGCCCGTGGCCCTCCAGGCGGACCAGCGTCGAGGGCTCGTCGAGGCCGCGCCGCCCGCGCCAGGCGGCGACGGCGAGGGCGAGCCCGGTCAGCAGGCCGTCGTTGACGCCGCCGCGGTAGGCGGCGGGCAGGGTGGTCAGCAGGACCCTGGTGGTCTCGATCGGCAGGTCCAGTCGGACCCGCTCGACCGTGGCGATGGTGTCCACGGCCGGGTCGAACGGCCTGGCGCCAAGAATCGGGTCGGGTCCGCAGACCATCCGGCGCCACAGCCCGAGTTCCGCCGCCCGCTCTCCGGTCGCGGCCTCGGTGAGCGCATGCGTCCAGCGGCGGACCGAGGTGGCGGTCGGGGGCAGTTGCGGGGTGTCGCCGTCGCGGATCGTCCGCCAGGCGGCGGCGAGGTCGGGCAGCAGGATGCGCCACGATACGCCGTCCACCACGAGGTGGTGCAGCAGGATGCTGAGGCGTCCCGGGGTGCCGGTGCCCGTGTCGAACCACACGAACTGCGCCATCACTGCGTTCGCGGAGTCCAACCGGCTTGCCGCGGCGTCGAGTTCGCTCTGCGCCCGCTGCCGCCAGGCGTCGTCCCACGTTCCCTCGCTCGCCACCCTGTGGATGAGCGGCTGCACGTCGACGGTTCCGGGCGCGGTCACCTCCAGCCCCGGTGCCCGGCCGGCGATCCGCCGGGAGCGCAGGATGTCGTGCCGGTCGAAGGCGGCTGACAGCGTCGCCACCAGGCCGTCCCGGTCCATCCCCGTCGGGAGGTCCACCGTCATCGCCATGGTGAACCGGTCGGCGTTCCCGCCCAATTCCTCCAGATAGTGGCCGACGGGCGGCAGGGGCACGAAGCCCACGCCACCGCCCGGCAGCTCCTCCAGTTCCGGTTGCGTGCGGCCCTCGCTCGTGGCGACGCGGGCGAGTTCTGCGACGGTGCGGCACTCGAAGATCTGCCGGGGAGTGACCTCGATGCCCTGGGTCCTGGCCCGCGCGACGACCTGGATGGAACGGATGCTGTCGCCGCCGAGCGCGAAGAAGTCGTCATCCACCCCGACCCGGTCCAGGCCGACCACGTCGGCGTAGACACGGGCGAGTATCACTTCACCCGGCGTGGCAGGGGCGCGATAGGTCGAGCCGGTGAACTCCGGTGCCGGCAGCGCCTTGCGGTCCAGCTTGCCGTTGGGGGCCAGCGGCAGCCGGTCCAGCATGACGAAGACCGAAGGCACCATGAACTCGGGAAGCCTGGCGGACAGGAACGTGCGCAGGTCGCGCGGTGAGACGGTGGCCGTGAGGTCGATGTCGAGGTCTCCCAGGCTCTCCACCGCCGACTGTCCCGGCTCCCGCCCGGCGGCCGGCACCGCATAGCCCACCAGGTGGTCACGGCCTTCGTGCCGGCAGGTGGTCACCAGGGCCTGGGCCACCGCGGGGTGGGCGGTCAGCGCGGCCTCCACCTCGCCCGGCTCGATGCGGAAGCCGCGCACCTTGACCTGCTCGTCGGCACGGCCGACGCACTCCAGTTGGCCGTCGGCCCCCCAGCGGGCGAGATCACCGGTGCGGTACATGCGTGCACCGGCCGGGCCGAAGGGATCAGCCATGAACCGTTCGGCGGTCAGCCGGGCCCTGCCGAGGTATCCGCGCGCCACGTTTCCTGCCACGTACAGCTCACCGACGACGCCGGGGGGCAGCAGTTGAAGGCCGGGGCCAAGAACATAGGCGCCCATATTGGCCAGCGGGACGCCGATGGGTGCGGTGGCCGCGGTTGCCGTCCACGCCTCGCCGGCGGTGAAGGCGGTGGCGTAGAACGACTCCGTCTGGCCGTAGGCGTTGATCACCCGCACGCCCGGAATGGCGTCCTGGGTCCGCTTCACCAGCGCGGCCGGGAGGGCCTCGCCGGCGAAGACCACTGTCTGGGCCCGGATCATCCCTCCTGCCTGGTCGAGGAGTTCGGTGAAGACCGAGGGAACCGTGCTGATGACGCCGCCGGACCAGCCGCCCCGTTCGCCGATGACGAGGACGTCGCGCACCACCTCGAGGATGCCGCCCCGCGCCAGGGTGGTCACGGCCTCGAAGACGGACACGTCGAAGTTGACCGACGTACCGGCCAGAACGCGCGTGCCCGCACCGATACCGACGACGTCGGCGAGCCGCAACACGCCGTTGACGACATCCCGATGGGTGATCACCACGCCCTTCGGCGTGCCGGTCGACCCCGATGTGTACATCACGTAGGCGGCGTGCGCGGGCAGGCCGACGGCCGGTTCCGCCGCCGGGCCGGCCGCGTTGAAGTCCACCTCGTCGACGCACAGGCGGGGGATGTCCGCCGCCGGGAGCACCTTCGCGCCGGCGGTGTCGGTCAGTACCAGGTCCGGGCCCGCGTCGGACAGGATGTGGCCCAGACGTGCTCCGGGGTACCGGGGGTCGATCGGCAGGTAGGCGGCACCGGCCTTCCAGATCGCGAGCATGCCCACGATCAGGGAGGCCGAGCGCGGCAGCGCCAGGCCCACCAGGCGCTCCGGTCCGATCCCGCGGGCGGTCAGCTCCCGTGCCAGTCGCTCGGCCCGCGCGTCCAGCTCGGCGAAGCTCAGCTCTTGCCCGCCGTCGACCACGGCCGTGGCGTGCGGGGTCGCCGCCGCCTGACGCTCGATCAGTGCGGCGGCGGTCAGCTCGGGGGTGTCGGCGGCCGCGCCCTCGATGGCGCGCAGGGCCCACTCCCGTTCGCCGTCCGTCAGCACGTCCGCCAGCGCAACGGCGCGGGACGGCTCGTCGAGCAGATCGCCGACGATCCGTACCAGGCGTGCCACGAATCCCTGCGCCGTGGCCCGGTCGAAATGGTCTGTCGCGTACTCGAGACAGATGGACAGGCCCGGTGTGCCGGGCTCGTTGAAGAAGCTGAACTCCAAGTCGAACTTGGCCATCGACGTCCACAGCGGAGCGATACGCGCCCGCACGCCACCCGGCAGACCGAACTCCAGGCGGGCACCGGTCGACCAGGTGAACATCACCTGGAACAGCGGGTGGTAGGCGCTGGAGCGCTCCGGGTTGAGTGCCTCCACCACGCGCTCGAACGGCGCGTCCTGGTTGTCGTACGCCGTCAGCGCCTTGTGCCGTACCTGTGCGAGGAGTTGGTCGAAGGTCGGCCGGCCCGACAGGTCGGTGCGCAGGACCCAGGTGTTGGCGAAGAAGCCCACCAGGTCGGCCAGGTCCGGGTCCTGGCGGCCGGCGACGGTGGAACCGAGCGCGATGTCCTCACCCGCGCCCAGCTGGTGCAGCAGTACGGCAAGGGCGGCCTGGAACACCATCGGCACCGACGACCCGGTGCGCTTGGCCGCCGCCTCCGCTCTGGCCAGCAGCTCCTCGTCGACGGTGCCTTCGACGACATCGCCGCGGCGGCTCGGCAACGGGCCGCGCGGCCGGTCCATGGGCAACCGCGTCGAGGGCGGCATACCCTCCAGCGCGTCGCGCCAGTAGTCGAGTTGGGTGGCCAGGAGGCCGTCCGGGTCGTTCTCGTCACCGAGCAGTTCGCGCTGCCAGAGCGTGTAGTCGGCGTACTGGACCGCCAGTTCGGGCCAGTCCGGGGTACGGCCCTCGACCTGTGCGGTGTAGGCGGCGCTCAGGTCCCGGACGAGCGGGGCGATGGACTCGCCGTCGCAGGCCATGTGATGGATCAGCAGCAGCAGATGGTGTTCCTCGGCGCCCGTACGGAAGAGGACGGCGCGTACCGGGATCTCCTCGAACGGTGTGAGGGTGACCGCGGAGGCCTCCCGCACCGCTTCGTCCAACTCGTCCGGGGCGATCTCGATCAGCCCGATGTCCAGCCGCACTTCCTCGGCCGGCACCACCTGCTGGGCGGGGACGCCTTCGGCGCTCTCCACGATCAAGGTCCGCAGACTCTCGTGGCGGGCCACCACATCGCGCACCGCGGCGGTGAGCGCCGGGGTGTCGACCCGTCCCGTGAGCCGGATGAGGAACGGCACGGTGTACATCGCCGACGGCCCCTCGATCCTGTCGATGAACCACAGGCGCCGCTGTGCAAAAGACAAGGGGATCACGACTCAGCACTCCTGTTTATCTGGTCCACGGGCAGGGTCGATCCATCACAAGTTGCGCATGCAAACATTTTCTTTGGGTACTCAGATCCCTGGGTGACCTGGATGTGGTTCGCTCGCCGGTCTGTCGGCGGGCCTCGCCGAGCGTCGCCTGCGGTGCGACGCCCTGGGCACCTGGTTGCCGGGCAGGCCCGGGCGGTCGAGCGGCGGCTGGTTCAGGACTCCATCGACAGCAGCAGGCACGCGGCATACGAAGCCGGCCTGGTGCCGTTCACCGGAAAGCGGGCCGACGAGACCCGCGGACGGTAAAGGCACAACGCCAACCCCCTCCGCGACCTCTTCGACAAAGAAACGCGGCACTCACCCGCTCACACGCAATTGATCTCCTGAGTAGTTGACATTCCCTCACCCCGATTCCGCAGGCCGCCTGTTCGCGAGCCAATGGAACACACATTAGGTAACCACGTCGACCTAATATCGTGTCAACCATGATTGGACTGGCCGCTGGACGGCGAAGGTGTCCCGCCAACAGGACACCGAAGACCAGTTCCCGTTGACTCACCGCCCGGGAACGTGAGGTATGTTCAGGCGCATCCGCAGTACATTTCACCGCATCACCTTCGACCAGTATTTATACTCCTTTCACCGTTCCAAGAAATAGGAGTTCACAGTATGCGGCTTGAGATCTTAGGACCGGTCCGCGTCGCTAACGGAAATACCATCAAGGCCATAGGGGCGCAGAAGGTCGAAATTCTGCTGGCGACTCTCGCCATCCGGTCCGGTCAGGTTGTCAGCGTCGACCAGCTCATCACCGAAATCTGGGGCGACGAGCCGCCGCGCAGCGCCATCGGGGGCCTGTATGTGTACGTCTCCCAGGTCCGCAAGCTTCTGCGCCATCCCGGGGCGGCGGCAAGCCCCGTCGTCACCAGTCCCTCCGGATACATGCTGACGCTGGGTCCGGGCGAACTCGACCTCCACGACCTCACCCGCCTGGTGAAACAAGGCCGGGTCCGGCTCAGGAACGGCGAGCACGAGGATGCGGTCAGCAGTTTCGAAGAGGCGCTCGCACTGTGCCGGGGGCCGCTGCCCACTGCGGCACGCGGCCCGATCCTGCAGGGGTTCCAGGCATGGTTCGACGAGATCCAACTGGAGTGCCGGGAGGGCCAGATGGAGGCGCACATGGCCCTCGGGCACCACCGCGAGCTCGTCGGTGACCTCTACCTCCTCAGTACCGAGCACCCCTTGCGAGAGGTGTTCCACCGGCAACTCATGCTGGCGCTTCATCGAAGCGACTGCCGGGGCGACGCCCTGATCGCCTACCACCAGGCATGCCGGACCCTGCGGGAACAGCTGGGCGTCGAACCCGGCCCGGCGCTGAAGGACATCCAGCGTTCGATTCTGATGGACAACGGCCACTGACCGGCCCCGGACGGCCGTGCCGGCCGAGGGACGCCCCGTACTGCCTGGCCGTGACCGAGATGATCTTGGTGCGGTTGGTGTGATCACGGCGTCTGAGCCGTCCTGGTCGCGGCGTGCCGGCGCGTGAACTTGACGCTGCACCGGCACGCTCCGCTCTTCGTCATCGTGGACGGCATCCGCCTCTCGCAGGCTGGGTGAACGACATGCCCGGTGGGCATCCGCGTCACCGACCCGGCGGAAATCATTTACGTGGCACCCCTCAGCGCGAGCCGGAGCGGTCCACGATCCGTTCCAGTTCCCGGACGACCTCGGCGGGTGACGGCTGCGCCGCCAGCTCCTGGCCGAGCCGTCCGGCGGCCTCCCCGAACGACGGCTCCTCCAGCAGCCGCACCAGCTGCTCCCGCACCCGCCCCCCGTCCAGGTCCTCCGGAGCGTCCCCCCGGATCCACAGGCCGGCCCCGGACCGCTCCAGCCGCGGGCCACGCTCCCCGATATCGGGAACGGCGCGGCCGATCACCAGCTGCGGCACCCCGTGCGCGATCGCCTCCAGGAACCCGGGCACGCCGCCATGGTGGATCACAGCCGAGCACGAGGGGACGACGGCGTGCAGCGGAACGAACTCCACCAGCCTGGTATTGCCGGGAACCCGCTCCAGCTCCCGCTGGAACTGCTCGGGCAGCGTCACCACCAGCTCGATGTCCAGATCAGCCAGCGCATCCAGCATCCCCTGCATCTGCTCCAAGGAAGTGGCCTGATGCCTCTCGGCCTGCTCCAGGCTGAGTCCGTAGGTGGCAAGCACGCGCCGCTTGGCCGGGTCGCGTCGGGCCCAATGCGGCACCACCGACGGCCCGTTGTAGGGGACATAGCGCAGCGGAAGATGCGGCGACGGCGACTCCAGCCGCATCGAGCCGACCATCTGCTCGATCGCGAACTGCCCGGTCACCATCTCCTCGGAGAACTCGGCACCGAACTTCTGCGCCCACTCCCCCAGCCAGTCCCCCAACGGGTCCTCGCGGTCCTCGGGCGCCTGCTCCTGACGCACCCGCAGAAAATGCCGGCGCATACGGCCCACCACGTCGAGTTCGGTCAGCGTGCGCCCGTGCGGCACTCCGACCGCCGTGGCCGCGATCGCGCCCGCGTGGCTCAGCCAGTCCCAGAGCACCAGGTCCGGCTGCCACCAGCGGCAGTACTCCACCAGCTCCTCGACCATCGCATCGTTCATGGCCGCCTGGGTCCGCTGCGTCATCTGATATCCCCATCGCAGGCGCTCCCAGGTGAGCTCCTCCTCGCGGTTCTCCGCCAGGTCGGTCAAAAGGTCGCCCCGCTCCGCGAGTTCCTGGACCTTCGCCATCACCTCCGGAACCAGAAGCGCGTCGAGCTTCTCGATGACCGGCTCGTCGGAACCGACGGGCACCGCCGGCAGACCCGAGGCGGTGATGGCGTCCGTCAGCTCCGGGCCGCTCGCGACCCGGACCTCGTGCCCCGCCGCCTGCAGCGCCCAGGCCAGCGGCACAAGAGCCTGGAAGTGGGACCGCCAAGGAATACAGGTGAACAGGATTCTCAAGCCGATCAGCCCCTTCAGGAACTCCGCACCCAGCCGGACACAGGAGACCCTCACCCGGCCACCTTGAGCCGGTCTTGGCCCTCTCTTGATGTCCCGGATCCGGGCGGCACACTCGAGGTCCCTGTGCCGGCCCCGCCGCCCGACTCCCGGTGCCCACCGCTCTCCGCATCGGGCCGGCTCCTCCAAGAAGCGCATTAGAACGGCTTTGGACGGGCCCCCCAAGATGCGGGAACACCGACCATGAGGGAGCGCAGAGCGAATGAAAGGCATCATTCTCGCGGGCGGCAACGGCACTCGCCTGCAGCCCCTCACGTTCACGAGTTCCAAACAACTCGCTCCGGTCTACGACAAGCCGATGATCTACTATCCGCTCTCCGTGCTCATGCTGGCGGGCATCCAGGACATCCTCATCATCACGCGTCCGACCGACCTCCCCGCGTTCCAAGCCCTTCTGGGTGACGGTCGGCAGCTGGGGCTGTCCATCGACTACGCCACGCAGGACAAGCCGCGCGGCATCGCCGACGCCTTCCTTGTAGCGGAGGACCACATCCGCGGCGAGCAGTGCGCGCTGATCCTCGGGGACAATCTCTTCCACGGTGCCAACCTGCCCACCATGCTGCGGCGCACCGCGCTCAAGATGGGTGGCTGCGTGCTGTTCGGCCACGAGGTGGCCGACCCGGAGCGGTTCGGCGTCGCCGAGATCGACTCGCTGGGCGAACTCGTCTCCATCGAGGAGAAGCCCCGGCAGCCGCGCTCGAACCTCGCCATCCCGGGGATCTACTTCTTCGACGCCCAGGTCACGGACATCGCCAGAGACCTGGAGCCGTCCCCCCGGGGCGAGCTGGAAATCACAGACTTGCTGCGCGTCTATCTGAAGATGGGCACCGCCGAGCTGGTGTGGCTGGGCAGGGGCGTCACGTGGCTGGACACGGGCACCCATGAGTCCCTGCTCGAAGCAGGCACATTCGTGAGGGACACGCAGCGCCGACAGGGCATCCGGCTGGGCTGCATCGAGGAGATCGCCATGCACATGGGGTACATCGACCCGGACGACTGCCAAGCGCTGGGGTCGCGCATGGGCAACTCGCCCTACGGCGATTACGTCATGGAGCGGGCCCGCCTCTGCAAGGCGGGCATGCTGCCCCCGCTCCCTCTGGAGGCGCTGTGAATCTGCTGGTCACCGGCGCCGCCGGATTCATTGGCTCCGCTTATGTACGGATGCTGCTCGCAGCCGACACAGCGCAGGACTCCGGGGTGTCCCGGGTCACGGTGCTGGACAGCCTGACCTACGCCGGCAGCCTCGACAACCTCGATCTCAGCGATCCCCGGCTGACGTTCGTCCAGGGCGACATCTGCGATGCCCCCCTCGTCGACAAGCTGATGGAACAGGCCGACCAGGTGGTACATTTCGCCGCCGAGTCCCACGTGGACCGCTCGATCGCCTCCGCCGACGCCTTCGTCCGTACCAACGTCACGGGCACCCAGACCCTGCTGGACGCCGCGCTGCGGCACAACGTCGACCGCTTCGTGCACGTGTCCACGGACGAGGTCTACGGCTCGGTGGAGAGCGGTTCCCGCACCGAGCAGGACCCCCTCGACCCCAATTCGCCCTACGCCGCCTCCAAGGCGGCCTCGGACCTTCTGGCCCTGTCGTACCACCGCACCCACGGCCTGGACGTGCGGGTCACCCGGTGCAGCAACAACTACGGGCCGCGGCAGTTCCCCGAGAAGATCATCCCGCTGTTCCTCACGACGCTGCTCGACGGTGGTGACGTCCCGCTGTACGGCGACGGGCTGAACCGGCGCGACTGGCTGCACGTCGAGGACCACTGCGCGGCCATCGAGTTGGTCCGTGCCGGCGGCGGCGCGGGCCGTGTCTACAACATCAGCGGCGGCATCGAACTGAGCAACCGTGAACTGACCGACCGGCTGCTCGCGGCCTGCGGCGCGGACTGGACACAGGTGCTCCATGTTCCGGACCGCAAGGGCCACGACAGGCGCTACGCGATCGACTGCACCAGGATGCGGACCGAGCTGGGCTACAGTCCGCGCCACGACTTCGAATCCGGGCTGGCCGAGACCTTCGCCTGGTACCGCGACAACCGCGACTGGTGGGAACCGCTCAAGCGTCGCCAGAGCGCGGGCCCGGGAGAACGGGCGGCGGTCACGGGGCCTCTTGGCGGTCTGCCCGCGTAGACGTCCCCACGTGGTGGCTTGTCCGGACTCCGGTCGCGGTTCCGCGCGGACGCACAGTCGCTATTGCCGCACGCCGGCCGATGGCGCTGTCTGCGGCCGCGGCGGTTGTTCTGCGACGGCCCGGACCGTGGTCGGAGGACGTTCGTTGAGCAGGTGGAGGGGCTGACCGTGCGCTATCAGCGCCGCAGCCCGCTGCTGCAGCGCCCTCGGCCGTTACGGCTGGGTGCCAGCATGCGAGGAGGCGTTCGGCGCCTATCCGGTGGCGATCGCCCACGAGTGGAACGCCCTGGTGCACCTGCAGGGCTGCGAGGGCAGCCCTGAGGCAAGGCGTTCACCCGCGAGGAGGCCTGGGCCGCGTATCGGGATGCGACCATCTACGTGGGGGCCGCGGCGGACCGATACGTCGAAGCTGGACGTGACCGACGGGGGGGCGGAACCCGCTTGGCGCCGCAGTTCGGCCGGTACGGCATGCTCAACGTCCGCCAAGGCAAGGCGAAGAGAGGACAGCCGCTTCGAACGCCTCGTCTCGACACTGGCTAGCCGCCGCCTTGAGCCATGACGAACTCGACGTGCAGATCAAGCAGTTGGGGTGCGAGGTGCTGCGGCAGGTGGTGCAGGACAGCAGCCGTGCCCCTGGCGGGAGACGGGGCATCGTCGCCTGCTGACCTGCGTGTTCGGTCCGGTGCGGGTGAGCCGGATCGGCCATCGCGGCGGGGTGTCACCAACGTGTCCCTGGCCGATGCCCAGCTGTCGCTGCCCGTCGGCCGGCACTCGCGCGGCCTGGCCCGCCTCGCGGCCTCGAAGCGGTCCGCAGCTCCTTCGACCAGGCCGCCGCCGCGGTCGAGCGACGCTACGGGAAGGTCCTGGCAGGCGCCGCCTCAAAGAACTAGTCCTCGCCTGCGCTGTCGACAACGCCGCCTACTGCACGGTGAAGATCCCCACTCCGTGCACTTGCGAGTTGCGGCTGATCATCCAGGTCGACGGCAAGGGCGTGGTGATGCGCCCCGAAGCCCTGCGCGCGGACGCCCGAAAGCGGGGCAGAAGTGGTCGACCTGATCCAGAACGAAGCCGCCCGCCGCTTCCGCCCGCACCTCCTGCTCCACCCGGTCGGCAGCCGCGAGGCCGGGACCTGGGCAGCCACCAACGCCTCTGCCCAGGTTCCGACCGTCACTTCAAAGAATCTGCACCCATCCTCGCCGGCCACAGGCCCCACGCCGGTTCCGGTGCGGTGTCTACCCCGCCAGGATCTCTTCGGCCGCGCTGTCGAGCGTGACGAGCACCCACTCCTCGAGATCGATCCCCGCGTGCGATGCGGCGCTGTGCCACCGCCGCATATGGCCGATCGGAACGGCGAGCCGCTCGGTCGGTTTGGTGTCCTGGTCCTCGCCGGCGATCTCGTTCTCCTGCGCAAGACGCACGGCCTTGCGCAATTGCTTGGTGCTCCAGTCGCCCGCCTCGCTCTGGTCGAGCCAGTGATCCTGTTCCGCCAGCGACAGTGAGGCCACCTCGGCATGGTGCTGAAAGCTGAGTGCGGCCCGTCGCCGGTCTATGGCGAAACGACGGGATACCCAGGCGTAGTTACGAAGCGTCTGATAGCGGAGACCGACAGTGCGAATTCCTCGCTCGTAACGATCGCTGTAGTGGTCCTTCCCGTATATGAGCCAGTCCCCGAGCCACCAGGAAGAGGAATTTATGATTCCCGAAAGCCTTCTTCCGGTGTTCTCCCAGTTCTCGAAGGTCAGTCCGGCAGGGATCTGAAGGCCGACATTCGTCGTCAGTACCTGGCTGCGATGCGGACTGTCGATGGGCCCCCGCTGCCCGACGACCGTCTCGGCATCGCTCTGGCGACGTAACGTGGTTCTGGTATCGGATCGCGAAATAGACATTCCATTCCCCCTACCGAACGTTCTGCGTGCGAGTCAGGTGAATCCCGTGCCGCGCTGAAACATGCGACTCAAACGTGTTCCAGCCTGGCGCGACGCCTTTAGACGATGGACAAGTAGAGCCCAATGGGTTGTGTCCGGGCAAGGGCTTGCCTGACATCGTCAGGTGAGACGCCCGGGCATGATCGGTCGGCCCGGGCGGAAACAACACGAGCCCCTCCTGCATGACCTGTATCTTGCCCTGCCCTGGCCCCCGCGCGAAGCGCCGTAGGCCGCGCCGTTCCTCACCCACGGCCGGGGCGTGGACGCGCTGACCGCCCCCGCACGTGCTCGGCTTGCTTCGAACGGGTCCCTGGATCGGATGAGTTGATCGGTGTGGAGGCATGAAGGAAGGGCCTCTGATAACTCGCGGATGTCGAGTCCAGCGAGAACCAAGGGGCCTGTTGTCGAATCGACGCGGTGCGCTGCCTCGTCGACAACGGCCGAGTCAGGATGAAGGTCAACGGCCGCAAGCGGCACTTGCTGACCGACACTCTCGGAGCCCGGCGCCAGTCTCTTGTCCGGATGCGCGGGCAATGTGAACCGGCGCGGCTTCTCCTCGATCGGCCGGCCCCGTCCCTGCAACTCCGCCAGCGGTGACGTTGCGTGGACGTTCTTGCGGCTACGTCATGGTGAGGCGGGCTGGCAGCCAAGGATGCGCCGCCCATCGCAGCCGGGCTCGGCCGGAGTTCGGGAGAACACCACCGTGGGGGTACTGCGCCAGATCGGGGCGAATTACAGATCGTGCGGGCCATCGGACATGGACTCGGCGTTCGGCCAGAAGCCGGCCGTCATCTCCCAGGCGGACGTCCGTACAGGAGGGTGTCGGCGCGCTCCATCAGGCCGAACAGCAGGCGGACAGCTCCGGCCCCATGGCTGGCCACTCGAACTCGCCGTTGGCGCCTTCCACGTCGCCGTCCAGCGAAGTGTGGACGAAGTGGATGATCTTGCTCATAGCGCGACCCTCGCCGTGATCTGCATCACTTACGCGCTCGGAGAGTGAGCGATGCCTGCCCTCGGATGCCGCGGCCGAGGGGGAAGCCTCCAACCCTGCCGCAGGGCAACAGAGCGTGACTCTGCAACTGGCCGTACGTGGGAACTTCAGCCAGCCGCTGTCAATCGGGATTCCCGATCGGCAACGTGAAGCCTTTGCAGCCGCATCTCGGGGGCTCCCTGGGGCTGTCCAGTCGACAGGACAGCGCCTCATGCCGATTGAGGCTGACGATCACATGCGGCACATCAGTGATCCGCTCCGGGCTGACCCTGCTGGAGACCGAGCGGCCATCGCGGCCCGGGGCGTGGCGTGGGCATCGGAACGACCACGAGTCCACGTGATCACGGAGTTCTCTACGCCCGGTGATCACGAAGGGCCGCCTTGCCCGCGCTGCCATCTCCCCTGCTCTGGGCGCAGTTCGTGGCACTTCCGCCCGCTCGGGAGGAGTTCGCTGCGGGCCACCCGAGTTGGCTGTCACCGCCGTCGTGTCCCCGACGTGGATGGCGCATCACGAAGGCCCCCTGTGGCGGCCACAGTTGCGGCTGCCCTCCGGTGGACTGCGGGAGGCAGGGCATGAAACGCTCGGTGGCCATTGATACCCGCGGCGTCCCGCTCGGCCTGGTCGTGGCGAGAGCCACCCGCCACGACTCGCCCCTGCTCGGACCGGCTCTCCAAGCGGCCACGGACCGGTCGGGCCCCTGCCGGACGACGTGAACGTCGACCTCGAACGGGGCCGGGCAGCACCACGTCCCGCGCTCCGCTCCGGGAGTTGGGCTTCACCGGCAAGATCGCCCGCAAGGGCGTGCCCGCCCCGATCCAGGTCGGCAAGCGGTGGGTCGTGGAACGAACGCATTCGTGGATGGACAGCTACGGCAAACTACGACGCTGCACCGAGAAGAACAGCACCGTCGTCGAGTTCTGCCTCCTCCTGGCCGCAGCACTCGTCACTCTCCGCATACTGATCCGCCACGCCAGCATTCACTACCGCTGAGATCGGCGTCCCACCACACGCCGCCCCAAGTGATCCATTTGCCGGTCGGTCTAAGCTGCTTCGCGAGCAAGTACCAGCACCACGAAAGCCCCGACGAGCCTCGCGAGCGCCCTCTGCGAGTGCCGGGTGCTGAACGTGTCGCCGTCCGCAGGCTGCTGGACGATCAGCTCATTCCCATGATCGACGCGCTGGATCCGGCCCCGTGGCGCCGGAAGACCAAGAACGACTCGATCGCGTGACGTTGAGATCTGCGCAATGGCCCCGAATCCATCGGCCGAAGAAGGAGCATGGAGTGACGAACACGCGCAGCCGAGGCGCCGCCGCCCGCGGCGGTTGGATACGCCAGTACCACCCCCCGAGGGGCGATGCCCCCACCCTCGTCTGCTTCCCGCACGCCGGGGGTTCCGCATCGGCCTACTTCGCCCTGTCGGCTGCCCTTTCCGAGGGAGCCGAGGTGCTGATCGTGCAGTACCCCGGAAGGCAGGACCGCCTGGACGAGCCCGCGCTGACGGATCTGGGGGAGTTGGCGGACGGAGCCGTCGCGGCTCTGGAGCCCTGGACGGGCCGCCCGTTGACGTTGTTCGGGCACAGCATGGGGTCCGTCGTGGCCTACGAGGTCGCACAACGACTGGAGCGGGGACCGGGCCCCGGTCCGGCCGGGATCATCGTCTCGGGCAACATGGCACCGTCGGTCGAGCGGGACCAAGGCGTCCACCGGTTGGACGACGAGGAACTCATGGCATGGATGTCGGACCTCGCCGGTACGCCGCCGGCCGTGCTGGCGGACAAGGAGCTCCTGGCCACCATCGTCCCCGCCCTGCGTGGCGACTTCACGGCGCTGGAGACGTATCGCCACCCGGAGGGCAGCTCGGTCCGGTGCCCCATCAGCGGCTACGTGGGGGACCACGATCCGCATGTGCCGCACGACGGCTTCCTCCGCTGGGCCGAGCACACGACGGCGGAATTCACCGTCCAGGTCTTCGACGGCGGCCACTTCTACATCGAGGACCAGGTGCAGGACGTGGCCCGGAGCATTCTGCGGGACGTGTCCGCCTTCGTCTCGCGGCGCCCGGCGCGAGACCTGCTCGCCTGAGAGGGCGCGGCATGGCCCGATTTCGCCTTCGTCGCCACCAGGCAAGCGATCTGACGCACCGTCAGTCCACCGGCACTCCATATCCGCGGCACCGCCACACCCGCCCGCCACCCCGGAGGTGTCCGATTACCAGCTGACGGCACCGCCACCTGCAGCCCCCTCCGGCATGTACGCCCGGCCGCCGCCGGATGCCCGGAGAGATTCGGCCAATCAAGATATATCTCAATGGTTGACACGCGTTATATCGCGTGCCACAGTCCGAGGACAGGGTTCGGCCGCAGGTACCTGTCCAGCCTGTGTCGCCGAGTGCCCACACACGTCCCCAACCCTTTGACCACAGGAGTGCTCTATGCCAGAGGCCATCCATGCTGAGGGCCTGGTGAAACACTTCGGCGACGTACGGGCGGTGGACGGTGTCGACCTGGACGTCGCCAAAGGAACCGTGCTCGGCCTGCTCGGCCCCAACGGCGCCGGCAAAAGCACCATCGTACGGATAGTGACCACCCTGCTCATGCCTGACGCCGGGCATGCGACCGTACTCGGAGCGGACGTCGTCAAGGACCCGGACACGGTGCGCCGTTCGCTCGGCATGGCGGGGCAATTCGCCGCGGTCGACGAGTTCCTCACGGGGCGGGAGAATCTGCAACTCATCGGCCGCCTCTATCAGTTGAGGAAACGCGACGCGGCAGCCCGCGCCGATGAGCTGTTGACGCTGTTCGACCTCACCGACGCCGCCGACCGAACTGCCAAGACCTACTCCGGCGGCATGCGGCGCCGTCTCGACCTCGCGGCGGCCATGCTCATGAAGCCGGCGGTGATGGTCCTCGACGAGCCGACTTCGGGCCTGGACCCCACCAGTCGGCGGGTGCTGTGGGACGTCATCCGCGCGATGGTCGCCGAAGGCACCACGCTCCTGCTGACCACGCAGTACCTGGAAGAGGCCGACCAACTCGCCGATTCGATCTGCGTCATCGACCACGGCCGGGTGCTCGCCCACGGCACGAGTGACGAACTCAAGGCACGCGTCGGGAACGAGCGGGTCGAGATGATCCTTCCCGAGGGCGAGGACCTCACCGGCGCCGGTCTGGTGATGGCCTCGGAGGGGCGGGGCGAGGTATCCGTCGAGGAGCACACCCGCAAACTGATCGTGCCGGTTTCGGACGGTTCCCGCTCGCTCGGCGGCATCATTCGCCGACTGGACGAGCTGGGCATTCCCTTTGATGACATCGCCCTGCGCCGTCCGACCCTGGACGACGTATTCCTCTCCCTTACCGGTCGCGCTGCCGAGACCGTTAAGGACAGTGAGGACCTTCGAGTGAAGGAGACCGCCAAGTGACCGCCCTGGCACCGCCACCCGCCGTCCGGCCGCCCACCGGGGGCGCCGTCGGCCAGTCCGTGCGCGACTCGTTCATCATCGCCAAGAGCGGGCTGATCAGGGTCAAGCGCGCTCCGGGCATGATCTTGTTCATGCTGATCCAGCCGACCATCTTCATCGTGATGTTCACCTATGTGTTCGCGGGCTCGGTGAACATCGGCGGCACCACCGACCGCGCGGCATTCCGCGAGTTCAACGTGGTCGGCATCATGGCCCAGACCGTCATCTTCTCGGTCATCGCGACCGCCGCGGGCATCGCCGATGACATGCGCAAGGGACTTGTCGACCGGTTCCGTTCGCTGCCGATGGCACGCGGCGCGGTGCTCACCGGCCGCACTCTGTCCGACTCTGTGACGATCGCTCTCGTCCTGGTGGTGCTGGGCGGCGTCGGAGCGGGAGTCGGCTGGCGCTTCCATGAGGGAATTCCCAAGATGCTGGCCGGCTTTGCGCTGCTGTTCCTGCTGGGATACGCCTTCACCTGGGTCGGCGCATTGACCGGACTGGCTTCACGCTCCCCCGAGGCGGCGTCGTCGGCTCCCATGCTGTGGATCTTCCCGGTGTCGTTCATCTCCAACGCCTTCGTAGACCCCACTCGCATGTCAACCCCCCTGCGGGTCATGGCCGAATGGAACCCGTTCAGTGCGACCGTGCAGGCTGCCCGCACGCTGTTCGGCAATCCGGGTACCGGAGCGAGGGACGCATGGCCGATGCAGCACCCGATTGAGGCGTCGCTGATCTACTCGGTCATCATCATCGTCGTCTTTCGTACCTTGGCCGTGCGCAAGTACCGGCGCACCGCCACATCCTGACGGGGCGGTGCCCCGGACGCGGGTGCCGGCAAGATCAAAGCAAGGGGCGGGTCGGCAGACCCGCCCCTTGGGCCGCGTCGTTCACTCGTCTCCGGCCGGCCCCTGGGTGCAGTACGGCAGATAGGCGTCCAGGAGGTCATCCAGGTAGCTCGCCGCGCTCCGCAGCCCAGGGCGGAAGTCCGGAACGTAGGACTGGAGCCGGCGGATCGAAACGCGGGTGACTGCCGCGTCGCCAGGAATGTACGTCCGAACCGCGCTCGTGCCCAGCCGCATCTCGATGCCGTCCAGGATCGCCTCGACGTGCTGCGGCGCCCCGGATGCCACGTTGAGGACCTCGTCCCGCACACCTTGGCCGAGCAGTCGCCCGATGGCATCGACGAGGTCGTTCACGTCCAGCAGGTCCCGGTGGACGCCCTGCTGCACCCGCACGGCACCGGCCCGTACCTGCCGCGTCAGTCCGGGCAGCAGCTGGTGAGGTCGTTGGTGTCGGCCCACCGTGTGGCTCAGCCGCAGGATCAGGTAAGGGACTCCCGAGCCGCGGATCGTCGACTCGAGCGCCAACTTGCTTCTGCCGTAGGCCGATGGCGGAGCCACCAGGTGGTCTCCTTCGGAGCACGGGGCACCGGTGGACCCGTACACCGCGAATGAGGCCGAGGAGAAGAACAGCACCGTCCTGTGCCGGTCCCTGCACTCGCGCAGGACCTCACGCACCAGCTCGGCTTCCCGGCCGAACTCCGCGGGTGCGACGCCCGAATGACTGGAGACGCCGGCTGCGATCGCGGTGACCCCGGGAAACCGATCCCTGAAGGCTTCCGAGAGATGCCGGGCGAGAAAGCCGTGGCCGATGATCTGCACGTTGCTCCAACTCTGCGGCTCGGGAACCCAGGAAGCAGATCAGTCAGCGCAGACGCGCATGCCGGACCGTCAGTTTCCGCATGCCGACGGTCCCGTGGATCCGGATCCGCGGCCCATCGGAACCGGAGGACCTTCCGGGCTTGTAGGACAGGCCCTTCAACCCGGTCTCCATGTCCTTGAGGTCGACGATCGCGTCGCGCGGCACAATGATCCGGACGCGTCCCACGCCGACCAGGACCTCGAGGTCGACGACCGGATGCTCGATGATCGCCCGGGACAGGTCCAGGTAGACCGTCGCAAGTGCCGATGCGACCGTGAGGTCCGCGGGCACCCGCCACCGGCCGCGCCGGAGGATCAGCCCGCTCACCGTGGTGATCGTGGACCGGTCGTCCGGGTTCTGTGCCGGGAGCCCAGCCACAGCCACATCGATCTGGCCCCGCGTCCTGGCGCTCAGCACCTGTTCGAGGCACTGGTCCAACTGCTGGTGCGTGAGCTGTCCTTTTGCGTACGCGTCCTTCAGCAGCTGTGCGGCCCGGTCCCGGTCATCGTCGCCAATGAGCGTATTCGGGTCCTTCGAGTGGGAAGCCATGTCCTCAACTCTCATGTCATGTCAGTGGATCACCCGCATCTTGCCGAACGGCAGGTGCTCACTGCGGGGGAATGCCCTGGGCCGTCTCGGGCCCGGCGGGCACAATCGGGCGGATCAGGACCCGTCCCCCGTGCCCCTCCTGCGCAACCGCGGCGAGCGGACCTTGGGAGCATTGTCGACGATGCGCGCCAGCGCCGCGACGTCGGGGGCCCCGTACACCTCGTTGATGAGCACTCTGACCCCCAGTTTCCTGCCGATCCGGCCGGTGAGGCCAGAGGCCAGCAGTGAGTCGCCGCCCAGATCGAAGAAGTTGTCGCCGACACCTACCTGGTCGATGTGCAGGACATCCGCCATCAAGACACACAGCTCCTGCTCCGCCCGGCTACGCGGCGGCGTGAAGTCCCTGCGCGGGCGCCCGGGTTCGGGCAGCGCGTCCTGGTCCAGCTTGCCGTTCTGATTGAGCGGCAGTGCCTCGAGCAGGGTGTAGGCGGACGGCAGCATGTACGTCGGCAGAACCTCCTGCAGACTGTTCCGCACGTCGTCGAGCAGGTCGGCCCGGCCGGACCACCGCCGCTGGGCCGGCGCCACCGGGGCCCTGGGACCCGGGTCCGCGCTGCGGCCGTCGTCGCGCCGGGCGTAGACGTTGCAGAGGACCGTGTTGTGCAGCAGGCTGCTGTCCTGTTCGCACACGACCTCGAAGCCGTGGTCCTTCAGGAGCGTCTCGACCTCTGCCAACCTGCCGTCGACGTCGTGGAGTTCGATGGCGAACTGCCGGATCCTCGGCCAGTGCTCCGGGCGGATGCCCTTGAGGACCTCGTGCTCGGCGCCCTCCACGTCGATCTTCATCAGGTCGATCCGGTCGATGGCTTCCTGCTCGATGATCTCCGAGAAGGTGCGCACACGGCAGGTGAACGTCCGGCTCTCCAGGCGGGACTCGACGACCTCGTCAATCAGGTCCTTTGCAGCGGCGCCGGGCCGCGCGCCGTCGGCCGGCTTCGCCTTGTTGCGCAGGAAGGCGCGCACCAGGTCGCGCGCCTCGGGCGCGGTCGCGGCGCGGGTGGAGTTGACGGTGTTGTGCGGATAGAAGGTGAAGGTCTCCTCCTGTGCCTGCGCCCCCAGACCGCAGTCGAACAGCTTGGCGTTGAGGCCGTGGAGCTCGACGTTGCGGCGCAGCGAATCGTGCAGCGGTGGGAGCGGTTCGAAGGCGTAGAGACGGCCGTCCGGGTTGCGGTTCGACGCGAACAGGGTGAACAGGCCGATGTTGGCGCCCACATCGACGATCGTGTCGCCGTTGTCGATGGTGATGCCGCCGCGCAGGTACTCCTCGCGCGTGAATATCTCCTCGTAGACGAAGTCCGTCTCGCTCTTGTTGTGGTGGAACACCGTCATGCCGTTGGGCAGTTCGCGGACCGGCGGGTGGGTGTCGCCCTCGGCGCGTTCCAGGCGGAGCAGTTCGCGCACCGCCGGTGCGCGGTCCGCCGCGGGGACGACGTAGGCCACCACGCGCTTGTCCCCGTCGCCGTGGTCGCGCACCACGACCCGCGCGTCCTGGACCGCCGGGTGTTCGGTGAGCCGGGCCTCGATCTCCCCGAGCTCGATGCGGAACCCGCGGACCTTCACCTGGTCGTCGTTGCGTCCCAGGTATTCGAGGGTTTTGTCGGGCAGCCACCGGACCAGGTCCCCGGACCGGTACATCCGTGCGCCCGGCTTCCCGGCGAACGGGTCCGCGAGGAAGCGCTGGGCGGACAGTGCCGGCCGGTTCAGGTAGCCGCGCGCCACGCCCGCGCCGCCGACGTACAGCTCGCCGACGACGCCGACCGGTGTGGGCCGCAGGTACCGGTCGAGTACATAGGTGTGCAGGTCCGGCAGGCGCCGGCCGACCGGGCTGACGACCCGATCCGCGTCAGCCCCGGTCAGGAGGTGGTGGGTGGTGTGCACTGTGGTCTCGGTGATGCCGTACATGTTCACCAGCCGGGTGTCCCGGTTGGCCTCGCGCCGCATCCATGGTGTGAGCAGCGCCGGGTTCAGTGCCTCGCCGCCGAACACCACCACCCGCAGGGCATGTTCCGCGCCGTCCTCGCCCTGGGCCGCGATCAGCTGGTGGAAGGCCGTCGGTGTCTGGTTCAGCACCGTCACCCGCGAGGTGCACAGCAGCCGGTACAGGTCCTTCGGGTTGCGGGCGACCTCCCGTGGCACCACGACCAGGGTGCCGCCGTGCAGCAGCGCACCCCACATCTCCCACACCGAGAAGTCGAAGGCGAACGAGTGGAGCAGCGCCCACACGTCCTGCTCGTCGAAACCGAAGTGCTCCCGTGTGGTGGTGAACAGCCGTACCACGTTGCGGTGTTCGACCTTGACGCCCTTCGGGGTGCCCGTCGAACCCGACGTGTAGATGACGTAGGCCGCATGGGCGGGCCGGACACCGGTGTCCGGCAGGTCCTCGGCCGAGAGCCCGCTCCACCGGTCGGTGTCCGCGCGCACGTCGACGACCGGGATCGGCGGGACGCCGGGGGCCTGGTCCGGGTCCGAGGGGGCGTCGGTCAGCAGCAGACGCGGCGCGCTGTCGCGCAGCACCAGGGCCGTCCGGTCGGCAGGGGAAGCAGGGTCGATCGGCACATACGCGCCACCGGCCTTGAGCACGGCGAGCACGGCGACAACCAGATGCTCGGTCCGGTCCAGGCGCAGCGCGACCAGAACCTCCGGCCCGACACCCAGGCCCCGCAGATGGCGGGCCAGGCGGTTGGCGCGTGCGTTCAGGTTCCGGTACGAGAGGCTGCGGCCCTCGGCGGTGACCGCGACCGCGTCCGGGGTCGCGGCTGCCACTTCCTCGAACCATTCGTGGACGCACCGGCCCGGCGCTTGTGCGGCCGGCGCCTCGCTCCGCTCCGCCAGGACCTGGCGGCGTACCTCGTCGCCCAGGACAGGCAGTTCGAGAGCGGGGTGCTGGGCGGCCCGGTCGCCGTGGAGGGCGTCGGCGAGTCGCGCCAGCGCCGTCTCGAGGTAGTCGATGACGGACTGCGGGTCGTAGGGCAGGCCGGCCCGCCCCTGGACGGTGAAGCGTCCGTGGCGGCCGCTGATCGCCACCTCCACGGGCTCAGCGCGCCCGTCGTCCGCGGCACTCCCGTTCGCGTGCGGGCCCCGGAAGTCGAGGATCATGTCGAACCGCCGAGGGTGGGCGCGGTGGCCGAAGCCGGGCAGTTCCCGGTCCATGCGATGCACCAGGTCCCGCACGCTCATCCCGGTCAACTCGACTTGAACCGGCCGGGTCTCGCCGGCCGCGGTGCTGCGGAAGCACACGTCCGCGCGCCCGCTGAACATCGACACCGCCAGGGCCCAGCCCGCGTGGAAGAGCGCCGCCGGGTCGGTCCCGAGTTTCTTCGCGCAGCTGCGGACCCGTTCGCCGAGGAGGGGGTCGAGCACCCGGCTCCGAACGGAGAGCCCGGCATCCCCGTCGGCCTTCAGTTCTCCTGCGGGCTCCTCGACGACCAGGTCGCCCAGCAGCGCCCGTACGTCTGCGGCGAGCCGTTCGAGAACCCGCCCGTACAGTGCGGCGACCCGCTGCGCGTATTCCTGGTCGAGCAGTTGCCGCTGGTACTGCATGGTCAGCCGCAGCCGGTCGCCGTCGGGATGAGCGAACACGGTCATGGGGAAGTGGCTGAGGGAGTGCAGGCCGATGCCGGTGACGGCGAAGCCCGCCGCCTCGGCCGCCTCGGCCGCGGCCTCCCTGTCCAGGGGAAAGGACTCGAAGCCGATGACGGTGTCGAACAGCGTCGGCAGCCCGGCGGCGCTCTGGATCTCGCCGAGTCCGCAGGGAGGGCGGCCCAGCAGGGTTCCCTGCCGTTGCTGCAGCTGCTCCAGCAGCTGTGCGGCGGTCTCCTGCGGGTCGCAGCGCACCCGTACCGGCACGGTGTTGATGAAGGTTCCCACCATGCGGTCCGCGTCGGGCAGCTCGGCGGGCCGTCCGGCCACCGCGGCGCCGAACACCACGTCCTGGCGGTTGGTCAGATGGCTGAGGACGACGGCCCAGGCCCCCTGCACCAGGGTGTTGAGGGTGACCCCGATGTCGGCGGCCCGGTCCGGCAGTGCCAGGGCCGCGGCGGCCGGCAGGGGGACGTCGACGCGGTCGGTGCCGCCCGCCGAACCGGCGGGGGCGGTGCCGGCGGTGAGCAGCGACGGCTCCGTCAGGCCTGCCAGCTCCTGCGCCCAGGCGCGGGCCGCCGCCTGTGTGTCCTGCCGGTCCAGCCAGGCAAGGTAGTCGCGGTAGCTGGGGGCCGGTGGCAGCGCGGCGGCTCCCTGATCGGCGTAGAGCCGCATCAGGTCCTGGGCCAGCAGGGGCAGGCACCAGCCGTCGAGGGTGGCATGGTGGGCCGACAGGATCAGCACATGACGGTCCTCGGCCAGCGTCAGCAGCGACATGCGCAGCACCGGTGGCACCGCGAGGTCGAAGTGGACCGTCAGGTCACTCGACAGGAACTGCCGGTAGGCGCTGTCGCGCATGGCTTCGCCAAGGCTGCTCAGGTCGAGGTACTGCCAGGGCAACTCGACGCCGTCCACGACGAACTGGACGAGGGTGCCGTCGGGTCCCGGCGCGTAGCCGGCCCGCAGGCCGGGGTGCCGGTCGACCAGGGCCTGTGCGGCAGCGCGCAGGTGCGCGGGGTCGACCGGCCCGGACAGGCGCAAGGTGTACTGGACCTGGTAGGTGTCGACCTCGGCGGATGTCTCGTGCTCCATCAGCGAGTGCACCAGCAGCCCCTGCGGAAGCGGTGCGAGAGGCCAGACATCGGACAGGCCCGGATAGTGCTGCTGCCAGTCGTCGAGTTCCTGCTGGGTGACACCGGGCAGGAGCACGTCCGACGGTGTCAGGCCGCCCGCGCCGGTCCGGACGGCATGCCGGGAGATCGCGTCGAGCGCCAGGCCCCACAGATCCGCCAGCTCCTGCACCTCGGCGGCGGTGAGGACGGCCCCGGAGCCGGTGAACACGGCTTCGAGGCACGGGCCTTCGCCGGTGTCGACCAGGGCGGTCCGGACGGCGAGGTCGACATCCGCGCCGGCGTCCGGTGCTGCGGGCACGGTCCAGCCCTCGGCCGGAGTGAATCCCGCACCAGGCAGGTCCGTGGCGGGGGCCGGGAACCGGCCCAGGTGGGCGAAGGAGATCCGGCCGCTTGCCGAGCGCTCCAGGACGGCAGCAGTCCTGGGGTTGAGGTGGCGCAGGAGGCGGTAGCCGATCCCCTGGTCGGGCAGGGCGCGCAGCTGCTCCTTCACCGCCTTGACAGCGGTGCCGGCGGCGGATCCGCCCGCGAACGCCTCTTCCAGGTCGACTCCGGTCACATCCAGGCGTACCGGGGTGCTGCCGGTCAACCGGCCGACGGTCCGGGACAGTTCGACGCCGGCCACCTCGGCCGCCGCCCGGCCGTACTCGTCCAGGCGGATCAGCACGGACGACGCGTCGGCCCCGGATGCCGCTCGCCGATTCGCCAGGGCCAGCGCGAGCGCCGTGAGCAGAGCGTCCTCGACCCCGCAGCGGAAGGCGGCCGGGAGAGCGGCCAGGAGGGTGTCGGTGACGGAGGCCGGGAGCAGGATCCGGGCGCCGACCGGTGCGGGGTCCGCGCCGTCGGCCGGGTTCCGGCGGCGCGCACCGACAGCCGGGTCGGGCCCGTCGACGCCGGCGAGCCAGGCGTCCAGCTCGGCCACGCGCGCGGGCCGGTGCGCCTCCTCGGTCAGGGCGCGGGCGACGGACTGCAGCGGTGCGGTGACCGGGGGCAGTTCGACGTCCAGGCCGGTCCGGAGCTGTTCCCCGGCCGTGCGGAGGTCGGCGAGGAGGATGCGCCAGGAGTGGGCGTCCACCAGGAGATGGTGCAGGACCATCAGCAGCCGCCCCGCCCCGCGGCTGCCCGCGTCGAACCAGGTGAACTGCGCCACCGGGCCGGCCGCCGGGTCCAACCGGGCGGCGGCAGCCTCGAGTTCGGTGCGCAGCAGGCGGTTCCACTCCTCGGCCCGCTCGGTGCCCGCCGCGGCCTCCCAGGGGGCGTCGGCGGCGACCCGGTGGATCAGGGGGTCCGCGGTCACCGAGCCCGGCGGGGCCACGACGAGCCCGCCTCCGTCGGATTCCGTCACGCGGGCGCGGAGCATGTCGTGATGGTCGATCAGCGCGGCCAGGGTGGCGGCCAGGGTGGTCCGGTCCAGGCCTTGGGAAAGGTTCAGGAGTATCGCCTGGCAGTATCGCGCCGCGCCGGGCCCCAGCTCGTGCAGGAGGTGAGTCGCAGGGAGGTGCAGCAGCCGCCCCGCTCCCCCGTCGGCGAGTTCCGTGGCAGGGTCCGGTTCCGCCACGCCGATCGCGTCGGCGAGGGCGGCCACCGTGCGGGACTCGAAGATCTGCCGGAAGGAGACCTCCACTCCTCGTGCCCGTATCTGTGAAGCGACCCGCATGGCCTGGATGCTGTCTCCACCCAGCGACAGGAAGTCGTCGTCGATGCCGACCCGGGCGAGGCAGAGCACCTCGGCGAAGGCGTCGGCGAGTGCCTCCTCGACCGGGGAGCGGGGCGCACGGTAGTCAGCCCCGCGGGACTGCGGCCGAGGCAGCGCCGCCTTGTCCGCCTTGCCGTTCGGCGTCAGCGGCATCTCGTCGATGACCATGATCTTTCCGGGTACCATGCCCTCCGGCAGACGCCGGGCCAAGAACGCACGGAGCTCGGCCGCGCCGAGTCCCGGCCCCAGGGTGAGCTGCCCTGCCCCGCCCACGGGCTCGGCTCGCTGGGTCCCTGTATCGGACGCCGGCACCACGAAGCCGACCAGCTGTTTTCCGCCGGTGCCGGTGTCTTGGACCACGACGGCGGCCTGACGGACCCTCGGATGCGTCGCGAGAGCCGTCTCCACCTCGCCGAGTTCGATCCGCTGTCCCCGCAGCTTCACCTGGTCGTCGCTGCGGCCCAGATACTCCAACTGCCCGTCGGCGCCTATTCGGGCCACGTCGCCGGTGCGGTACATCCGTCCGCCCGCGGGGCCCAACGGATCGGCCAAAAACCGCGTCGCGGTCTGGGCCGGGCGCCCCAGATATCCGCGGGCCAGCCCCGGGCCCGCCAGGTACAGGTCGCCGGCCTGCCCCTCGGCGACTGGCGTGAGGTCCTCGCCGAGCAGATACGCACGGGCGTCCGTCATCGCGGTGCCGATCGGCACCGCACCGTCGCGGAGCGGTCCGCCGAACGTGGCCCACACGGTGGCCTCGGTCGGACCGTAGGCGTTGAACAGCCGTCGCGCGGCGCCCCATTCGGCCACGAGGGCGGGGGTGCTCGCCTCCCCTCCGACCACCATGACCCGCAGCTGGTCCAGGGATGCCGCGGTGCCTGCGGGCAGCGTGGCCAGTACGCTCGGCGGCAGCGTCGCGTGCGTCACCTCGCGCTCCGCCAGGAGCGCGGCCAGCTCCTCACCCACCAGTTGTTCCTGCGCCGGGAGGACGAGCAGGGCCCCCGTGGTCAAGGCCGTCACCAGGTCCCACACCGACATGTCGAAGCTGAGCGCCGCGTACTGCAGCACTCGGGCGCCCGCACAGTCACCGAGTTCACCTACCCGCATGGCCTCGGCCCGGAGTGCGGCGAGCCCGGAGTGCGTCACCGTCACCCCCTTGGGCCGGCCCGTGGAGCCCGAGGTGTAGATGACATACGCGGCGTTGGCCACGCTCAGCGGCCCGACCCGGCCCGAGTCGACCGGGTCCGACTCCGGCGCACCACGCCGAGCCGCCGCAGTGTCCGGTGCATCCACGACCAGCACGTCCGCCTCGAGCCCCGCGGGCAGCCGCACGGCGGCGGCTCGTGTGGTGAGCACGGCAGTCGGGGCGGCATCGGCTGCCATGTACGCGATGCGCTTCTCCGGATGGCCCAGGTCCCAGGGCAGATAGGCTGCGCCGGCCTTCATGATGCCGAGCAGCGCTGCGATCTGCTCGACCGAGCGCGGCATCGCCAGGGCCACGGTCTGCTCCGGGCCGATACCGCGGCCGATCAGCCAGTGCGCGAACCTGTTCGCCGACGCGTTCAGCTCCCGGTACGTCCAGACCGTGCCGGCACACTCGACGGCCGGATTCTGCGGCACCTCCCGTACCCGTGCCTCGAACAGCTCGGTGAAGGTGGCCGGAGGAACACCCGTCCCGGCGAACGGCACGTCAGCGGACGATCCTCGTGGGTCGCTCACGAATTCTCCAGAGTCTCGGGACGATAAAGGGGATCGAGGGCTACCTGGCTGAACTCAAAGAGACCGGCAGACTGCTGTATCCGTGCAGGAAGTTGGAGTGGATGGGCCTGGCCGGGCCGTTCGGCACGGCTTCTGCGACGTGAGTGCGCAGGGCGGAGAGCATGGCGGCGATCTCGGCCCGGCCCAGGTAGGCGCCGGGGCAGAAGTGCGGTCCGTAGCCGAACGCCACATGCTTGCCGGGAGTCCGGCCCAGGTCGAAGGAACCGGGGTCGGCGAAAAGGTCCTCGTCGTAGTTGGCTGAACTGTTCCAGAGCGTGACGACGTCGCCGGCGCGAAGGAGCCGGCCCCCGATCTCGACGTCCTCGCGGACCCGCCGGCCGAAGTGCATGGCGGGGCTGACCCAGCGCAGTACCTCTTCCACGGCGCTGTCCACGGTGACTTCCCCGGACTTGAGCCGCCGCCACTGCTCCGGGTGCTCCATCAGCGCGCGCACGCCACTGATCATCGAGAGCCTGCTGGTCTCGTCGCCGCCGATGATGATGCTGTAGCAGTTGAAAATGATCTCCTGCTCGGTGAGCGGCTCGCCGTTGATGGTGCTGGTCGTGAGGATGCTCAGCACATCGTCACGCGGGTCCTTGCGCCGCACCGCGGCCAACTCCGCGAAGTAGAAGAGCAGTTCGTTGCGCGCGACGATCGCCTCGTCCGCGGAGCTGCCCTCGTCCTCGGTGCTGAGCGCCTCCTTCGTCAGGACCAGCAGATCGTCGCGGTCACCGGCAGGAACCCCCAGCAGGTCGGCGATGGTGGCCATCGGTATGTGCTCCGCGACGTCCTTGGCGAAGTCGCAGTCCCCGGCCTCGACAGCGCTCCGCACCAACTGGTCCGTGCGCTCCCGCACTCCGGCGACGACCGGTTCGAGCACCCGGGGTGCGAACGCCTTCAGCATCAAGTTGCGCAGTTCACGGTGGCGTTGGCCGTCCGTGACGGCGAGCATCTTGCCCGCGGCCGAGTCCCCGCCCTCCAGCAGAGTCGCCAGCACATTGCCGTACTCGGAGGTGAAGCGCTTGTTGTCCCGGTAGACCTCCATCACATCGCGGTAGCGCGAGAGCACCCAGAAGCCGGGCACGGCACGGTCCTCCACCTCGTGCCAGTGGACCGGACTCGCCGACCGGAACCGGCGCCACATCTCCACGAGTTCGGCATCGGCCGCGAGGAAGGTTTGCGGGTCGGTAAGGTCGGCGCACTCAACAGTCAGGGTGGTCACGATTGTTCTCCCGCCTTTTCCTGGCACTGGGAACTCACAACGGATTCTGGGGTTCGCCAACGATGCGCGACATCTACGCGGACTGTAACGCAGTCGACCCCGAACTCAGCGGCCCGGATTCGCCCGAATCTCCCGATGTCCGGTCGCCAGGACAGCCCTGCGTTTCGGGTAATTCATCCGGGGCGTGCGCAAGGGGCGGCACCATCAGCCTTGTCCGACAAGACCCTGAGTGGGACCATTGCCGGGCGGTTCACCGCCCGATCAATAGGCTGGTTGATTTCTCCGAACCGCCCATTCCGAACTCCATGGAGTCTACGTGACCGAGAATCTTTCAACCCCTGCCGGGCAGGGCGATGAAAGCGCATCCGGAAATCTCGACGGCTATTACTGCGTCGCCGTGATACCCGAACCGGGCCTCACGGAGACGAGTGAAGAAGCGTTCGCCCGAGCCGAATCCCAGGGGCTCATGATTCCGCTCGCACAGGTGTACCAAGCGAAGTCCTGGGTTTCAACAGGCGCCAACACGCCGCTCATGCGGCAGGACGTGGTCAACGGCATAGGCCAGGACAACCTGGAAGCCCTCGCCGCGGCTTCGGGGATCTCGGTCGACGATGTCGTCGCCGAGGCGGTCGAGAAGCTGCCGGCACTTGTGGACGGAGCTTCTCCGCAAGGAACACTGATCGTCGACCCCGAGAACCCGCCGACGGTCGGTCTGGGAATCGCGAAGATCCTCCTCGCGAAGGTCTCCGAGTAGCGCCGGAGCGCCTGCCCGCTATGCCTCGAGCGTGTTCAGGCACACCAGCAGGGTACGGGCCTGTGCACTGACGTAGTGGCTGTACCGGGTGAACGCGGCGAGCTGATCGCGGGAGACCCAGCGGAACCCGGGCGGTTCCTGCAGGGGCGCCTCACTCTCGGTGGCCTCGACGACGAGGTACCGGCTCACCGCGTTGAGGAAGCGGCCTCCCTCCTCCGAGAGCAGCGCCGAGTAGCGGATCCGCGGCGGCGCGGCGGACCTCACCACGCCGAGGAAGGGCGGCTGCTCCCCTGCAGGCAGGTGCTCGTGATTGCGCGGCACGCACTGCACGGTGGGACCGAGCTCCAGGTCGGAGAATCCGGCCTCCGCACGAGCGCTGACCAGGACGTGCGGCACGCCGTTGAAGGTGCGGGTCAGGAACGCGACGATGCCCTGGCCGTTCGGTTCGAAGAGCGGCTGGGTCCACTCGCCCACCTCTCGGTTGCCTGCCCGCACCGACACGGCCATGACACGGAAGTACCGTTCGTCGTCATGGTGGATGGAGTACTCGTCGCGCGTCCAGCCCGGGATGTCGGCGAGCGAGACCGGCACCCCGGTGATCGGGGTCACCGACCGCCGCGCCGCGAGCCACGACAGCACTTCGGTGTCGGAGTGCAGGGCGAAGGAAGCACCGGCCCCGTACAGGCCGGCCAGAGCCGAGCGGGCGTCGAAGTTCATCGTGTTGTCGTGGCCCAGCAGTTCATGGATCTGCCCCAGGGTGAGCCAGCGGAAGTCCTCGTGGTCGGGGACCGGGTCCGTCACCTCCACGACCATGTTGCGGTTGCGCTTTCGGCGGAACCACGAGCCGTGCTCACTTTGCAGCACGTCCGACAGGATGCGGCCGCGGGACCTGTCGGTGAAGTACTCCAGGTAGCGGACGTCCGCACCCTTGTGGATCTTGGTGTAGTTGCTGTATGTGGCCTGCACGGTGGGCGAGATCTGCACCAGCCCGGGATTGCCCGGCTCCATCTTGGCCTGCATGAGGAAGTGCAGGACCCCGTCGAACTCCCGCGCAAGAACGCCCAGGATGCCGACCTCGAGCTGGGCGATGATGGGCTGGTGCCAGCTCACGCGGTCGGGGTGCTCACCCATGCTGGCGCGGAGCCCCTGAACGGTGAAGAACCGCCCGCTGCGGTGCACCAGGTTGCCGGTCTCCTGCGAGAAGGACCAGCCGTCGAGCTCCGCGAACGGGATGCGCTGCACCGTGGGGTCGACTTCCTTGCGGCGCCGTTGCACCCAGGCGGTGATGTCCTCCACGGACTCGCCCCGCCGTGCGGCTGCGGACCGTGTGATGCGCTCGGGCAGCACGGGGTCCTCGCGATCCGTGAGCTGCGGCCGATCCTGACTGTCCTTCGCACTCTGCAACGCCGGCTCCTCACCAGGTTGATGATGCCGTCGGCATCGGTCTGCCCTGCCGCGAGTGTGGGCACCAAGGCTTGGGCCGATCTATGCCCGCCCTTGCGGAGCCGAGGATCGGCAGACCCCGGCGGCCGAGCAAGGGCGGCCCAAGACCGGCTTTAGGCAGTCCGCCCAGGGTTCTCGATATCCCGCTATCGATGGAGGAGTTGGTGCTGTGCGCGTCCTGATCGTGTCCTGGCCCTGGAGGACTCACTTCCAGCCGATGGTCCCGTTGGGCTGGGCACTGCAGGCCGCGGGGCACGAGGTGCGTGTCTCGAGCAGCCCGGACCTGACCGAGTCCCTGACCGCGTCGGGCCTGATGGCGGTTCCGGTCGGGCCCCCCGATGTCCTGAAGAAGATGTACGAGCAGTTCACCGAGGAACAGGTGGAGCTCGTGCGGACCCTGGAGCAGCTCGGATCGAGGGACGACTTCTTCTTCGATTTCGCCTTGAACACCGAGGAGGCGCTGACCTGGGACCGGCTGCGCCTGAGAACGCGGTATTTCACGGAGATCCTCAAGGGCGTGAACGACGCGATGGTCGAGGAGTTGGTCGACTACTGCCGCTGGTGGAAGCCGGACCTGGTGGTATGGGAGTGGATGAGCCACGCGGGGCCGATCGTGGCCCGCGCGACAGGCGCGGCCAGCGCGCGCATTCGCTCCGAGATCGATGTCGACGCCTGGTCCCGGCGCGCCTTCCTCCAGCTCCGCGAACAGCAGGCACCCGAGGAGCGAGAGGACGCACTGGCGGATTGGCTGGGGCGTTGGGCGGAGAAGTTCGGGAAGTCGTACTCCGAGGAGATGGTGACCGGACACTTCACCATCGAGCACATGCTGGGTTCCATGCGGCTGGAATCGGATGTGCCGCACATACCCCTGCGCTATGTCTCCTACCACGGGCCCGCCGTCGTGACCCAATGGGCCCGCCGCCCCCCGCAGAAGCCGCGCGTTCTGGCCACCTTCGGGATCAGCCAGAACAAGGGAAGGGAATACCAGGCCGTTTCCGTCAGGCAGTTACAGCAGATACTCGACTCCCTGGCCGATCTGGATATCGAACTGGTGGTGACGGCACCGGAAAAAGTCCGGAGAAATCTGAAGCGGGTTCCCTCCAATGCGATGCTGACGGAGTTCGTCCCCTTGCACGCGGTGGTCCCCACGTGCTCAGCTGTGATCCATCACGGCGGGATTCCCGCATTCATGGAGTCGATCGCCAACGGCGTTCCGCAGTTGATGGTCGGCCGGGTTGTCGGTGACATCGACCTGCGTGCCCCGCTGTTGGAGGAGGCCCAGGGAGGCCTCTACATATCAAGGCCGCACTTGTCCGGGGAGCGGGTCCGCGAGTGCCTGGTGCGGCTGCTGGAGGAGCCGGCGTTCCGGGAGGGCGCCGACAGGCTGCGCAGGGAACAGGCCACGCAGCCGACACCCAGCGAACTGGTCCCCGAACTGGAAAAGCTCTCGGCCCGCTATCGCTCCCGCTGAGCCCGTCTCGTCCTGCTCTTGGCACCCAAGGAGGAACCTCACCATGCTGTCAGATCGAATGGCGGAGCTGCGGGACATGGCAGCGGACATCTTCACCGTGGAACCCGAAGAAGTGGAGCGGGCCGCCAGCTTCACCGAAGACCTGGGCGCCGACTCGCTGCTGGCTGTCGAGCTGCTGAGCCGGATCGAGCAGCGGTACGACGTCATGATCGACGCGAGCGACCTGGAGAAGATGACCGATCTCCATTCCACGTACAAGGTCGTGGCCGACGCGGCGGGATGGTAGTCGCAGTGCACCGAGTGGTCATCACCGGCCTCGGGCCGGTGTCGAGCATCGGGATCGGAGCGGACGGTTTCTGCCATGCCGTGCGGGCGGGGAAGAGCGGGATCTCGCGGATCTCCTCGTTCGACGTGTCGGGGTTCGAGCACCAGATGGCAGGTGAGGTGGCGGACTTCGACGCCGGGAAACTGATCACCCGGCTGAACGTCGCCGACTGGGGACGGGCCTCGCTCTTCGCCGCGGCCGCTGCCCGCCTGGCGGCGGACGACGCCGGCATCCAGGACTTCGGCGATGACGCCGCCGTCCTCATGGGAACGACGTCGGGCGAGATTCCGAACGTCGTGGCGATGACCGAGTCCTGGTACCTGAACGGTCCGGCGACCCCTGACGGCACGCTCGCCGCGCAACTGCCCGCCGGCCGCCTGGCCCTGGCGGCCGCTCAGGAGGTCGGTGCCACGGGCGAGACGATGACGTTCTCGGCCGCGTGCGCGGCGGCCAACTGCGCCATCGGCTACGCGTACGACCTTGTCAGCTCCGGAGAGGTCCCCGTCGCCGTGGCCGGTGGCGCCGACGCGGTGAGCCGGTTCACCCATGCCGCGTTCAACCGGCTGGGCGCCCTCGCGAAGGACACCTGCCGGCCCTTCGACCGGGAACGGGACGGCATGCTGACGGCGGAGGGCGGTGCGGCGCTGGTCCTGGAGACCCTGAACGGCGCGATCGAACGGGGTGCCCGTATCTATGCCGAGGTGCTGGGATATGCGGTCAGCTGCGATGCCTACCATCCCTCGGCGCCGGAGCCGAAGAGCATCGCGCGGACCATGGACAGCGCGCTGCGGCGCTCCGGTGTGACGCCGGACGAGGTCGACTACATCTGCGCGCACGGTACGGGCACTCGGCTCAACGACCGGGTGGAGGCACAGGCCATCCGCAGTGTGTACGGCGAGACGACGCCACCGGTCAGCTCCCTCAAGTCCATGCTGGGGCACACCATGGGGGCGGCCAGTGGCTTCGGCAGCATCGCCTGCGCACTGGCAATGAGCAGGGGCTTCATCCCGCCCACCATCAACCATCGCCACTCGGATCCGGAACTGGACGGCATCGATCCCGTTGCCGGCACCGCCCGGGAGGCGACCGTTCGCGTGGCCCAGAACAACGCCTTCGGTTTCGGCGGCAACAACGCCATCGTCCTCTTCGGGAGTGCTCCATGCACATCGTGATCTCGGGCCGGGGGACCATCTGGCCGGATCCCGTCCCCCAGGCGCACACTCCGCCGTCCGGACCGGCCTTCACCGTCGGCTCCTTCGACGGTGAGGCAGTGCTCGGCCGCAGAACCGCTCAATACAACCACCGCAGTGCCCAGTTGGCCATGGTCGCCTGCGGCAGGGCGCTCGATGACGCGGGCCTGCGGGTGACCGACGAGAACCGTGATCGCATCGGCGTCACGCTGGGCACGGCAGCGGGCAGCGTCACCGGCATGGTCGAGTTCGGCATGGACACCTTCTCCCAGCCGCGTCCGCATATGGTGGCCGCCGCCAAGTCCTCCCACTGCGTGCTCAGTTCGCCGGCGGGAGCAGCGGCCATCGTCTATGGCCTCCGGGGCGCCAACGCGACGGTCACCGCCGGGCCGGCGACCGGCCTTGCCGTGCTGCGCCATGCCGTGGTCATGCTGAGGGCCGGGCACACCGACGCGGTGCTCGCCGCCGCCTCGGAGGAATTCACCGGACCGACTTCATGGCTCGCCCGGGCGGCCCGCGGCCAGCAGGTCCAGGGCGAGGGCGCGGCCGCTTTCGTGCTGGAGGGCAGGGACTCGGCCCGGGCCGCCGGCCGGAAGGCGCTCGCGGCGGTCGCCGCCGTGGGCGTGCGGGCGGTTGCCGGCTTCTCCGCCGGGCAGTTCACCGACTCGCTCGCCCGAGCGCTGGGACGGGCGGGCGTGTCCGCGCCGGAGGTGTCGGCGGTGGCCTTCCGTCACACGGGTGTCCACGAGGTGGACGAGGCTCAGCGCAGCGGACTTGTCCAAGCCCTGCCCGAGGCGAGGCAAGTCAGCGATGAGGAGCGGATCGGGGACTGCTACAGCGCCCACGCGCTGCTTCAGCTCGCGGGGCTCCTGGACGAGGCGACGCTGCCTGCCGTCATCGTCGCGGCGGATCCTGACGGCCTGCTGTCGGTCGCCGTACTGAAGGGCGTCCCGGAGTGAGCCGCACATCGTATGGACGGCACTCGGCGGGGAGACACTGTGGAACTTCATGACCCCACGGCGGACAACCTCTGCCAGTACCTCCTGGCTCCCGCCGCCCGTACACCGGACAAGGCCGCCGTGGTGGAACCCGACGAGACCGGGACGCTCACCGAGGTCTCGTACCGGCAACTCAGCGCGCTCGTGGAGGAGTACACCCGAGCCCTGGAGCCGCTCGGCCTCGATGTCGGCGACCGGGTCGTTGTGGAAGCACACAGCTGCGCGGCGGCGGTGGCGCTGCTGCTCGCCTGCGCCAAGCTGGGTCTGCCGTTCGTCCCGGTCAGTCCGCAGACTCCCGACAACCGCCTCCTGGCGATTCTGAAGTCGGTCGAGCCGGCACTCCACGTCCGGGCGGACGGCCTGGACCGGCGTGACCTGCCGTGGGCCGGTGGCACCGCGCGCTTCGGGCGAAGCGGGTTGACGACGGAACAGCCGCCGGCGCGCCGGACGCGGCGACGCCGGCGGGTACTCGCCGTCGACACGGCCTACATCATCTTCACATCCGGGTCGACCGGGCGTCCCAAGGGCGTGGTGATGAGCCATCGGGCGATCGTCACGTTCCTGCGCGCAGTGATCGCTGACGGACTGGTGAGCGACACCGACCGGGTCGCCAGCACCTCTCCGCTCCCGTTCGATTTCGCGCTCTTCGGGATCGGCATCGCTCTCGGGAGCGGTGCGACCCTGGTGCCGGTGGGACGCGAGTACCTCGACTCGCCCCGGCGCATGGTCAACTTCCTTCGTGACGCCGACGTCACCCAGGTCCATGGCGTGCCCTCGCTGTGGCGTCCGGTCCTGCGCCACGATCCGGAGCTGCTGAAGCGGCTGGACAAGGTGCGCTCGGTGGTCTTCGCCGGCGAGGGCTTCCCCCTTGCCGAACTGCGTCGGCTCCAGGAGATGCTGGCCGGCACCCGCCTGGTCAACGGCTACGGCGCGACCGAGTCGATGGCCGCCTCGTTCACCGACGTGCCCGACCCGCTGCCCGCGCGACAGCAGACGCTGTCGATCGGGCGCGCCCACCGTGGAGCCGAGATGACTCTGGTGGACACGGCCGGACGTGTGGTGACGCAGCCAGGGGTGGTCGCAGAGATCCATCTGCGCAGCCCCGCACTGTTCAGCGGCTACTGGGACGACCCTGGGGCCACCGCCCAGGTGCTGGTTCCCGACCCGCTGGACCCGCGGCACGGGCAGGCGGTGCTCCGCACCGGCGATCTGGCCTACCTGGACGAGAAAGACGAACTGTACTTCGTCGGCCGCGCCGACTCCCAGGTGCAGATCCGCGGCCACAGGGTCGAACTGGGCGAAGTGGAGGGCGTTCTGGCCCGGCTGCCTGCCGTGACGTCGGCTGCCGCCACCCTCGTGCCGCGCGGCGGCGACCACGTACTGATGGCAGGCATCGTGCTGGACGACACAACGGCGCCGTTCGACGAGGACGCAGCGCTCGCCTTCTGCGCCCAGGAGCTGTCGGCCTATATGACGCCGCGCCGGATTCGGCCCCTGGCCGATCTTCCCCTGACCGAGAACGGCAAGGTCGACCGGGTGCTGCTCGCACGCCTTGTGACCACCGCTGTGCCCTACGGGCCCACTGACATCGATCCGACACTGAGGAGCCCTGTATGACGTACACCCTGTCCCTGGACCGCCGCGTACGGCTGGCGGACATCGAGTCGATCGCCGCCGCACAGGGCCCCGGGCTGGCCCTGGACGGTGCCGTGCGCGAGCGAGTCGACGCCTCCCGGCGCACGCTGGAAAAGTTCGTGGCGGACGGCCGGATCATCTACGGCGTCACCACCAGCATGGGGGGTTTCGTCGACTGGCTCGTACCCGTTTCCATGGCACGCCAGCTGCAGGAGAACCTGCTCAACGCGGTGGCGACCAACGTGGGCGAACGCCTGGACGACGTCACCGTCCGCGCGATCATGGTGTCCCGCATCGCATCGCTCTCCCGTGGCAACTCGGCCATTTCCCTGGCCAACCTGGACAAGTTCATCGCGGTGGTGAACGCGGGAATCGTGCCCTGCGTACCGCAGAAGGGCTCCCTGGGCACCAGCGGCGACCTCGGCCCGCTCGCCGCCATCGCGCTGGTCTGCATAGGCCAGTGGAAGGCGCGGCTGGGCGGCGAGGTCCTGCCGGGCGCCGAGGCGCTGCGCCGGGCAGGCATCGCTCCGATGGAGCTGAGCTTCAAGGAGGGCCTCGCCCTCATCAACGGCACCTCGGGGATGGTCGGCCTGGGCTCGCTCAATGTGCAGCAGGCCCGTCGGCTCCTGCAGTCGTACCTGCTCATCTCGGCGCTCTCCGTGGAAGCGCTGGGGGGCAAGACCAAGCCGTTCGACCCACGGGTGCACGCACTCAAGCCGCACCGCGGACAGCGGGAGGTCGCGGACTACCTGTGGCAGACGCTGGGCGACTCCCAGCTCGCGGTCGACGAACTCGACATCGAGCAGCTCCTCGCGGACGAGATCGCAGACACCGCGAAGGCCGGGTCCCAGTCGATCGAGGACGCCTACTCCATACGGTGCACACCCCAGATCCTGGGACCGGTCCTGGACAGCCTGGGCACGATCGAGCAGACCGTCGAGGACGAGCTGAACTCCTCCAACGACAATCCGCTCGTCAACCCCGATGAGGCGGAGGTCTTCCACAACGGGCACTTCCACGGACAGTACGTGTCCATGGCGATGGACCACCTGGTGATCGCCATGACGACCCTGATGAACCTCTCCAACCGCCGCGTCGACCGGTATTTGGACAAGAGCAACAGCAACGGACTGCCGCCCTTCTTGTGCCGGGAGGATCCGGGCCTGCGGCTGGGTCTGATGGGCGGGCAGTTCATGACCGCCTCGCTGACCGCGGAGACCCGGGCGATGGCGATGCCCATGTCCATCCAGTCCCTGACCACCACCGCGGACTTCCAGGACATCGTCTCGTTCGGTTTCGTCGCGGCACGCCGTGCCCGGGAGGTGCTGGACAACGTGGCCCACGTGGTGGCGTTCGAGCTCCTGTGCGCCTGCCAGGCGGTCGACATCCGCGGTACCGAGGGCCTGTCCTCGGCCACCCGCGTCCTGTACGAACGGACCCGGGAGCTGATCCCGTACCTCGACCACGACATCACGACCACCGAGTACGTGGAGGAGCTCGCCCAACGGCTGCTGACGCACCCGGGTCTGGGCTGAGGACCACCGTGCCCGCCCCCGCGCCGAAAGCGACCATGTCCGCTCTGCCCGCGACTTGGACATGGAGCGAGCGGACACCCGACGGCACACAGGCCGTCCTGCGGCTTCCGGTGGATCTCGGCGCCCATCACATGGCCGGCCACTACCCCGGCTACCCGATTCTGCCGGGAGTGGTCGTCGTGGACTGGGTGCAGCAGGCCGTCGACAGCCTCCACGGCAGCGGCCTGCAACTGCGCCGCCTCGACCGAGCACGCTTCGTCCGGCCCCTCTTCCCGGGAGACGTACTGGAACTCACCATCCGGGTGCGCCCCCGCGAACCGGACGGTGAGGGGATCTTCGCCCATGCCCGGATAGTGCGCTCGGATCGCCGGCTGGCCGTCGAACTCGACGCCACCTTCGGACCGGTGGGGACCCATGCTTGACCATGCGCAGGTGCGCGGCCTACTGCGGCAGCGTCCTCCGATGATTCTGCTCGACACCGTCGGGGAGTTCTCGCCCGCCTCGCTCGTCGCCACGAAGGCGATCACCGGCTCCGAAGGCTGTTACCGGGACCTCGCGGAGGACACGCCCCTCGCGGGCTTCGCGTACCCGCAGGCGCTCATGGTGGAGTCGTTCGGTCAGGCCTGTTCGCTTCTCTGGACGTTGGCCGGTCTCGGTCCGCCGGACCGCATCCCCTTGCTGGTCTCAGTGAGCGACCTGGCGTTCCGCTCGTCGCCCTTCCCGGGGGACGTCCTGGAACATGAGGTCCGACTCGTGCACAGTTCCAGCACCGCTTGCGAGTTCACGGGCCGGTCCCACGTGAAGGGCAACAGCGTGCTCGATGTCGGCTCCCTGCTGGTTGCTTCGCTGCCCGGCCCCTCCCCCGCGTGAGACCGCGCCCCGCACCCCCTGACCAACCCCGACCGAAGGACGGAACATGCAGGAACTCGACCACCCGGCCGTACGCATCCGATCGATCGTCGCCGACATTCTGGACCTGAGTTTGAACGAGATCGACGACGACCAGGACTTCATCGACTCCTACCGGGCGGATTCCCTCAACCTGATCGAGATCGTCGCCCAGCTCGAGAAGTACTACCAGGTGGAGCTGCCCCTGGACGAGCTGCAACGCGCACGCTCCGTCAACGCCCTTCGGGACCTGCTCGTCAGGCTCCTGGACGGAACCCGGGTCCCGGATTCGGCGGGTTAGCGGCCGACGGGCCGCCGTGCGGCTCTCCGGTGGGCCTCCACCCGTCGCTCGGGTAGAGGCAGCCGCTCACAGTGCCACGCCGCCGTCGATGCGGAACACCTGGCCCGTGACATATCCGGCCTGGGGCGAGAGCAGGTAGGAGACCATCCCGGCCACCTCCTCGGGTGTGCCGAAGCGGCGCAGCGGTATGCGGTCGAGGACAGCGCTCTTGGACACCGCGGCGACCATGTCGGTGTCGATGAAGCCGGGGGCCACGGCATTGGCGCGCACACCGAGCCGCGCGAACTCCTTCGCCATCGCCTGGGTGAGCGCGATGATCCCGGCCTTGGACGCGGAGTAGTTGGCCTGCCCGGCGTTGCCGACCACTCCCGCGGCCGACGACAGCGTGACGATCGCCCCGGCTCCACGCCGGGCCATCGGGCGGGCCACCGCGCGCAGCAGGTTGGCGGTGCCGTCGAGGTTGGTCCGCAGCACCGTGTCCCACTCGTCGTCGGACATCAGCATGAGCGGTCGGTCCCGGGTGATCCCGGCGGATGCCACGGCCGCTGCGATGGGCCCGAACCCGTCCTCGGTATCGGCGACGAAGCCGCGAACCCCGTCGCGGTCGGCGACGTCGACGCGCCGGACCAGCACCCGCCGCCCGGCATCACGGACCTCCTTGGCCGTCACTTCGGCTGCGGCCGCGTCGGAGTGGTAGCACAACGCAACGTCGAACCCGTCGCGCGCCAGCCGTATCGCGATCGCCCGCCCTATCCCCCGTGACCCGCCGGTCACCAGGGCCACCGGGCCGGCTTCCGCGGCCGCGCCGGCCTCGCTCGAATCATGGGACATGCCCGCTCCTATCCAAGGAAGAAGGAACGAGCGTCGCCTGCTTTCCTATACGGCGCCTAGCGGAGGACTTAAGAGGGCGTTGCGTCTGTGGCGCCGCCTATGCTGATCGTATGACGGAGGTCGAGGGCGCGCTGCGAGCAATCAGTGACCTGCACATCTCCTACGGCGAAACCCGTTCCATCGCGCCCGAGTTGAAGCCCGAATCCCCCGACGACCGGCTGATCGTCGCCGGTGACGTGGGCGAGTTGATGACCGACATCGAAGGGGCCCTCGCCCTGCTGCGGGAGCGGTTCGCGCGGGTGATCCGGGTGCCCGGCAATCACGAACTGTAGACCGTCAAGCAGGAGTTGAGTCCGCTGCGCGGCGTGCGGCGCTACGAGGCGCTGGTGGAGATGTGCCGCCGTCTCGACGTGCTCACGCCCGAGGACCCCTACCCCGGCCGGCAGGATTGGTGCGCGGCACGCGTCGAGGCGACCGAGCGGCGGCTGGCCGAGGTCACCGGGCCCGGGCAGCCGCCGCTAGTCCTGGTCCACCACTGGCCGCTCGTGCGGCACCCCACCGAGGTGATGACTCATCAGGAGTTCGTGCAGTGGTGCGGCACCGTGCGCACCGCCGACTGGCACACCCGCTTCGATGTACGGGCCGTCGTCTACGGGCATCTGCACATCCCGCGCAGCACCGTCTACGACGGCGTACGGGCCGTCCGGACCTTCACTCACCGGCTCGACATCACCCTGCCCCCACAGGAAGAGGCCGTCCTCGCCCGGGCCGTACCCAAGCGGCGCGCCGAATTCCCCCGCACACACACGACGCCCTCACCGCCCTGCCCGCAGCCGGCCCCGCCTGATCTCGCCTGCCTGCGCAGACGTTGGGCCGCCGAGGGCGATCACGTGGTCACGGCTGTCGTGGCGGAGACGGACTACCGAGGAGCCGGCCCCCGTCGCGCCAGGTAGCGAAGGATCGCCGCCCCGGCCGCCCCGGCCAGAAGGCCGCCCGCCACCCCTACGAGGACGTTCACCCAGGGATCGCGGATGGGCTTGTACGTGGTCCTGCCTTCTTTGATCTCGATGAAGCCGAGCGGCCTTGCTTCGCCCCCGCCGACCAGGCCGTCCTCACCGGCCTTCTGGCCGGCGTTGCCGCCGAAGCCGAACCCGATGCGCGCCAGGGGGATCACGGTGACGCCCTGGCTCACGATGGGCTCGCCGAACACGATGGCGCCCGGGGACCGGCCGCCGAGCTTGCCGGCCAGCTTTTCCAGCAGAACGGTGAAGGCATGGTCGGCCGTCGTCGCTCCCGGCGGCGCGTTCTCGGGGGCGGTCATCGGGGGCCGCCCTCAGCCGGGTGTTCGGCCGGGCTCAGAAGGTCGACGGTGACCGGGGAGTAAATTCGAATCTCGACACAGGCGAAGCAGTCCACTGCGGTGAGGATACACGCGGCTGCAGTCAGGGCGGGGGCGTCAACCGGGCATGTTCGCGGTGATCGCCTTTCCGGCGCGAGAGGGCGCGTAACCCCACCAGAACTCCCAGCAGTTGAGGTCGAAGAGACCCACGGCGAAGGAGGCCTCTCGATCGAGGGCTTCACGCTCGCCAGTTCGACACGGACGCCAGGATCTGGTGGGCCTCCAGCACCCAGCCCGGTCATCTCGACCCGACTGCACAGTGGACTCCCAGGAGCGACAACACGACAGGCCACCACTTCCACAGAGTCGCCGAACCTGTGCCTGACCAACTGAACCCTGCCCTCAAGCTCGGAACGACAACAGCCACTTGAGCATGGTCACTACTGTGGAATGTCACCCTCCCAGTAGGAAAGCAGGCACTCGACGGGACCCCGGGCCTCTCTCCTGAGGGACGAACGTGTCTTGTCAGCAGGACACCCAGCGCAAAATACGCCACAGTAGTGCCGCCGCCCCACGGGAGGCACGTTCTGCCTGCTGACACAGCATCAGCCTTCCCTGCCCCCACGGCTCGTGCCACCCGCCGTGCTGCGGCGGGCCTGCAGGCTCCTCTTCCTCTGGAGATTCCACATGAACCGTGACCTGCTGATGTCCAGCGCTGCCCATTTCCGCATCGACTATGAGATCAACCCCTACATGGACATGAGCTGCCAGCCCGACGTCAAGGCAGCCTTGGTCGAGCACGAGGCGCTCTCCGCCGCGCACCGAGCGGCCGGACGCACCGTCCGCGTCATGGAGTCAGCTCCCGAGTGCCCGGATATGGTCTACACCGCCAACGGCGCGTTTGTTTGCGACCAGCGCGCGTTACTGGGCGCCCCGCCGGCCGCGCGCCAGGAGGAGATCCCCTACTTCCGCTCCGCACTCAAGGAGAGCGGGTTCGACGTCTTCGACGCGCCGTACCCCTTCAGCGGCCAGGGTGACGCGCTGGCCTGCGGCCGGTTCCTGCTCGCCGGGTACGGGCGCCGCACCGACCGGCGCATACACGCCTTCATCGCCGAGCTGTTCGGCCACGAGATGGTACCGCTGCAGACCGCGAGTGATCAGTGGTACGACCTGGACCTGGCCGTCGCGGTCATCGACGGGCGCACCCTCGCCTACCACCCGCAGGCGCTGGCGGCCCCGAGCCGCGGCCGGCTGCGCGACCTGGGCCTGGACCTCATCGAGGTCGGTGCGCAGGAGGCCCGCGCGTTCGCCCTCAACCTCATCAGCGACGGCACGACGGTCACCATGACCGTGGGCGCCCCCAGGCTCGCTGCCACCCTGCGCGAACGCGGCCTGACCGTAGCCGAACTGGACACCACCCAACTCCGCAAAGGCGGTGGCGGCATACGCTGCACCGCCCTCACCCTCGACAACCCGGCCCCGGCCGACGCGTCCCCCTTCCCGCTGTCGTAGCCCTTGAGCGTCACCGCTCCGGCGTGGTTCGCTTCACCCGGCGTGAGGCGGCAGACCCCCGCCACCCCACCGACTGCCCCGGCTGGCCCCCGTCCAGCCGGGGCTTCACGTATGTACATCTGGCTGCCCTCACACCTGAGGGGCTTTCACACCTTCACGATGGGTGGTTGGGTTAGGGCGTGTCCGGGTGATCCCATTGACAGGGTGCATGCGCATCCGCCCGGCCGGGCGAGGCGCCGAGTAGCGGGGACAGGATTTGAACCTGCGACCTCTGGGTTATGAGCCCAGCGAGCTACCGAGCTGCTCCACCCCGCGTCGGTGAAGCCCACGGTATGCCATCCCGCGCGCTCCGCAGACCACCTCCGGCCAGGGGCTATGCAGCGAAGCCGACGTTGGTGCAGTACTCGTACGCTCCGTACTGGGACCCAAGATCAGGCAGGACGTCGTCGGTCCAGGCGGCGTCCAGGCCCTGGTGGTCACCGGCTGCCCACGCGCCGACGATCCGGTCCCAGCGGCGCACGTTCATGTGCCGGAGGGAACGTCGCGCTGCAGCGGCCGGGCGACGCCGGACTGGTTGAGGGGGTGGATCTCCACCCTGGTGCAGCCGTTCGCGTTGAGGCGCGCCATGAGACCGCGTTTCTCGGTGATGGGGGTGGCGATGCCGCCGGCGAGGTCGTCGAGCTTTTGCCCGACCAGTTCGCTTCCCCTGACGCCGCTCGCGCCGAACCTTCCGAAGTCGCTGTTGCGCTCCGGCATTTACCGCTTCTCCCCCATCGTGTCGGTGCCTGCGGTGTAGAGGTCTTTGACCTTGACCTCGGTAACCCCGCGGCCTTCGGGGAAGACACGGCGCCAGTCGCCGATGACGTGGAGTTCGTCGGTGCCCATCGCTCGGACGACGGCGAGTCCTTCGTCGTGGGCTTTGAGCGCCTTCATCCAGAGGTTGGCGAAGGCCTGGGAGCGGATGATGTGCATCCAGTCCGGCCGGTACAGCTCCCGGTTGTAGTTCGACTCCCCCATGGTGGAGACGAACTTCGAGTACATCGCCTTCACGTACTCCAGGGTGACCGCGTCGCCGTCGGCGATGGCGGTGTCGCGGGCGTCCTTGAGCGCGATGCGGAACTTCTCCAGCAGGTTCTCCGTCGCCCCCGATGTGTAGGACTCGTGGACTTCCGGCGCCTCGCACAGCCCGTACTTCGAGCCCGACAGGCGCAGCAGCAGGCGCAGGGTGGGCTCGGTGACCCACAGGGGGCCGGGCTCGTCGCGCTCGCCGATCGGGTTGGGCAAGTAGGCGTCGTGCTCCCAGGCGGGTGGGGTGATGAGGTGGATGCCGGCGCGGCGGCGGTCGTGGCCGGTGTTGGTGGAGTGTTCGAGCTGGCCGATCGGCAGATGGGTTTTGAGGGCGGAGAGGTAGGCGCCGTTGATGTCTAGGGCGGTGACCTGGTGGTGGCCGGGCGGGAGTTGGGGCCGGGTCCATTTGGGGCGGGCTTCCCAGATCTGGTCCGGGCCGCGGGAGGTCTGCTTTTTGAGGACGTCTGGGATCCAGGGGTGGGCGATGACGTCGTAGCGGGCGCCTTTGCGGGTCTCGTCCAGCAGGGCCATCGCGTCCGGGACCGCCTTCTTCACCAAGGCTGCGGTCGCTGCTTCCACGTCGCCGTGATGCTGCGCGAGGGTGCTCTGGACGGCGCGGGTGATCAGGCCGACCGGATTGTCGGAGGGCTGGAATGCACGTCGGGTCGGCGTCTTGGTGCGCCCGGCCGGGCCAGGGTGCTGCGCGCCGGATGGGGCGGCGGAGTGGCGGGGTGTGGAGGGGGGCTGCGGTTCGGCGGCTGGTGTGGCGGCAGCCGGTGCAGCGAGAGCCGATGCGGCGGGGGCGGTGGGCGGGGCGGGGTTTTGGCAGTGGGCGGAATCCAGGTGCTGGGGGAAGCCGGCCACGCGCTGCCGGGCCGGCTGGCCACACAACACACACGGCTCCGGCAGGGCCAAGGCTTCGACGTCGTCCTCGTCCCCTGCCGGGCCTGAGGTGGCGGCTGCGCCGGCCGGTTCTGACGTTGTCTCCGGTGCCGGCACCGGAGCGGTCTGCTGGGCTGCGGTCGGGGCGGTCTCTTGAGTCCAGGGGGCGGCGCCGGGCGATTCTTCGGCGGCTTTGGCGGCCAGGCCCTGCAGGAGGTAGGCGTAGCGGGTGCGGACCTCGCCCGCGGGATCCCGGCTGTTTTCCCAGGCGGCGATTGTGGACGGGCTCACCCCGAGCGCCTGAGCAATCTGTGTCTTCGACAGGCGGGCTTGTTCTCGCAGTTCCCGTCGTGCTGCATGTGGGGGCAACGTGGCTTGGGGGGTCACGGAGGCGAGGAGCGAGTCGATCGCATCGAAGTCACTCATGCGCCGGTGTCCTTGCGCTTGCCCCGGCGGCGCTCGGCGAGGGCCGGGGTGACAGTCTCTTTCACGCGCTGTTCGCCCCAGCCGGTCAGCTGTGCCGCACGGCCGATCCGGCCGTGCACCGGGCGGCCCGTGACCGGATCCCGGGCCAAAAAGACACGCAACGCTGCGGTCACCCGCGCTTCGGCGGCCCGCAACACGGCCACCGCCTCAGCCAGTTCACGCTCATCATCCACATCCGACACAACCGAATCATCCCAGATATGGACACAAACATCAATTCTTTGACCATCCCTCATTCATTGACCATCCCTCATTCATTGACATGAGAGAATCGGGCTACCGGAACTACCCACCCCTGCCCCTGACCGCTCTCTCTGTTGCGCCTCGCGCCGGCCAGCCACGCCAGTGCTCCGCGCATACCGAAGCCCCCATTCGCAGCCCCTCAACGGGACAGCGGCAGATCCTCCCCAAGGAGACGGCGGGGAGTCTGCCACCCCCGCAGGGAAGGCCGGAGCCCGCCGTGCTCGTAGCGGACGTTTCGATCGGTTGGACCAGGTGGCCGAGCTCCACCGCGTAGGCGACCGGGGGGTGTGGCATACCAAGCCGGGCCCTCCGGATGCTCCCTCTTCGCCGTGAACGGTGAAGGCAGTCGGGCGTTGGACGTGCGTGGGGCAGCCCAGACCGACGGTGAGGCGGTTCGCGGCCGCGGCGAACGCCAGGTTGACGTCGATGCCGACGGCATAGGGCTTCATGCATTCCGCGTCCGTCAGCGGCCGGCACCAGTCGAAGGACTCCTCCACCAGCATCTGGTCAGGGGTGCGCTGGTGGTGGCGCGCGAACTTGCCCTTCGACACCGGGTGCCCGTCGGGAACCTCGCACTCCACCGGCTCGTACACGGCCGGCAGCGCGCCGGGCGCCGGTGCACTGCGCCACTCCCCCGTGCGCTCGTCCTTCACCGCCATCGTCGTCGGGTGCAATGGTCGCTTCGGGCGCTTCGGGCGCCGACCGTGGTTCGAGAGCGCGGGCAGGCCCGTCGGCATGTACGCGTTGCGGCGCGGGGTCACACCGTTCAAAGTCCATGCACATGCACCGCTGGTACAGGGGCACTTGGGCAAGGACAGATCCCCGATCGGGGTCGGCGGGACGTTCATTGCCGGGCCGGGGAACCCATGTGGTCCATAATGGAGGGATGTTGCATCTTTTATACCGGTTGAAGCGATCGATATACCCCGGTGCCCGGCCTGGCGCGGTGGTCCAACTGCTCAACCGCTACTGGAGATGGAAATACAGTTCCGCGCGCGGGCGCAGGGGCGGTGTCACGCTGTGCGTGCGGGGACGGTCGAGCGCCAGGACGATCTCTTTCCCCGTGATGATGGTGGACTTCGAGGGCAAGCGGTACGTGGTTTCGATGCTGGGAGCCGACGCCAACTGGGTCCGCAATGTCCGTGCCGCGAGCGGGAAGGCTGTGATCAGGCGCGGCCGGGACTTCGATGTCCGGCTGCAGGAGCTTCCGGTGGAGAGCCGCGCCCCCATCATGAAGCAGTACCTGCAGGTGGCTCCTGGTGCGCGGCCACATGTACCGGTGGACCCCGACGCACCGCTCGACGACTTCGAGCACATCGCCGCGGATTACCCGGTGTTCGAGGTCAGTGGTCTACCCGCCGGGTAGGCACGGTGGCGGCAGCGTGGGGCCCCCTCGGGTCGGCTCATCGGTCGTCGGGCGGCGGCGGGCGCCTCAGGACGGCGAGCTGCGCCAGCACGATTCCGGCGAGCATCATGGCGGATCCGGCCAGTTGTTCCGGTGACAGCACCTCGCCGAGCACGATGTAGGCGAGTACGGCTCCGGCCACCACCTCCAGGGTCAGCATGAGGCTGGCCGAGGTCGGCGGGAGCCGGCGCTGGGCGGCGGCGCCGAGCGCCAGGCCGCCGGCCATGCCGATCACTCCCACCCAGATCACCAGCGCCCAGACCGGGACGGTCCAGTCGTTGAGCGCAGCATCTCGCCCCAGCGCGTCGAGCGGGAACGGTTCGAAGAGGGTGACCAGCGTGAGGGTGACGGCACCCACGGTGGCCCCCCAGGCTGACATGACCAGCGGCTCGTAGCTGCGCAGGCCTCGCTCGGCGAGCAGGAAGCGGCTTGCCAGAGTCAGCGCGGCCAGGAGTGCCAGCCCCAGGCCGGGCCCGTCCAGACCGCCCCCGGACCACACTTTCCCGGTGAGGGACAAGCCGATGAGGGTGAGGCAGATCCCCGCCCACACCAGGCCGGAGATCTGTTTGCGCTGGACGAGCCGCACCCAGAGTGCGACCAGCAGCGGGGACAGGTACTCCACCAGCAGGGCCACGCCCACCGGGAGCCGTACCAGGGCCATGGTGAACGCGACCTGGTTCAGGGCGAGGCTGATGGCGCCGTAAAGGAGGACCAGCCACATGTCGCGCGCTCGCACGCGCAGTTGTCCGCGGTGGAGGGTCGCGGCGACGAGCAGCAGCAGCGCGGCTCCCACGATCGCTCGGGCCTGAATGATCTGAACGGCCGTGAGCCCGGTCGTCCCCAGGGCCTTCAGCGCCGGCGCCGCGCCGCCCATCGCGACGGCGGCTGCGACCGCCAGGCCGAGCCCGGGCAGCAGCCGGCCGCTCCTGCCGCGGCCAGGAGCGGGCGAGCGATGCGGCGCTTCGCCACCGTGCGGTTTCAGCATCGCCACCGTGTGGTTGCTCCCTTGTCTTCGTGGGTGCGTCATACGTTCTTCTGGACGGGGCTACCGGGTCAGCCGCGCACGTGACGGCACGACGTGGTCACGAACGAGTCGTCCAACTCCTCGACCGTGGTGATTCCCAGCTGCAGGAGGGCGTCGCTGAATTCGGCGTGCAGGAGGTCCACTACGCGTTCCACTCCCTGCTGACCGCCGAGGCCGAGCCCCCAGAGGTAGGGTCTGCCGATGCACACCGCCCGGGCTCCGAGCGCGATCGCCTTGGCGAGGTCGATGCCGGAGCGGATCCCGCCGTCGAGGATCACCGGGTGAGTTCGCGGGACGGCCGCGACGATCGAGCGCAGGGCGAACAGGGCCGGCAGGACACCATCCAGCTGACGGCCGCCGTGGTTGGAGACGATGGTCGCGTCGGCACCCAGATCGACGCAGCGCCGGGCGTCGGCCGGCCGGAGCACGCCTTTGACGAGGATCGGCAGGGAGGTCCGGGCGCGAATGCGCTTGAGATCGTCCCAGGTGACAGGGATCTTTTCGTGCCGACCGCCGCGTGGTGGATCGCCCTGCAGGATTCCCAGGGTTCGCAGGGTTCCGTAGTCGACGCCGGGGGGCAGCCGGTAGCCCGCCCGCACCGTGGTCAGCCGCCGCGCCGGGAATGATGCGTCAACCGTGACGACCAGGGCCGAGGCGCCGCAGTTCTCGGCGTACTCGACCGTGGCGTCGACGTCCGTGCGAGAGCGGTAGGGGAACAGCTGGAACCAGGTACGGCCAGGCGCTGCTTCCGCGATCTGGGAGTAGGCGAAGTGCGAGTCGGTGCTGACGATCGACAGCAGGCCGCGCTGGGCCGCCGCTCGTCCGGTGGCCAGTTCGGCGTCCGGATGCACCAGCCGCTGCGGGCTCGTGGGCGCGAGCATGAGCGGGAAGCTGAGCTCATGGCCCAGCACCGTGGCCGATGTGTCGAGTTCCGCGGGGCCGTCGTGCAGCCCCCGCGGGCACAGCCATACGTCGTCGAACGCTGCCGTGTTGGTGGCGACCACACCGTCCGATCCCGCTCCGCCTGCCACGTACTGGGCGACAGGCCGGTCCGCGTGAGCCATCCAGCGCTGCTCGAAGTCGGCGAGCGACAGGAGTGCGTCGAGGTCGGGCACGTGCTTCTCCTGTTGCCTCACCAGATGCCTTCGATGGCCGGGATCGGCGGGACGACGCGCGAGCCGTCCATCATCTGCAGCACGGAGTGCGGGATCGACTTGATCGAGTAGAACCGCCGAAGCCATCGGTCCTGTCCGTCGTAGCGGGGCTCGAACGCCGAACGCCCGTGTGCCGCGACGTTGTTGTCCAGGAGGGCGCAGTCGCCCGGCTGGAGGATCACGTCGTGGCAGACGTCTTCGAGCGCCTCGGCAAGAGCGCGAAGTGCGGCACGGCCCGCCTTGTTCAGTGAGGTGGTGTTGTGGGAGTTGAAGCGCATGAACGGCTTGTCGGTGCTGCCGAACAGGACCGGGTGGGGGCCCGAGGGAGCGGGTTCCACGGTGGCCTCCCTGGTGAAGGAGCCCGGGTAGTTGCTGTAGAACTGGCACTGCCGCAGGGATTCCACCGTCTCGGGCTTGAGCAGGTCCATCGCTTCGCGGCAGGAGGCGATGCGGGTCGACGCGATGCCGTCGTGGTCCTGCCGGAGACAGATCAGGCCGATGAAATCCGGGCGCAGCGAGTGGTGGACGTTCTCGATGTGAAAGTCGAACGCCACGGATCCGGAGCCCTCGATCCGTGTCTCCTCGCCGGGCAGCGGCTGCACGTTGTGGACCAGGTCGCCGCTTTTCTCGTCGGCGTAGCCGATCATCGTGCCGAGCGTTTCGGCGATGAGCATGCCCAGGCCGGCCGTGCCGTGACCCGGTAGGGTCGCCGGTTCGCCGTCGGCGTGTGTGGGCGGGAGCGGGCCGAGTTCCAGGCCGCGCAGGAGCATGAAACCCCTCTCGCCCGAGTCCCGGCCGAAGTCCTGTATCGCTTCCTTCACGCGTATGGGCAGGGCGTCCTCGCCGACGGCCTCGGGGCCGTGGTGGACGACCTCCTCGGCCTGCTGCCACAGGACGGAGCGTTCTCGGTCGGTCAGTTCGAAAAGCGGCGCAGTCATCAGACCCCTCGAATTCCCCTGCTCTGACGGCAGGTGATCAACAACTGGTGGCTCCTGGTGACACGCCGCGTGCGGTGAAGGGCGGCGTGATGGCTGACCAACGCATCAAAAACCGACCGTGTGGTTTTGTCAAGGCGAGAAAACTGCACAGGACATCGCCCAACTGCGGCATCTCCACGGGGCAAACCACCAGTAAGCATGCATATCTCCCCCATGGGGCAGGCGAGCAATAAACCGACTGTCCGGTTGTCTTTTCGGGTTGGCCTGGCTACCTTCATCGGGTCGGCGCAGCGCCACAGGGGTGCAACCACACGGAGGGACGACCCATGGCACGCTTATCGCCCGTTCTCAAGCCAGCGACTCCGGTCACCGTCAGTCACGCAAAAGGGCTGGACGTGTACGGAGACGACGGGCAGCGATATCTGGACTTCACTGCCGGGATCGGGGTCACCAGCACCGGCCACTGTCACCCGTGGGTGGTCGACGCGATCGCCTACCAGGCCAGTCGACTGATCCACGGCCAGTACGTGACCGTGCGACACCGGCCCCTGCTCGACCTGTGTGACCGTTTGGGGCAGGTACTTCCGGCTGAGCTGCAGTCCCTGTTCTTCGCCAACTCCGGCAGTGAGGCGATGGAGTCGGCGCTGCGCCTGGCCCGGCAGGCCACAAGGCGCCCGAACGTCATCGTGTTCCACGGCGGCTTCCACGGCCGGACCGTCGGCGCCGCGTCGATGACCACCTCAAGCCCGCGATTCCGCACGGGGCACGCCCCTCTGATGGCCGGGGTGCACATCGCACCGTTCCCCTCCGCGTACCGGTACGGCTGGAGCGAGGACGAGGCCACCCGGTTCGCCCTGCAGGAACTCGACTTCCTCCTGGCGACCGTGACCGCCCCCGAGGACACCGCGGCTCTCATCGTGGAACCGGTATTGGGCGAGGGTGGATTCATCCCTGCCACCGCCGCTTTCATGCAAGGACTACGGGAGAGGGCCGACCGCCACGGGTTCCTCCTGGTGGTGGATGAGGTCCAGACCGGGTTCGGGCGGACGGGGCGGTTCTGGGGCCATCAGCACTTCGGCGTCGAGCCCGACATCCTGGTGGCCGCCAAGGGGATGACCAGCGGACTGCCGCTGTCGGTGATGGCCACGTCGGAACGGCTGATGAGCGCCGCCCCCGCGGGCTCACAAGGCGGAACCTACGGCGGCAACGCGGTGGCCTGCGCTGCGGCGCTGGCCACGCTCGACGTCATCGCGGACGAAGAACTCGTGGCGAACGCGTCTCTCCAGGGCCTCCGGCTCGCCGAGGGACTGATGGAGATCGCCGAGGAGCACGAGGTCGTGGGTGACATTCGCGGGCTCGGCCTCATGCTCGGCTGGGAGTTCTCGTCACCGGACGGCCGGCCGGACCCCGAGAAGGCGCTCCGTGTCCAGCAAGAGGCCATCGCCCAGGGGCTGCTGGTGCAGATCGGCGGACCACTGAGAAACGTACTGAGGCTGCTCCCCGCTCTGATCGTGGAGGAAGCCCAGGTTGACCAGGCAGTGAGTGCGCTGTCCCGGGCCCTTGCCTCGGCCACCGGGCTCTCGCGCACCGGCATGACGAAGGAGCGAGCATGACGGGGAAGTCCCCCAGCCCCATGAAGATGCGGGCGGTTCCCGGGGCGCGGCTGGCCCACTTGCCTCAGGTACAGCGGCTGGACCCTGCCGTCCGCCGGGACATCGAGGTGGTGAGCGCGGTCCTGCCGTTCAAGGTCAACAACTACGTGCTCGACGAACTCATCGACTGGGACAGGGCTCCCGACGATCCGATCTACCGGCTGACCTTCCCCGACCGCGACATGCTGCCCGAGCCGGCATACCAGGAGGTCGCCGAACTGATCGACCGCAAGGCGCCCCGCGCGGAACTGCGCAGCGCCGTCAACAGGGCTCGGCTGCAGCTCAACCCCCACCCCGGGGAGCAGCTGCAGGCGAACGTCCCCGAGGACGAGACGGGCTCGCTCGTCGGTCTGCAGCACAAGTACCGGGAGACGGTGCTGGTGTTCCCCGGACAGGGCCAGACCTGCCACGCGTACTGCGGATACTGCTTCCGCTGGGCCCAGTTCATCGGCGTCGCGGAACTGAAGCAGGCCGTGTCCGGGCCGGAGCAAGCTCTCCAGTATCTTGCGGCCCACCCCGAGGTCTCGGATGTGCTGTTCACCGGCGGGGACCCGATGATCATGTCTACGGACCGGCTCCGGTCCTACCTCTCCCCGCTGCTGGAACCCCGTTTCGCACACATCCGCAACATCCGCATCGGGACGAAGGCACTGTCCTACTGGCCCTACCGCTTCACCACCGACGCCGATGCGACGGACCTGCTGCGCCTTCTGGAAGAGGCGACTGCGGCGGGTCGGCACGTGGCCGTGATGGCGCACTTCTCCCATGTCCGCGAGTTGGAGACGGATGCCTGCCGGCAGGCCATCCGGCGGATCAGGGATACCGGCGCCGTCATCCGTGCGCAGGCACCTCTGGTGCGCCATGTGAATGACGACCCGGCCGTGTGGGCCCAGATGTGGCGGACGATGACCCGACTCGGTGTGGCGCCGTACTACATGTTCGTGGAGCGGGACACCGGAGCCAGCCAGTACTTCGAGTTGCCGCTGGACCGAGCCGTGTCCATCTACCGCGACGCGATCTCATCGGTCTCCGGGCTGGAGCGCACGGCGCGCGGGCCGGTCATGTCCGCCTCGCCCGGCAAGGTGGCAGTCGACGGCATCGCCCGCATCGCCGGCCAGGACGTGTTCTGCTGCCGCTTTCTGCAGGCGCGCGATCCGAACTGGGTCGGCCGGCCGTTCTTCGCCAAGCACGACGAGCACGCGGTGTGGTTCGACGACCTCAAGCCGGCGTTCGACGAACCGTGGTTCTGGCAGACGGAGCCATTTGGCCAGGACCGCTGAGAGCGGGAAGTGAGGGTGCGGGGCCAGACACGCCCCGCACCCTCACTTCGCCAGTTCCGGTTCGGCCCGCAGGTCCGGGATCCGGGTGCGCTTCATCGCCACGACGAAGTGCAGGAAAGCCGCCATCAGCAGGGCCACCGTGATCCACAGTCCTTCACGCGCCCCGAACAGTGAGCCGAGGCTGCCCCCGAGCAGCGTGCCGGCGCTGAGCGGCCCGTAGGCGACGAGGCGAGTGGTCGCCGCGACGCGGCCACGCAAATGGTCCGGGGTGAGCCTCTGGCGGGTGGAGGTGCTGAAGACGTTGTAGACGGTCAGACCGAATCCGTAGAGAACGAAGGAAACGGACCAGATCGTCACGGTGAGCGGGGTGGGATCCGTGGCGAGCGGGATCAGCACCGGCGCGAACGATGCGATGGCCATGCTCGCCACGACGACACGCTTCAGCCCCCACCTGCGTTCAGCCTGCTCGGCGGCGACCGCGCCCAGCATGGAACCGACGGCGCCGAGCGTCACGGTCAGGCCGAGCAGCGCCGGCGTGACGCCGACGACGGAGGCCGCGTACACGGTGTACAGGGTCAGCATCGCCTGCTCGAAGAAGTTGAACAGCGCGGCCTGCCCGATCAGCGTCCGCAGTACGGGTATGGACAGCAGGAGCCGGGCGCCCGCGGCGATTTCGCTCACCATGCGTTCGCGAGTCACCGGCGCGACGACCGGCGGCTCGCGCCGGTTCACGCTGAGCAGGACGAGCGCCGCGATCAGGTAGAGCACCGCCCCCATCAGAACCGCGCCGGAGCCGCCCAGCCAGTTCATGAGCAGCCCGCCCAGGCCGGGTGCGGCGACCACGACCAGCGTGAACACCGCTTCGAGCCGCCCGATCGCGGCGACCAGTTCGGATTCGCGCACCAGACTCGGCGTATACGCCTGCGCACAGACCTCGGCGATGGCGACGAGTGAGCCGAAGCCGAAGGCGACCGCGTACAGCATCCCGAGATGGAACTCGTCGAGCCCGCTGAGAACCGGGATGATCAGCAGCGCCAGCCCGCCCGCCACGTCGGTGAACAGCAGCGTGGGCCGCCGTGGTCGCCGGTCCAGCCACATTCCGATGAAGAGGGTCACCACCAGCACCGGCACGTACTGGGCGGCGGCGACCACGCCCACCTCGAAGGGCGTGGCCGCGAACGAGATCGTCGCCAGCAGCGGGAAGACCATCGTCATGCTCTTCGACGCGACGCTGGTCAGCACCTGACTCAGCCAGAAACGAGCGAAATCCCCGTTGAGCAACAGGCGCGACTTCAACAGAACTCCAACCACTCGTCTTCGACCACTGCCTTGGCCACCGCTGTGGAGGACTCGGTGAGTTCGCGCAGCTGGGCCGCGTTGTAGGCGCGGATGGCGTCGTTGTGGGCGGCGTCGCCGAACACATCGAGCATCCACAGGGGGCGGACCTCGGCGCCGCGCATCGCCTTGGTGTCGGTCGACGCGATGCCGGCGTGCATCCAGCGCCTGCCATGGCGCAGCGCGTCGCGGACCGGCTCGTAGTAGACGAGGTTGAAGTACTCGGCGACACCGACCAGTTGGTCGTAGTGGAATCCGGCGCCCTTGAGGAAGGTCGCGTCGCCCCAGCGGTAGAACAGCAGGAACCCGACGGGGGGTTCGCCCTCTCGGCCGCACATCAGCACCCGTGCCGCCTCGCCCATCGTCTCGGCCTGGACGCGCAGGGACTCGGCGAGCACCGAGACATCCGCGGGCTGCCCGTAGCGGGCCTGGGTGCCCTGGGACATCAGGGCCGCCTCTTCATAGCATTCCGAGAGCGGCTTCTCGATGAAGTGGTAGTTCGCGGAATCGAAGCGCCGCTGGTCCCGGCGGATCAGCTCGCCGCGGCGCTTGGACGGCAGCGTGCGCATCCAGCCGTCCCAGTCACCGCCCTCGGTACGGATCCAGGCGTCGGCGGCGCACAGTACGGGCTCGGCGCGTACCCCGGCGGAGCGAAGGGCGCGCACGTCGGCGCTGGTCAGGAACATGCCGTGGCACGGGATCTGGTCGGGGTCGCCGTGGTCGAACATCCGGTCCGCCACGGCCCGCCTGCGCAGGCCGGCGAGTTCTTCCACCAGGGCTGAGGCCCCTTCGGTGCGCTCCACCCCGTCGCTGATCAGCAGGTTCGTCTGATAGCCACGGCGCGGGCCGACGAGGAGACCTTGCGGGCTCACCGCAGGCAGGCCCGCCTTGTCCAGCAGCCGGCTCCATTGGTAGAACCCGTTGTTCTCCTCCCACACCGCGGTGACCGGAACGGCAGCGGTGCCGCCGGGCAGCCGGGCGTGCACGTTGCCGGTGAGCGTGCGGCCCCCGGGGTCATCGACACAGAAGTCCAGCCACCCGCTGGTGGCATAGAGGTGGTCACCCGCCAGCCGGTCCCATTCCTCCTTGCCCAGCCCCTCGGTCGGGGAGCCGAAGCCGGTCGTCCGGCAGCTGTTCACGGTCATGCTCATATCGGCCTCCACCGTGGCGGTTCACACACTCTGGGGCGTCGCCGGGAGCGCCAGCGTCCGGACCTGCTTGCCGACCCTGGTACGCAGCACGACCCGTCGCTGCCCCCCGTCGTCGACGACCTGGACGGTGCGCTCGTCGGTCCATCCCTGAAAGCGGAATTCGTTGTCCCCGATGTGCACCAGGCCCGCGTAGGGGGCTCCGTCGTAGTGCAGCACCAGACGGCCGTCCTGCACCCTGATCTCGGACGGGACCGTCGGCTGGTCGATGAGGAACTCGCCGTCGGCCTCCTCCCAGTCGGTGAAGGACTTCGGTACCTCGAAGGCGACCTGGTGCAGGGCCGAGGGCCGCAACGGCTGCTCATCACGGTTGACCATGATCTTGTCGAAGGGCAGCTCGGCGCGGACCTCCGGCGGGAACAGATCGAACAGCGCCTCGGTCACCTGCACATCCAGCACGAAGTGCACGCGGTGGCTGCGGCCGCTGTTCTCGATCCGGTGGGTGCGGGCGAAGTTGCCGAACCAGAGCGAGCCCGCTTCCCATACGTACGGGGTCTGTCCGAAGAACAGTTTCGCCTCGGGCAGCGTGATCACCGGTACGTGCAGTCGGGCGATGCCCCAGGTGAGCGCGTACTTGTTGTCGAAGTGGTCGGGGCCGTAGGTGTCCGGGCCCAGTGCCATCAGGCGCACGGAGCGCAGCGGCGACGGGATCGCTCGCATCACCGCGTGCAGGTGCGGGGCGAGTTTTGTGTGGGAGGTGTCGGCGAACGACACCAGGCCCGGTCCGCCCGGGTCGGTGCGCGCCTTGTCCCCGCCTGTGCTGCGCAGCGGCATGATGTGCCAGTCGAGTTCGGTCTCGACCAGGTGGTCATCGGTGACGAAGGTCTTCTGCAGTTTCCAGTCGGCGGCCTGTTCCGCGCGCAGGGCCTGCACGTCGCGTACCAGGGAGTCCACGTCGAAGTTCGGCGTGAGCCGAACCACATCGGGGATCCCGGCCTGTGCATCCGCAATCGTTCCAGCAGACACGTCTGTTCCTTCCTTCGTATGACTGACTGTGCTGACGAAAGAGCTGTTCGGAGGGAACTCGGACGGCCTTGGCCGCACACTCATAGCCAAGAAAAAACCAACCGAGCGGTTCTGTCAATGGACGGCTGAGAGCACGAACACCGGCCTGCTCTCGCTGTCTCCGGTCAGGGAAGCGGTGGTGACGCCATGTGGTTGAACTCCGCCATCTCCCGGAAGATCTGGGGCAGTTCCAGGGGCCGGCCCAAGGCGCCGCCCTCGAGTTCGGCGTAGGCCCGGTGGAGGTTGCCCACGATGCGCTCGGCGCGGGTCAGGTGGCAGAAGCGGCCCGTCCCTGTCCTCCTGGCGGTCTCCAGCGGTGTCAGGCCTTGCTGCCAGCCCTCCATCGCGACGATCTGGATCCACCGCAGGTAGGCCTCCGTCTCGTCGAAGACCTTCGCGCCCCGGATGGGACCGCGCCCGCAGACGACCGTACGGGCGCCGAAGGCCCGCAGGGTCCTGATGGCCGCCAACGCCCCTTCCACGGAGCCCATCACCGTGCACGGGGCCGCCCCCGCCAGCACCACGTCGCCGGTGAACAGCACCCGGTCTCCCGGCAGCCACACCACCACGTCGTTGGTGGTGTGCGCGGGCCCGCAGAAGACGAGCTCGATGCGTCGCTCCCCGCTGTACAGGGTGAGGCGCTCGTCGAAAGTGACCGAGGGCAGAACGGGACGCACGTCGCCCCGGCCGGCGCCAGGCCACAGCTCCGTCGGAGCGGGTTCTGTCTCCGCCATCTCGCTGCGCGTCAGCGAATGCGCGATGACGGTCGCCTCGGGGAAGGCACCGTTGCGGGAGATGGGGCCGCCGTGATGGTGTGTGCTGACGACCTTGCGGACGGGTCCCGCGCGCAGGGCTTCCATGGAGGCGCGCAGGGCCTGCGTGCGTGCTTCGGTCGCGACCGTGTCGATGACCGTGACCCCCTCGGGGCCCGTGATGATGCCCGCGTTGTTCTGGCACCAGCCCTCGTCGGGTGGGATGTAGGCGAACACCCCGTCGGCGTTACCCGTCGTGCGCGACTGTCGCAGTACCCGCAGGTGGTGCCCGGCGCGGAGCAGATCCGGCTCGGTCATGGAGGGCCCCTTTCGGTGGCTGGCGGGTGGCGCGCAGGAAGGCTTCAAGGACGTGATCGGCACGCAGCGGAGCAGGCGCGCCTGCCGCGCCCGGGCCGGGCGGGTCAAACGGATGAACCGACGGTGACGGCCGTCGATCCGATCGACTCGTGCAGGTCGGGTGCGGACACGAACTCCGCGTGCAGGGCCGCCACCGCGCGGGAGCAGTCGGGTTCGGCGACCGTCGCGGAGATCCGGCTCTGCGAGGTGGCCAGGGACAGGGGGTCGATCCCCTCGGCGAGCAGCGTGTTCAGCAGGCGGCCCAGGGTTCGGGGGTCGCTGAGCAGACCGGAGCCGACGACCGACACCTTGGCCACGGCGGGGTCGACCGCGACCCGGCAGGGCAGGGTCGCGAGCAGGCTGGTCACGGTGTCGATGTCCTTGGCCGGCACCGTGAAGTCCCACCCGTGCCGCTGCGCCCTGTCGGTGAACCTGGTCATCACGTCGATCGGCACCGACGCGTCGGCCAGCAGGGCCAGAACTTCGGTCCCCGGCAGTGGGGCCTCGGGAGAGGCGCTCACGATCGTGATCCGGGCGTTCCCCGGCTCGTGGGACACCGCTGCCACACGGTCCTCGGTTTCCAACATGACGGGTTCTCCTTCCTGTTCGGAGACCACGACGGTCCCCGGGCTGCGGCTGAAGGTGCTCCGTACGTGCAGGGCGACGCCCGCGCGGCCGGCCAGTTCCACCGAGCGCGTGTGCAGTACCCGGGCTCCGGCATAGGCCATCTCCGACATGACGCTGTTGCGGACGACCGGAATCAGCCGAGCCTGCGGCACGATGCGCGGGTCTGCCGAGAAGACGCCGTCGACGTCGGTGTATATCTCGCAGGCCGCGGCGCCGAGTGCGACGGCCAGAGCCACGGCCGACGTATCGGAGCCGCCCCGGCCCAGGGTGATGACATCGCCGTCCGCGGTCAGGCCCTGGAAGCCGGCCACGACGGCCACTTGCCCATGGGACAGCGTCTGGCGCAGCCGTGTGGTGTCCAGCTTTTCGATGCGCCCGTTGGTGTGCTCGCCGGACACGGTGAATCCGGCCTGCGCTCCCAGCAATGACACCGCGGGGATGCGCAGTTCGTGCAGTGCCATCGCCAGCAGGGCGGCCGAGCGGGCTTCTCCCGTGGCCATCAACTGGTCGAGTTCGCGGCTCGGCGGCACGGCGACGGCCGAACGTGCCTCGTCGATGAGCCGGTCGGTGGAATCGCCGCGGGCGGAGACGACGGCCACGACGTTGCTGTGCCGGTGGGCTGCGGCAACGATGCGCGCGATCCGTGCGAGCTGCTCGGGGGTGGTTCCCATCGAGGTCCCGCCGAACTTGAGTACGCGAGCCGGGCGCTGGTCGAGGGTGGGGCGCTGATGGGTGGAGGGTGCGGATGCCACGTTGTCTCTTCCCGTCACGAAGTGGAATCGGCGGTGCGCCGGGCCGCGGGCACGGGCACGGGGGTGTTCGCCATGGCAGCGAAGCTGCGGTGCATTACGGCGACGATCACGACGACGGCCAGGGCCGCCCCGCCTCCGATCAAGAACGTCGCGGCGCCGAGGCCGGCCCCGATGAGCCACAGTCCCGCTGCCACGGCGAGGGATTCGGCCAGTCCCCAGACGAAGGTCAGGGCGCCGACGGCCAGGCTCGTACGTCCACCCGCGACCGCGACGGCCAGCGTCTGGTACACCGGGCCGTAGAGCATCTCGCCGATGGTGATGGCGAGGACGGCGAGAAGCATGAGCGCCATGCCGCCCTGCGGCGCCACGAGCAGGATGGTGCCGGCTCCCAGGGCCAGGTTGGCGCCCACGATGAGGGCGGGCTCGCGCGCCTCTCGGCACAGCCGGGTCACCAGCGCCTGCGTCACCACGATGGCGACGCTGGCAAAGGCGAACAGGAGGCCGACGCTGCGTGCTCCCAGGCTCGGGCTCGCGTAGGCGGCGAACACGCCGTAGAACTGCGCGTACGTGATGTGGGTCAGGAAGTTGACCCCCAGCAGGGCGCCCATGCCCCGGGGCAGAACTGCGGGATCCGGCGCCTTCCCCGGCGTCTCGCGCACCGGCACGCGTCCCGTCGCGAGGCGCGTCGCCAGCAGCCCCGCGAGCACGGCGAACCCGATCGGGGCCAGCACGTAGTACCGGCCCGTGGCGGCGTAGGCCAGAGAGGAGACGAAGGGGGCCAGGCCGCCGGCCGCGTTGAGTGCGACGTTCTCGTAGGAGAAGGCCCGACGGGTCTCCTCCGGGCCGAACTGGTGCACGATCAGCGTGAGTTGGGCGAGCGTGGCCAGCGAACCCGCGAGGCCGAAGATCCCCGAGACCAGCATCCAGGCGATGAGCGAGCCGACCGGGAGCAGCGCCATGGCACACATCAGGCCTGCTGCCGCAGCCATCACGAGCTGCGAACCGATGATGGAGGCCCGCTCGCTGCCCGGCGGCAGGACGCGGACGAATGCCAGGGAGCCGAGCCGGTTCGCCAGGACCGCGGCGCCGGTGATCAGGCCGCAGTCCGCGGTCGAGAAGGAATCCTGGTCCAGCAGCCACACCGTGAAGAAGGGGTACAGAACGCCCCATGTGCTGTAGGTGAGGAAGCGGACGGCGTAGATCGTCCAGCCGCCGGGCGGCGCCGCACGCTCACGACTCATGAGGGCGCCACCCAGGCGGGCCGGCGCGGGCCGTCGGTGGTGTGCACCACGACGTTCTCGATCTCACGTGCCACGTCGCTCGTGAGGCCGGTGAGCATCCCGACCCAGGCGGCGTCGCCGGTGCCCACGGGCCCGACGCGGGCCCCCTTCGGCGCGACCTGGGTGTGCAGGCAGCGTCCGCCGTCCGGCGCGGTCACCGAGGTGATCTGCCCGCCTTCTTCGATGCCGTAGTAGTACGACAGGGTGGACTCGCCACTGCCCTGGGGGTGGTAGGCGGGCTCCGGGCTGGTGCCTGCGGCCGGCAGGCCCAGCGTGAGGACATGGGCGAGGATCTCGGCCGGGTCCAGGCCGTGAGCGAGCCCGAGTTGCTCGACGATGGCACCGCCGCCGAGGCGTCCGATGTTGGCGTCGATGAGGAACGGCCGCTTGCCGTTGACCAGGAACTCGCAGTGGAAGTAGCCCTGGGACAGACCGGAGCGTTCGACGAGCGTGGTGACAGCGGTCTTGCACAGGTCCTCGGTACCGCGGGGCAGCCGGCGATCGGCAGGAAGCAGGTTGCTCACCTCCGTCCAGGAGATGCGCCCGCGCTGGGAGAAGTCGACGAAGACGATCCGGCCTTCGGTGACGTAGCCCTCCAGACTGAACAGCGACCCGCGGATGTCCGCCTGCAGCACCCAGGGGTGGGCAGCGTCCTGCGAGAGGCCGGTGGTGGCCACGGCGTTCCACACGTCCAGCGGTCCGGCCCCCTGGGGCAGACGCGCCGCGCCGCGCCCGCCGGCCTGCTCGGCCGGTTTGAGGATGTAGCCGTCGGGCGCCGGAGCGAGGGTGGCGGGGTCCACTGCAAGCCGGGCTGCCTCGCCTGCCGTGAATTGCCGGGTCGGCGGGCTGAACTCCGGTATGAGAGACGCGACTTCGGACTTGGAGGCCAGCCGCACGGCGACCGGCTCCGGCCCCTGCAGATCGTAGGTGGCGGCGATCTCCGCGATGAGCGGGAACTTCTCGTCGTACAAGCCGGTGATGGCGAACGCGTCCTCGGTGATCGACGGTTCGTCGGCCAGCAGACGCAGGACCGCGGCCCGGTCCTGGATGTCCGTCGGAAAGCAGGCGCAGTCCCGCAGGCTCTCGGCGGCCTGGCCGGCGAACTCCTCGGGGTCCGCCAGGAAGACGGGCTCGAACCCGGCCGAACGCAGCGCCCGGGGGACGTACTTGGCGCTGGTGGCATTGACGCCAAGAATGATGATCTTCTTCACGCTGACCACTCCTTCTCCCGCGGGGCTGCCATGGCGGGCACGGAGGCCCGGCGGCTGCCGATCTCTTCCAGGACGCCGATCGCGTAGTCGATCTCCTGCTGCGTCGTGCGTGGTCCCACAGCCAGCCGCACCGCGTGCGAAATACCGTTGCGCAGGAGGTAGTTGGGGGTGTGTGCGCCGTCGATGAGCCAGCAGGCGACACCCGCCCGGCACAGCTCGTGCCACAGCTGCTCGGGCCCGATGCGCTCGTGGGTGACGCAGATGATGCCGGTGTGGTGGGTGCCCGGAGCGTGCACGCGCAGCCCCGGGATCTGCCGGGCCCGCTCGCGCAGGTCTTTCGACAGACCGGCCATCCCGTCCCAGTCATTGGACCGGGCCTGCCGCAGGGCGGTGTCGAGCCCGACGAAGGCCGACACGCTTCGCTCACCGAGCTCCAACCTGGTCGCGCCGCCGGTGAGGTGACGGATGCCGCCGCCGGGTGCGAACGCGTGGGTGTGCACGTCGACGCTGACCGGCTCGGCTGCCGCGAGGAAGCGGGGGGACACCACCGCGAAGCCTGTGCCGCGCGGCCCGAGCAGCGACTTCTTGCCGTTCGCCGTCAGCAGGTCGACGGGCGTGTCCGTCAGGTCGATGGGGAGCTGCCCGACCGACTGGCAGGCGTCGACGACCAGCAGCGTGCGCCGGTCACGGACGAGTTCCGAGAAGGGGGCCAGCGGGGTGAGGGCCCCCGTGCAGGAGGGCATGTGTGTCACCGAGATCAGGGCAACCCGGTCGCTGATGTGCTGGTGGCACCATTCGATGTCCACGTCCCCGTCCGGGGTGAGTGGTATCTCCTGGATCGAGAATCCCGCGGTTCTCTGCGCGTTCTTGAGAAAGAGGAGGTTGCCGGCCCATTCGTACGGCGTCGTCCACACGGTGTCGCCTGCGGTCAGGGTCAGGCCGGCCACGGCGCTGTGCCAGGCGCGGGTCGCGGAGTCCGACATCGCCACGGCTTCCCGCGGACAGTTGAACAGCTGCGCGAGGCTGCGGTACACCCCGTCCTGGATCAGTTCCGCGTAGGCACGTTCGGCGAAGTAGGAGCCGATCGTCCCTTCCAGCGTGAGGTAGTCGGCCACCGCCTCGCGGGTTTCGCGGCTCTGCAGCCCGGAGCCGGCCGTGTTGAGGTACGAGCGCCACCGCGTCGAGTAGGTCCGGTCGATCATGCGTGCCTCCCCGCAGGCTCCGCAGGCTCCGCGGGCTTGGTGTGTGCGAGGGTCAACACCTCGGCGAAGGTGGGCGAAGAGGCCTGGGGGTCCCCGCCGGCCCGGCGCCAGCGCCGGTACTTGGCGGCGTACGTCACGACCGTCTCCGCGCCGGCCCTGTTCTTGGCGCGGGTGACGATGCCGCCCCACAGGGCGTCCCAGCGGGCGTAGGTGGGATCGTCGAGCAGGATGCGGTGGGCGCGCTTCATGTTCCAGAACGGGATGCTCATGTTGAGGTGGTGCACCAGGTGGTAGTTGTCGTGGTGCCTGCCGAGCAGGTAGTTCTCCAGGGCCCATCCATGGCGGTTGCGCGTCATCAGCAGCTGGGCGCGCTCGCTCTCGGGCATCGGGTAGTGCTCGGCGAGTTCCGAGAGCCATCCCACGGCGACCGCGCTGGTGAACAGCGGCACGATCCAGAAGAGCAGCAGCAGATGCAGCGTTCCGGTGGCGGCGCAGGCCCCCGTGATCAGCACCCACTGCACGGCGAACATCAGCCGTTCCGCGCCGAGGCCGACCGGCATGGAGACGTTGGTTCCCGGCCCCCGGTAGAAGATCCGGTCCCGCACGATGTACCGGACGTACGAGGCGGTGCGCAGGCCCAGGACGGCCAGCGCGATGTTCTCCAGGAAGAAGCGGGCGTCCGACTTGGCCGGGTCGTACAGGCCCAGATCCCGGTGGAACTCGTAGTCGGGGTCCTTCTGCGGGTCTCCCAGGTAGCGGTGGTGGAAGCCGATGTGGCTGGTCCGGTAGGGCGAGTACAGGTGGAAGACGAGATAGCCGGAGAACACCGTCCCCAGGGTCAGGTTGAGCGCCGGATTGCGGCTGAGAACCTTGTGCGACGCCTCGTGCAGGAGGTTGACCATCGCGCGCTGGGTCGAGCCGATGAAGAGCAACGCCAGCGGGTACAGCCACCAGGAGATGTACAGGCACGCCCAGATCGCGACGGCGACACCCACGTAGTCCGCGAGGATCGCGCGGATCGCGTGCCAGTTGTCGAGTGCGCCCAGCGGCCGGAGTCTCTTGCGGATCTCCGGGGCGACCTTGCTGAAGTCGTAGTCGACGTGTCCTCGCATCGTGGGAGATTGAGTCGAGGGCGCCATCGGCGTTCCTCCCTGTGGCAACGGAGGGCCTGATCGGCCCGGGGACGCCAGAAACGTAGGCGGCGGACCGTGCCGGGCCGGTGGTGCTACGACTTCTGTCACATGCCGGCGCGCTCAAAGGCACATGCGGGCGTGGCTTTCGGCCCCTGTCCGCAATCGTTCCGGGAATCGTTCACGGGTACATATGAGAAGTGCATATAGGCCCGGACAATGGACGTCGCTAACGTGATTCGTGTGCGCCGCTGACGGTCGACAGGCAACGCACCGTTTTCAGAAACGTGGGTTCGGAAATCCACTGCTCTGGGCGAGAATTGGGTTCTACGCTGCCCGGGATCGATTTCCGAGTGCCGGCAATTTCCGTGCACCGCGAGACCGGCATGCATTCCGCTCCCATGACGTACGAAGGTCCGGCGCGCCGCCCACCCACTTGCCCGGAAACACAGGAGTACTGCCTGCCATGTCCCACGCATCCGTACGCGTTGTGATCGCAGACGAGCAGAGACTGCTGCGCGAATCTCTCTGCGCGTTGCTGGACACGGAGCCCGGCATCGAGGTCGTGGGCCAGACGGGCCAGGTGGCCGACTTGCTCACGCTGGTCGCACGGACCAGGCCCGACCTCGTGGTGCTCGATGTCCAGATGGTTCCGGCCGACGATCGCGAGGCGATCGCCACGCGTCTGCTGCACGGCATTCCGGCCTGCCGTGTGCTTGTGCTGTCCATGCTGGAGCAACCGCGCCTCGTGCAGCGGCTGTTGGACCTGGGCATCCACGGCTATCTGCACAAGAGCGTCGGCTACGGCAGCGTCGTCGACGCCGTGTGCGCGCAACGGGGGGCCCGTTCCTACCAGACGGTGACGCTGCCGCTGCACCGGCGGTCCTTGCGGGCCGCGGGCAGCGGCCCGGTGACCGGCTCGGAGCTGTCGGCGCGCGAGCTGGAGGTCCTCACCCACGCGGCAGCAGCCCTGAGCAACCGTCAGATCGCCGTGCAGCTGGGGATCGCGGAGGGCACCGTCAAACGGCACCTGAGCAACATCTTCGAGAAGCTCAGCGCGGTCAGCCGCCTGGACGCCGTCAACAAGGCCTCCTCGATGCGGCTCATCCACCCCGGCGACACGCGTGCGGCCCACGGTCTGCGCGTGGCGACATGAGCGGTCACCTGGGCCGGCGGGTCACTCCGCGGCCCGATCCACCGCGTACGGCTCGATGGCGGCCAGCTCCCGCTCGGTGAGCGGCGGCGCGTCCAGCGCCGCCACATTGGCCTCCAGCTGGGAGACACTGCTGGCCCCGATCACCGCCGAGGTGACCTCCGGCCGGCGCAACACCCAGCTGAGGGCCAGCTGGGCAAGACTCTGGCCTCGTTCGCCCGCGATCACGTTGAGCGCCTTGGCCCGCTGCAGATACGTGTCGGTGATGTCCTCGGCGGAGAGGAACATGCCGGCCGCCGCGCGAGTGCCGGGAAGCACCCGGCCACTGAGGTAGCGATCGGTCAGCAGTCCCTGTGCGAGCGGGGAGAAGACCGTGCCGCCGGTGCCGAGCCGGGCCAGTTCCGTGAAGAGCCCTCGCTCGGGCGTCCTGTCGAACATCGAGTAACGATGCTGATGGAGCGTCAGGGGCACACCGGCGTCGGTGAGCACGTCGGCGGCCTGCCGCGTCGCCTCCGGGGAGTAGTTGGAGATGCCCGCGTACAGGGCCTTGCCCTGCCGCACGGCGTCGGCGAGGGCGCTCATGGTCTCTTCGACCGGTGTGTCCGGGTCGGGCCGGTGCGAGTAGAAGACATCGACGTACTCCACGCCCAGGCGGCGCAGGGTGCGCTCGAGCGAAGCCATCAGGTACTTGCGGGAGCCGCCGATGCCGTAGGGCCCCGGCCAGCTCTCGTAGCCGGCCTTGGTGGACAGGACGATCTCGTCCCGATAGCGGCTCAGGTCACTCTTCAGCACCTCTCCGAAGCGGGTCTCGGCGTATCCGAACACCGGTCGGCCGTAGTTGTTGGCGAGGTCGAAGTGTGTGATGCCCAGATCGAAGGCCCGCAGCAGCAGAGCCCGTTGGACGTCGGCTGCGCGGTCGGGACCGAAGTTGTGCCAGAGCCCCAGGGACAAGGGCGGCAGTCGCAGCCCGCTGTGCCCGGCGCGCCGGTAGCGCAGGCGGCCGTAGCGGTCCTCGTCGGCTGAGTAAGTCATCCCGCACCTTCCTCGGGGAATCGGCAAGAGCGCCCGGGAGATCACCATGCCGACGGCGTCGGGCCCCGGTTTCGGCTGTGTGCCTTTGGGGGTGCCCCCATGTGTCTCAAGTCGTATCACCCGCTTCCCCGCGTTTCCCAGCTCCTACGTTCTGAGCTCTGACCGCGATGACCCGAGGCGGGAGAATCCGATGACTGAGCTGATGGTGGACAGGGGTATCGAGGAGCTGGGGGACCGCTCCTCCGAGGTGGTGCGCAGGTCCAGGGGCCGCTCGGTCGGTGTCCTGGTCGACGCGTACGGGACGGGCAACTACTTGCCGGCGGCGTTCAACCGGCTGGGCTTCGACGTGATCCACGTGCAGAGCAGTGCCGAGCCGATCTCCCGGATGCAGCCGTGGGACCGGTCCGCGTATCTCGACTGGCTGGTCTACGACCCGGACGGCGGCACCGAGCAGGTTCTCAAAGAGGCCGGGGTGCGTTTCGTGCTGCCCGGCCAGGAGCCGGGTGTCCTGCTCGCGGACCGGCTGAGCGAGGCGCTGGATGTCCGCACCAACGGGACCACGCACTCCGATGCGCGTCGCGACAAGTACAAGATGATCGAGACCGTTTCCGCGGCGGGGCTGCGAACCGCCCAACAGCTGCTCACCGATGACGTGGAAGAGGCCGTTGCGTGGGTCGAGGCCAACGGGCACTGGCCCTGTGTGGCGAAACCGCTGGCATCCGCGTCCACCGACGGCGTCACCGTCTGCCGCAACGCCGAGGCGCTGCGCTCCGCGTTCCGGTCGGTGCTGTCCAGCACCACCGTGTTCAACGGCGCGAACACCGAGGTGCTCGTCCAGAGTTACCTGGAGGGCACCGAGTACATCGTCGACACCGTGAGCGTCGACGGCCATCACTACGTCTGCGGTGTCTGGCGGTACGAGAAGCGCCTGCTGGACAACGGCAAGCCCATCTACAACCGCGACATCCTGCTGCCTTCGGACACTCCGGTGGTCGCGGAACTGGCCGCCTACACCCGTACGGTCCTCGACGTCCTGCGCATTCAGCACGGTCCCGCGCACACCGAACTGATCGTGACCGATGCCGGTCCGGCGCTGGTCGAGGTCGGCGCCCGCGTCAACGGGCATCTGCATCCCGCCTTCCACGACCGGGCCATCGGCGTGAACAGCGCCGACCTGACGGCGTTGGCCTACCTCCGCCCCCAGGAGTTCCTCGCCCAGCACGCCGACGGGATCTACGAGCGGCGTCAGCCTGCCGCCGTCTACAACGCCCCGACTTCGCTGTCCGGCACCGTGGTCTCGGTCGACGAGGCCTTGGTCCAGGAGATCCGCGACCGGCCCTCGGTGGTGGACCTCGTGGTCAAGCGGGGCCCCGGTGACGTCATCGTGCCCACCCATGACCTGCTGACGAGTCCGCTGCGGGTGTTCCTGACCCATGCGGACCCGGTGACGCTGGAGATCGACTACCGGTTCATCGAGTCCGTTCGCGAATCGCTCTTCCAGGTGCGCCGGCCGGCCCCCCGGGCCGCCTGCGGCGTGGTGTGACCTTCGGGCACCGCAACCCGGCGGTCTGGTCAAGGCGCCGGCCGACTTACGGAAGGATCCATCCCCCATGCTCATACAGTCGCCTCCGCAGACCACGGCACGGCAGCTTTCCCTGCAGATCCGGCGCAAGATCATCGAGATGAGCGCCTCCCCCAACGGCGTACACATCGGCGGCAGCATCTCGATCGCCGACCTCCTGGCCGTGCTCTACGCGGAGGTTCTGCGCGACCCGGCGGGCGAGGGCACGTCGGGCGATCGTGACCATCTGATCCTGAGCAAGGGGCAGGCCTCCGCGGCGCTCTACGCGGTGCTCGCCGCCACCGGGGTCATCCCGGAGTCGGAGTGCGCCACCTACGCCGAGGAGGGCAGCCGGCTGGGCGGTCACCCGATGAAACGGCTTCCAGGGGTGGACTTCTCCACCGGTGCCCTGGGGCATGGGCTCCCCCTGGCCCTCGGTGTCGCCCTGGCCGGCCAGCGCTTCGGCCACGACAAGCGGGCTTTTGTGATCCTCGGTGACGGGGAGCTGCAGGAGGGCTCCAACTGGGAGGCGGCGATGGCGGCGGCCCATCATGGCGCCGACAACCTGATCGCGATCGTCGACCGGAACGGCTGGCAGATCAGCGGCCGCACCGACGAGTGCATGTCGCTGGAGCCCCTGGCCGACAAGTGGGGTGCCTTCGGCTGGCGCGTGCTCGGCATCGACGGGCACGACCACGACCAGATCCGTGCCGCGCTGACCGGGCCCGTCGAGCCGGGCCGGCCGACGGTCGTCATCGCCCGCACGGTCAAGGCGCGTGGAGTGCCGGGGCTGCAGGACACCAAGCAGAGCCATTCGGCGACCCTCGATGAGTCGGCACGGCGTCAGGCGCTGGCCGTCCTGGAAGGTGACCGGGCATGAGCACTGACATCGCGGTGCGTCGCACCGTGGCGGAGGTCCTCGACCACGTCTGGGAGAACCGCTCGACGATCGAGAGCCGCAACGCGTACGCCATGATGCTGCTCGCGCTCGCGCGGGAGAACCCGAACCTGGCGTGTCTGACCGCCGACATGAACTTCGAGGACCACTTCGCCGTCGAACTGCCGCGTCAGCACGTGGACCTCGGTATCGCGGAGCAGAACATGATGGGTGTGGCCGCCGGCATGACGGTGGCCGCCCGCCCGGTGTTCGCCAACGGCATGAGCCCCTTCGCCATCGCCCGTGCCTACGAACAGATCAAGATCGATGTGGCGGGTGCGAATCTGCCGGTCAAGATCGTGGGAACGCACGCGGGTCTCGCCTCGGGTCATTACGGCCCGACCCATCACTCGCTCGAGGACATCGGCATGACCCGGATGCTGCCGAACATGACGGTGGTGGTGCCCGCCGACGCCTGGGAGGCGGCGCAGGCCACCGTGGCGATCGCTGAGGACCCGGGGCCGGCGTACCTGCGGCTGGGGCGCAACGTCACGACGCCGCTGTACGAGGAGCGCGCCGCGTTCGTGCTCGGCAGGGCGAAGGTCCTGCGGGATCCCGGCCGGGTGCTGTTCGTCGCCACCGGCCCGCATCCCAACCTGGTCGCGGCCCAGGCGGCGCGGGAGCTCGCCGCACAGGGCGTGAGTGCCGGGCACCTGAACATGCACACGGTCAAGCCGCTCGACCGGGAGGCCGTGCTGCACGCGAGTGCCAACGCGGAGGTGGTGGTGACCATCGAGGACCACCGGGCGCTGGGCGGCCTTGGGGCGGCGGTGTGCGAGGTGGTGGCGGAGGTCGGCGGGCCCCCGGTGCGGCGGATCGGCGTGCCGGACATCCACTACGACCTGGTCGGCGGGGAGGAGTACCTGCTGCACCACGCCGGGATCACGGTGAGCAACGCCGTCGCCGAGGCGCTGGACGCTCTGGTGTGAGGCGAACCGCCCGCCGCCGGGGCGGCGTGGCGGAACGCATCGGGTGGTTCCCCTCAGGATCAGCCGCTGTGCTCCACGAGTTGGGGCCGGTCGGGTTCCGCGGCGGTCACCGTCCTCTTGGGGCCGCCGGCCCACCGGCGCATGATCGGGCGTTCCACGCCCTCGTAGAGCAGCCAGCTGAGCAGCAGGGTCACGGCGAAGGCGAGGGCGATGACGGCGAGGGCCGTGGCTGTGTCGAACTGCCTTCCCTCCAGCAGGTCGTGGGCGATGAGCAGCACCATGAAATGCACGAGGTAGAAGGCGAACGACACCTCGCCGAGCAGGGTGAGCAGGCGGCCCCGCAGGCCGGTGCGGCGTCCGGCGATGTCCGCGTGCGCGATGGCCGCCACCAGCAGGGCCAGCGGGACGGCCAGGACCGCGTTGAATCCGTACTGCCAGGGCACGGCAAGCGCGAGAACATACCCTCCGCCGGTCAGGGCCAGCGCGGGCGTGACGCCCAGGGAGACGCGGTGCCCTTCCGCCAGGAGCCGGGCGACGAGCATGCCCAGGACGAACTCGAAGAGGCGCAGCGGCGGGAAGTTGTAGCCGAGCCAGGCCTGCATCAGGGACACCGGCCAGTCCGGAAGCCGCGGGGTCCCGGATATCCATCCGTCGATCATCAGTTGGGTGCTCAGCAGCCCGGTGGAGGTGAGACCGAACCACATCCACAGACGGCTGCTCCTGATGGTGCGAATCCAGCGCCACAGCAAGGGAAAGAGGAGATAGAAGAGGAGTTCACTGCAGAGCGACCAGCTGGGCTGGTTGAGGGAGACGGCCGTGTCCGCACGCGGTATCCAGGAATGGACGAGAAAGAGGTTGGTCAGCCACACCCCTGGGCGCACAGGGGTCATTGTCGCGAAGAAGCAGAGTGCGACGGCCCACATCACGATGTGGTTGGGATATATCTTCAGCAAACGACGGCGGTAAAAGGCCCGCAGTGTGTCCTTCGGGCGTGCCGACCAGGCCAGCACGAACCCGCTGAGGATGAAGAAGAAGGACACTCCCGCGAAACCGACGCGGCTGAACGCCTGCGCGTATCCGTCGGCGAATCCCTGGTCCTCGAATCCGCCGAGGACTTCGGGGAGCGATGCGTGGAAGAGAAAGACCAGGGCCGCGGCGAAGAACCGCAGCCCGGTGAGCGAGGGCAGTTTCTGTCTGGACAGCTGTCCGGCCCCGCTGCCATGGTGATCCGGCATGAGCGCTCCTATGGGTGAGTGGTCATCAGGTCGGCTCCGCCGACTGTCGGGCGGGCGGTGTGAGGGCCGCCTCGGGGCCCGGCTGGGTGCGGCGCGCCAAGCCGACCAGCAGCAACGCGCAGAGGCTCGCCCCCACGGCGACCGCCATGAGGACGGTGCTCACGGCGAGGTGCTCGAACAACATGCCGGCCACGCCGTAGGCGATCGGGCTGGCGACGAAGACGGCGGCGCCGAACACGGGAACCACGTGGGGGCGCAGGTGTTCCGGTGGGCGCAGCATCATCAGCGCGACCGCCGGCGCGGTCACCGCGGGCAGGAACATGCAGCCGGCCGCCACGGTCACCGCCAGCGTGGTGACCGGCTGGTCCCACGGCAGGAACCACAGCACGACCGCCGCGCCCACGCCGCCCGCGGATGCCAGCCGTACGGGGGTGAATTGGCGGGCGAGCCGGGCGACGGCGACGGTGCCCAGGGCCGTGCCGCCGCCCCAGGCCGCAAGGAGCCATCCGGCGACGTGCGGGTCGGCGTCGTAGCGGTTCTTGGCGAGCACGGGCAGCGCGAGCATCACGACGGGCATGAGCATGCCGTACCCGAGGGCGGCGAACGCGAGGGTGCGCAGCACCGGGTCCCGGAAGAGGTAGCGCACGCCTTCGGCCATGTGGTGCGAGGACGATGGCTCCGAGGCCGGGGTGTGGCGTGGCAGCCCGACCAGCAGGGCGGCCGACACCGCGAACGAGGCGGCGTCGATCCACAGGACGTTGAGTGCGCCGAACTGCGCGATCAGGAAGCCCGCGATCGCCGGCCCGACCAGGCGCGCCGTGGAGGTCGCCGTCTCGAACAGGGCGTTGCCCGCGGTGACGACCCCCTCATCGAGTCCGATGGACTCGGTCAGCAGCATGCGCTGGGCCGAGAGGTAGGCCGACGCGACACAGCCGATGAGCGCCACGATCACCAACAGCGCCCAGAACGGCAGCATGTCCGCCACGTACAGGGTGGGGACCGCCGCCGTCAGCAGCGCGCTGGACAGGTCGCCCGCGATCGTGACGCGACGGGCGCCCCAGCGGGCGACGAGCAGCCCCGCCGGCATGGCGAGCAGCGGCACCGGCAGGATCTGGATCAGGAACACCAGTCCCATCCGGGCCGGTGAGCCCGTGGTCATGAGGACGAACCACGGCAGCGCGAGCGTGGTCATCTGCGTGCCGACGGAGGAGGTGAACTCCGCGGCGATGACCCTGCGGAACTGCCAGCTCCGCAGGGGTGAACGCCCTTCTGTCACGGTCGTCATCCGGCTGTCCGTATCGAGGCCGGACGCATGTCGCTCCAGTGGGTGTCCACGTAGTCGACGCAGGCGTCCCGGGTGTCGGGCCCGAACACCGGCGACCACCCGCCCGGCGCGGGCACGTCCCGGGGCCAGAGACTGTGCTGCTGCTCTTCGTTGACCAGCACCCGGTATGCGGCGTCGGGGGCGTCGAACGGGTTCGTCATCGTGCACTCCTCGTCGTCGGTGTCGTCGGTGTCGTCGGTGCCGTTCACCACGTCACCGGCAGCCGGTGCACGCCGTAGACGGCCATGTCGGATCGCATCGGGATCTCCTGCGGGTCCCCGGCCAAGCGCAGGTCGGGGAAGCGCCGCAGCAGGGCGGTGTAGCCGATGCGCAGCTCCAGGCGGGCCAGTTGCTGCCCCAGGCACTGGTGGATGCCGTGGCTGAAGGTGAGGTGGCTGTGGCCACCTCGTGTGACGTCGAGACGGTCGGGGTCGGTGAACTGGCCCGGGTCGCGGTTGGCGCTGGGAAGGTGGATCAGCACCGTCTCCCCCTTGCGCAGGGTCACCCCGTCGATCTCCACGTCCTCGGTCGGGGTGCGCTGTACGCCCACGTGGACGATGGTCAAAAAGCGCAGCAGTTCCTCGACCGCGCTCTCGACCAGTGATTCGTCCGCGCGCAGCAGCGCCATCTGGTCAGGGTTGTTGAGCAGTGCGTACGTGCCGAGCGAGAGCATGCTGGCCGTGGTCTCGTGCCCGGCGACCAGGAGCAGCAGGGTGGCTCCGATGGACTCCTCCACGGTGATGTCGTCGCCGGACACCAGCACGCTGAGCACGTCGTCGGCCGGTTCGGCCTTCTTGCGCATGAGCAGTTCACCGGTGAGGTCGACGAGGCTCTTCAGCGCGGCCTGGGCCTGCTGCGGGGCGATGTCCAGGCGCAGCAGGTCTTCCGAGTCGGCGACGAACCGCTCCCGGTCGGCGACCGGGACCCCGAGGAGTTCGCAGATCACCTGGGAGGACACCGGCACCGCGTAGTCCGTGACCAGATCCGCGGGCGGCCCCTTGCGCAGCATCGCGTCGCCGTAGTGCGCGGTGATCTCCTCGATCCGGGCGGCGAGCTGGCGCATCCGGCGCAGGGTGAACTGGCCGGCCAGGCGCCTGCGGAACCGGGTGTGGTCCGGCGGGTCCATGTGCTCGAACAGACCGGGTATGTCCGCCTCCAGGTCCGAAGGACGGTCGGAGGGGAACGCCAGGTGCTTGTGTGAGGCGGCCGAGCTGAACCGCTTGTCGGCCAGGATCTGCCGGCCCTGCTGATATCCGGTGACGAGCCAGCCCTCGTATCCGTCGGGGAAGGTCATCCGGCCGATCGGGCCCTGTGCGCGCAGCGCGTGGGGTGGGTCCAGGGGCCGCTCCCGGAGCGTCGGCAGCCCGTTCGTGACGACAAGTGTGGTCTCAGACATGCTCTCTGCATTCCGCCGCGTTGGGACCGCGGCTGATCTGGTGATGGATGAGGGCCTGCCGGTCGGCGCCGCTCAGCGGTCGCTGTCCGTGCCGGAGGTGTCGTCCTGCTCGGCGCGCAACCGCTCGCGCAGTTGGGACACCGTCAACTCGGGGTGGTGTGCGACCAGTTCGAGTACGCGGGGCCACTGGCGGACCAGTGCGCCCATGACGGGCGGCGCGATGTAGTCCGGCGAGTACACCCACAGGCCGTGCAGTTCGCCCTCGACGTCGCGGGCCACCAGATAGAGGTCGAGGTTGTGCGGCTCGATGGCGGTGATCAGCTCGGGGAGCGGTGTCACGTCGCCGACCCGCACGTCCAGCGGTGTCACGTCCAGTCCCGGCAGGGTCAGCGTCTTGGCGGGCACGCCGAGCAGATTGAGCATGACGCGCAGGGGCAGCATGTTGCCGTCCCCGACGACGCCGTCGTGCACCAGCGCGCGTACCGGCACGTTCTGGTGCGAGTAGGCGTCGAGCTCGCCGTGCAGGACCTGCTGGACCAGCTCGTGGAACGTGGGGTCGTCCGACATGCGCGAACGGTTGAGGATGATGTTGATGAACGGGCCGGCCATCGACTCGGTCTCCGGTCGTTCGCGGCCGGCCAGCGGGTGGCTCACGGCGATGTCCGTCGCGCCCGAGTAGCTGTGCAGCAGCACGTGGAACGCCGACATCAGCATCATGAACAGGGTCACGCCCTCGCTGCGGGCGGCCTCCTTCACCGCCGACATGACATCGGCGCCGACCACGACGCTGTGGCTGAAGCCCTCGATGAAGTCGTCGAGCTGGTGGTGGGGGGCTTCGAAGTCCAGCGTGCGCGCCGCCCCGTCCAGCTCGGTGCGCCAGTGCTCGACATGCTCGTCGAGTGCGCCGCTGGCCAGCAGTCCCTGTTCCCATGCCGCGTAGTCCAGGTGCTGGACCATGACCTCGGGCAGCTGCGGCCTGCGTCCTGCCGCGTGGGCCTCGTACAGCTTCGCCAGCTCGTCGAAGACCACGAGGAAGCCCCAGTGGTCCACCAGGATGTGGTGGGCGACGAGGACCAGCGCGTGCTCCTGGTCGGCCAGCCGCACGAGCAGACCGCGTACGAGGTTGCCGTCCTCGATGCGGAACGTCTTCTTGGTCTCTTCGGTGAGCAGCGCGTGCAGTTGCTCGCGCTGGGCCTGCCCCTGGTACCCGCGCAGCTCGATGGTGTCGAGCTGCCACTGGGGCCTGCCGTCGGCGAACTGCTGTGTCGCCGAGCCTCGCTGGACGTAGCGGGTGCGCAGGATGTCGTGGCGGCGCACCAGGTCGTCCAGGGCGCGGCGCAGGGCCGCGGCATCGAGCTCGCCGCGTACCCGGAACGCGGTGATGACGGCGTGGTGGGCGTGGTTGGGGCCCACCGGCTGCAGCAGGAATTCCAGCTGTCCGAAGGAGAGGCCGGTGCCGTCGCTGCGGTCCGCCTTGGGGATCGGGGCGTTCAGCAGGTCGGCCGCCCCGATGGCCGCGGCGGGTGCGTCCTGGCGGCGGGGCAGCTTGACGGTGCCGTTCTCGACGCCGTCCGCGCACCGGGTGAGGGCGCGCAGTGCGTCGAACCAGGCGTCCGCGAGCTCGCGGACCTCGTCCTCACCGAGCAGCGAAGTGGCCCAGCTCCAGTTGGCCACCAGCCGCGGTCCCTCGGGGCCGTCCTGGGTGACCGCGTTGATCTCCAGCGGGTGGGAGAGCGGTCGGTCCCCGGCGGGGGCGGAGGCGGTGTCCTCGCGCAGCGGCAGCCAGGGCCGCTCCTCGTCGGTGACGGGCACCCGGCCGAGGTAGTTGAACAGCACCTGCGGCCTCGCCGGTGCGGCGAGCAGGGGCGCTGTCTGGGGGTCCAGGTAGCGCAGCAGGCCGAAGCCCAGGCCGTTGTCCGGGATGGCCCGCAGGTCCTCGCCGGTGCGGGCGACGGCGGCCGCGAGCTCATCGCCCGCGTCGGTGACGTGGTGCCAGGGCAGCGCCGCGGCCTCCAGGCGCACCGGGTGGACGCTGGTGAACCAGCCCACCGTGCGTGACAGGTCGGTGCCCTCGACCAGGTGCTCGTGCCGGCCGTGGCTCTCCACGTCCAGGACCACCGGGCCGGTGCCCGCCGCGGCTGAACCGTCCCGGCGGGCTCGCCACTGCCCGGCAGCGAGGCCGAAGGCGGTCAGCAGCACGTCCTGGATGCCGCGGCGGAACACGGCGGGCACCTGTGCGAACAGCGGTGCGCAGTCCTCGGCGGACAGGGTCACCGAGAGGCGTCCCTCGGTGCCGGTGACGTCCCGCTCCCTGTCCAGCTCTCCGGTGACCAGGGGCTCGGCGTCCCGCAGGATGTCCTGCCACGCCGGCAGTTCCGCGCGGTGCCGGATGACGGCGGAGCCGGTGGCCACCCGCTCCGCCCAGCCGCGCAGTGACGTCGTCACCGGTGCCAGGACCGGCTCACGGCCCGCGGACACCGCTTCCCAGGCGACGGCGATGTCGGACAGCAGGATCCGCCACGACACGCCGTCGATGGCGAAGTGGTGTACGGCGAGCAGCAGTCGGCCGGGGCGTCCTGGTCCCGCGTCGAACCACACGGGCTGCAGCATCGCGCCCGCGGCCGGGTCGAGGCGCCGCTTGGCCGCGGTCGTCTCCTGGCTGATCAGGCGGTGTGCGTCCGCGTCGTCCAGGCCGCCGATGTCCACCCGGTGCAGCACGTCGGCGATGCGCGGCGTGCCGGGTTCCGCCGCGTGCAGCGACCACTGCCCCGCGGGCTCGGTCACCAGCCGGGTGCGCAGGGCGTCGTGCTGGTCGAGGACCGCCTGGAGCGTCGCGACCAGCCGGTCCTCGTCGATGTCGAGAGGCAGGCCGACGGTGGCGGAGAGGTCGAAGCCGACGGCGGAGCCGCCCAGTTGGCGCTGGCGTTCCAGGATGGGCAACGGCGCGATGGAGCCGGTGCCGATGTCCGCGACGCCCACCGCGGCCTCCTCATCGGCCGGCCGCGCCACCTGGGCTATGCCGGCCGCCGTCTGGTGCGTGAACACGTCCCGGACGGTGAACACGAGACCGGCCGTGCGGGACTGTGCGACCAGTTGGGTGGCCTGGATGCTGTCGCCGCCCAGGTCGAAGAATCCGGCTTCGGCGCCGACCTCGGGAAGCCCGAGCACGTCGGCGAACACGGCGACCAGGATCTCCTCGACCGGCGTCCGTGCGGCGCGGGACGCGGAGCCCGCGCCCAGGTCCGGTGCGGGCAGTGCGCGGCGGTCGAGCTTGCCGTTCGTGGTCACCGGGAACGCGTCGAGCACCATCACCGCGACGGGCACCATGTACTGCGGCAGCCGTTCCGCCACGAAGGAGCGCAGCTGAGCGGGTTCAGCGGCGGCTCCGTCGGCGAGCACGACATAGCCGACGAGGTCCTTGCCGCCCGAGGCCTTGTCATGGACCACCACGGCCGCGTCCGCGACGGCCTGATGGGCACCGAGCGCGTTCTCGATCTCGCCCGGTTCGATGCGGAAGCCGCGGATCTTGACCTGGTCGTCGGTGCGGCCGAGGTACTCGATGGTGCCGTCGGCGCGCCAGCGGACCAGGTCACCGCTCCGGTACATGCGCTCGCCGGCCGCTCCGTAGGGGCAGGCGACAAAACGCTGAGCCGTCAGGCCGGGCTTGGCGAAGTAGCCGCGGGCCAGGCCCGCTCCGGCGAGGTAGAGCTCGCCGGGGACGCCGACCGGCACCGGGCGCAGCCGCTCGTCAAGGACGTAGGCACGGGTGTCGTCCATCGGTGTACCGATCGGCACGGTGCCGTCGGTCAGCTCGCTCATGCTGTGCAGCACGGCGAACGTGGTCGTCTCCGTCGGCCCGTACCCGTTGGTGAGTACGGTCCGGGGCCAGGCGGCAAGTGCCTTGGCGACCACGGGTGGTGACAGCGCCTCGCCGCCGGCCATCACCTCGCGCATGCCCGAGAGGGCCGTGGCGTCGTACTCGACGAGCAGGTTGAAGAGTGCGGCGGTGAAGAACGCCGACGTCACGCCCCGTTCGCGGATGATGCCCAGCAGCACGTCCGGGTCGAGCTCCCCGGCCGGCGCGACGACGACCTCCGCGCCGGACAGCAGGGGGACCCACAGTTCGTAGGTGGAGGCATCGAACGCGGTCGGGGCGTGCATCAGCACGCGGGTGTGGTTGGCACCGCGCCAGGTGTGGTCGGCAGCCAGGCTCGCGACATTGCGGTGGGTGACCGCCACGCCCTTGGGCCGTCCGGTGGAGCCGGAGGTGAACATGATGTAGGCCAGCCGGTCCGGGTCGCTCGGGGGCGTCAGGGTGCCGGGCTCGGCCGCGGTGTCGGCGGCGGCCAGTTCGGTGGTCACGTCGAGCACGCGCAGGCCGTCGACGGCGGGGTGCGCCGGTCCGTCTCCGTCCACGAGGAGTACGTCCGCTCCCAGCTCCTCCATGATCAGCCGCATCCGGGATTCGGGGTAGCGGGGATCCAGCGGCACGTACACACCGCCGGCCTTGAGCACGGCCAGGATCGCCACGGGCACCCGCACCGACCGCTCCATCAACAGGCACACCGCGTCCTCGGCACCGTCGGCACCCACCCCCAGCGCCCGCAGCCGTGCGGCGAGCCGGTCCGTGGTCCGGGAGAGCTCGCGGTAGGTCAGCCGCTCGTCGCCGCAGCTGATCGCGACGGCGTCAGGAGTGCGGGCGCACTGCGCCTCGAAGAGCTCGGTCAGAGCGGCGGTCGGCTCCTTGGCGCCCGTTCCGTTCCACTCCTCCAGCACGCGGTGCCGCTCGGCCGGGGTGAGCAGATCGACGCCGCCGACCGGCTGGTCCGGGTCGGTGATCATCGCGAGGACCACCTGACGCAGCCTGCCGAGCATGGTGCGCACCGTCTCCGGGTCGAAGACGTCGGCGTTGTACTCGAAGCCGCCCTCGATCCCGCCCGCGGCGCCGTCGCTCGTGAGGCGCTCGTGCAGCAGGAGGACCAGATCCATGCGCGCCGTGCCGGTGCTCATCACCAGCGGCGACGCCTCGATGCCGGGCAGGTCCAGCGTCTCGTCGGCCACGCTCTGCCAGGACAGCATGACCTGGACCAGCGGGTGGTGGGACATGGTCCGGGACGGCCGCAGGCTGTCCACGAGGGACTCGAAGGGGATGTCCTGATGCGCGAGCGCGTCCAGGGTGCGTTCCCGCACCGCGGTGAGCAGTTGCCGGAAGGTCTGCTGGTGCGAGATCCGCGTCCGCAGGACCAGGGTGTTGGCGAAGAAGCCGATCAGGTTCTCGGTGGCCTGGTCGTCGCGGCCCGCGTTCGCGACACCGATGGGGATGTCCTGGCCGGCGCCGAGGCGGCTGAGCAGCACCGCGAGGGCCGCGTCGAGGACCATGAACATGCTGACGTCGCAGCTGCGGGCCAGTCGGGCGAGTCCTTCGTGCAGGTCCGCGTCCCACTGGAAGGTGACCGTGTCTCCGGCGTGCGAGGCCTCGGCCGGGTGCGGGCGGTCGACCGGCAGGGCGATCCGTTCCGGCAGACCCTCCAGCGCGCCGCGCCAGTAGTCGAGTTGTCGTGTCCAGGTGCTGTCGGGGTCGTCGGGCTCACCGAGGTACTGCCGCTGCCACAAGGCGTAGTCGGCGTACTGCACCGGCAGTGGTTCCCAGGAGGGAGCATGGCCGGCCCGGCGCGCCCGGTAGGCGGCGGCCAGGTCGTGGCGCAGGGGCGCGAGCGACCAGCCGTCCGCGGCGATGTGGTGCACGACGACGGCCAGCACGTGGGCGTCGGGGCCGACCGTGAACAGCTCCGCGTGCAGCGGGATCTCACGGGTCAGGTCGAAGGAGTGGCGGACCGCGTTCGCCACCGCGTCGTCCAGGCCTCCTTCGGCAACCTCGGTGACCGGAAGTTCGGGGCGTGCCTGCCCCGGTTCGAGAATGAGCTGGCAGGCCGGTGAGCCGGTGTCCGGGAAGACGGTGCGCAGCGCCTCGTGACGGGCGACGACATCGGCGAGGGCAGCCCGCAGGCAGTCCACGTCCAGCGCCCCGTTCAGGCTCAGCACCACAGGAAGGTTGTACGTGGGCGATGGCCCCTCGATCTGGTGCAGGAACCACAGCCGTCGCTGGGCGAACGACAGCGGCAGCGGGTCCGGCCGGGTGGCCCGGACCAGCGCGGGCCGCGCGTCGCCGCTGCCCTGACGCACGAGCTCAGCCAGTTCGGCCACGCTCTGCTTCTCGAACAGGGCGCGTACCGGCAGCTCGACACCGAGCGTGGAGCGGATCCGCGCCACCAGGCGGGTGGCGAGCAGCGAGTGCCCGCCGAGGGCGAAGAAGCCGTCGTCGATGCCCACCGCAGGCACCGCGAGTACCTCGGCGAACAGGTCGCACAGGGCCTCCTCCTCGGCGTTGCGAGGCGCGATGTAGGCCGCCGCCGTACGGGTCTCCTGCCCGTCGGGCGCGGGCAGGGCGCCGCGGTCGGTCTTGCCGCTGGGGGTCAGCGGCAGCGCGTCGAGGAAGACGAACGCGGACGGGACCATGTAGTCGGGCAGTTTCCCGGCCAGTGCCGAGCGCAGTCGGCGGCGCAGCTCGTCGTCGGCTCCGGCGGACGCGGCGGGCACCGCGTAGGCCACCAGACGCTGATTGCCCGGCTGATCCTCGCGGACCACGACGACGGAGTCCTTCACCTGGTCCTGGCGCATGAGCACCGATTCGATCTCGCCGAGCTCGATCCGGTAGCCACGCAGCTTGACCTGGTGGTCGAGCCTGCCGAGGTAGTCGATGGTGCCGTCGACCCGGCGCCGTACCAGGTCACCGGTGCGGTACAGACGATCGGCGAGGTCGGACGGGAAGGGGTTACGGACGAACTGCTGCGCCGTCAGTTCCGGCCGGTTGATGTAGCCACGGGCGAGACCGCTGCCGCCGATGCACAGTTCGCCGGGGACGCCGGAGGGCACCGGGCGCCCCTCGGGGTCGAGGATGTGTACCTCGGTGTTGGCTATGGGCCCGCCGATGGTGATCGTCTCGTCCACGATCCGGGTGCCCAGGGAGTAGATGGTGGTCTCGCTGGGGCCGTACATGTTCCACAGTTCCACGCCGCTGTCCAGCAGGCGCCGCGCGACATCGGGGGGCAGCGCCTCGCCGCATATCAGCCCGCGCAGTCCCGGGCGGCCCTGCCATCCGGCATCGAGCAGCATCCGCCACGTGGAGGGAGTGGCCTGCATCATCGTGGCGCCGGTGGCGGCCATCTCGGCGGCCAGCAGCTTGCCGTCGGTGGCCACTTCGCGCGTGGCGAGCACCACGCGGGCGCCTTCGACGAGCGGGAGCAGCAGCTCCAGGGTGGCGATGTCGAACGACAGGGTGGTGACCGCGATCAGGCTGTCGCCGGCGTCGATGCCCGGCCACTGCTTCATCGCCCAGAAGAGGTTGCGCAGCGCGCGGTGGGGCAGTTGGACCCCCTTGGGGCGGCCGGTCGAGCCCGACGTGTAGATGACGTAGGCCAGGTCCGCGCCGTCGACCGGCGCGCCAAGGGGCTCGGCGGACTCGGCGGCGAGCTCCTGGCGCAACTCGTCCACGCACAGTGTCGCGGCCGCGGTCTGCGGCAGGCCCGGTGCCACCGAGCTCTGAGTGATCAGGACGGGCAGTTCAGCGTCCTCGATCATGAACGTGATGCGGTCCTTGGGCAGCCCCGGATCGACGGGCACGTAGGCGCCGCCGGCCTTCAGTACGGCCAGCACCGCGACGACCATGTCGAGCGAACGCTCCAGGCAGACCCCGACCATCACGTCGCGCGCGACACCATGGCTCCGCAGCCGGCGCGCCAACTGGTTGGCGGAGGCGTCGAGTTGGGCATAGGTGAGGGTCCGTCCCTGACAGTGGACCGCCTCGGCGTCGGGCCGCAGTACCGCCTGCTGCTCTATGCGCTGGTGGGTGAGCAGCTCGTCGGGCCACTCGTGGCGGGTGTCCGTCCGCTCCCGGTGCTGCGCCAGCTGCTCCGTCTCCGTGAGCAGGGCGATGTCCAGGATCGGCTGGTCCGGGTCGCGCAGCACGTTGTCGAGCAGCACCTTCAGGTGGTTGCCCATGCGATCGACCGTGGCCGCGTCGAAGAGGTCGGTGTTGTACTCGAACCAGCCGCCGAGCCTGTCGTCCTGCTCGAACACCTGCAGTTCGAGATCGAACCGTGCGGTGGTGCTGGCCACGTCCATCAGTTCCAGGCGCAGACCGGCCACGCCGAACTCCGGCACGGGGATGTTCTGGTAGACGAACGACACCTGGAAGAGGGGCGACCTCGACAGGTCCCGCTCCGGTCGCAGTTCCTCCACCAGCCGCTCGAAGGGCAGTTCCTGGTGGGCGAACGCGCCGAGGGCGGCGGAGCGCACGCGTCCGAGCAACTCGGTGAACGTCGGGTTGCCGGAGGCGTCGTTGCGGATCGCGAGCGTGTTGACGAAGTAGCCGATGAGCTGCTCGACCTGGGACTGGCCGCGGTTGGCCACCGGGACCCCGACAACGACGTCCTCCTGCCTGCTGTACCGGTGCAACAGGGCGACGTACGCGGCGAGCAGCGTCATGAACGGGGTGGTTCCCGTGCGCCTGCTCAGGTCGCGCACTCCGTCCATCACCGAGGCCGGCAGCTGGAAGGGCCGCGAACCGCCGGTGGTGCCGAGCACCGCGGGGCGGGGCCGGTCGGTGGGCAGTTCGAGGATGGGTGCGGCGCCGTCGAGGGTCGTCCTCCAGTAGTCGAGTTCGGCCGCGAAGCCCGGCCCCGCGAGCTGTTTGCGCTGCCACGCCGCATAGTCGGCGTACTGGACGGTCAGTTTCGGAAGTGTGGCCTCGGTACCGGTCAGGTAGCTCTGGTACAGGGCGACCAGCTCGCCGAACAGCACCGATGTCGACCACAGGTCGGCGACGATGTGGTGCATGGTGAGCAGCAGGACGTGCTCATCGGGCGCCAGGCGCAAGAACTTCATCCGCATGAGCGGCCCGGTGCCCAGGTCGAAGGGGCGGGCGAACTCGCGGCGCGCGAGGTCCTTGACGCCCTCTTCTCCTTCGGTTCCGTGCAGGTGCTCGCACGCCTCGACCGTCATCTCCAGCTCGCCGGTCGGGTGCACGACCTGCACGGGCTCGCCGTCGGCCTCCTCGAACGTGGTGCGCAGCGACTCGTGCCTGCGGACGATCTCGGCGAGGCTGCGGCGCCAGATCTCCAGGTCGAGCGGCCCGTGCATGCGCACGGCCGCCGGAATGTTGTAGGCGGCGCTGCCGGGGTTGAGGCGGTCCAGGAACCACATGCGCTGCTGGGGGAACGACGCGGAGAACCGGCGCTCGCGTACCGGGGGCTGTTGGGCGCTCTTGCGCTGCAACCGCTCTGCCAGCAGCGCGCGCTTCTGCTCCGGCGTGAGGCTGGTCAGGTCGATGTCGGTCATGCGCCAGTCTCCTGATCGTTGAACTCGGCGGGGAGGAGGTTCTTGCACCTGCGCTGTGGTCCTCGCGGGTTGCGGTGTCGACGTCCGGTGGTGGGCGCCCTGCGTCTCGGCGGTCGGTGCCGACCATCCGGGGTGGCGCGCCTTTGCCCGCAGCGAGCAGCGAATCCGCTCACGTCGCGAGTCGTTGCGACTCGACCCGTGCGGTCCGTCGGTGGGTTGTGGGGCGAGTGCCTCGAAAGAGTGGAGCCGAAGACGGGAACAGGCCGCCACGATCGGCCTGTTGTCCGGGCTGCAGGTGCCTGTCTATCGATCGGTGATCGGCCTGTCCATGTTCGGCACCGTCACCGCAGGAGGGGCTGGGCTCAGTGCGTGAGACGGCGGGGCCGTGCCAGAGGATGGTCACTCTCGCGGCCGTGATGAGGCAACCGTGTGCGGCGAAACACGAGGTGGCGGGGGATGCCGGTCGGCATTGGCGGACGCGGACAGCGAAGGAGGCGCGGACACGGCCTCGCCGTGTCCGCGCCTCCTTGGCGCTCTTCTGCCGGGGGGTCAGGCGGTGCGGCCCCGCGCCCGGCGCAGCGGCCGCAGGATCAGCAGCACCGAGCCGGCCAGCACGAGCAGGCCGGCGAGCAGCGACGCGACACCGATCCAGGGCAGCCATCCGATCTTCGCCGCCACGGTCACGTGGCCGGCCGGTCCGCGCGACCCGTCGGCCTTCATGGCGACCGCGGTGACGTCACCGGACTTCACCGACCAGTTCAGCGTCTGTGCTCCCGGCCCGCTGGCCTTGGCGATCCACCCGTCGGCCTTGGCCGGCGGCGTCCCGGGCGTGCCGCCGGGGTGCTTGCTCTCGGTGTCGCCCTTGTCGCTCGAGTCATGGATGGTCACGTGCTGGACACCGTCCAGGTACTGGCGCACGTGCCCCTTGTCGGCGAGGCCGATGAACACCGCGTCGGAGGACCGGTCCGGCTTGAAGGTGATGCGGAGGTCGTCGTAGAGACCTCCCAGCTCCTTGTCGGCGCGCCAGCTCTCGGTCGTCATGGCGTAGGTGTCGGTGCGGTGCATGTACTTGTCGGTGCCCAGATCGATGTAGCCGTCGTCCTGGGAGGACATGTAGAGGGCCGTACCGCCCGCGCCGACGAGTGTCAGTGCGACGAGGGCCAGGAACGCGCCGACCACGACGGCGGTGACGCGTCCGGCCGTCCAGCCTTTGGAAGAGGTACGCACGTTCGCCCCCTTCAGGAAACCTTTGGCGCCGTTGTCGGTCACAAGTTCCTCCTCGGTCTGATCACCCGGTCACGAAAATCCGGGTGAGCGATATGTTTTGTGTGCGGACGGTCGTGCAGAGCCCACGTGGCTCACCGTAAGCGGAAGAAGGGCATCCGACATCAGGGGCATCCCCTAGGCCCGCATCAGGGAGATCCCTTACGAACTCGTGATCGGTCGAGAAATACGACGGGTCGCGGTGTTCAACTGGCTGGTTCGGCCAGTTGAACGCGGTGTGAAGTCACCTCGGGACGGTCGCTCCGCTTACGTCGTTTCCCGTTCCATGGGAAGTGAATCCATGTCTTTCTATGGTCCTTTTGTTACCCGCGCCGAAGCAATGCCCGCAGAGCGACGGCGGACCGGGCCCGCACGATGGCCGCTTCGCCTCGCGGGAGCGCTTCCTGACGCCTTGACACCATCGTGACCTGGCCATCAGCCCGGATCCACGGGCGATCGAGATCGTCCGGCCGACGTCACGGAGCAGCCCCGTGAAGGGCGCATCACCAGATTTTTCAAGCCGCATGAGATTCACGGATGATCCTTTCCATGCTCCCGATCGCCCGCTTTTCCGGCCCGGAGTGCGGCGGCCGGGCCCCGCCATGGGGCTCGCGGAAATTCGCTTGAATTCTGATACGCACCGGTTTCCCCGTTGTCCAACGCGAAAACGTCCCCCACGACGTTCACCGCTGGACGACAACCCCTGTGCCGGGCAATGGCCTTGGCCCCGAGTAACACATCTCCTGCCGCTCTCAAGTGCGCCTATAGAGCGTCTCCAGTGATTCTCCAGGACGCTCTGTCTCGCGACGGTGCCGTGTTGCCGACCGAGTCGATGCGGATGCGCGGCCCGTGGTGACGACGAGGCATCGCCCGTAGAACCGGCGGCGAGTCTCACCAATTCCCGCGAAAGGGCGGGACGTTCAACTGAACGAATCAGCCAGTTGAACATGGGAGCAAGTATCCGTGGTCGAAATTATGTCGGGTGCACCGCATACGAACCCTCTCCCCCTGGACTCCGTCGCGAGCGAAGTGCCAGCATTCATCCCGCACTTGCCTCCACGACTCGGCAAGGCGGCCCTGCCTTTTATCTCGCGAGAAATGCGAATCAACCGCGTCCGTTTCTCGCGGACTGAGCCGGAAAGAGGTCCGGAAACGATGGAGAAGATCCTCGATGCGATCCTCGCGGGAGAACTCGACGAGGTGGCCCATTTGCCGGTGCCCGACTTCTACCGAGGGGTGGTGCTGCACGCCGATGAGACGGCGATGTTCGAAGGACTGGAAAGCCGGGACAAGGACCCGCGCAGCTCGCTGCATCTGGAGGAGGTGGCCACCCCCCAGCCGGCCGCGGGTGAGGTGCTTGTGGCGGTGATGGCCAGCGGGATCAACCACAACACGGTGTGGTCCTCGATCTTCGAGCCGCTGCCGACGTTCGGCTTCCTCTCCCGTTACGGCCGCACCTCGCCGCAGGCGGCCCGGCACGACCTGCCCTACCACGTGCTGGGGTCCGACCTCTCCGGTGTGGTGCTGCGCTGCGGCGAGGGGGTGACGGGCTGGCAGCCCGGGGCCGAGGTGGTCGCGCACTGTCTGTCCGTGGAACTGGACCACCCCGACGGGCACGCCGACACCATGCTCGACCCCGAACAGCGGATCTGGGGGTTCGAGACCAACTTCGGCGGGCTGGCCGAACTGGCGCTGGTCAAGGCCAATCAGCTCATGCCCAAGCCGCGCCACCTCACCTGGGAGGAGGCGGCCGCGTCGGGTCTGGTGAACTCGACCGCGTACCGGCAGCTGGTGTCCGCGAACGGCGCCCGCCTCAAGCAGGGCGACACGGTGCTGATCTGGGGCGCCTCCGGCGGCCTCGGCTCCTACGCCACCCAGCTGGTACTCAACGGCGGGGCGACACCGGTATGTGTGGTGTCCAGTCCGCAGAAGGCGGAGGCGTGCCGGCGGATGGGCGCGGAGCTCGTGATCGACCGGAGCGCCGAGGGCTACCGGTTCTGGAAGGACGAGCACACACAGGACCCGCGCGAATGGCGCAGGCTCGGAGCTCGCATCAGGGAGCTGACCGGGGGCGACGACCCCGACATCGTCTTCGAGCACCCGGGCCGTGAGACCTTCGGCGCGAGCGTGTACGTGGCCCGCCGCGGCGGCACCATCGTCACCTGCGCGTCCACCTCCGGATATGAGCACACCTTCGACAACCGGTATCTGTGGATGCACCTCAAGCGCATCGTCGGTACCCATTTCGCGAACTACCGCGAGGCGTGGGAGGCCAACCGCCTCATCGCCAAGGGACTGGTGCATCCCACGCTGTCGGACGTGGTGCCGCTCGAAGGCACGTCCCAGGCGGTCCACGACGTGCACCACAACCTGCACCAGGGCAAGGTCGGGGTGCTGTGCCTGGCCCCTGAAGAGGGGCTCGGGGTCAGCGACGCCGCGCTGCGGGACCGTCACGAGGCGGCCATCAACAGGTTCCGCTCGCGGCCTGCGGGCGTCTGACACGTCGAGAGGTAACCCGGCGCGTCACGAAAGAAGACGCGCTTCCTCCGGGCGCGGCGCCAACTGCTTTTCCCCGAACGTTTCTTGACGGGTCGACGGGACCTGTTGGATGCTGACCGACGAATAGCGGAAATCGAACGGGGATGCGGCCGAATTTCGGATCGGCTCTCCTCGCCGCCCCTCCGGATCTCCAGATCCTCAGATCTCCGGATCTCGATTCAATTTCTTGGAATGGCTCCTTCGCCGAACGTGGCGGACAGCAGCCAGAAATCCAGCTGGAATGCGCGGCCGGGCCGCCTGTTTCCGTAAGAGTTCACGCAGATTTCGAGCATGGAGAGGACGGTCGGATGTCGGGCCGGGACGCACGATCGCTTGTCGACCATTTCCGCACGGTGTTGGGCGAGCACTCGCAGGAGCAGATCTTCCGTTTTCTCGTGGACGGCGAGGGCGAGCCGCAGGCGCTCGGCAACGCCGAACTGGACCTGAGGGCCCGCACGATCGCGGCGGCGCTGCAGGAACGCTTCCCCGCCGGGGAGCGGGCGCTGATCATGTGCCCGGCCGGACTGGACTACGTCACCTCGTTCTTCGCCTGCCTCTACGCGGACGTCGTCGCCGTGCCCGTCTACCCGCCGGACCCGGCGTTCCCGATGCGCACCCTGCCGCGGCTGACCGCCATCGTGGAGGACGCGGAGCCGGCGGTGGTCCTCGCCCCTGCCGCGACCATCGCCCTGGTCGACCGCTTCGCCGAACACGCTCCGGCGCTGCGGAACATCGTCTGGATCGCCGTCGACGACATCGACACCGCGGCCGCCGACGGCTGGCGCGCCCCCGGCACCGAACGCGACGACCTGGCGTTCCTGCAGTACACCTCCGGCTCCACCAGCAGCCCCAAGGGCGTGATGGTCAGCCACGGCAACCTGATGCACAACATCTCCGAGATGAACCGGCAGTTCTTCGGGAACGACCCCGACCAGCACATGGTGAGCTGGCTGCCGCCCTTCCACGACCTCGGCCTGATCATGGGCCTGCTCACCCCCGCGTACGGCGGATACCCGGTCACCTTCATGTCCCCGTACTCGTTCCTGAAGCGGCCGCTGCGCTGGCTGCGGGCCATCTCCGACGTCCGGGCCACCGCGAGCCCCGCGCCGAACTTCGCCTACGACCTCGCGGTGGCCAAGATCACCGAGCAGGACCGGCAGACGCTGGATCTGAGCTCATGGCGCGTCGCCCTCAACGGGGCGGAGCCGGTGCGCAAGCAGACCATGGACCGCTTCTCCCGCACGTTCGCCGAGTGCGGCTACCGGCCCACCACGCACGCCCCGTCCTACGGTCTGGCCGAAGCCACCCTGGTGGTGTCCACCGGGGACCCGGCCGCCGAGCCCGTCCACCGCGACCTGCGCACCGAGGCACTCCTCGCCGGTGTGGCCGAGACCGCGGGACCGGGCGAGGCGGCACGCAACCTGCCCAGTTGCGGCATCTCGTTCCAGGACCAGCAGGTCGCCGTCGTGGACCCGCAGACCCATGCCGCGCTGCCCGCGGGGCGGGTCGGCGAACTGTGGGTGGCGGGACCGAGCGTCGCGCGCGGCTACTGGCGCCGCCCCCAGGCCACCGAGGAGACCTTCCGGGCCCACCTCGACACCGGCGAGGGGCCGTTCCTGCGCACCGGCGACCTGGGTTTCGCCGACGGTGACCAGATCTATGTCACCGGCCGTATCAAGGACGTCGTCATCGTCGCGGGCCGCAACCACTACCCCCAGGACATCGAACGCACCGTGGAGAGCGTCGATCCGGGCCTGCGGGAAGGCTGCGGCGTGGCCGGCGCGCGCGAGATCGACGGTGAGGAACGGCTCATCGTCGTCCAGGAGTACCGCGGCAGCCGCTCGCCCGAGGACCGCGCACGGGTCATCGACGCGATACGCACCGAGGTCGCCCACGAGCACGGTCTTCAGCCGTTCATCGTCGCACTCACCCGCACCGGTACGGTGCCCAAGACCTCCAGCGGCAAGCTGCAGCGCGCGGCCTGCCTCGACGCGCTCCTGGCAGGAACCGCGGAGCCGCTCGCGCTGTGGCGCGCGGACGAGGCAAAAGCGGGCCGGGTGCCCGAGGAGGCACCGGGCGCGAGCAAGGACGTGACGGAGCGTCCCGCGCCAAACGCCCGCGAGATCGAACAGTGGCTGCGCCAGTCGCTGGCTGCCGCGACCGGACGACAGGTCGCCACCATCGATCCGGACGTGCCCTTCGCCGGCTACGGACTGCGTTCCGTCGAACTGGTCTCCATCGTCGGCGAGTTGGAGCAGCATCTCGGCGTTCCCCTGCAGCCCGGCATCGTCTGGGAACACCCCACCGCGGCCAAGCTCGCCGCCCACCTGGCAGGGTCGGCCGCCGACTCCCCGGCGCCCTCGCTCGCCGAGCCCGCCACCACCCTCACGGCCCCGGTGCCTGCCGCGGCGCCCGCCGGGGCAGCGGGGCAGGGCGCGGACGAGCCGATCGCCATCATCGGGATCGGCTGCCGCTTTCCCGGCGGGGTGGACGGCCCCGACAGCTTCTGGCAGCTGTTGACCGAGGGCCGCGACGCGGTCACCGAGGTTCCCGCCGACCGGTGGAGCACCGAGGAGTTCACCGACGCCGATCCGGCGGCCCCCGGCCGCACGACCAGCCGCTGGGGCGGTTTCGTCGAGGGCGTCGACCAGTTCGACTCGGGTTTCTTCGGCATCTCGCAGCAGGAAGCCGCCCGCATGGATCCGCAGCAGCGGCTGCTCGCGGAGGTCTCCTTCGAGGCCCTGGAGAACGCGGGCGTGCCCACCGCGTCGCTGTCCGGCACGCAGACCGGGGTGTTCATCGGCATCTCCACGTTCGACTACGCCACCGGCCAGTTGAACGACCTCGACGCCATCGACGCCTACACCGGAACCGGCAGCGCGCTGAGCATCGCCGCGAACCGGCTCTCGTATCTGCTGGATCTGCGCGGTCCGAGCATGGCGGTCGACTCCGCCTGCTCCTCCTCGCTGGTGGCCGTGCTCCAGGCGTGCACCAGCCTGAGCCGGGGCGACTGCGACCTGGCCGTCGCGGGCGGCGTCAACCTGGTGCTCTCCCCCGCGTTCGCCATCAACTTCAGCAAGGCGGGCGTCATGTCCGCCGAAGGCCGGTGCAAGCCGTTCGACGCGAGTGCCGATGGCTACGTGCGTTCCGAGGGCGCCGGCGTGGTGATACTCAAACCGCTCAGCCGGGCTCTGGCCGACGGCGATCCGGTACACGCCGTGATCCGCGGCGGCGCCGTCAATCAGGACGGAGCGAGCAACGGGCTGATGGCGCCCAACCCGAAGGCCCAGCAGGCAGTGGTACGTGCTGCCCACGCCAGGGCCGGGGTGCGCGCCGCGGACATCGCCTACGTGGAGGCGCACGGCACCGGCACCATCCTCGGGGACCCCATCGAGGCCAAGGCGCTGGGAGGTGTGCTCGGCGACGGTCGTGCCGCGGACCGGCCCTGCCTGATCGGCTCGGTGAAGTCCAACCTCGGCCACATGGAGGCCGCCGCCGGAATCGGAGGGCTGATCAAGACCGCCCTCATGGTCCGCCATCGCATGGTGCCGCCGACGCTGCACTACCGCGCGCCCAACCCGCACATTCCCTTCGACGAGCTCCCGGTCCGCGTCGCCGACACCCTTCAGCCGTGGCCGGCCACGGCTGCCCCGGCTCTGGCCGGCGTCAGTTCCTTCGGTTTCGGCGGCACCAACGCCCACCTGGTGGTGGAGGAACCGCCACCGGCCGCCGCTCCCGCCCACTCCCCCTCCGAGGGCGCCGCGCTGCTGACCGTCTCCGCCCGGGACGAGCAGGCCCTGCGTGATCTCGCCGCCCGTTACGCGGACAAGCTCACCGGCGCGACGCCCGTACGTGACGTCACGGCGGCCGCCGCGGTCCGCCGCACCCACCACGAGCACCGGCTGGCCTGCGTGGGCGCCGATGCCCCCGAACTGCGCACGGCGCTGGCCGCGTTCGGCCGCGGGGAGAGTGTCACCGGGCTCAGCACCGGGGTGCGCCGGGCCGGCCAGCAGTCGAAACCGGTGTTCGTCTTCTCCGGACAGGGGCCCCGCTGGTGGCCGCTGGCCGCCGAGCTGCTCACCGGTGACCTCGCCGCGGAGCAAGCCTTCAGCGCCGTACTGGAGCGGGCGGACACGCTGCTGCGCCGGCACACCGACTGGTCGCTCCTGGACCAGCTCGCAGCCGACCCGGCACGTTCCCGGCTGCTCGACACCGCGGTCGGCCAGCCCGCTCTCACCGCCGTCCAGATCGCGCTCGCCGCTCTGTGGCGCTCCTGGGGCATCGAGCCCGCCGCCGTCGTCGGACACAGCGTGGGTGAGATCGCCGCGGCCCATGTGGCGGGTGCGATCTCCCTGGAGGACGCCCTCCTGATCGCCCTGCACCGCGGCACGGCTCTGCACGCCGCCACCGGCAAGGGCCGGATGGCTGTCGCGGGCGTCTCCCTGGACGAGGCCCGCACGCTGCTCGCCGAGCGCGCCCCGGGGCCGGTGTGGATCGCTGCCGCCAACAGTCCCGGCTCCACCGTCTTCTCCGGCGAGAACGACGCCCTGGAGACGTTCGCCAAGTCCCTGGCCGACGACGGTCTGTACTGCAAGGTCCTCGAGTCCGTGGAGTTCGCCTCCCACTGCCCCCTGATGGAGCCCGTCGCCTCCGAACTGTGGCGGGTCCTTGCCCCCTTGCGGCCCCGGCCCACCGCCATCCCGATGATCTCCACCGGCACCGGGGAGATCGTGCCCGGTGACCGGCTCGACGCCGAGTACTGGGCGTCCAACCTCACCCGGCCGGTCTTGTTCGACACCGCCGTCACCGCGCTCGCCGACACCGGCCACAACGTGTTCGTCGAGGCGTCACCTCACCCGATGCTCACCGACGCCGTCACCGAACGCCTTGCCTCGTACGACGACGGGGTCGCCGTATCGTCCCTGCGCCGGGATCAGCCGGGCCGCGCCACCGTGCTCGGCGAACTCGGCCGCCTGTACACCGCCGGCCACCAGATCGACTGGAGGCGGGTGCACGGTCCCGCCGGGCCGATGACCGATCTGCCCGCCTATCCCTGGCAGCGCACCCGCAGCTGGCGCGAGCTGCGTCCGGCAGGCCGGTCCGCGCACCGTGGCCATCCGGCGCTGCGCGAGCGCACCGTGTCGGCGCTCTCACCGCACGCCGTCCACTGGTCGGCCCCGGTGGACCTCGCCGAGTTCCCCTACTTGACGGACCATCAAGTCGGTGGCAGTCCCGTGCTGCCCGCCGCCCTGATGCTGGACGCGGCGCTCGGCGCTGCCCGCGACCACCTCGACGACGGCGCTGTTCTGCACGATGTCGCCTTCACCCGGCTCTCCGTGGTGCCCGAACAGGCCGACGGGTCCACGCTGCAGCTCACGCTGGTGCCCGCGACGGCCGACACCGCGACGGTGCGCCTGTTCACCCGGTCCGGCGCCGGGGAGGACTGGACCGAAGCCGCACGGGCGGGCGTGCGCCGAACCGCTCCCGTCGCCACGGCCGAGCCTCTCGCCCCCGTCCGCACACGCTGTGCCACGTCGGTCCCGTCCGACGAGCACTACGCCGCCCTGCGCCACGCCGGGCTGGCGTACGGGCCCGCCTTCCAGGGCATCGAAGAGCTGTGGCAGGGCCGGGCCGAGGCCGTGGCCCGGCTTCGCGAGCGGAGCGCCCTGACCACCGACCGCGGCAAGCACCCTGTGCACCCGGTCGTGCTCGACAGTGCCCTGCAGGTCCTCAGTGCCGCCCTCGACGCACAGGACCAGCCTCTGGACGCGACGTACGTGCCGGTGGCCGTCGGCGGCTTCACCCTCGTCGGCGACCAGGTCGCCCCCCGCTGGGCGCACGCCGCCGTCACGGCGCCGCAGCCCGGCGCCGACACGATCACCGGTGCTCGCGTCGTCCTGTACGACGCCGAGGGCGCCGCCGTCGGCGAGATCACCGACGTCACCCTGCAGCGTCTGGACCGCACCGAGACCGCGGACCCGCGCGACGAGGCTCTGCTCGATCTCGTCTGGCGCTCCACACCCGCGCCCGCCCCAGCCCTCCAGCAGCCGCCGGGCAGCTGGCTGCTCTTCGTCGACCAGGCCCGCACCACCGCGGGTCTCGCCGACGCGCTGCGCGCGCACGGCGCCACCTGCCGGACCGTCACCACCGGCCCGGCCTACCGCAAGGTCGGCCCGGACCACTACGAGATCGATCCGGGCAGCCGGGAGGACATCGCGGCGCTGCTGGCCGATCTCACCGCCTCGGGCACCGGCCCGGACGGCATCGTGCACGGCTGGTCCCTCGACATCGGCCTTCCCGAGGAGGGCGACGGCCGGCCACCGGCGAGCGCGGCCGGCGATGCCGGTCTGCCGGTGCTCCGTCTCGTGCAGGAACTCGCGCTGGCCGGTCAGGACCCCGCGCCCCGCCTCGTGCTGCTCACCCGGGGCGCCCAGCACGCCGCCGACGGGGACGAACTGAACGTCGGGCAGGCCCCGTTGTGGGGTCTGGCCCGGGTGATCGGACTGGAGCACACCGAACTGCGGAGCTCGGTCATCGATTTGGACCCGGCCAGGCCCGCGGAGGAAGGCGCGCTCCTGCTCGCCGAGGTGCTGGGCTCCGGCGACAACGACCAGGTCGCTCTGCGGGGCGCTGTCCGTCTGACGCCCGCACTGCAGCCCTGGGCGCCCACCGACGATCCGGGCCAGGGCCCTCGCCCCGCCTGGAACTTCGACGCCGCACGCGACGGGAACCACCACCTGCTGGCCGCCCGTCCCGGCAGTCTCACCAGCCTCCGCCCCACCTGGTGGCACCGCACTCCGCCGGGTCCGGGTCAGGTCGAGGTCGAGGTCACCGCCGCGGGCCTGAACTTCAGTGATGTGCTCAAGGCCCTCGGCTCCTACCCGGGTGCCGAAGGGGTCGTGCCGCTCGGTGCCGAATGCGCCGGCCGGGTCACCGCTGTCGGTGAGGGCGTCAGCGCGCCACAGGTCGGCGACCGGGTCATCGCCGCCGGCCCCGGCAGCATGGCGGCCTTCATCACGCTCGACGCGCAGTTGGTGGCCCCCGCTCCCCCGGCACTCGACGACGAGCAGGCCGCCGCCGTGCCCATCGCGTTCCTCACCGCCGTCCACGGCCTGGAGCGGTTGGCCCGGCTCGGCGAGGGCGAGAGCGTCCTCGTCCATTCCGCGACCGGAGGTGTCGGGCTCGCCGCACTCCAGGTCGCCCGCCGCCGCGGTGCCCGCGTGTTCGCCACGGCCGGCACTCCGGCCAAGCGGGATCTGCTGCGCGGTCTCGGTGTCGAGCACGTCATGGACTCCCGCACCCTCGACTTCGCCGAGGAGATCAGGGCGCTCACCGGCGGCCGCGGGGTCGATGTGGTCCTCAACTCCTCGTCCGGCGAGGCACTGGTCCGCTCCCTGGATCTGGTCGCGCCCGGTGGGCGCTTCGTGGAGATCGGCAAGCGCGACATCTACGACAACAGCCACATCGGCCTGGAGTTCTTCAAAGGCAACCGGGCCTTCATGGCCGTCGACCTGGAGCACACCATCCGCGAGGAGCCGGAGCGGGTCGCCGGCTTGTTCGCCGACGTCGTCGAGGGCTTCGACCGCGGGGAGTTCACGGCCCTGCCCATCACCACGCACCCCTTCGCCGACGCCCCCGCGGCCTTCACCGCGATGGCCAAGGCCCGCCACACCGGCAAGCTCGTACTGCTACCGGCTGCCAACGAATCGGTGACGACCGCTGTGGGCGCCGCACCGGTGCGCCCCTCCGGCACCTATCTGATCACCGGCGGCCTCGGCGCGCTGGGCCTGGAGACGGCCCGCTACCTCGTGGGCCAGGGCGCCCGCCATGTGGTCCTGGTCGGCCGCAATGCCCCGGGACCGCATGCCGAGGCCGTCCTCGCCGAACTGCGTACCCGGGCCGAGGTCGTCGTCACCGCCGCCGATGTGTCCCGACGCGGCGCGGTGGACGACCTGCTCGCCCGCCTGGACGGCTCCCTGCCGCCCCTGGCCGGCGTCGTGCACGCCGCGGGCATTCTCGACGACGGCCTGCTCACCGGCCTTGCCCCGGAGCGGTTCCGGTCAGTCGCGGGCCCGAAGTCGGCCGCTGCCTGGCATCTGCACCAGGCCACGTCGGACCGCGACCTCGACTTCTTCGTCCTGTACTCCTCGGCCGCCGCCGTTCTCGGCTCGGCCAGTCAGGGCAACTACGCGGCGGCGAGCGCCTTCGTCGACGCGTTGGCCCATCACCGGCGCTCCCTGGGCCTGCCCGCGCTGAGCATCGACTGGGGCCCCTGGGCACAGATCGGCCTCGCGGCCCACCCGGACCGCGGTGGGTCCCTGGCCGCCCGCGGCATCGAGAGCATCAGCCCCGATCAGGGCATCGCCGCTCTCGACCGGCTGCTGAGCAGCTCCGCCGCCCAGGTGTGCGTCCTGCCGCTGGATCACGAGCGGGTGCGCGGCCATCACGGCGGAGGCCTGCTGCGCACCCTCGTCGACGACGGGGGCCAGGACACGCAGGGTGCCGCGGGACCGCAGGACGAGATACGCCGCCTGATGCTCGCGGTCGAACCCGGCCGGCGCCGCAGGGCCGTACTGACCGAGCACGGGCGAGCGGTCGCCGCCCGCGTCATCGGAGCGGATCCGGCCAGGATCGACACCAGCGCCCCGATCACCGGCATGGGCTTCGATTCGCTGCTCTCCCTGGAGCTGCGCAAGTCCCTGGAGTCGTCGCTGGGCATCCAGTTGCCCTCCACCGTCACCTGGCGCTTCCCGACCATCGACGCCCTGGTGCCGTACCTGGCCGACCGGATGGGGATCCAGCTGGAGTCCCACCAGGAGCTGGGCGGGGACCGGGCAGACCCTCCCGCCGTTCCGGCAGGACCCGTACCGGCTTCCTCGGCCACCGAGAACGCCCACGGGATCGCCGCGGACGAATCCGTGGACCTCGACTCGATGTCCGCCGCGGAACTCGGAGCACTCCTGATGGCCAAAACCACACAGATCGACGAGGGGGCCCAGCGATGACGCCGGGACAGGACCTGACAGCGGCCGACACGCTCAAGCGCGCCTACCTGACGATGGAGCGCCTCCAGCGGCAGGTCGCGGAGTACGAGCGGGCACGCTCCGAGCCCATCGCCATCGTGGGCACCGGCTGCCGCCTCCCCGGCGGCGTGACCGACGCCGCCTCCTACTGGCGCATGCTGGCGGAGGGCACCGACACGGTGGGTCAGATACCCGCCGGGCGGTGGGACCACGAGTCGTTCTACGACGAGGAGGCCGGGAAGCCGGGGAAGGTCTACACCCGCTCCGGCGCGTTCCTCGACGACCTCGAGCACTTCGACCACGACTTCTTCGGCATCTCCCAGCGCGAGGCCGCGGCGATGGACCCGGCCCAGCGGCTGAGCCTGCGGGTGTGCTGGGAAGCCCTGGAGAACGCGGGTCACGCGCCGTCAGGACTGGCGGGCAGCCGTACCGGTGTGTTCCTGGGCGCGGCCTCCTGGGACTACATCACCGCCCAGTTGCGCCACCCCGAGGACGTCAGCGCCTACACCAGTTCCGGCGCCGCGATGTCCTTCATACCGGCCCGCATCGCCTACCTCCTCGATCTGCGCGGCCCGAACCTCACCGTCGACTCGGCCTGCTCCGCCTCGCTCCTGGCCGTCCACCAGGCGTGCCAGAGCCTGCGCCTCGGTGAATGCGACATGGCCCTGGCCGGTGGCGTCAACGTGGTGCTCTCACCGATGCTGATGATCTCCCAGTCGCAGTTCGGCTCGGTCTCCCGGCAGGGCCGCGCCATGACCTTCTCCGACAGCGCCGACGGCTATGTCCGCGGCGAGGGCTGTGGCGTGGTGGTACTCAAGCGGCTGTCCGACGCCCTGCGTGACAAGGACCGTGTGCTCGCGGTCGTGCGCGGCGGCGCGGTCAACCAGGACGGCCGGAGCGCGGGTATCACCGCGCCGAACGGCGCCGCGCAGCGCGATGTGTTCCAGCGCGCCCTGGACGCGGCGGGAGTGCGGGCCGATCAGGTCGGCTACATCGAGACCCACGGCACGGGCACCCGCCTCGGAGACCCCATCGAGGCCGAGGCACTCGCCGATGTGTATGGCCGCGAGCACGGATCTCCGGTCTATCTCGGCGCCGTCAAGACCAACATCGGCCACCTGGAGGCGGCCGCCGGCATCGCGGGGCTCATCAAGGCCGCGGTGTGCCTGGAGCGCGGCGAGATCCCGCCGAACCTGCATTTCGACCGGCTGAACTCCAACATCTCCTTCGACGGCACGACCTTCCAGGTGCCCACCTCTCTGACCCCGTGGCCGCACACCGACGGCCGCCGGACGGCCGCGGTCAGCAGTTTCGGGCTGAGCGGCACCAACGTCCACCTGATCCTGGAGCAGGCGCCGCAACCGTCGGCGCCGCCCGCCGAGGACGACCGCAGGCCCGCCTCGGTCCTGGCGCTGTCCGCCCGCAGCGAGAGCGCGCTCACCGCGCTCGCCGGCCGCTACGCCGACCGTCTTGCCGACGAGGGCACCTCACTGGCGGACGTGTGTCACGCGGCGGGCACCGGCCGCTCCCACTTCCGGCACCGTCTCGCCGCCGTCGGCTCCAGCCGCGAGGAGGTCGCCGGTCAGCTCGCCGCCTTCGCCCGCGGCGAGAGCGCGCCCGGCCTGGCGCAGGGTGAGGGGGACAACTCCGAGGTCGTGTTCGTCTTCACGGGCCAGGGAGCCCAGCGTCCCGGAATGGCCCGAAGCCTGTACGACACTCAGCCCACGTTCCGGCGGGCGGTCGACGAATGCGCCGAGATCCTGCTCCCGCTGCTCGAAAAGCCGCTGCTGTCCGTCCTGTTCCCCGACGACGCCGACGACCAGCAGATCAACGACACCGCCTATGCCCAGCCCGCCACGTTCGTCGTCGAGTACGCCATGGCCGAGCTGTGGCGGTCCTGGGGCATCACGCCCGCCGCCGTGCTCGGCCACAGTTTCGGCGAGTGTGTCGCGGCCTGTGTGGCGGGGGCCATGTCCCTGCGGGACGGGCTGACCTTCGCGGTGGAACGCGCCCGCCTCATCCAGGAGTTCTCGCTGCCCGGCACCATGGCCGCGATCTTCGCATCCGAGGAGGAGGTCGCCGCCGAGCTCGCCGCGCACCCGGGGCGGATCGCCATCGCCGCGGTCAACGGCCCCGCGAACATCGCGGTCTCCGGCGAGCGTGACCTCGTCGAGGCCGTGTGCGCCGCGTTCAGCGCCCGCGGTGTCAAGGCCAAGCGGCTGCACATCGCGTCGGCCGGACACTCCCCGCTGATGGACCCCGTGCTCGAGCCGCTGCGCCGCGCTGCCCAGCAGATCACTTTCACCGCCCCGCGCATTCCCCTGATCTCCAACGTCACCGGCGAGTTGTGGCCCTGGGACAAGGCGCCGGATCCCGACTACTGGTGCCGGCACGTCCGCGGAACCGTCCGGTTCACCGACGGTGTGCGCACCCTGCGGTCCATGGGTTATCACACCTTCGTGGAGGTCGGCCCCGCCCCCACGCTGCTGGGCGTGATCAGCGACGCCCTGCCGCCGGGCCACGACGACCTGCTGCTGCCCAGCCTGCGGCCCAAGCAGGACGACTGGGAGGTCCTGCTGGGCACGGTGGCCGAGCTGTACGCGGCCGGCGCCCCCATCGACTGGACCGGCTTCGACCGCGACTACACCCGCGCCAACGTGGCCGTGCCCACGTACCCGTTCGATCCGGTCCGCTGCTGGCAGCCCCCGCGCCCGTGGGACGGCACCGCGGCGGCGCCCGCCGAGGACAGGGGCGACGCGCCGGCCGTGAACGGCTCCGGTGACCGCCGCTCCCGCTCCAGCCGCCGGTCCTCGCGCGGCCGGCGCCGCGCGAGCCGTATCTCCACGGCCGCCGAGCTGCTGGCGCTGGGTGAGACCGAGCGTCTCGACACCCTCTGCGCCCAGTTCGTGCTCAGCGTCAAGGACGTCCTGGGCTCCGCTTCCACCGATGTCGGCGTGGACGATCCGCTGACCGGCTTCGGCCTGGACTCCCTGATGGCCGTCGAACTGCGCAACGAGATCCAGAGCAGGCTCGGCCTGACCCTGCAGATCACCGACTTCCTGGGCGGCGCGACCATCGCAAGCGTCGCCAGGAGCATCGTCAAGGAGCTTGCCGTGATCGGTGGCAGCGGCTTGGCGGGCACAGGGCACGACGGCTCCGGGGCACCCGCTGCGATCCAGCGAATGCCCCGGGCCGTCGATGCCGCAACGGCACTACTCGACGAACTGACCAGCTCCGCTTCCGCGTCCGGCCAGGAGAAGCACTCGTGACCGATGACCTCGCCGGGCGCCTCGCCGCCCTGACTCCCGAAGAGCGGGCCCGGTTCGACGCCCTGCTCGCCGAACACTCGGCCGAGGTGACGTTCCCGCTGGCCGTACTGCAGCGCGGCACGTGGTTCCTCGAACAGCTCCGGCCCCGCAACCCCGGCTACATCGTTCCGGGCGCCGTGCGCGTCGAAGGCCCCATCGACACCGGCCTGCTGCGTACCGCCGTCGCCGAGATCGTGCGGCGGCACGAGGCCCTGCGCACCACCTTCCAGTCGCGGGACGGCGCGCCGGTCCAGGTCGTCCACCATCACCTCGCGATCGATGTCCCGGAGACCGACCTCAGCGACCCGCACCACACCGATGCCGACCGCCAGAAGTGGATCGACGACGCCCTCGCCGAACCCTTCGACATCGACACCGGCCCGCTGCTGCGGGTGCGCCTGCTGCGTACCGGGCCCGACCGGTCGGTGCTGGTCGTCGCGATGCATCATCTCGTCTCGGACCGCTGGTCCCTCGCGGTCTTTCTGAACGAACTGTCCGAGCTGTACGAGGCGTTCGCCGCCGGCTCCACTCCACAGCTGGGTGAACTCGCCATCCAGTACGGGGACTTCGCCTCCTGGCAGCAGCAGCAGATCGGCGGTGACGGCTGGCGGCAGGGCCTGGCCTACTGGCGCGAGCATCTCGCCGGCGCGCCGGCCGTACTCGACCTGCCCACCGACCGGCCCCGCCCGGCCGTGCAGGGCTTCAACGGCGGCTCCGTGCCCGTCGATCTGCCGCCCGCTCTGATCGGTGAACTGGCCGCGCTGGCCGGGCGGCATGGGGCGACGCCGTACATGGCGCTGCTCACCGTCTTCAAGATTCTGCTGCACCGCTATACCGGCCAGGACGACCTCGTCGTCGGTGTGCCCACCGCGCTGCGTGGGCACGCCGAGGTCGAACCGCTCATCGGCTACTTCGTCAACACCTTGCCCATCAGGGCGGACCTGTCCGGCGGCCCCAGCTTCGAAGCGGTCCTCACCCGCGTCCGCGACGCCTGTTTCGGCGCGTACGCCCACCAGGACATTCCTTTCGAACTGATCGTCGCCGACCTCAACACCGCCCGGGATCTCAGCCGTCCTCCGGTGTACCAGGTCAGCTTCAGCTACGGCCGGGAACCGGTGCCGACGCTCGCCATGGCCGGCGCCCGCCTCACCCGGCTGCCGGTCCGGAGCGAAGGTGCCCGCTTCGATCTGGAACTGCAGGCGTTCGACACGGACGGGGGTGTCACCGGCTGGTTCGAGTACGACCGCGACCTCTTCGACGAGGAGACCGTCGTGCGCCTCGCGGGTCACTTCCGTCGCCTGATCGAGCAGATCGTGGCCCGCCCCGACGCTCCCGTCGCCGACCTGGACCTCCTCGACGCGGCGGAACACCACCGCGTCGTCAGCGAGCTCAACGCCACCGACCGGCAGTGGCCCGACGGGCTGGTGCACGAACGCATCGAGGAGCAGGCGCGCCGCACCCCTGACGCCGAAGCCGTCCGCTACGCGGGTACGTCGCTGACCTACGCCGAGCTGAACGAGCGGGCCAACCGTCTCGCTCACCTGCTGTGCGGACGCGGCGTGGGCCGGGACGTCCTCGTCGGCGTGGCCGCGGAACGCTCCCTGCAGCTCGTGGTCGCCCTGCTGGCCGTCCTCAAGGCGGGCGGGGCGTACGTCCCCCTCGACACCGGGCTGCCGCCCGCCCGGCTGGCCGCCATCGTCGAGGACGCCCGGCCCCCCGTGGTGCTCACCCACGGCGGTTCGGCCGGCCGGCTGCCCGAACTCGACTGCCCCGTGCTGCGCATGGAGGATCTCGACGCCGAACTGGCCGCGCAGTCCCCGGAGAATCCGGACGCGGCCGTGGACGGCGAGGACCTGGCGTACGTCATCTTCACCTCCGGGTCGACGGGTCGGCCCAAAGGCGTGATGAATGTGCACGCCGCCCTGCGCAACCGGCTGCTGTGGATGCAGGACGCCTACGGCCTGGACGCCTCCGACCGGGTGCTGCAGAAGACGCCGTTCTCCTTCGACGTGTCGGTGTGGGAGTTCTTCTGGCCCCTGATGACCGGTGCCGCCCTCGTGATGGCCCGGCCCGACGGGCACCGTGACAGCTCCTACCTCGCCGAGACGATCGCCGCGGAGCAGATCACCACGATCCACTTCGTTCCGTCCATGCTGCAGCTCTTCCTGTCCGAGCCGCCGGATCGCTCGGCGGGTCTGCGGCGCGTCTTCTGCAGCGGCGAGGAACTGTCCCGCGACCTCCACGACCGCTTCCTCGGCCTGCACACGGCCGAGCTGCACAATCTGTACGGCCCCACCGAGGCCGCGATCGACGTCACCGCCTGGCACTGCCGGCCGCAGGACGACCCCCGCCCGGTCCCCATCGGCCACCCCATCGCCAACACCCGCATGTACGTGCTCGACCGCCACGACCGGCCTGTTCCGGCCGGAGTCGCCGGTGAGCTGTGCATCGGCGGACGGGGGCTGGCCCGCGGCTACCTGAACCGCCCGGAACTGACCGCCGAGCGCTTCACGGACGACCCGTTCGTCCCCGGGGCCCGTATCTACCGCACCGGCGACCTGGCACGGCACCGCGCGGACGGCGCGCTGGAGTTCCTGGGCCGTCTCGACCACCAGGTCAAGCTCCGTGGCCAGCGCATTGAACTGGGTGAGATCGAGGCCGTGCTGACGCGGCATGGCGCCGTGCGCGAAGCAGTGGTGGTCGCCCACGAGCACTCCCCCGGCGATGTCCGGCTGGCCGCCTATGTCACCCCCGCGCGCGCCGACAGGCCCGGAGCCGGTGATCTCGCCTCCCATCTGCGCGAGCAGCTGCCGGAGTACATGGTCCCTGCCTCCTTCACCGTGCTCGACGCTCTGCCACTGACGCCCAGCGGCAAGACGGACCGCAAGGCTCTGCCTGTGCCGCAGACCGACCGGCCCGACCTCAGGACCCGGTTCGTCGCCCCCAAGGACGGCCTGGAGCAGACGCTTGCCGACATGTGGCGCGGTCTGCTGGGTGTCGAGCGCGTAGGGCTGCGCGACAACTTCTTCGACCTCGGCGGGCACTCCCTGCTCATGGCCGAGTTCCGGACCGCTCTTGCCTCAGCGCTCGGCCACGAACTGACCATGGTCGAACTGTTCCAGCACCCCACCATCGAATCCCTCGCCGGCCGCCTCGGCGGCACGCGCGGCACGCCCGGGGCCGCCGGCCAGGGCGCCAGGCAACGCGCACAGAACCGACGTCAGTCCCGTAACCGGCGGCAACAGGCGGCCGAACGCCGGGCTTCCTCTCGCGGAGACAGGTGATCCACGTGGCACAGCAACACCAGGAGCAGGGCCAGGAGCAGGGCCAGGACCTCGATCGCATTGCCATCATCGGCATGGCGGGCCGCTTCCCCGGCTCGGGCGACGTGGAGGCCCTGTGGACCAATCTCGAACAGGGCCGCGAGGGCATCACCGTCTTCACCGACGAGGAACTTGCCGAAGCCGGCGTGGACCCCGAACTGCTGGCCCGGGACGACTACGTACGGGCCAAGGGCGCGCTGGATGACGCCGACCTGTTCGACGAGGGCTTCTTCGGCTACAGCCCACGCGAGGCCGAGCTCCTCGACCCCCAGCACCGCGTCTTCCTCGAATGCGCCTGGCACGCACTGGAGTCCGCCGGTGTCGACCCGGCCCGCTTCGACGGCCGCATCGGCGTCTTCGCGGGCGCGGGCCTCAACACGTATCTGTTGTTCAACCTCATGAACAACCAGCAGGTCCTGGACGCCTCCGGCATGTACCAGGTGATGCTCGCCTCCGACAAGGACTTCCTGGCCACGCGTGCCGCGTACAAGCTGGGCCTCACGGGTCCGGCGATCACCGTCCAGACGGCCTGCTCCACCTCTCTGACCGCGGTGCATCTCGCCTCCCAGAGCCTGCTCAACGGCGAGTGCGACATCGCCCTGGCCGGCGGCGTGTCCGTGAGCTCCCCGCTGCACGGCGGCTACACGTACGAGCCCGGCGGCATCCTCTCCCCGGAAGGCACCTGCCGGGCCTTCGACGCCGATGCCGAGGGGACGGTGCCCGGCAACGGAGTCGGCATCGTCGTCATGCGGCGCCTCGCCGACGCCCGAGCCGACGGGGACAGCATCGACGCGGTCGTCCTGGCCAGCGCCGTCAACAACGACGGTTCGCTGAAGGCCGGTTACACGGCGCCCGGCGTCGACGGCCAGGCCGAGGTCGTCGCCGAGGCGCTGGCCCTGGCCGACATCGACCCCGCCACCGTCGGCTACGTCGAGACCCACGGCACCGGTACGCCGATCGGCGACCCCATCGAGCTGGCCGCTCTCACGCGTGCCTACGGCACGGGCGCCGACGACCGGGACCGCTGTGCCATCGGCTCGGTCAAGAGCAACGTCGGTCATCTCGACGCCGCCGCCGGTGTGACCGGACTGATCAAAGCGGCTCTCGCCCTCAAGCACGAGGCCATCCCGCCGACCCTGCACTGGGAGCGGCCCAACCCCGGCCTTGAGCTGGAGTCCGGCCCGTTCTACGTGAACACCGCGTTGCGTGCCTGGCCGCGCGAGGACGAGCCGCGCCGGGCCGGAGTCAGCTCCTTCGGCATCGGCGGCACGAACGTCCATGTCGTCCTGGAAGAGGCCCCGGCCGAGCAGCCGCGACAGCGCGCCGACGGAGCGGGCGACGCCACGGCGCAGGTCCGTCCCCAGCTGCTGCCGCTGTCGGCGAAGTCGGCGCCCGCGCTCGCCGAGGCCGCCGGGCGCCTGGCCGATCATCTGGAGGCAGCTCCGGACGTCGCCCTGGACGCCGCCGCCCATACCCTGGCCCACCGGCGAGCCCAGTTCGCCCACCGGGGCGCCGTCGTCGCCTCCACGACCGGCGAGGCGGTCTCCGCGCTGCGGCGGCTGGCACAGGCCCCGCCCCCGGTCGCCTCCTCGGACGACGCTCCGGTCGCGTTCCTCTTCCCCGGGCAGGGCGCGCAGTACCCCGGGATGGCCCGCGGCCTGTACGACCGGCAGGGCGTCTTCGCCTCCGAGTTCGACCGCTGCGCGGAGCTGTTCACCCCGTACCTGGGTGAGGACCTGCGTGCCTTGGTGCTCGGCTCGGACGACCCGCGGAACGCCGAACGGCTGCGGCAGACGCGGCTGGCCCAACCGGCTCTGTTCTGCGTGGAGTTCGCCCTGGCCCGGCAATGGCAGTCGATGGGTGTCGAGCCCCGCGCCATGGCCGGTCACAGCATCGGGGAGTACGCCGCCGCCTGTCTGGCGGGCGTGTTCTCGCTGGAGGACGCCGTGCGTCTGGTCGCGGCCCGCGGCCGGCTCGTCCAGGAGATGCCGCGCGGCGCCATGCTCAGCGTCTTCCTTTCCGAGGACGAGACCGTCGCCCGGCTGGGAGAGGGACTGGCCCTCGCCGCCGTCAACTCCACGGCGCTCACCGTGGTCTCCGGCACCCCGCAGGCCGTCGATGCCTTCGAGCAACGGCTCAAGGACGAGGGCGTGGGATGCCGTCGCCTGCACACGTCGCATGCTTTCCACTCCCCTGACATGGACGGTGCTGTGGCCCCGTTCGTCGACGAGGTCCGTGCCGTCACCTTGCGTCCGCCGGAGATTCCCTTCCTGTCGAACGTGACGGGCACCTGGATCACCACCGAGGAGGCGACCAGCCCCGACTACTGGGGCACGCATCTGCGCCTGCCGGTCCGGTTCGGTGACGCGCTCGATGTGCTGCTCGCCGACCCCTTCCTCGTCCCGGTGGAGATCGGCCCCGGCCAGAACCTGGCCAACTTCGTGCGTGCCCACCGGTCCTGGACGCCGGATCGCACCGTCGTGGGTTCCCTGCCCCGTCCCGGTGAGCGCGCCGCCGACGACGCCGCCCATCTGCTCAGCGGCCTGGGGGCAGCGTGGAGCGCCGGTGTCCGCGTTGCCTGGGAGTCCGTCCTGGGCCCCGACGGCCACCGCCCCGTATCCCTGCCCGGCTATCCCTTCCAGCGGCGGCGCTACTGGGTCGAGCCCTCCGGCCGGCCTCGCGCGTTGCGGGGCGCGGAGCCTGCCCGCGCCACCGCGGACAACTGGTTCTACGCTCCCGTCTGGCAGCGCCTGGCCCTGCCCGTCCGGAACGCGGCCGCTGCCACGGGCGACACCTGGATCGTCCTGGGCGCGGGGCTCGACCTCGGTGACGCCGTCGCCGACCATCTGGCCGCCTCCGGCGACCGCGTCGTGCGCGTCACCGCGGGCACCACCCTGGAACACACCGGCGAGGATGCCTGGATCCTGGATCCCGCCGAACGAGACCACCTGGCGGCGCTCGCCTCGTCCCTGGCCGTGCCCCCCGTCGCGGCCGGGGACGGGCAGCGCATTCGCTTCATCCACCTGTGGAGTACCGCTGAAGGGCCCGCGAACGGCGCGGCCCTGGCCCGCGCGCGGCTGGACGCCTCGCGCCGCACCGGCTTCGACAGCCTCTTGGCGCTGGCCCAGGCCCTGGGCTCCGAGCGGCTGCCCGCACCGGTCACCCTCGATGTGCTGTGCGACGGGGTGTACGACGTCACGGGTGATGAAGCGTTGAAGCCCGAGCACGCTCTGCTGCTCGGTGCGGCCACGGTGATCCCCCAGGAGACCGCGGGCATCACCTGCCGTGTCCTGGACATCACGGGCGCCGCCACGGACGAGCAGGCTGTGGACACCGTGCTCAGCGCTTTCCACAGCACCACCAGCACTGAACTCGCCGTGCGCGGACGCCACGTGTGGGCCCGTGCCTTCGACCGGGTGGATTGGATCGCCGACGGCGACGAAGAGCGCACCGCCCTGCGCGAGGGCGGCGTCTACCTCATCACCGGCGGCCTCGGCGGCCTGGGACTGGCGCTCGCCGAGCAGGTGGCGAGCGCTGTCGACCGGCCCGTTCTCGGTCTGCTGGGCCGTTCCAAGTTCCCGGCGCCCGCCGCCTGGGACGCCCACCTCGCCGCGCACGAGGACAGCGATGCCACCAGCATCCGTATCAAGCGGCTGCGGCACCTCGAATCGCTCGGCGCTCGCCTGGTTCTGCTGCGCGCCGATGTCACCGACGAGAAGGAGATGCGCCGGGCCGTCGGCGAGTTGCGGGCCCTCGCAGGCCCCCTCAACGGCGTCGTGCACGCCGCGGGCCTGCCCTCTCAGGGCATGATCGTCACCAAGTCACCGGCCGACGCGGGGCAGGTGCTCGCCGCCAAGACGCACGGGGTGCTCGTCCTGGACGAGGTCTGCCAGGAGGACGGCCTCGACTTCATGTTGCTCTGCTCGTCGGTGACCGCCGTCCTCGGCGGCCCCGGCCAGAGCGACTACGCGGCTGCCAACGCCTTCCTCGACGCGTGGGCCCAGTACAAGCGCCGCGAGAGCGGGCTTCCCGTCACCGCGGTGGGCTGGGACACCTGGCGGGGCGTCGGTATGGCCGCCGGTCTTGACTCCCGGTTCGGCCTGGACTCCGGCACCCCGCTCGACAGCCATCCTCTGCTGCGGCGCCTGGTGCGCTCCACCCCCACGTCCCGCACCTACGCCACGGTCCTCAGTACCGAGGACAGCTGGATCGTCGCCGATCACCGCATCCAGGATTACGGCCTCGTCCCGGGTACCGCCTACCTCGAACTGGTCCGGGCCGCCGTCGCCGAACAAGCGGCCGGGCGGGACATCGAGATCGGCGACGTGCAGTACATGATCCCTGTCGTCGTTCCCGACGGGCAGAGCCGCGAGGTCTTCACCACCATCGAAGAACGCGAGGGCCGGTGGCACTTCGCGGTGCAGAGCCGCACCGGCGCACCCGGAGCGGTGGCCTGGACCGATCACGCACGCGGCACGGTCGCCTTCCCGGAACCCGTGGAGGAGACCGTGCGGGACCTGGACGAGCTGCGCGCCGGCTGCGCGGTGACGGAGGTCCTGGACACCGACGAGTCCATCAAGCTGGGGCTCCGCCTGGACCGGTTCGAGAAGGGCGGGCCGATCGAGTTCTCGTTCGGGCCCCGTTGGCGGTGCATGCGGGAGATCCAGGTCGGACCCGAGCGGGTGATGGCGACCTTGCGACTCGACGAGGAGTACCACGGTGACCTCGACCACTACCTGCTGCACCCGGCCCTGCTCGACGCGGCCGGCGGCACCGCGCGCGTCCACGCCCCCGACACGTACTATCTGCCGTTCAGCTATCGCAGCCTGCGCTTTCACCACGGCCTGACCAGCACCGTCCACGCCTATGTGGAGGTGAAGGGCGCCGGGGACACCGCGGGCGAGACCAGTACGTGCGACATCGAGATCCTCGACCCGGACGGGCGGCTGCTGGTCCGGATCGGTGACTTCACCATCAAGCGGATCAACGACCTGGAGGGTCTGCGCGAGCAGATCACGCGTGCCGCCCAGGCTCCGGCGGCCGAGGTGGACGACGCGCCTTCCGCGGATGCGGGCTCCGGGGTCCTGCGCACCCTCGCCGAGGGGATCACCGAGGGCCAGGGCAAGGACGTCTTCGCCCGGCTCCTCGCCGCTCCCGGGCTGCCGAGCCATCTCCTCGTCTCGCACCGCGACTTCACCGCCGTGCGCGAGCTGGCCAGGTCCTTGACCCCCGAGCTGCTGCAGCAGGAAATGGAGCAGCTCGCTCCGCCCGGCGCCAGCCATCCCCGCCCGGACCTGGAAACGCCGTACGTGGCTCCCCGCTCGGCCCGTGAGCGGGAGGTCGCCGAGGTCTGGCAGGAGATCCTGGGCGTGAACGGGGTCGGCGTCGACGACGACTTCTTCGCCCTCGGTGGCCACTCCTTGGCCGCGGTCCAGATCGGCACCCTTCTGAGGAACCGGCTCGGAGCCGAGCTCGACCTGCGGGCCTTCTTCGAACAGCCCACGGTCGCGCACACCGCCGACCTGCTGGAGGCGGGCCCCCGGCCGGCTGCCGACCGCTTGGAGAACCCCATCGAGGTGCTCAGCCGCGACGAGCCGTCAACGGACCTGGACGCGCTGGCCGAGCTGTCCGACGACGAAGTGGAAGAGGAGCTGCGCCGCCTGCTGACAGGGGAGGACCTGGCCACGGAAGACCAGGAGGGCCGGGCATGAGCACCGCACCCGACCCGGCCGGGACACCGCAGGGCGCCCCGGTGGCGCTGGTGGCGGGCGGCTCCCGCGGAATCGGCCGCGCCGTGGCGCTGCGACTCGCCGAGGACGGCTTCGACGTGGCGGTGTGCTACGCCTCCGACACGGCCGCCGCGGAGAGCCTGGAGAAGGAGATCGGCGCGCTGGGCCGGCGCACGTATGTGCGGCGGACCGATGTCGGCGACAGCCTCGCGGTGGAGGAACTCATCGACGGCATCGAGCGGAATCTCGGGCCGGTCTCCGCGGTGGTCACCTCGGCTGCCGTGCTGCGTGACGGTCCGCTGGCGGCGATGGAGGACGACGACTGGAGCGACGTCCAGCGCGTCAACCTCGACGGGACGTACTACGTCTGCCGGACCGTCATCAACGGAATGATCGAGCGCCGGCGCGGTGCGATCGTGACGATGTCCTCCATCGCCGGTCTGTACGGCAACGCCGGACAGACCAACTACGCCGCGTCCAAGGCCGGGATCATCGGGTTCACCAAGTCCCTGGCCCGCGAGGTCGGCCGGTACGGGATCCGGGCGAACGTGGTCGTGCCCGGCTTCGTCGCGACCGACCCGGTCATGGAGCTGCCGGGCGACCTGCGGGAGCAGTTCCGCCAGCGCATTCCGCTGGGCCGGTTCGGTGAGCCGCACGAGGTGGCCGACCTGGTCTCGTTCCTGCTTTCGGACCGGGCCGCGTACATCACCGGCACGACGTTCCAGATCGACGGCGGCGTGGCTGTCTGACCTGCGCGGACCCACTGCGCACGGAACACGACCAAGGAGAAGCACACCATGCGCAACCCGTGGTTTGCCCAGTCGGAGCCGAGGGACGAGGCGGGGGTCCGCCTCTTCTGCCTCCCGTACGCGGGCGGCAACGCTTCGGCATACCGGACCTGGCACGACCTGACCCCCGATCACGTGCACGTGCACGCGCTGGAGCTGCCCGGCCGCGGTGCCCGCTGGAGCGAGTCCCCGGTGAGCAGGATGCCGTTGCTGACCGAGCTGCTGGCCGACGTCCTGGCGGAGCATCTGGACCGGCCCTACGCCCTGTTCGGCCACAGCATGGGCGGTCTGATCGCCTTCGAACTCGCCAGGACCTTGCGCGAGCGGGGCCTGCCTCAGCCGGCGCATCTCTTCGTCTCCGGATCAGCCGCCCCCGACCTGCCGCGCACCCGGGAGCCGATCCACGCGGCGCCGGAGGCCGATGTGATCGAGGAGCTGCGTTTCCTCGGCGGCACGCCGCCCGAGCTCCTGGACGACGCCGGGCTCATGGAGCTGATCCTGCCCGCGCTGCGTGCCGACTTCTCGGTCCTGGAGACGTACCGCTATCAGCCGCAGCCGCCGCTGACGGTGCCCATGACCGTGTTCGGCGGCGAGGCGGACCCGCTCGTGGCGCGCGAGAAGCTGCACCGGTGGCTGCGGCAGACCCAGGCCCGCTCCGAGCTGGTCGTCCTTCCCGGCGAGCACTTCTTCCTGCACTCGGCGGTCTCCGACGTACTGGCGACGGTCGCCGACGCCCTGGCCTGCACGGCGCCCGTCGCGCCGTCGTCCAGCACTTCCCGCTCGGTCCTTGCCGCGCGTCCCTGAACCGCGCGGCGCTTCGCATCCCGGAACGTGACCCCATGGAGGACTCGTGACCGCCACGACCGCAGGCAGCCGGATACTGTCACTCGCCCATCACCAGCCCACGCGCGTACTCACCAACGACGAACTCGCCGTCATGGTCGACACGTCGGACGAGTGGATCAGGTCCCGCGTCGGCATCGCCACCCGCCACATAGCCGCGCAGGACGAGAGTGTCGCCGACATGGCGATCGGCGCCGCCGCCAAGGCCGTCGCCCGTGCGGGGGTGGATGCCGCCGACATCGATCTGGTGATCGTCGCGACCTGCACGGCGGTGGACCGGATGCCGAGCATCGCCGCCCGGGTCGCCCATCACCTGGGTGTTCCCGAAGCGGCCGTCTTCGACCTGAACGCCGCCTGCGCCGGGTTCACTTACGCACTGGCCACCGCCGACATGACCATCCGGGGCGGCGGCAGCAGTACCGCACTCGTCATCGGTGCGGACAAGATGAGCGATTTCCTCGACTGGCAGGACCGCACCAGCTGCGTCATCTTCGGTGACGGGGCCGGCGCCGCGGTCGTCACCAGGACCGATGACGCTCGGTCCGACGGCATCGGCCCGGTGGTATGGGGTTCTCAGCCCCAGCGCGGGTCCGCCATCGTTCTCGGCACCACGGGGCCGGAGGGTCCGCCCGCGCTGTTCCGACAGGATGGGCACGTCGTCTACCGCTGGGCGGTGACCTCCCTCGCTCCGGTGGCTCGGCAGGCCTGTGAGCGAGCCGGTGTCGCACCGGCCGAGCTGGCCGCCGTGGTCACGCACCAAGCCAATCTGCGGATCATCGAGGCGGTGGCCAAGGGCCTCGGGGCCACCAACGCCGTCGTCGCGCGCGATGTCGTCGACTCCGGCAACACGTCGGCGGCCAGCGTTCCGCTTGCCCTGTCCAAGCTGGTGGAACGCGGCGAGATCTCCAGCGGCGCTCCGGTACTCCTGCTCGGCTTCGGCGCCGGCCTGTCCTACGCGGCCCAAGTGGTGGGCTGCCCCTGAGGATCCGCTCAGGCTCGCAGCGCGGACCGCGATCAGCAATATGAATTCCGCATCTTGCTGATGAATAACGAATATTGACGGCGGTTCTACAGGTGGGACATCTTCTTTTCCATACCGTCACCACCAGGTCAGCCGGCTGACGGGACGCTCTCAGACAAAGGAGTCGGTCCGTGGCGGAACAGGTGTGGATCGCCGGGGTGGGGATGACGAGATTCGCCCATCACGCCGATCGTGAGGTGGCGGACCTGGCCGCCGAAGCAGTCCACGAAGCGCTGGCCGACGCGGGGTTGGAGCGACGTCACGTGGAAGCGGCCTTCTTCGGGAACACCACCCAGGGGGCCCTGCAGGGCCAGCTCATGGTGGGCGGCCAGATCGCCCTGCGTGGCATGGGATTCGAACGGATTCCGATGTACAACGTGGAGAATGCCTGCGCCACGGGTGCCACGGCCTTGCATCTGGCGGTCGATCAGGTCCGCGCCGGTGCCGTGGACATCGCGCTTGCGGTGGGCGCCGAGAAGATGAACGTCGCCGATTCCGACAGGACCATGGCGGTCTTCAACGGCGCGTACGACGTATCGGATCCGGCGGGGCTCACGGCGGCGTTGACCGACATGGGCGGCGAGAGCGATGACGCGCACGTCGGCAGGCGCAGTATTTTCATGGATATCTACGCGTCCATGGCCCGTGCGCATATGAAGCGCTTCGGCACGACACAGCGGCAGATCGCCGCGGTCGCGGCCAAGAACCATCGGCATTCCGTGCACAACGACAAGGCGCAGCATCGAAAGGAATTCAGCGTCGAGGACGTTCTTTCCGCTCGCGCCTTGTCTTTTCCGCTGACCGTGCCGATGTGCGCACCGGTCACCGACGGCGCGGCGGCCGTGGTGGTGTGCGGGCAGCGCGGGCTGCGGCGGATGGCTGCCCGCGGCCGCCTGGTGCGTGTGCTGGCGCATGTGGTCGGTACCGGTGCCGTCCACCCGCGGGATGCGTGGGACCAGCACATCAGCAAGTTGCTGTCCGTGCGTGCCTACGAACGGGCCGGGGTGGGCCCGCAGGACATCGATGTGGCCGAACTGCACGACGCCACGGCCTTCGGTGAGATCCAGCAGACCGAACTCCTCGGCCTGTGCGAACCCGGTGGTGGCGGTGCGGCCGCCGAGGCCGGGGTGACGACGCTGGGCGGGCGCGTGCCGGTCAACCCGTCCGGCGGGCTGGAATCGAAGGGGCACCCTCTCGGGGCGACCGGCCTGGCCCAGGTGTACGAGCTCGTCCAGCAGTTGCGCGGAGAGGCCGGTGTTCGCCAGGTGGCGGGCGCCCGGGTCGCGCTCGCGGAGAACAGCGGCGGCTTCTACGGCGGCGAGGAAGCAGTCGCCGCCATCACGGTCTTGGGGGCGTAGTGGCGATCATCGATTTCTTCGACCGCGGCTGGCGGCACGCTCCGGACTCGGTCGCCTATGTGTGCGGCGAGCGGAGCTGGACGTTCGACGAGGCGGGGGCACTGTCGTGCCGGGTCTCACACGCCCTGTTGCGGGCGGGGTGCGCTCAAGGGACCAAGGTCGGTGTCCTGTCACCCAACGATGCGCGTGCCTGGATCGGCGTGCTGGGCATCTGGCGGGCCGGTGCGGCCTGGGTGCCGCTGAACCCCACCACTCCCCCGGCAGACCTGCGGCGGGTGATCGAGACGTTCGACTGTGAAGTGCTGTTCTTCCACAGTTCGATGGCGTCGGCCGTGGCTGGGCTGGCTCCCTCCCTGGCGAAGGTCACGCAGTACGTGTGTATCGACGACGCGGCGGCCGGTGCCCCCTCGCTGTCGCAGTGGACCGCGGGCTTGCCCGCGACGCCACCGGACGTGCGATACGCGATGGACGACGTGGTGGCCATCTCCTCGACCGGCGGTACGACCGGTGCGCCCAAGGGCGTGATGAACACTCACCGGTCCCTGTCCACCTGTCTCGCACATCTGATGATGGCGTTCCAGTACGGCGCCGACGACCCGATCGTCGATCTCGCGGCGCTGCCCATCAGCCATGCCTCCGGCGTGATCAGCCTCGCCGCCACGGCGCGCGGCGGCACGGTGGTCTTCCTGCCCGGGGCCGAGCCGACGGCGATCCTCGACGCGATCGAGCGGCACCGGGTCACCGAGCTCTTCCTCGCCCCCACGGTCGTCTACCGGCTGATGGAGGCGCCGGGGCTCACGGGTCGGGACCTGACCTCGCTTCGTTATCTGCTGTACGCCGCGGCTCCGATGTCCGCGGAGAAGCTGCGGCGGGCCATCGATCTGTTCGGGCCGGTCCTGATGGAGTGTTACGGCCAGGTGGAGGCGTTCGCGGGGGTCTCTTTCATGCGCCCCGACGAGCACTTCGCCGCCGGGGCCATAGCGCCGGAGGGGCGGCTGGCATCCTGCGGCCGGCCCTACCCCCTGGTCGCCGTCGAGATCCAGGACAACAGCGGACGGCGGGTCCCCGCGGGCGAGTCCGGGGAGATCTGTGTCCGCGGGGATCTCGTCATGAAGGGTTACTACGCGGCGCCTGAGAAGACGGCCGAGACCATCGTCGACGGCTGGCTGCACACCGGCGACATCGGTCACTTCGACGCGGACGGCTATCTGTTCATCACCGACCGCAAGAAGGACATGATCATTTCTGGTGGGCTGAACATCTACCCGAGTGAGATCGAGCAGGTGATCTGGAGTCACCCGGCAGTGCAGGACTGCGCCGTGATCGGTGTTCCGCACGAGGACTGGGGAGAGGCCGTCACCGCGGTGGTCGAGCCCAATCCGGGCGACCGGGTCTCCGCCGACGAGCTGATCGCGTTGTGCAGGAAGACGCTGGGCGGTATCCGCGCGCCCAAGCGGGTGGACTTCGTCACCTCGCTGCCGCGCAGCGCGAACGGCAAGGTCCTCAAGCGGGCCGTGCGCGAGACCTATTGGGCCGGCCGTAGCCGGCAGGTCTGAGAAGGGCAGGACGGTATGGCCATTGATTTCGGTCTTGAGGGTTCGGTTGCGATCGTCACCGGCGGCGGCTCGCGTGCGTCGGGCGTCGGAAACGGCAGGGCGGCCGCGGTGCTGCTCGCGGAGGCCGGGGCGCACGTGGTCGTGGTCGACTCCGCCGCGCGGAACATGGCCGAGACGCGGAGCCTGATGGCGGAGCGGGGCAAGGACGCCCTTCTGGTGACCGCGGATGTGACCAGCCCGCAGGAGTGCGCCGATGTGGTCGCGCGGACGTGGGACACCTTCGGCAGACTCGACATCCTGGTGAACAACGTCGGCGTCGCGGGCCCGCCCGGAACCGTCGTCGACCTGGACCTGCATGCCTGGGACCAGTGTCTTGGCCTCAACCTGACGTCGATGATGCTGATGTCCCGGGCCGCCATCCCCCGCATGCGCACGGGCGGCGGGGGATCGATCGTCAACATGTCCTCCGCGGTCGCTCTCGTCGGCGGCCACCCGGAGGTGGCCTACCCCACGACGAAAGCAGCGGTCATCGGACTCACCAAGACCATGGCCGCGCACCACGGTCCCGAGGGGATCCGTGTGAACGCGATCGCTCCCGGTTACGTCTACACCCCGATGGTCCACTCCCAGGGAGTGGACGACGGCGCCCGCGAACAGCGACGGCAGGCGGCGCCGCTGGGGATCGAGGGCACGGGCTGGGACGTCGGTGACGCCGTGCTGTTCCTGGCCGGCCCGCGGTCGCGATGGATCACGGGTGCCGTGCTTCCCGTCGATGCCGGACTCACCGCGACGCTCGGCTTAGGTGGCGCCCCCTCGGTGACCTCGGTGCCCGGCCCGCTCACGGCGCCCGAGGTGTGATCCCGCTCCGGCGCGGCCCCGCGGATCGCGCCGCGGTGACACGCCGCCAGGGGCCTGCCGCCGCGCGTCTGTCATGGCGCGTCTGTCATGGCGCGTCGTTCCCGGCCAAGCGGTCGCCCGGTGCGTCGCTTTCACGGCGATAGCCGGTCAGCCGGGCGCTGAAGACGAGGTTGTCCCCCTGATGTCCGGTGACGTGGACGCTGCGCATGCCCGCTCGTGCGGGCGCCACCGTCACCGCCTCTATCCAGCACGGTGAGTCGAATTCAGCGTACTGGTGGAACTCGGTGCTGACCTGGACAGGCTCGAACGTGTCGCCCTTCAGCTCGCAGGCCGCCTGCCGTGCCGCCTCGATCAACACCATTCCCGGTACGTGATCGCCACCGTGCTCGAACAGGATGGGGTGGCTCCGGTCCGGGCTGAGCAGCCAGCGGCCGTCCTGGTCGGTGGGTGACAGGACGACATCGACGGCGGCCGAGCGGCCCACCCGTCGCGGGTCGACGATGCGGGGGCGGGGTGTCGGCGCGGTGCCGGTATCGACGCGTCCCGCTCCGCGCAGCCGGTTGTAGGCGGCAGGGGCGATGCAGGTGAAGTGCCCGCTGCCGGAGGCCGCGGGGCGTCCGTCGCGCTCGATGGTGATCGCCATGGCGAACTGCGTGACGCGGCTGCCCCTCCACTTCACGTCGGTGCAGATGGCCTGGAGTGTCAGTTCACTGGGGCCGGTGCCTATGTCCAGGTTGTCGGGGGACACGGAGTACTCCATGTCGCGCAGCAGGAACTGGTGCCCCAGGGGCACGCCGAACTCCGAGTGAGCCAGCAGCAGCCCGACTTGGCGTATGGTCTCCGCCGCCTGCGTGGGGTCGTGGCGCTTGCCCTCCGCGTCGGTGAAGAAGGTGTGGGCACGCGGCCACTGCCCCGTGAGTGCGAAGCGGTCGCCGTCCAGGCGGCGGCATCCGGTGAGGAACACCTCGGCGTGCGCGGCACGGTGCACGTACTCCCGGGGCACCGTGGTGGTGAGTTTCGGCAGGTCCTGGGCGGCCCGCAGAACGGGAGTGTCGGTGTGCTCTTGCTGGCGGACGAGCAGGGCCATGGATTTCCCTCTTCTCGGCAGAATGGGCACGGTGAGCTTGGTGCGAAAGGGTGGCACAAAATATACGGGTCCACCGGTTTATTTATCGAACCCTTAGTGTGGTTGAACGCTCACCGTCACATTTCCCCGATACTGCTCCCTGCATATGCCATGCAATTTGCTTGTTTCCAAGTTGCTTGCACTGTTTGTCATGGGTCGTTTTCGGTCGTGCGGGATTCCGTACGACACCGCGAGCGCCCACTCGATCGGTTCAGGAGCCCGCAGCGCTCAGGCCTTGCCGGCTGACCGCGATCCGCGGGAGCATCACGGACCAGAAGCGCGTCTGCACACGTCGCGAGACCCAGGTCGGATCCCGTCTGCTGAGTATCTGGAAACCAACCGTGCACGCGAACACGACGCTCGCCACCTGGTCGGCCGACACCTCCTGCCGCAGCTCCCCCGCCTCGTCCGCCTTTTCGAGCGTCGCGCTGATCCACACGTGCCAGAGACGGCGCACCTCTCCGATGTCCTTCGGGGACCCGGGGTCGCCCTCGAGGTCGAATCCGGCCCGCAACACCACGTCTTCTCTCAGCTGCAGTGTCAGTTCATGCCCCGCGTCGACCAGAAGCTGCAGCGCGTCGCCGGACCGCATCCGCGTCTCGCACAGCTCCACGAGCTCGTGAAGTCGCTGCGCCGCGGCTGTCATGACCGCGGAGGCGAGCGCCGCTTTGGTCGGGAAATGGAAGTGCAGAGCTCCGCTGGTGACGCCGGCGTGGCGGCTGATGTCCAGCAGTGAGGCAGGACCGTAGCCCGCCCGGCTGAAGCCGTCCGCGGCAGCGGTGACCAGCGCTCTGCGGGTACGCACGGCACGTTCCTGCTTGACCATCGGGGCACTCCGTAGTTCCGAGCCGCACCATGGCCCGCACACGCGGAACACGGGCATGGCATCACCACCAGAGCGGCTCCGTCCCTGATGCAGAACTCGCTCACCAGCAAGTTCCCAGGTTACAAACCGCATTGGCGGTTTACTAATGAGTGCGAAGTGCGTGGCCGCGTGCCGGTGGGCGGGCCGATTCCCTCACGCCGACTGGGAGCGCACGGAAGGGTGCAGAGCCCGGATGGCCTTCTCCACACGGGCGCCGCGGCACTCGGTGACGTCCAGTTCGGCCATGACGCCCGGGGCGGCGATTCCCGCCAGCAGAACGCGGTAGAGGGCGACCACGCGTTCATTCAGGTCCGCTCGCCCCGACAGCGCGTGGGACATGAGCTGCGTCCCGGCGAATGCCCCGACGAACACCTCGGAGAGCTCACCTGGATCGATGTGAGGCTGCAACTCTCCAGCGGACTTGGCCAGTTGGAGCAGCCGCAGACTCTCCTCGGCCCAGTCCAGGAACGGCACGTTGCGTTCCAGTCTGTCCTGTCCGACCTGTTCGAGGGCGAGCCGGACACCACCCCGGAGCACGGGGTCACGCACCATCAGATAGGCGAGCAACAAGCCCCGGTCGGCGGCCTCCTGCAGCTTCAGCCTCTGCGGCGGAACAGCGGGGACCTGCGCATTCTCGTGCAGCACCTCACTCGCGAGCTGCTCCTTGGAGGTGAAGTGGAAGTACAGTGCGCCCTTGGTGACGCCGGCACGCCGCAGGATCTGCGACATCGTCGCGGCCTCGTAGCCGAAGTCGTCGAATACCTCGGCCGCGGCGGTCAGGATCGCGCGTCGGGTCCGGAGTGCCCGCTCCTGTTGCGCCAAGGCACATCTCCCTCTTAGGTCTCCGCCCCCGAACAAACAAACCGTCGAGTTCGTATGCTAACAGCGTTCCGTGCCCGCGCCGGTGACCTCGGGCAGCAGAGACCGCTCGGATTCGACGCGACCGAAAGACGCGTCCGCCGAAGAGTTCCCTCCTGGACGCCGGACGCGTGGGTGTGTGGGGTGGCAGGGGCCGGCTGGTTCACACCGCCCGGCCCCGGCGTACGCCGCCGCCGTGCTCGAGCCCGTCGGCGAAGGTGAGCCAGCGCTCCCCGCAGCGTCGTGCGGCCCGCGCGATGTCGGCGTGCCGGTGTTCTGGCACCGCGCTCACCAGCCACCGCCACTTCTCGTTGTCGAGCGCGTTGGTCGAAAGGAGCTGCAGAAGCACCCTGCCCGCCTCGGAGAAGCGCAGCGAGGGGTCCTTGCGGAGCTTCGCGAAGCGTTCCGCGTCCGAGACTTCGGCCGGCTCCAGCCGGGCGCGTCCGCCACGCTCCGCCTCGTCCGCCTCCGCCCGTCCGCGCACGGTGCGCTGCTCCGGAAGTACGTTGTCCTTCGCGGCATCACGCAGCTTCGGCAGCACCGGGTCCTTGCCGTCACGGATGCGCAGCCGGACGTCCCGGGCGGTGGCCAGAGCGATGCCCGCCTCATGGGCGATCTCACGCAGCGAGGCGTTCGGGCGTTCGGCGATGATCTGGCCCGCACGCTGCCGGCCTGCAGCGCTGTTGACCGGGCGGGAACGGCCATCACGTCCGGTTCGCGTGTTCAATTGATCGCCTTGCCCGGTTGAACGCCTGCGCAGCGTGGAGACGGTGGCGGGCGCGAGGCCGGTCACTTCCGCTATGCGCCGGTCCGACCAGTGCGCGTGGGTGCCGATGATGCGCTCGGCGGCCGCGACCCGGTCCCTGCGCGACAACGGCATGCCGTGCTCGGCATTGAGCTGGACGGCCAGTATGAAGGCGTCCTCGGTCGAGCCCTCCACGTACCGGACCTCGATGTGGTCCTCGCCCCGCTGAACTGCCGCCTGGAGTCGGTGCAGGCCGTCGATGAGCCGCATGGTCGGCCGGTGGACCACGATGGGCGGCAGCGCCTTCTCCGTCTGCGCCAGCACCTCGACGTGCTCCGCGTCCTTCCCCGCGACACGTGGCGAGTCCGTGGTCACCAGGTTTGCGATGGGCACCAGTTCCGTCATCGGCAGGCGAGTGGCGCCAGATGCTGGTGATGCGGGTTGGGCTGCTGCCGTCAACACGTCGAGCATGAGCGCCTCCTGGGGCATCTCCAGTTCCGGGTTCACGGCAAGACGATACCCACAAAGAAACCGACCGCCCTGTTTTTACTAGTCGGGCTCAAGCGGCACTGGAGCGGAACTCGTCCAACCGCTTCGCGGGTCGGATCACGACGCCTCGACGACACGGGACAGGTCCACCACCGCGCCGTCCACCACCGCGCCGTCCATCGCCGCACCGTTCAAGGCCGAGACCGGTTCGACGCGGCCAAGTACGTCGGTATACCGCTCGATCAGTGCGCTCAGCGGGGCACCGGGATGGGCCGCGAGCCACTGGGCGACGATGCGCAGCGGCAGCGGGAGCCCCCCGCACAGCGCCACCAGCCGCTCGGCGGCCGGGTTCCGCTCTTCCAGCCGCCCCCCGCTGAGCAGGGCCAGCAGCCGCGCGCCCTCCCCGACGGTCAGCGGCCCGATCGTGTCCAGGTACGCGCCCTCGTCCGTCGCGAGCCCGCCGAGGTGCTGCCGGCTCGTGGCCAGGACACCGGACGAACCTCGCGGGATGAGCGGCCGCACCTGCTCGGCACTGTGCGCGTCGTCCAGCACCACCAGCATCCGCTGGCCGTGCAGCAGACTCCGGTAGAGGGCAGTGCGGGCGGCCGAATCCGGCGGCACCCGTGCGCCGTCCACGCCCAGGCTGCCCAGGAGTTGCGCCAGGGCGTCCGCGGCGCTCGCCGGGCCCCCCTCCAGGTCGGCGCCCCGAAGGTCCACGTACAACTGTCCGTCGGGGAAGCAGTCGACCAGGCGGTGTGCCAGTTGCAGCACGAGCGCCGTCTTGCCCACGCCTGGCGCGCCGCCGACCACCACGGCCGGCGTCGTCGGGCCACCGCGGGCGCTCTCGCCCCGCACTGCCTGCTCCAGCCGCGCCAGTTCCTCGGTGCGGCCGACGAACCCGCGTGGCAGGGACGGGAGTTGGACCGGTCTGGGTGTGCCGCGCAGCAGCCGCCCGGGGTGCGCGGCACGCGGAGAGCCGGTGTCGCCGCCGGGCGCGAGGAGTTCGGGGTGCCCGGACAGGATCTGCTCGTGGAGCGTGCGCAGGTCGACACCGGGCTCTATGCCGAGTTCCCGGATCAGCAGATCCCGGATCTCCTCGTACATCCACAGCGCGTGGGCCCGGCGCCCGCTGCGGTAGAGCGCGAGGATCAGCAGCCAGCGCAGCCTCTCGCGCAGCGGTTCCTCGGACACCGTTCCCGGCAGTTCGGTGACCAGCTCGGCGTGGTGACCGGCCGCCAGCATGTCGGCGGCCCGCTCCTCCACGGCCGTCAGCCGCAGGTCCCGCAGCCGGTCGCGCTCCACCGCGGCGAAGGGGCCGGGGATCCTGAACAGCGCCTCGCCGTGCCAGTACGCCAGGGTCTGCTCGTACAGCCGCAGCGTGGCATCGACGTCACCCCGACCGCGTGATCTGCGCGCTTCACCCAGAGTCCGGGTGAAGCGCGTGACATCCACGTCCGCGGGGTCCACCCGCAGGCAGTACCCGCCGGACTCGGAGGTGAGCACCGTGCCGCCCGCCCGCCCGGCCCGTCCGGGCTCCAGCACCCGGCGCAGCCCTGCCACATAGGTGTGCACACCGTTCACGGCCGTCTGCGGGACGTCGCTGCCCCACACCGCGTCCACGATGTTCTCCACGCCCATGATGTCGCCCGGCCGACTCGCCAGCAGGCTCAGTACCGCCCGCTGCTTGGGCGGACCCAGCGCCATCTCCGCCCCGTCGCGCCAGGCACGTACCGGCCCGAGGAGCTGAATGCGCAAGGCCGCTCCCGTGGTCGCCATGGATCACCGCCTCCTGACGTACCAGTCCGCACGGTTGCGGGCCGGCTCCGGGAGCTGATCCGTGCCGGCGACGACGTTGGTGCCGTCACCGGTTCCCGGGGTCAACGTGGTACTGCCGAGCCGGGGGTTGATGGTGCCCGGCCGGTCGGCGAGCAGTGGGCCGGACCCGTTCCGAAAGGCGGGGTTGCCGGTGAGGGCCGCCTGGTGGTCCATGCGCCCGAGAAGTTCCAGGGACCCGTTGCGGTGGCGCTGCACCAGGTCGCCGGTGCGGTACATGCGCTCGCCGCGGCGGAAGGGGTGCGGCACGAACACGCGCCCGGTCTCCGCGGGCCGGTTCAGATAGCCGCGCGCCAACGCCACCCCGGACACGCACAGCTCGCCCGGGACGCCGGCCGGCGCGAGGGCGCCGTCCTCGTCCAGGACGTGGAGGGTGACGCCTGCGATCGGGGCGCCCAGGGGGACGGTGTGCACCGCGGCGAGGTCGACGAGGGACAGGTCCTGCGCCGAGACACAGATCGTCGTCTCCGCGGGACCGTACAGATGGATGCCTGTGGTGCAGCGGTCGCGGATCCAGGCGGCCAGGTCGGCGGGCAGTGCCTGGCCGCCGCTCAGGGCGGTGAAGGCGCCGGACGGACACCACTCGCCCTCCCGCAGGATCTGCCAGGTGACGGGCGGGGCCTGCAGGACGGTGGTGCCGCTGTCCTCGATGATCCGGCCCAGTCGCCCCGCGTCGGCCAGGGCGTCCTGGGGCGCCAGGCAGATGCCGGCGCCGCTCAGCAGGGGCACCAGATAGTCGGTCAACGACGCGCCGAGCGCCGGGCTGACGACGTTGGTGACCACGTCTCCGGGGCCGAGCCGCAGCATCTCCGCGATCCGCAGGGTGCAGTTGAGCAGCGACCGGTGGGTGACCTGAACGCCTTTGGGGCGGCCGGGCGAACCCGGCGTATAGACGATGTACGCGAGGTCACCGACGGCCGGACGCACCGACGCGGCACGGGGGCGGCGGCCCGTGTGCCGCAGCGGTGCGTCCAGTGCGATGACGTGAGGGCCCATCGGACCCATTCGACCGATTCGACCCATTGCGGCGAAAGGCTCGCCGAGACCGGAGTGGGTCAGCAGGACGGTGCTGCCGCAGTCGCGCAGGATGTACTCGGTCCGCTCGGCGGGAAACGCCGGATCCAGCGGTACGTAGACGGCCCCGGCCAGCCAGACGCCGAGCAGCGCGGCGACCGTGTCGGTCGTCCGGGGCAGCAGGACGGACACGACGTGCCCGCGCCGCACCCCGGCGTCCGCCAGTTCCCCGGCTATCGCTTCGGCGCGCTCCCACAGCGCGGTGCAGGAAAGTCCCTCCGCGCCACCGCGGTTGACCGCCTCGGTGCCGCGATACGACGCAAGCCGGTCGCCGATGACGTCGAGGACCGTCGCGGCGATGCCGGCACCGCTCCCGCCGCACCGGGACGTCCTGCCTTCACTCACCTTGACCGAGGTAGCCATGTCGAACCCAATCCTGAATGCGTCGCAGGGGTCGGGGAGCCGTACGAGTCGATTCACCGAGCCGGCGCGCATTCAGCAGGAAATCGCCCTGCGCGGCGCGGTCCCCCGGGATTAACAAACCGGTTCGGCGCTATGTTTTTGCCGCCGTGTCTCTGTAAAGTGCGCACCCATTAGAAACACACACCACGTGGCTTCAACCAGCCCCCTCGCACGGGCCGTAAGAGGGCGGACGTTCAACTGCTTCTTCATGAGCAGTTGAACGTCCATGGGATTCAACAGAGCGCGAGTCAGGGGGAGTTGTCATCCATCCCGGCACCCGGTTTTCTTTCTGTTGGTCAGATCCAGCGCGAGTCCCGTGCGATGCGCAACGCGTCGATTCGGTTGCGTGCCCCCAGCTTTGTCACCATGGAGGAGAGGTAGTTGCGCACGGTGCCTTGCGAGAGATGCATCCGGGCCGCTATCTCGGGGACCGTGTCCCCCCGGGCGACGTGCTCGAGCACGGAGAACTCGCGCGCGCTGAGCGGGCAGTCGCTGTTGCTCAGCGCCGCCACGGTCAGCTCCGCGTCGAAGACCCTCTCGCCCTGATGCACGCGGTGGATGGCATCGACGAACTGGCGTGGTGACACGCTGCGCTCGACGATGCCGGCGATGCCGCCCGCGAAGGCCTGGCGGACGATCGACCGCGTCACCGCCGTGGCCAGCAGCATGCTCCGACAGCCCAGATTCGCGATCTTCTCGGCGACAGAGACCGCGTCGCTGTCCTCACCCTCGAAGCTGATGACCGCCACATCCGGCCGATAGGTCTCGGCGAACTGCAGCGCGGCAAAGTTGCTTTCCACCGGGCCGACGACGCGGACTTCCTCGTCCCGGTCGAGCAGTGCGGCCAGCGCGAAGCCGGACAGATGCAGGTCATCAGACACCAGAACATCGATTCCCATGCAAGCCCCCTGAGTAGTTCCTCGGACAACTCGTCATTGTGGGCAGCGCGACTGGGTGAACTCTGCATGCCGTCTATAGAGACGCCTGGATTCCTTTCGGCAAGGCACGAAAACGGCCCCTGTTCACGATCGGGGCGGGGAAGAACCCGATCGCCAGGGGCCGCGTTCACCGTATTCATCGAGCAAGTACCGGACGAGTGGCGCTCGCTGGTCGTCACGTCACGACTTCTGCGCTCCCGCGGCGGTGGTTTGGCCGGGCCGTGGCAGGACGAAGACCGCGATGAGGACGGCGCAGACGAGGAGGCCGGCGCCTGCGAACATGCCGAGCGCGTACCCGTCGGTGAGGCTGGCGGGCGTGACCACTTCTCCGGTGCGGGCATTGGCCGCGGTTCCGAGGGCAGCGAGGCCCAGCGAGGCACCGATCTGGCGTGTGCTGTTCAGCACGCCGGAGGCGGCACCCGCCTCGTGGGGCGCGACGCCACCGGTGGCGATGGAGACAGCCGGCGCGAGGCACAGCCCGATGCCGACACTGGCGAGGATCGACGGACCGAGGGCGTCGACCAGGAACGAACCGTCCGCGCGGAACAGGCCGAACCAGGCGAAGCCCAGCGCGGCCAGCGTGCCGCCGGTGATCAGGACGGACCGCGGGGCGAACTTGTAGCCCAGCTTCACCGCGAGGGTGGAGCCGACGACGACGCCCAGCGTGAACGGCAGGAACTCGACTCCGGTCCGGGCCGGGCTGCTGGAGAGCACCCGCTGGAGATAGAGGGAGACGAAGTACAGGGCCGAGGCCATGGCGCCGCCGAACAGGAGCGCGTAGAGGTTGGCGCCCGCCACCGAGCGGTTGGCGAGCAGGCCGAGGCGGATCAGCGGGTCACGCTTGGTGGTCCGCTCGACCTGGACGAACGCGGCCAGGAGGGCGACGGCGATCGTCAGGGTGGTCAGGGTGGTCGCCGAGGTCCACGCGTTCTGATCGGTGCGGACCACACCGAACACGAGCAGGGCCGCCCCCGAGGTGGCCAGCACGGCGCCCAGCACGTCCGGACGGCCGCGGCGCCCGGCCGGGCCGTCCTGGGCGATGCCGCGCCAGGCCAGGGCCAGCGCGAGGGCGGCGATCGGCAGGTTGATGTACATCACCCACTGCCAGCCCGCGTACTGGGTGAGCAGGCCGCCGGCCAGGACGCCGACGGCGCCGCCGGCGGCGTTCACCGCGCTCCAGATGCCGAAGGCCTTCACCCGCTCCTTGCCACCGGGGAAGGTCGAGGCCAGCAGCGCCAGCGCGGCCGGCGCCAGTGCGGCGGCACCGACGCCCTGCGCGGCACGGGCGGCCACCAGCTGGCCGGGGGCCTGCGCGAGGCCGCCGACGAGCGAGGCGAGGCCGAACAGGCCGAGCCCGAACAGCATCACGCGCTTGTGCCCGTACCGGTCGGCGATCTTGCCGCCCAGCAGGAGCAGGCCACCGAAGGTCAGGGCGTAGGCGTGGATCACCCAGGTCAGGCCCACCTCGCTGAAGCCGAGCCCGCTGCCGATGCGAGGGAGCCCGACGTTCACCACCGTCAGGTCCAGCGACACCATGAACTGCACGACGGAGACGGCGGCGAGGGTGGTCCCCGGCCGCGCGCCGCTCGCGACGATTGTCTTCCCACTCGCTACTTGCGTACTTGCCACCGCACCCAGCCCCTCTTTGTCCGGTCGTGCCAGTCGAATTTCCGAATGCGTTCTGAAATTAGCAGCGGTGGCCGCTGGGTGTCGACCGCGCAGGTCATACACGGGGTGTCGCGGCGGGCATGATGGGGCGATGCCCCGATCGAACGAACCACGCCGGCCCGTCGGCCGCCCCCCGCTGACCTCCCGCAAGCAGATCCTGGCCGCGGCGCGTGGGCTCATCGACGAGTACGGCTGGGAGAAGCTCACGATCCGCCGGCTCTCGGCCGAGATCGGTGTCGCGCCGACGACCCTGTACTCGCATGTGCGGGCCAAGGACGACCTGCTGTTCCTGCTGATCCACGAGTACGCGGAGCAGATTCCGCATCCCGAGATGCCGAGCGAACCGCGGGAGCGGATCATCACGGCCGGCGTCGCGATCCACGACGGTCTGGCGGCGTGGCCCTGGGCGGCGGAGGTTCTCACCACCGACGGGTTCATCGCCCGGCTCGGCGACTCGTTCCTGTCGCTGGTCGAGGCGGTCCTGGCCGGAGTCGTCGACGCCGGATGCACCCCCGAGCAGTCCGTCCAGATCTTTCGCAGCATCTGGTACTACACGGTCGGCGAGATCCTGGTGCGCACGCACACCCGCCACCGCGAGATGGACGAGCGGGACCCTGCCGGCCTCAACGCCTACTTCGGCAACACCGACAGCCCGGCCCGGCTCCCGCACCTGGCCGCCATCGCCGACCGGTGGGGGGCGCTGGCCGGACAGGACACCTTCGCGCAGGGGCTTCGGGCCTTCGTCGACGGCCTGCTCGCACAGGCCCTGGAGACATCGGGAACACCGAAAACATCGGATGCGGAGCCGAACTGACCGTTCAACTGTTTTTCAATGGGCAGTTGAACGTCCGAGCACGGCCGTCGCGAGCGTAACGAATCCACTCCTCGAATTCCGCCCGCCCGCACCCCGCATGCATCCTGCACAGAATTTTATGAATTCCTCAGACATCTGTATTGGTAATTCATTTTCGCGTGCCCGCGCCCGACCCCGAGATATATCATCCAAATCCCCATCAGGACCGGGGGCCATTGATGAACCGGTGGAGGGCCAAAATGGGCAGCATGCGGGATGCGATCGACGACCTGCATCGACGCCGTGAAGCCATTGCCGCACGCTCGGTCCGGATGGCCGAGAAGCAGCATTCAAAGGGGAGGCTGACCGCTCAGGAGCGCATAGATCTCCTCATGGATCCCGGTTCCTTCGTCGAGATCGACCGGTTCGCCCGCCCCGAGTCCGAGGCGGACACGGACGGCGAGTACGGCGACGGCGTCATCACCGGATACGGGGACGTCGACGGCCGCACCGTCTGTGTCTTCAGCCAGGACGCGAGCTACAAGGGAGGCTCGCTCGGCAAGGTGCACGGCCGCCGGATCCTGAAGATCATGGAACTGGCGATGAAGTCGGGACGGCCGCTCATCGGCATCAACGACGGGGGCGGTGCCCGCATCCAGGAGGGTGTGGAGTCCCAGGCGATGTACGGGGAGATCTTCCAGCGCAACGTGCAGGCGTCGGGCCAGATCCCGCAGATCTCGCTGATCATGGGGTACTGCGCGGGCGGCGCCTCGTACTCCCCCGCGCTCACCGACTTCGTGGTCATGGTCGACCAGACCTCGCACATGTTCATCACGGGCCCCGACGTGGTGAAGACGGTCACCGGCGAGGACGTCGGCTTCGAGGACCTCGGCGGCGGCAGGACGCACAGCACGAAGTCGGGAAACGTGCACTACCTGGGCGAGGACGAGGAGGACGCCATCTCCTACGTCAGGGTGCTGCTGTCCCACCTGCCCGACAACAACGCCACCGAGGCCCCGGTCTTCGACGCCATGGACAGGACGGGCAAGCCGCTGGTCGACCGCGCGCCGCAGGACCTCGAGAAGAGGCTGAACTCGCTGATCCCGGACTCCCCCACCGAGCCGTACGACATGCACGAGGCGATCGAAGGCGTGGTGGACGACGGTGAGTTCCTGGAGGTCCAGGAGCTGTTCGCGCGCAACATCCTCGTGGGCTTCGCCCGCATCGAGGGGCGTAGCGTCGGCGTCGTCGCCAACCAGCCGCTGCACTTCGCCGGCTGCCTGGACATCGACGCCGCCGAGAAGGCGGCGCGCTTCGTGCGGACCTGCAACGCGTTCAACGTGCCGATCCTGACGTTCGTGGACGTGCCCGGTTTCCTGCCCGGCACCACCCAGGAGTGGAGCGGGATCATCCGGCGCGGCGCAAAGCTGATCTACGCCTATGCGGAGGCGACGGTCCCCATGGTCACCGTGATCACGCGCAAGGCGTACGGCGCCGGGTACGACGTGCTGGGCTCCAAGCACCTCGGCGCCGACGTCAACCTGGCCTGGCCCACCGCGGAGATCGCGATCATGGGGGCGCAGGGCGCGACGAGCATCGTGCACCGCCGCCACCTCGCACAGGTGCAGGCCGAGGGCGGCGACATCGAGGCGGTCCGCGCGGAGCTGGAGCGGGAGTACCAGGACCGCTACTGCACGCCGTACGTGGCGGCCGACCTCGGCTTCATCGACGCGGTCATCACCCCTTCGTCCACGCGCACGCACATCGCCGGGGCTCTGCGCGCGCTGCGCAACGAATCGGCTCTCGCCCCGCGGACGCTGCGGGGCAACATCCCCCTGTGATCCGCCCGGCGAGATCAATTGCTCACCCATCGATAACGCGGTCGGCCGCCATATCACGACTGTGCAATATCGAGCACAAGGCGTGAGGATTTAATATGCGGACCATCGGGGCGGCGCTGGTAGCGTGAATTTCATTCCGGCGGAGGAATTCTATCCGCGGGCATCGAACTCGGAGGAAGTGAAGAATGACCGCTCCTGTCTACATCGCGTCGGCAGCCGCCTGGATTCCGCCCGCCGAATCGGCAAGGGAAGCAGTGGCCGCAGGCAAGTACGCTGCCGAGGATTTCGAAGAGAACAAGATGGTCTGTCTGCCCGTCGTCGCGGACGAGACCTCGGTCCCCGACATGGCGGCATTCGCGGCGCGGCGCGCGCTCGACCGTGCCGCGCACGTGGCCGGCGGCCGGCTCGACGTGCTCGTACACGCGTCGGTGTATCACCAGGGCCGTGACTACTGCTGGACCTCCGCCCCCTACATCCAGCGGGAGCTGGGCGTCACCAACGCCTTCGCGGTGAACGTGCAGCAGTTGTCGAACGGCGGCATGGTCGCGATGGACCTGGCCATGTCGCAGCTCCAGGCCGGCCGCGGCACGAGCGCCATGATCACCACGTCGGACCGGTTCTGCCTGCCCGGCATGGACCGGTGGCGGGGCGCGTACGGCATCGTCGTCGGTGACGGGGCCACGGCCATGGTTCTGTCCACCGCCGGCGGTTTCGCCCGCATCCACGCCGTCGAGTCGTACACCGACGCCTCGCTGGAGCCGCTGCACCGCGGGAACCATCCCTTCACCACTGCCCCGCAGCCCAAGGTCGACGATCTGCGCGCGCCCAAGAAGTCCTACCTGGCCAAGGTCGGCAAGGAGTCGGTGATGCAGCGCGCCGAGGTGGCGCTGCAGGACATCGTCCGCTCGGTGCTCGACAAGACCGGGCACAAGCTGGACGACTTCGCCAAGATCCTGATGCCCAACATGGGGCACGGCCTGATGGACGCCCAGTTCCTCCAGCCGCTGGGCATCACGGCCGACCGCTCGCTGATGGACTGGGGCCGCTACACCGGGCACCTGGGCGCGGGCGACCTGCTCGCGGGCGTGGCACGGCTCGTGGAGAAGAAGCACGTCCATGAGGGCGATCTGGTGCTCCTGGTCAGTGCCGGCGGCGGCTACTCGCTGACTGTGGCGGTGCTGGAGATCGATTCGGTACCCGAGTGGCCCGAGGCCACCACGGACTTCGCCCTGCCCGCCGACGTCACGGAATGAGTTCGCCCATGCCTGTGCCTTCAGCACCTGTCGCGATACTCGGCACCGGGTCGTACGTCCCGGACCGTGTGGTGTCCAACACCGAGGTCGGTACGCCCGCCGGGGTCGACGACGCCTGGATCGTACGGAAGACCGCCATCCACGAGCGCCGCTGGGCCGAACCGGGGCAGGCCACCTCCGACCTGGCCACCGGCGCCGCGCGCAGAGCCCTAGAGGCCGCGGGAATCACGGCTGACCAGCTGTCCACCATCGTCGTCGCCACCTCGACCCCGGACCACAAGCAGCCGGCCACCGCGGTGTTCGTGCACCAGAACCTGGGCGGGGCCACGCCCGGCGTCTCGGCTTTCGACGTCAACGCGGTCTGCGCCGGCTTCTCCTTCGCCCTGGACGTGGCCCACGGGATCATCGCCAAGTCCGGCGGCTACGGTCTGGTCATCGGCGCCGACCTGTACTCGCAGATCCTCGACCCGGCGGACAAGAAGACCGTGATCCTCTTCGGCGACGGCGCCGGCGCCGCGGTCATCGGGCCGGGCGATGGTGACCGTGCGATCCGTACAACGGCGTTCCACATGTACAGCGACATGTCCGACCTCGTCGTCGTACCGGCGGGCGGCAGCCGGCAGCCCTACGATCCGGCAGCGCACGACGCGGGTCTGCAGTACTTCTCGATGGAGGGACGCACCGTCCGGGACTTCATCATCAATACGGTGCCCGGCCTCGTGAAGCAGTTCCTGCACGACTGTGAGGTGCTGCCTGCCGACATCGCCCATGTCGTCCCGCACCAGGCCAACGGAGTCATGCTCGACGACCTGTGGTCGAAGCTCGACCTGCCGGGCGCCACGCTGCACCGCACGGTCGGCGAGTTCGGCAACGTCGGTTCCGCGTCGGTCCCGCTCACCCTCGACCAGGCGGCCCGCTCCGGGGCGCTGCGCCGGGGCGATCGCGTCCTGATGCTCGGCATGGGCGGCGGGTTCGCCGTCTCCCTCACGCTGATCGACTGGTGACCGCGGAGTCGCTGGAGAGGAGACGGTCATGGAATACCGACGGCTCGGAGCCTCCGGACTGCACGTCCCGGTACTGAGTCTGGGCGCGGCCACCTTCGGCGGCCGCGGCAGCCTGTTCAGCGCCTGGGGCGACACCGACGAGCAGCAGGCGCGGGGCATGGTCGACATCTGTCTGGACGCCGGTGTGACGATGTTCGACACCGCGGACGTGTACTCGGAGGGCAAGTCGGAGGAGTTGCTCGGTGCGGCGATCGCCGGGCGCCGGGACCGGGTGCTGCTGTCGACCAAGACGGGCACGCCCACCGGCTCCGGTCCCCATGAGATGGGTACGGGGCGGTCTCGGCTGATCAAGGCGGTCGAGGGTTCGCTGCGCAGGCTGCGCGTCGACCACATCGACCTGTTCCAGTTGCACGTCTTCGACTCCGGCACCCCGGTCGAGGAGACACTCGCGGCGCTGGACGACCTGGTCCGCTCGGGCAAGATCCGCTACGTGGGGGCGTCGAACTTCGCCGGCTGGCAGCTGATGAAATCGCTGGCCGCCGCCGACCGGCACGGATTCTCCAAGTACGTCGCGCACCAGGTCTTCTACTCGCTCGCCGGCCGTGACTACGAGTGGGAGCTCATGCCGCTCGCCCACGACCAGGGCATCGGCGCGGTGGTCTGGAGCCCGCTGGGCTGGGGCCGCCTGACCGGGAAGATCCGCCGGGGCCAGCCGCTGCCGGAGGCAAGCCGGCTGCATCGGACCGCCGCGGCCGCTCCGCCCATCGACGACGAACGGCTCTACGACCTGGTCGACGTGCTCGATGACATCGCCGCCGAGACGGACCGGACCGTTCCTCAAGTGGCTCTGAACTGGCTGCTGACCCGGCCGACAGTGGCGACGGTCATCATCGGTGCGCGCAACGAACAGCAGCTGCGGGACAACCTGGGCGCGATCGGCTGGCAGTTGGACGCCGAGCAGTTGTCCCGGCTCGACAAGGTCAGCTCGGTCACCGCGCCGTACCCGTACCACATGTACAGCCGGCTACGCGGATTCAAACCGTTGAATCCTCCGCTGGTGTGACTCAAGGAGAGCCCTCTTGGCCATGGACCGTTTCGTCCGCGCCTTGATCCAATGGCAGGCCGGCAGCCGACCCGAACCGGCGAGCGCGCTCCCCTTGGCACAGCTGCGCGAGCGCTATGCCGCGCAGGCGGCGCATGTGCGCCGCGCGACCGCGCGGCATGCGGGCATCGAGACGAAGGACCAGCTGATCGACGCCGGCGACGGTGAGTTCGGCGTCCGGACGTATCTGCCGCCCACCGACCGGGGGCGTCTGGTGACGTACCTGCACGGGGGCGGCTGGACGGTCGGTGACGTCGACACGCACGACCCGGTGTGCCGTGCCATCGCCTCCGTCCTCGGCGCGGTCGTCGTCTCCGTCGACTACCGGCGCGCGCCCGAGCATCCCCACCCCGGTCCACTGCGGGACGGCATCGCCGCGTCCGAGTGGGCGGAGCGCGCCTTCCCCGGCCGCCACCATGTGATCGCCGGGGACAGCGCGGGCGGGGCCCTGGCCATGGGGATCGCCATGCACCACCGTGACCACGGCGGCATCGGTTTCGCCGCTCAGCTGCTGGTGTACCCGCCGGCCGATCCTCAGCTGCGGTCGGAGTCCGCCCGCAAGTACGGCTCGGGGTACCTCTCGCAGGTCGAGGACCTGCACTGGTACTACGACCAGTACGTGCCGGACCCGGCGCACCGCACCGATCCGGAGATCGATCTGCTCAGTGCCGATCACCGCGGGCTGCCGCCCGCGGTGATCGGCACGGCCGAGTTCGACCCGCTGCACGACGAGGGTGTCGAGCTTGCGGTGCGGCTGGCTGCCGACGGCGTCGAGGTGCACCATGTGCCCGCTCCGGGCCTGGTGCACGGATATCTCCTCATGGCCGACATCGTCCCGGCAGCCGCGGTGGCGACGAGGAATGTGCTGGCGGCGGTGGAACACATGCTGGCCTCGATGCCCATGGCGCAGTAGCCCCGACGACCTCACCCCGCTCGAAGTCCCTGCACGCATGAGGAGATCTGACCCGTGACCAGCACAGGACCGTATTCGACCGTGGACGTGCACACCTTGGCGGACGCCCTGCGATTGCGCGGCGAGAAGCAGCCCGACCGGACCGCTTATGTCTTCCTGCTCAACGGCGAGGACCCCCAGGAGACCTTGACCTACGGCCGCCTGCACGGCGATGCCCGCATGCGAGCGGCTGCGTTCGCGGCCGAGGGCCTCTCGGGAGCCAGCGCCGTGCTGCTCTACCCCTCCGGCCTGGAGTTCGTCCGGACACTGCTGGGGTGCATGTACGCGCGCATGGCCAGCGCTCCGGTGCAGGTGCCCCGGCGGCGCGAGGAGGTCGAGCGGCTGCGCCGGATCGCCGACGACGCCGGGACCTCGACCGTCCTGACCACCGCGGAGGTCGCGCGCGAGATGCGTGAACGCTTCGGTGACATGGCGGAGTTGAGCGGTCTGAGGCTCATCGCCACCGACGCGCTGCACTATGACCCGGACGCCGTCGGGCCGACCCTTCCGGGCCCCGAGGACATCGCGCTGCTGCAGTACACGTCCGGCTCCACCGGCGACCCCAAGGGCGTCATGGTCACTCACGCCAACTTCCTTGCCAATGTGGTGGAGAGCGACGAGCTGTGGCCGTGCGAGCCGGGCGGCACCGTCGTCAACTGGCTGCCGCTCTTCCATGACATGGGCATGCTGTTCGGCGTCGTCATGCCGCTGTGGGCGGGCATACCCTCGTACCTGATGGCCCCGGAGTCATTCATCCGCCGCCCGGCCCGCTGGCTGGAGGCCCTGGCCCGGTTCGGCGGCACGCACGCCGCCGCGCCCAGCTTCGCCTACGAGTTGTGCGTACGGGCGGCCGCGGAGGGCAAGACCGCTGCCGTGGGCGATCTCTCCCGCTGGCGCGTGGCCGCCAACGGCGCCGAGCCGGTGCGCTGGACCACCCTGCGCGCGTTCACCGACGCGTTCGCGCCGCACGGCTTCGACCCGCGTGCCATGTGCCCCGGTTACGGCCTGGCGGAGAACACCCTCAAGGCCACCGGCTCCCGCCAGGACCAGGAGCCCACCGTCCTGTGGCTGTCCGCCGAGGCGCTGCGCAACGGCACCGCGCAGCCCGTCGGTGACGGCGCCGCCGACGCCGTCCCCTTGGTCGGCAGCGGCAGCGTGGTCGGCCGCACCCGGGTGGGCATCGTCGACCCCGCCACGCACCGCCTCCTGGCCGACGGGCAGGTCGGCGAGATCTGGATCAACGGCCCCTGTGTGGCGCGGGGTTACCACGGGCGCGCCGAGGCGACCGAGGAGACGTTCCAGGCCCGGGTCACCAACCCGGAGCTGTCCGGCATACCCCAGCTGCGCACCGGGGACCTCGGGTTTCTGCACGAGGGGGAACTGTTTGTGACCGGGCGCCTGAAAGACGTCATCATCCGCAAGGGACGCAACCACTATCCGCAGGACATCGAGCTCTCCGCCGAGCTGGCGATCCCGGGCGCCCATCCCAACTGCGCGGCCGCCTTCTCCAGCGAGGACGGTGAGCGTGAGCGGCTCGTCGTGCTCGTCGAGGCCGATGGCCGGCTGCTGAACTCCCTGGGCGCCGAGGAGATATGCCGGCGGGTGCACGAGGCCGTACGGGGGCGCAATCGGATCACCCCGGACGAGGTGCTCGTCGTGCGGCGCGGGACCGTGCCGAAGACCTCCAGCGGGAAAGTACAGCGCCGGGCGTGCAAGCGGCGCTACGAGAACGGCGACCTGCCCGTCGTGAGCGTGCCCGCAGCGGCGGCCGCCGGGGCGGGAACGTGATGGGCGCCCTGCGTCCGGCCGAGCGCCCGCCCGGGGCGCGCATCCTGGGTGTCGGCGTGTACCGGCCGACCCGCGTGGTGGGCAACGACGAGATCTGCGCCCGCATCGACTCCAGCGACGAGTGGATCCGCCGCCGTTGCGGGATCACTTCCCGGCGGTTCGCGGGACCGGACGAGACAGTCGTCACGATGGCCGCGGAGGCGGCCCGCAAGGCGGTGGCCCAGGCGGGCATCCAGCCCGCCGAGGTCGGCATGGTGCTGGTGGCGACCATGTCCTTCCTGGAGCAGGCGCCGGCCGCCGCGCCCCGAGTGGCCGGGCTGTTGGGCGCCCGCGGCGCAGGCAGCCTGGATGTCAGTGCCGCCTGCTCGGGCTTCTCCTACGCTCTGGGGCTGGCCGATGCGCTGGTGCGCTCCGGCGATGCGCGCCACGTCGTGGTGGTCGGCTCCGAGAAGATGAGCGACATCGTCGATCCGAGGGACCGCGGCACCGCGTTCCTCTTCGGGGACGGCGCGGGCGCGGTCGTGGTGGGCCCGTCCGGCTCCCCCGGCTTCGGCCCGGTGGTCTGGGGGGGCGGACGGCGAGCGGCACCACATGATCGCCCACGACCGCAGCTGGCTGGATGTCCGCAGCGCGCGGGCCCCGTGGCCGTATCTGCGGATGGCCGGTCCCGAGGTGTTCCGCTGGGCGACCCGGACCGTGCCGGAAATCTCCCGGCAGGCCCTCGATGAAGCGGGTGTGGAGGTCGCCGACCTCGACGCGTTCGTCCCCCACCAGGCCAATGGCCGCATCATCGACGCCGCCGCCACGTCGTTGGGCCTCGCCCCGCACACGGTCGTCGCCAAGGATGTCGTCACCGCCGGGAACACCTCGGCCGCGTCGATCCCGCTGGCCCTCGACCAGCTGATGTCCCAGGGGGCCGTCCCCAGCGGCGGCCTGGCCCTGCTCGTCGGATTCGGCGCGGGCCTGACCCACGCCGCCCAGGTCGTGGTCCTGCCCTGACGGCCTCAGCTGACGGGCACGCCACGGCGGCGGAAGGCACGGCCGGTGGTGGTGCTCGCGGCGATGCGGTTGTGGCCGAAGCGGTCCTCGCCGCTGACCAGGACCGTCCCATACCGTTCGAGGCTCGCCCGTCCGCCGTACTCCTCGACCTCCGAGGCGCCGGGGTAGACCCGTACGGACGTGGGGACATAGCGCGCCGAGAAGCCCATGCGCATCCGCCTGGTCCGGCCGCTGTGCGGGTGGGAGGCGTGCAGGAGACGCGACGAGAAGATGACGAACTGCCCGGCCCGCATGTCCACGGACACGGCCCTGGACTCGTCCGGCTGCCAGGCCGGGTCGATCTGGAGTTCGCGGTAGTCGTAGCCGAAGAAGCCGCGCCGGACCCCGTGCTTGAGCACGGAGATGTTCCGGTCGGGGTCGTAGCGCATCGGCTTGGTCTCGTCGTAGTACATGGTGCGGTGCGTGCCGGGGATGAACTGCAGGCCGCCCATGTCGGCGGTGGCGTCGCTGAACGCGCACCACACGGTGAGCGAGCCGCCCGGCTCGGATCCCTGCGGCCACTGGACCTGGGGCCGGCCGCAGGCGTTGGCGAAGGTGGCGGCCTGGTGCCAGTCCGTGCCCTCGTTCCCCGGGTACTTGGGGAAGAAGTCCGAGCGCCAGCACAGCACGTCCGGGCCGAGCACGGAGGCGACCCGGTCCACGATGTGCGGCTGGGTGATGTGGTCGGCGAGGAAGGCGTTGTCGAGGTGCCGGTCGTAGTTGGACAGGTTCGCCGTCCCCGGGCCATCGGATTCCTCCCGGTACACCGCGCCGCTGCGGTCGGTGAGGTCCTGGCGGGTTTGGGCCCACTCCCGCTCGATCTCCTCGGGTGCGTAGAGGGTGAAGGGGCCCGCGTATCCGTTGCGGTGGAACTGCGCCACCTCGTCGGCGGTGAGCCGGAAGTCGTGCTGTTGAGCGGACATGTTCCTCCTCGGTGTGGGCTCAAGACACGCTCCGGGGCCGGGCGCTCAGGCCCGTCCCCGTCTCGAGGTCATTGCGGCAGTCGTTGGCCGGCGGTGCTGTCCGCGGGCGGGGCCAGGGGGAAGGCGCCCGGCTGGCGCAGCTCGCCGATGAGCTCGTCGACGCGTTGCCTGGTGAGGTGGCGCATCGCGTACAGGTGGACGTAGGCGCGTGCGGCGCCCTGGACGTGCACGGTTTCGCTGGAAAGGGAGTAGCGGCGGACGATGTCCGCGTGCGGCTGGCGAAACCGCACCGTCAGCGACTGCGGGCTGCGGGCCACCCATAGGTCGTGGCCCAACTGCTGTTGCAGCAGCAGTAGTTGCTCATGCGTGTAGGCGGCGAGGCCGTCGCACTCGGCCGCCAGCCGGGCCTGGTCGTCGTAGGAGTGACGGGCCAGATAGTCCCACATCAGCAGCGAGGAGAAGCCGTTGCGGGAGCCCGCGAAGGTGGTGTCGGCCGCGCCGATGTACTCCGATGACCTCGGCGGGGCCATCTGCAGTCCGGTGCGGGTCATGAACACTCCGCACGCCCACGGTGTCCCCATCCATTTGTGGCCGCTCATGGTCAGTGAGTGCACGTCGGGGATCCTGAAGTCGAAAGCCGGCGGTGCCTGCTCCACCATGCCGGCGTCCCGGGCCATCTCCAGGTAGGGCGCGTAGCCGGCCCCCAGTGCCCCGTCGACGTGCAGCCAGAACCCCGACCGCTGGTCACCGTCGCTGTCCGTGCCGCGGTCGCGGTCGCGGGGGACGCTGCGGTTGTCCAGCCCGTATTCGGCGCAGATGGCGCGCACCGTGTCGGCCACCGTCTCGACGTCGTCGTACGCGCCCTTGAAGGTGGACCCGTAGTTGAGGCTGACCAGGATCGGGTAGCCACGGCTGGCGAAGAACCGCACCAGGAGGGCGAGCTGCTCGATGTCGATGGCGCCGTGCTCGGTGGAGGGCACCTCCCGCGGCCAGGGGGTTCCTGGTGCGAGGGGGTTCTCGTCGGGGTAGCGCGTGGAGCCCAGGGCGTGGAAGGTGTCGATGTCCAGCGCGCGTACGGCTTTGGTCAGCGAGTAGTGGGTGTCTTCGGAGAAGAACGCCACCGGATGGTAGGCATGCGGGCCTTCGCCGCGCCGTGCCTGCTCGAAGGCCGCCCGGTCGGGCCGGCCGGGGTGCGTGCGCAGGGGCTTGCCCGACAGGTAGTCCCGTGCGTTCCACAGGCCGTACAGGTTCCCTTCGCTGGAGCCCATGGTCAGGACGTAGCCCCAGTACGACTCGGGGTCCTGTGGATCGTGCGGCCACTTCGCGTGCCACAGTGAGGCGAAGTAGTCGAGTACGGCCCGCTCCAGGACCTTGGAGTTGAGCGTGTACGAGCTGGACTGGTAGGGGTCTCCGACGTTGTTCAGGTGCCGGTTGAGGTAGTGCCCCAGGCGTGCTTCGTAGTCGAGGGCGCTGGTGACCTGGTAGCCGGCGAAGTTGCGCGTCTGGGTGTCTATGTGGCGGCGGAACAGCTCCTCGGCTTCGGTGTACTGCTCCGGGTCCAGTCCGGTGGGCGGCAACTGCACCTTGTGGTGCGGCACTTCGGGAACGCCGATGTAGGCCGTACGGGGGTCGGAGGACGGGGGCGTGCCGTAGGGGCGGCCGCCGACGACCCGCAGGCCGCTGAAGGTCTTTTGCCACGGCGTGTCTTCGGGACCGAAGGGGATGTCTGCATGCGTCTCGGTTTCACGAGGCATTGGAGCTGGTCCTTTCACTGCGCGGCTCCCCGATCCGGTGGGAGTCACGGCGCGGCTTGGGAGAGGCTGCCGGAAGGGTCCCCGGCCGGGGCGGTGGGGGCCGGGGCGGTGGGGGCCGGGGCGGTGGGGGCCGGGACGGCGGTGGGGGGCGCCGCCGGCTCGGCTGCGCCGCCCAGGCGTGCGTACCGGTCCGGGTGGGCCCGGCGCAGCCAGGAGGCATGGGCGACGCCGAGGCCGCCGGCCACCAGCAGGAGCCACGGCAGGGCGGTGACGGCGGGTTCGGTGGTGCCGGTCAGCACGTCGAAGTTCGACACCACCAGAACCGCTGCGGTGATCAGCCCCAGGGCCCCCAGGGCGGGCGCGATGACCGTCGCCCAGCGTCCCTCACGCCGATTGCGGAAGTAGCCGATCACGGCCACCGAGGCCACGGCCTGCAGCAGGATGATGCCGAGGGTGCCAAGGCCCAGCATGCTGGTCGACATGTTCACGTACGGGTCGAGACCCGCGAGCGCGAACAAGGCGACCACCACGGCACTGATGAGGGACTGGACCAGACTGGCCCGGTGCACGGAGCCGTGCCCCGCGTGCGTGGAGTGGAGGGCGGAGGGCAGCAGCCCGTCGCGGCTGAGGGCGTACATGTACCGGTTGGCGGCGTTGTGCAGCGCCAGCCAGGCGGCGAACAGGCTGGTGCACAGCAGGACCTGCATGGTGACGGTGGCCGGATGGCCCAGGTAGCTGTCGCTGAGCAGGAAGAACAGGTCGCCGAGGTGTCCCTGGGCCTGGGCGGCCACCCGCTCGGGTCCCAGAGCGCCGACTGCGACCCAGCTGGTCAGGGCGTAGAACGAGGCGACCGTCAGCACGGCGATGACGGTGGCGCGGGGCACGCTGCGGTGCGGCGCCTTGGCCTCCTCGCCGTACAGGGCGGCCGATTCGAAGCCGAGGAACGAAGCGAAGCCGAACATCACGGAGACCCCGAGCCCGGGGGCGAACACCTCGTGCGGGACGAAGGAGGCGGAAGGCAGAGCCGCGCCGCCGTGACGGACCAGGACGGCGATGTCCAGTGCGACCAGGATGGCGATCTCGCACACCATGCAGATGGACAGCAGCCGGGCGCTGAGGTTGGCCTCGCGGTGGCCGAGCATGGCGACCAGGAGCAAGCCGAGTCCCGCCCACAGCTGCCAGGGCAGGTCGAGGCCGTGCGCCGCGGCCACGCTCTGGGTGAAGTAGGCGAAGGCGCCGAGCACCCCGACCGTGGCGGCGTTGTAGGCGAGGACCGCGAGCAGTCCCGACCCGGCCGCCGCCCGGCGGCCGAGGCCGTGCGCGATATGGGTGTAGAAGCCGCCCATGTGGCTGATCCGCCGTGCGATGGCGGCATATCCGGCGGAGAAGCACAGCAGGGTCAGGCCCGCGAAGAGGAACATGGCCGGCACACCGGGGCCGGTGCCGATGGCGAAGGCGAGCGGGACGGTGAACACCATCGCGGCCAGGGGGGCGGCCGCGGCGATGATGATGAACACGATCTTCGGAGTGGTCAGCGTGCGCTGAAAGCGTGCGCCCCCCTCGGGCAGAGGTGTGCTGGTCATGAAGGTCTCCAGATGAGGACAACGGCATGGAACCGAGCGGAGGATCACGCTCGTAGGAGGATCACGCGCGTATGAGGGCGAGTGGGCAGATCCATGGGCTTCAGCGCCGTATCGCCACGGCGAACGAGAGATCCGCCTCCGCGCGCGTCCACAGGGGCACCGATTCGCCGCGGTACGTCGCGATCAACGCGCCGTCGGACTGCTTGAGGTCGATCTGCCAGAACAGGAACTCCTCCAGCGTGTCGATGCCGTTCATCGCCTTGAAGGCGGCCTCCTTGGCGGCGAACAGGTCGCGCGCGGTGTAGGGCCCGATCGGGGCGAGCAGCAGACGCCGCTCCTGTTCCCGCAGGAGGAACGCGGCCATGCGCGGGGTGATGACCGCGGACTCGATGTCGACGCCGACGGCCTCGGCACCGGGGACCACCGCGGCGATCGCGAGCCGGTCGGTGTGGGAGATCGAACCGGCGAACCCCCGGGGGAAGAGTGGTCTGCCGTCTCGGGCCCGTGGCACCGTCCGCTGGAGCGATCCGGCTGCGGCCAGTGCCGCGGCGGCCGCACGACGTCCGGCCACGAACTGCTCGGCCGGTCCGTGGGGCGCCGGCACCGGAGACGTCTCCATTGACATCTCCGGTGCCACGCCCCGGGGCACGGCCGGCTCAACGGTCACCGTGTGGCCCTCAGTTGCGCAGCGCCACGACGTGGCCTGCCAGCGAGTCGATCGAACGCAACGCTTCCGGCCGGACGTCGTCGTCCCATTCAAAACCGAACGCGTCCTCCATCGCGACCAGCAGGGCGACCAGCGCGGTGGAGGGGACCCCCGCCTCGCGGAGCGACACGGCGTCGTGCACTCCGCTGACGAAGGAGGGGCCGCCGAACACGTCGACCAGCAGCTCGCGAATCCGCTGCCGTACCTCCACCGCCGTATCAGACATGCGCTTCCGCTTCGCCGATGAACTTCCGGACGAGCTCCTGGAAGCCCACCGGGTCGTCGAGGAAGGGCACATGGCCGGCCTTCGGCATGATCGCGCAGCGGCCGTTGGGGAACATGGCGGCCAGCTCGTGGCCCGCCGTCGGGCCCAGCAGGATGTCGTCGTCGCCGAGGGCGATCAGCGTGGGCGCCTGAATGCGGGTCAGCAACTCGGAACTGGCGTCGCCCTGCTGAGCGAGCGTCAGGCCGTTGTTGAGCTCCTCGGGCGTCGACATGGCCAGGAAACTCTCCCGCAGGCCGAGGAAGCCCGGAACGCCGTACTCCTCGATCATCTCCGTGCTGACGAACTCGGGGTACATGTGGGCGAACAGCACGGGGATGTCGTGGCTGTTCAGCGTCCGCAGCCAGGCCCGCTGGAGCATCCGGTGGCGCCGCATCTGCGGGCCGATGACGGGTCCGGCGAGCACGAGGCCCCGGACCCGGTCCGGGTAGGCCAGGGCCACGTCACGGGCGAGCTGGGTGGAGGCCGACGAGGCGAGCAGATACGTCGAGTCGATCTCCAGCGCGTCGAGCAGCCCGACCAGGTCGGCCGCGTGCTCCTCCCAGGTCGGTTCCTCCGGCATCCGTGTGGAGTGGCCGTGGTTGCAGAGGTCGTAGCTCACCACGCGGTGGTGCTTGGCGAGTTCGTCGGTGTAGTCCCGCCAGAACGGAGCGGTGAAGAAGAAGTTGTTGAGCGTCGTGATGGCAATGCCCTCACCTGTGGACTCGCAGTAGAGTTCCACGCCCTCCCTGGTGGGTATCGGTGCTGTGTCCTCGCGGTAACTCAGGTCGTGGTAGTAGTCGCCCTGCGCTGCGTCAGCCGACATGACTTTCCGCCCTCTCTTTGGTCTTGACGAATGCGGCCCCCGAAAGGACCTGTGCGAATGTGGCGACGACACCGGCCGCCGGGACTTCGCCGGAGATCGCGCCGCAGGATTGGCCGCAGTACAGCGCCATCTCTTCGATACGACCGCTGGTCGCCTCTGTGGGCACCGCCGAGCTGAAGCGCGGCACCAGGTACGGCTTGCCCTCGACCACCGTTTTGCCGATGAACTTCGTGGGCTGCTCCGGATCGGCGGTGACGCTCGTGGCGAGCACGCGGTGCCGTCGGCCCGGCCATCCGATCTCGTACACATCGGTGATCACGGTGTCGGCCTCGTCGGCACCGGTCACCGCCGACTTGAACCGGGCGTGGGCCCGCGATTCGTGGGCGACGACGAAGGCGGTGCCGAGCAGCACCCCGTCGGCGCCGGCGGCCAGGGCCCGTTCGGCCTCCTCGGGCGAGCCGATCCCGCCCGAGGCGACCAGGCAGGCGTCGGGCACCAGTGCGCGCAGCGTGCCCACCAGGTCGTCGCGTCGCGACGTGCCAAGGAGGTGACCGCCCGCCTCGGTTCCCTGGACCACCACCACCGCGCCCCGGGCGGCCGCGTGCATTCCGTCGTCGGCGGTCCCGATCTGGACCACCGTCTGCCGCCCCGCCGCGGCGACCCGGTCCAGGACCGCGTCGTCGGGCATTCCGAAGAAGGACAGGTGTACGCGCTGCGGTGTCTCCTCGAGCACCTGCGCCACCTGCCGGTCGAGCTCGGCCGGCCCGACCACCTCCGGGATCAGGTTCACGCCGACCGGCCGGTCGGTGCCCGTGACCAACCGGTCGAGCATGGCCGACAGCGCGCCGCCGGCCAGTTTGTAGCCGCCCACGCAGCCGGCCGCCCCGGCGTTGGACACCGCGCAGGCCAGTTCCGTGCCTGCGACGCCGCCCATGCCCGACTGCAGCAGGCTCACCTCCAGGCCGAGCACCCCGGCCGCGGTGGCACGCATCAATTCAGGCTCTCGACCACGGACGCCGCGGCGTCCGCGCCGCCGAACCGGTCCGTCAGGGCGTGCACCCAGCGCTCCAGGCCGAAGGCCAGGCAGCTCGTGTGCGCGGTGTCGTCGCCGGCCCTGATGCCGCACCGGTCACCGAAGAAGTTCCGGTGGTAGTTGACGGAGCCGATCGCCAGGCCGCCCACGACGAACTCCTCCTTCACCGGGAAGAGCCGCTGCATCTTGGCCTTGCCGCTGTTCTTGTCGAAGAACGGGTCGGTGGCGACCTCGATGCGAAGGTCGAGCCCGAGCTCGCTGCACAGGGCCACCACGGCTTCCTTCGCACGGATCAGATGGCTCTTGGCCGCCTCCTCCGGTCCGACACAGACGATCTCGCGCATGGAGAAGCCGAGCAGGCGCTGCAGGCCCTCGTAGTGGTCCTCGTTGCGAAAGCACGTGCCGACCGTGGTGCGCAGTACGCCGTCGGCGGGCAGTACGGACCCGGCCAGGTCTACGTAGATGGAGTAGCAGGAAGCCGAGGGAAGGGCGAAGGCGGTCGACTCCATCACCTCGGCCGGCATCCGCTCGACCGGTCGCGAGGTGGTGGCCAGCTCGCCGGCCAGGAGCCCGGGATCGAGCCGGGTCGCGGCGAGACCCAGATGCGGGAAGTTGTCGTAGTAGTCGAAGGTGTCGAGGTCCTGGCACCGCATCAGGAACGGGAACCGGAACTCGGGAGCCTGCCAGTCTGCGGCCAGGCGCAGGAACACCGCGTCGATGGCCCGCAGCAACCTGAGCTGGCTGCCGTCGAGAACTCCCAGGCCGTTGTCGGTTGTTGTCGTCAGCATGCCGCTTCCTTCATGAAGAATCGGGTTTCGAGTGCCTTGAGGGTGCGGAAGTCGTCGAGGTTCAGGTCCTCCGGGTCGATCGGTTCACCGGTCAGCTCTTCGAGCAGGAAGATGAACTCGACGAACGCGAGCGAGTCGATGGCGCGGCTGTCGATCAGGTCCAGGTCTTCGGTGAGCGGCCCGATCTTGGAGTTGCGGCCCTGGATGAATGCGCGGATGGCCTGCATCGGTTCCGACATCACGCGATCACTTCCCGTCCCACGCCGGCCTTGGTGAGGAACTTCCTGGTGCGCTTGAGTACCTGGTCGTGTGCCTCCACCCGGGCGGGGTGCTCCAGGGCCTTGCGCCGCAGGGCCAGCGCGTCCGGGATGCCCGCGTCGCGGTAGGCGGCCGGGTTGTAGAGGGTGCCGATGCTGTACTGCAGGTAGTTCTCGAGGTACTCGGCGACCAACGGCACCTCGTCCGGGTCCCGCTTGGCCACCTGGCCGAGGAGATGGGTGAAGATCATCCGGCCGAACGCGACGTGCCGGCTCTCGTCCTGGTGATGCACCCGGTTGATCTCGCGGGCGATGTGCGGCAGCGACTGATCCGTGGCCATGCTCGCGTTGAAGTAGTCGACGAGCTCCTCGAATATCAGGATCCGCGCGAACACGATCAGCTCACGGGCCACCGATGAGAGGTGCTCCACCGAGTCGGCCTTCAGCGTCGGCTGGGCCGGGTAGAGCTTTCCGCCGTAGCGCAGGCAGAACTGCGCGAAGAACCACATGTGCTCGTTCTCTTCACCGATGAAGTGGTGCAAGAACTCCGAGACGTCCGCGTACGTTCGCTCGTGGATACGCATCACGACTTCACTCATCAGTTCACGGATACCGTGAATATTGAGGCTGAAGAAATTGATCGCCTCGTACCGGGTGAGGGCGATCTGCTGTTCCCTGGTGAGTTCGTCCCACATCGGGGTACCGGCGAGCGTGGTCAGCCCCTCGGACATCCACGGCAGATCCGGCTCGATGGATTCAGGCCAGTCGAACATCGTGTACGGGTTGTAGTAGCCGGTTTCGGCGAGATTCTCCAAACGATCCAGGTCCAGTACGACCGGTTCTATCTCACGTACCGCCATTACACTCGTCCTCCCAAACTGAATGGCGCGGGAAATTGATGTCAGCGCAGCGAGCGGATGTCCGCGCGCACGTGCACCGGCATCCGCGATCCGCATTCGTGGGTTGCAAAGGGCGCGTTTCCGGACGCGGTGGACGGGATCACCTTGTTGTAGATCGAGCCGAGGCACAGCTCCTGGAAGGCCTTGGTGTCCGACGACAGGCGGGCGGCGAGTTGCGCCTTGGCGATGTCCACCGTCTTGAGCACACCGTCGTCGTCCTCGACCTCCACGCTGGCGTGCGGGAGGTCGAGCGCGCCGCCGAGGACACCGCAGAACCAGCCGCGTTTCGCCTCGGCCCGGTGGCCGGCCGCACGAAAGCGCTCGGCCAGCAGCAGGCTCGCCGCGATGCAGCTGGTCGATCCCAGCCTGTGCACCAGCTGGTAGTCGGCCTGCATGGCGACCGGGATCATCTGCCAGCGGTATCCGGCCTCGAGGTAGTCGCGGGTGAGGCGCCTCAGTTCGGTGGAGACCAGGGGGGTGCGCACGCCCGTCGTGGTGACGGTGGCCGTGTACTCGGCTGTTCCCTCGCTCACTCGCGTCGGCGCCACCACATCGGTGACGGCCCCTCCGAACCGGACGGCATCGGGTGCCTCGAAGTGCCAGGGCGCTGCTCCGCCGCACTCGGCGCAGTCCAACCGGACCTGGAAGTCCCATGACTTGGGGTGCAGCAGGTCCTCGACCGGGCGGCCCGCGAAGCGGAACAGCATCCGAAAGGCGAGCTCAGGCTGCGTGTTTGACCTACCGGAATACATTCCGAGGTTGTACAGATCGTTCACGTCGAAGTGCCGCACGCCCGACTGCACATCGAACGGCAGACCTGCGGCGACCAGCGTCTCGATATCACCCGGACCGCACCTCAGCATTTCCTGCGCCGCTGACTCCGGCCGGGTCTTGCTTGAGTACGCGGCAGGAACGAATTCGATGGAATCCGCTACTTCTTCCCAGGCGCGAGCATCTATTTTCACGGCTTGAGGTGACACAGACCGTCCTTTCAAGCAAATACCGAGCCGACTGCCCGGCGCCGACTGTCCCGAAGTTAGCAGTCGTGGATTGCGATGAGGAACGGTGTTTCCACATGGATGCTCGTGCATTTCCCATGGGTGGCCTGGAGGAATCAAGCCCCGGTCATTAACAATCTCCCGTGGCGGCGCGGAGCGAAGAACCCGCCCCCGCCCGGCGACGTGCGGTGACCCGTGGCCGGGCGGGCGCCCGCCGCGATCGGGCCGAAGTGCGGGGCGGTGCCGGGCTGTTCAGCGGCCGGCGGACGCGCGGCGACCGGGGCGGGCCGCGCCCAGCGGCGTGGATGAGCGGCGCGGCGCGGTGCGTCTGTCGGGCCTCGGCCCGCCTTTGCGGGCCCGGGCGGCCGTTGGCCGTGCTGCCCGGGCCCGCCCGGCGAGCGCCGCTCCGTACTGTGCTGTGCTGTGCTGTGCTGTGCTGTCAGTCCATTCCTCGCACGAGCTGGGGTTCGTCGTTGCTTTCGTCCTCCTCACCAGGCAGCAGCAGTGGGGGCGCGATCAGGGCGTCGTGGTGCAGCGTGTACACCTCTTGCTCGTCGATCACATCCATGCGGTCGCTCCTCTTCATAGGGTTCACGGTTCGCAGGTTCTGTCAGGGGAGGCGGACCACCTGGGCCGCGAGGCTGAGTTCGGCGCCGAAGCCGACCAGGAGGGCCAACTCGCCCGACAGCGCGGGAAACTCGGCCAGCAGCGTCGCGATGGCCATGGGGATCGATGCGATCGAGGCGCTGCCCGACAGGCAGGCGTCATGGGCCACCGTCACATCGCGCGCCAGCGACAGGAGGGTTGCCGCCTCCCGGCGTACGCGTCCGTCAGGATGACGGTGCGAGACGAGCGCGCGGATGTCCTGCGTGCGCAGCCCCGCACGCTTCACCGCCGCCCTTGCCACCTGAGCCGGCGTCGCGCCCTCACCCCAGGCGGGAGTGCAGATACCGGGCTCGTCGCCGGCCTCCAGGAGGACGGCTCCCCCGCCGGCGGCGCTGTGGAGTCCCGTGGTGCCGGCCGCCTCGGCGGTGCCCGTGTCGTGCGCGCGCTCGGCGCCGACGACAAGGACACGGTCGTAGGTGCTCGCCGATACCAGGCAGCGCCCCAGTTCCAGTGCCGAGCAAAACCCCCCGGAGGTGGCATCCACGTCAAGTGCGGCGCGCGGGGTGCCCTCGAGCCGGTCGGCGACGGCATGCGCCAGGTGCTGGCGCTGGTCGCGCTTGCTCAGCGAGGCAACGAGCACGCAGTCCACGTCGTCGGTGTCGACACCGACGCGGGCAGCCGCGTCGGCGGCCGCGCGGGCGCCCATGGATGCCAGGCTCTCCTCGGTGCCGGGCGGGGGCCCATCGGTGCCGGCCGCGGGCCGGCGTGCCTGATCGCCTTGGGCGGCGTAGGCACCGCTCAGGGCGGCGGGGACGATCGCACGGTGGGGGTGGTATCCGGCGACCGACCGGATCTGGGCATGGCGTGATCCCCATCCCACGAACATGTCTCCCCCTAGGGCATGCGAGGTCGTGAGCCGACTGTTGCGCGGCCGCTTCGCACGAGGACGCTGCTGACACGCGTCAGGAGTGCGAATCTAGGTTCGCCTCGTGCAGGGGAGCAAGGGTCGCGCACCGGTCTGCACTGCCCTGCGAGTCACCTTCGAGAGGATGTGGATGCAGACTTCAACGAAAATGAAGTCGCGCTGGGGCAGGAAGAGTGTCGTGCCTGGTGGGGCGTGGTGCCGCCACGGTGAGTACTCGTGGTGCATGGCCGGCCGTGGTGGTGGACCGGCCGGCCACGGCTGCGCTCAGCTGACCGGTGCGGGCGCCGTGCGGCCGTCGAGCAGTGCGTCCTGCGTGATGTCGGAGGACGCCTTGAGGATCGAGCGCTGCAGCCGTCGCACCGGAGCGCTGGGCTCGAGCCCGAGGTTGCGTACCAGAGTGCCGCGCAGCCGCTGGTAGACGTTCAGCGCGTCGCCGCCCCGGCCCGAGCGGTACAGCGCGAGCATGAACTGGCTGTGCAGGCTCTCGTGCATGCTGTGGCGCTCGACCAGGACGGTGAGCTCGGGGAGCAGTTCGCGGTAGCGTCCCAGGCAGAGGTCGGCCTCGATGCGCTGGTCGAGGGCGCACAGGCGGGCTTCTTCCAGCCTGCGCGTCTCCATGTCGAGGTGGCTTCCCGCGTTCACATCGGCCAGCGCGGGCCCCTGCCACAGGGCGAGCGCGTCGCGCAGGGTGCGTGCCGCGCCCGCGTAGTCCTCGTTGTCCATGGCCCGGTAGCCCTCGTTGCTCAGGCGCGCGAACTCGCTGTAGTCGCGGGTGCCGCCGCCGGTCTCAAGCCGGTAGCCGCCCGGCGAAGTGACCAGTAAGTCCTTGCCGGTGCGGCCCTCGGACCGAAGGCCGTCGACGCCGATGAGGGCCTCGCCGATGAGTTCACGCAGCTGAAGGATGTAGGTCTGCAGCGTGGCTCGCGAGCTGCGCGGCGGCTGCGCGCCCCACAGCTCCTCGGCCAGGGTGCGCGTGGGCACGGCCCGGCCGGCGTTGAGGGCCAGGAGAGCCAGGACCTGGCGCGGCTTGGGGGCTGTGGGAACTACCTGCATGCCGTTCAGTCGTACGGTAAAACCGCCGAGCACTTCAATGTCCATGTCCGTCTCCCGGTCCGCACAGAGCCTGCACGCGCTGCTTCCTGACGTGCCGCCGGGTGTGGGATCCGACGCAAGGCCCCCGAATACAAACAGCATAGTCGGTTTCTTAGTGGGTGCCAAGGGAGTCTGGAGCGGGGCGCGACGGCGGGAAGGCTGCACCTGGAGGGCCCATCCAGGAAGGCCCAGCTCACAGGGCACGAAAAAAACCGCCTGACTGGTACTTTCCGGGGGATGGTGCACCAGCCAGGCGGCGTACAGGTGGCGGAGGTGTCAGGAGCCCGCGAACTGCAGTGGAACGCTCGTCCCCGCGGGGGCCACCTGCGGCAGCACCAGGCGCCAGAACGTGGTGAGAGTGGGGTGCGCCAGCCACCGGGGGTCCCGCCGGCCGAGTTCCTCCAGGCCCGCGGTCACCGCGACCACGAGGCCGGCCACGTGGCCGGGCACCACCTCCGAGCGCAGCCCTCCGGCCCCCTGGGCATGCTCGAGCACCGAGGCGACCCAGCGCTGCCACAGATCGCAGACTCTTCCGCTGCTGCCCATTTCCACGGTATGGCCTCCCAGTTCGAAGCCGGCCCGCAGCACAGGGTCGGCCGCCAACTGTTCGACCACCTGGTAGCTGGCGTCCACCACCAGCCGTATGGGCCCTTCCGGCTGCTCGAATTTTTCGCAGCGCTCGACGATGACGCGCAGGCGGTCGGCGGCCGCTTCCTCCACCGCCAGGGCGAGCGCCGACTTGGTCGGGAAGTGGAAGTGCAGTGCCCCACTACTGACTCCCGCAAGCCGGCTGATCACCGTGAGTGAGGCCGTGCGGTACCCCTCCCGGCTGAAGACCTCAGCGGCAGCGGTGATCAGGGCCTTGCGAGTGCGTACAGCGCGTTCCTGTTTGGCCATCGAGGTGCTCCATCGCTCCAGGCGGCCGTCGCTCGCGAGATGACGCGGGCGACGGAGACGACACCCCCGTCATCGGCACACCCCAAAGGGGGAACCGACGCCCATGCGAAGAACACTAACAAACCGCACAGGCGGTTTGTACCGCCTGAGGGCTACGCGCTGTCTATTTGGCGCAAAGAAGCCGCACCTCAGAAGGGTGCGCCTCTCACTTGTACCACCTCGCCGAGAGCGACAGAGACCTCAGCGCGGATCACCGAACCATTGCCGCAGGACTCCCCCGAGATCCCCATCATCGGATACCCACAGCACATAGCCGTCAGGCCGGATCACCGCGGATTCTGTTATTCCGCTAGGGAGTTGGCCTGCGGCGCGGGCGGTGTGCAGGACATGCGCCCACCCTTGGGCGGGGCGGGGAGGCCGCAGGGCGCCGCTGCTGAGCAGCAGCACGGCACGGCCCCTGGCCAGCAGCCCCACGAGGTCTGCCTCTTGCTGTCCGGCCAGTGCGATATTTGGCAGAAACCGGCCCCGCCAGCCGGAGTCCCTCCGCGCCGTGTCGCCGTCGCCGTAACGGGTGTCCTGCGCGCTGAGCATGCCGCCGAGGTAGGCACCGACATCGGGCAACGGCAGCAGATCGGCCATCAGGGCGCGCAGGGGATCGAGTTGCGGGTCCGGGCGCATGAGAGCCAGCTGGGCTCGGGTGTTGTCGAGGACTCGCTGTCCCGACGGTCTGCGCTCCTGGTCGTAGGTGTCCAGCAGGTCCTTTCCTGCCGTGCCGCGCAGGGTGTGAGCGAGTTTCCACCCCAGGTTCAGGGCATCGAGCAGACCGGTGTTGAGCCCCTGGCCCCCGACGGGGAAGTGCACGTGCGCGCTGTCGCCGGCGAGGAAGACCCTGCCCTGGCGGTAGTTGCCGACCAGCCGGGAGAAGTCGTTGAACCGGGACAGGTGCGTAGGTTCGGCCAGAGGGACGGGGTGGCCGACGATCCGCGCGGCCTCCAGACTCAGTTCCTCGACGGTGAGCGGGCTGCCGCGGTCGGGGTGCGGGCCCCGGCAGTCCAGCGTCATCAGCCTGCCGTACCCGTGCGCGTCGAACCTGGCGGTGGTCCAGCCGCGCTCGGTGCGCTGCCAGCCCGGCGCCAGCGCCGCCGGGTCCATCAGACGCACCTGCCCCATCAGGGCGGAGACGGTCGCGGGATGGACTTTCGCGACGAACCCGCACAGGTCGCGCACCGTGCTGCGGGCGCCGTCCGCCCCGATGAGGTACTCGGCGCGCACCTGCCCAGGACCTTGCGGACTCTTCGTCGTCACCTCGACGCCGTCCGGGTCCTGGGCGATCCGCACGGCCTGGCTGTCACGCAGGACGGTGACACCGCGGCTTTGTGCGACAGCCTCGAACTGCCTTTCCAGATCAGCCTGGGGGCACTTGACCAGGATGGGAGGTTCGGTGGCCGGGGCGGTGATGCTCAGATGCGGCAGACCGGCGAAGTGAAACGGTTCGCGATCGTGGCCCGCACGCTGCGCGCGGCCCGCTTGGACCTGCATGAGGCCTCGGCGGGCCAGACTCTGCACAGTCCGGGCGTGCAGGGTTCCTGCCCTGGGCTCGTCGGTCGTCCGCGGCTTCGACTCGACGACACAGGCCTCGACGCCGTACGCCCCCAGTTCGGCGGCCAGCAACATGCCGACCGGGCCCCCTCCGACAATCACCACTTCGGCGTGCCGTGTCAGCACGTCCGCCCCCCTTTCGATGTCCCGGGCCCTGGCCCGGGCAGTCAGCTGAAGCGATGTGCGTGATCTGTGGCCCAGGCCCGGTACGTGGTGGCCGGGCGCCCCAGAAGTCTGGCAAGGGTGGGGTCCACACCTTGCTTGGCCCCATCACCCTGGCGGCGGGCGCTGTCCAGCAGGGCCCGCGCGATGGGCTGGGGGTAGTGCTGTGCCCAGGCGGTGTAGGCACGCTCCAAAGAGATCTCGACACAGCGCACGGGACGTGCCAGGACCTGGGCGAGGTGCTCGCACTGCTCGGCAGGCGAGATCGCTTGAGGGCCGGTGAGGGCGTACTCCTGCTGCTCGTGACCGGCAGTGGTGAGGGCGATGACGGCGGCTTCGGCGACGTCGCGGGGATCGACCGATGCGTTGCGGGACTGCGGCTGTGGCGTCGCGACGGTGTGGTGGGCGCGGACCGAGCGGGCCCAGGAGAGGGTGTTGGACATGAAGGAGCGAGGACGGAGCAGCGTCCAGGCAAGGCCGCTGGCACGGACCCGGTCCTCGTTCTCGCGCTGCCAGTTGGTGATCAGGTCGTCGGCCCGGTCGTCGGTGACCGCGAGCGCGGAGAGTTTCACCACGTGCTGAACGCCTGCCGTGCGGGCGGCCGCGAGCAGATGTGCGTCGTGGGCGGGCTCCAACGGGTTCGCAGTGACCGCGAACAGGGCCCGGGCGCCCTCCAGGGCGCGCTCCAGCGAGCTCTGGTCGGCGAAATCGGCGGTGACGACGTCGGCGGCGGGTACCACTGCGCGCAGCCGGGAGAGGGAGCGGCCCAGCAGTCTTGTGGGGTGATCGGCGCACAGAAGGCGCGCCACGTGGCCCCCTACGGTGCCCGTGGCACCCGTCACGACAATCACCGGGCGCTCTCCGGGTCCAGCAGTATGGGGATCTCGCGGAAACCGTTGGTGATGAAGGACGGCGTCGGATCGAGATCTTGGACCGCGCGCGCCAGGCGCATCCGGGGAAAGCGGGCGAACAACGCGGGCAGGGCCACCGCCGCCTCCAGCCTCGCGAGCGAGGCCCCGGGGCAGTGGTGCACGCCGTGCCCGAAGGCCAGGTGGTCGTGGCGGTTCGGGCGGTCGGCCTTGAACTCGTGTGCGTCCGGGCCGTGCTGCTGCGGATCGAGGCCGGCCGCGGCGAAGGAGATGAGCACCGGATCGCCCTGGCGGATGACGACGTGCTCCCCCAGGTCGATGTCCCGCACGGCGAACCTCAGCGGCACGTAGGCCGCGGGGCCACGTGCCCTGAGGGTCTCTTCGATCACGGCGTCCCACCCGGTGGCGCCGTTGCTGACCTGCTCCAGCTGCTCTGGATGGGACAAGAGTTCCACGATGGCGTTCCCCAGCAGGTTCACGGTCGTTTCGTGCCCCGCGCCGATCATCAGCAGCAGGGTGTCGACCAGCTCCTGCTCGGTCAGCCGTGCGCCGTCGGTCTCCCGGGTCCAGACGAGGGCGGACGCGAGGTCGTCGGCCGGCGCCAGGCGTTTGGCCGCCACGAGTTCGGCGAGCACCTGGTGCAGGCTCTCCTGGGCCGCACGGACCTCATCGGCCGTGGCAGAGGTGCGGAAGGACTCACTGAGCCCGTGCCTGAGCAGGGGGCGTTCGGCCTGCGAGACACCGAACAGTTCACAGATCACCTGGATCGGCAGCTCCAGTGCGAAGTGTGCGATGAGGTCCACGGGCTCGTCACCGGGGCGCTGCGCCAGGGACTTGAGGAGGGTGGTGGTGTACTGCACCACCTGCGGGCGCAGGGCCTCGCTGCGCCGGTGGGTGAAAGCCCCCGCGATGAGGCGACGCAGCCGGCTGTGTTCGCCGCCGTAGGCGGAGAGCATGTTCTTGGCCGTGACCCAGTGGTGGAGCGGCCAGGCGTCGTCGATGCGGCCCTCTTGCAGCGACGGCCAGTGCTGGAAGGCGTCCTTGGACACGGCCGGGTCGCTCAGCAGCCGCTTCGCGGTGTCGTGCCGCGTGATGGCCCAGGCCATGACCCCGCCGGGAAGCAGCACCCGGCAGGCGGGGCCGTCCCCTCGCAGCAGGGCCGCTTCGCCGGCGAGGTCGCTGCCCGTCAGGTCTATCGCATAAGGGCATACAGAAGTGGCCATGTGGTGCACTCCGTCCTGGGGGGGTGACGTCTGCTGGGTACGTGGCTGTACGTTCCGGCATGCGGCGGGGCTTCACATACTCGTGGGCCGCACCTTGCGGTGCGGCCCACGTTCAGCCCTGGCCTACGAGAAAGGGCCGGTCGCCCCGCGGGTCTGGCGCCTCCCGCTGTGGCTCTGGTGTCTCCCGCAGGAGCTGATCGACCAGTGCCTGGACTTTGGCCCCTCGGTCGGCGGTGACGTCCAGTTGGACCAGCGCACTGGGCACGGCGGCACCTGCCATCAAAACGCGGTACAGCACGGCGATGCGGTCGCACAGGTCCTGCCGGTCGGTCATGGCCTGGGACATCAGCTGAACACCGGCGAACGCCCCGACGAACACCCCGGCCAGCTCTTTGGTGTCCACGTGCGGCTGCAGCTCGCCTGCCAGCCGGGCCTGTTCGAGGAGGCCTTCGCTCTCGCGCGTCCACGCCTCGAAGGGGATCTTGCGGTCCAGGTTGTCGTTGCCCGACCTCTCCAGGGCCAGCCGCACACTGCCCCGCAGCAGAGGGTCGACGCCCATCTGGTAGGCGAGCAGCATGCCTCGGTCGACCGCCTCCTGCAGTTTCAGGCGCTGGGACGGGACCGGGGGGACAACCTGGGCGTTCGCCTGGAGGACGCCTTGCGCGAGCTGCTCCTTGGACGCGAAGTGGAAGTAGAGGGCACCTTTGGTCACCCCCGACCGTGTGAGGATCTCTGACACGGTGGCCGCTTCATAGCCGACCTCGTCGAAGACCTGGGCGGCAGCCGCGAGAATCGCCTGCCGCGTTCTGACCGCGCGCTCCTGCTGGGCCATGCGACTCACCTCCAGGAACTGGCTGGGCAGAGCCCCTTGCTCCATCCCAAAAAAACCGGCAAGCCCGTATTCTATCACTCGCCCTCTGGCGCGCCCAGGTGTGCACGGGCTTCTCCGGGCCGGAAATGTGCCCCAGTTGCCCTGAAACGGGTTCAGAGCTCTGGTTTCTCGCGGTTTATTCGAACGCACAGTTGTCGAGAACCGCTTGAACAAAACCGGTGGGTACGTATCTTAGTGGTTCCAGCGCCATCTGCCCTGCCGGCCCCACCCTTCGAACAGCCGCCATGGAGACGCCATGACTGTGCTCGCCCACCAGACAGAGGCAGCAATACCGGCCCCCCGGCCCGCCGCCGGGGTCCTTTCCCCCCAACTCACCACCACCGTGCCACGCGAGTACGTACACCGCGCCTGCCTGGCCGAGGTGTTCCTCACCGGATGCCGCCAGGTGGACGGCACGCGGTTCGCTCTCACCGGCCAATGGCCCCGCGCCCACACGTTCTTCACCAGCACGGACGGACTCCGCCACGACCCGCTGCAGGCGGCCGAAACGATCCGCCAGGTCGGGATGTTCCTCGCTCACTCGGAGTGGGACGTTCCGCTCAGTCATCACTTCCTGCTCCACGACATGCAGTACGCGACCCATCCCGACCACCTCCTGATCAAGGACTATCCGAGCAACCTCGACCTGGAGGCCGACTGCACGGATCTGGTGTGGAAGGGCAACCGTCTCGCGCAGTTCGCCATGCACGTCACGATCACGCGCGAAGGACAGCCGACCGCGCACGGCAGCGGGCACTTCACCTGCATCGCACCCGCTACCTACCGTCGGCTGCGCGGTGAACAGAGTGCGGCCACGCCGTCCACCGTCCGGCCGCCCCTCCTCGCACCCCATCTCGTGGGCCGGATGTTCTCCCGCGATGTGGTCCTCTCCGAGGCCGACCGCCCCCAACGCTGGCTGCTGAGCACCGACGCCCGCCACCCGGTCCTCTTCGACCACATCGGCGACCACGTCCCCGGCATGGTCCTCATCGAAGCAGCACGCCAGGCTGCGTTCGCCCTGCTGTCCCCCCGCGCCTTCGCCGCCTGCGGGGCAACCACTGTCTTTCACCGGTACGTGGAATACGACGCCCCCTGCTGGATCGACGCCGAGGCTGTACCCGGCGCCGACGACGGGACGGCCCGCGTCGCCGTCACCGGATGGCAGAACGACAAACCGGTCTTCCGCACAGAACTCTCCGGCCAACTCGCCCCGGCCTGACCAGGGGAGCCTCCCCGCCCCAACCAGCACCCCAACCAGCACCCAGACCAACACCCCAACACCCAGCCTCGACACCCGGCCTCGACCCGACGACAGAACGACCCACACCACCAAGCACCAAGCACCGACCGGGCACCGGGCAGCAGCCGGGCAGCGGGCAGCGGGCAGCGGCCGGGCATGTCGGCGGACAAGTGAACGCGGCCCTGGCAGGATTTTCGTGAAGTGGGAGTGTGCCACCGTGCGCCGGTGACACTCCGTCACGGGTAGCGGCGTCGGAGTCCGGCCATGAGGACGACACGGTGACGCAGGAGTGGAACTCCGGCATGGCCGGCCATGATCCTCTTCTGGAGTTCAGGCCGGTGATCCGGCCTTCGTTGACGCCGGAGTTGAACGGGTGGTGATTCCCTCAACGACTGCGTGTCGGTCCTCGCCGATGGCTCTGGCCAGGCTGGCCAGGGTGGGAGAGGGCAGGCCGCGAGGTGTTCGAGCCAGTCCGGCAGCGGGCCGGCGTCGCGGGCGGCGAGCATCGCCGCGAACTGCCGCACCAGGTCATGGGTTCGGTCCAGCTCGGGGCAGTTCTGAAGCAGCCGCCGGAGTGCTTCGGTGGCGTGCAGGCCGCGTCGGGACGGTGTGGAGTATCTCGAACAAGCCCAGCACGCTCGCGTGAGTGCGGCGCAGTCTCCCCCAGGCCTGCGTCACCTCAGGACATCCACGCGGAGGCTGCCCCAGTTTCGTGAGCGTGAGCTTGGTCAGGTTCCCGATCTCTTCAGGAGCTCGCGCTACCTCGGCCGCGTCGGCGGTGCACACCACCCCAGGGCTCGGGAGGTGACCCGGGTCGCTAAGAGCAGCGACAGCGACTGGACGGCCGACGCATTGCTGCGCGTCTTCCGGGGAGACCGAGTCCACGGCCGAGCCCCCTTTAGGCCAGGAATGTGCCGTTCTGGTCCTTGTCCAGCTCCAGGTCCGATGACACATCTCGTGGCCGATGGGCTCATCCGCGTCGCTCCGTGGAGGTGTAGTTCACCGCTTCACGAGAAGGACGGCGACAGACGGACGACTCAGGAGGCGGACGGCTCGATCTCCCCAGCAAAGACGATGACCTGGTCAATGAGGTTCAGCCGCAGATGGACGACGTCCGTTCCCGCCAGACGGGGGCCTCCATCCGGCATGGTGAAGACCCACTGGTACCGGGCCCACTCGTCAGGCATGTCCACCGCTGAGCAGCGCACCATCGTGCCGGTCCCCGCTGGGTGGCGCCGGATGTCCAGCACGAACCGCTCGACCGCCGCGATTCCTTCGCTGCGACCCAACGGCCCCCAGAAGACCACATCTGAGGTCAGGGCCTGGGAGAGCAGGGCAGTCACATAACTGTCGTCCGAGGCGTTAAACGCGGAGATGAACGTGTCGATCGCGGAGCATGCCGTCTCTTCCTGCATACCCCAGTAATACCAGCCGTTGCGCGGGCGCTCGTCCCGCGAGCCGCCTTCCGATCACGGTGGGGACGCCACCTCATAAGCTCCCTGATCACTCAAGGGCGAGATCAGCCACGAGACCGCCCTCGTCTGGCCCACGGACATCGACCGGCTCGACTACCTCCGCCAGAGCCTGGACCGCCTTCCCACCCGCACGGGAAAGCCCGCCCACCGTGAGCGGCGCATGGCCGGCTCTGCCGTGCCCGGCCCCACCGCCCAAGCATCCCGGGCACCGGGCACCTTCCGGCGCCGTGTGTTCTGGCTGCTGCCCCACGACCGCGACAGCCAGCCCGAAGGCCTCTATGCCATCGCAGCCCCTGGGCGAAGCAGTGGATCCCCCTCCCCTCACGCCGTGCGTCAAGGAGTACCAGACCCACGTGCTCGAAGGGCGGCCCGCCGTCCACGGCGCTGAAGGAAAGGGGGATAACGCTCCCGCTGTGACGGCCCTCCTGCACGAGAGGCGTCAGTCCTCGTGCAGGAGCGATACCGCGCTGACGGGGCAGGCCCGTGCGGCTTCCCTCGCCATCGGAGGCACGTCGGCCGCCGTGTCCTGGCCGGCAAGCACCACACTGAACCCGTCGTCGTCCTGCGTGAACACCGCCGGCGCCGTCAGGGCACACATGCCCGCCCCCACGCAGCGGTCCAGATCGACCTCGATCCTCATCTTGTTCACCACCCCACCGGCAGCTCGAGCAGACCCTCAACCCTCAAGGCCGCGGGCCTGGAACGGATCTCCTTGGCCCGGCCGGCAAGCCGCAGCCCGGGAAGCCGTTCGAACAGACGCCCAAGCGCGATCTCGAGTTGAACGCGCGCGAGATCCTGACCCGGGCACGGACGGGCGCCGAAGCCAAAAGCCAGGTGCCGGCCTACGAAACCGTCCCGGTCGAGCGGGGCGGGCTGCGCGAAACCCGAGCCGTCCCGGTCGATGACCGCCGTCATGAAGAGGACGCCCTCGCCGGCCCGGATCGTGTGGCCCGCCACCTCAATATCCTCGACAGCGACCCGCAGCAGCCCGTCCGGCACCGGCCGATGCCCAAGGAGTTCCCCCACCACAGCGTCCATGGTTGTTTCCCCTGCCCGCACAGCCGCCAACTGCTCGGGATGACGCAGCAGCGTGAAGACCCCGCGCGAGATCATGCCGGCCGTCGTCTCGTGGCCCGCCCACAGCATCCCCGCCAGCGCGGTCAGTTCCTCCCGGCTCAACGGGCCACTCGGAGTGTCAGGGCGCATCAGATCACCGAGCAGCCCCTCGCCCGCCACGCGCCGCCTGTGGCCGGTCAACTCGCCCAGGTACTTCTCCAGTTCCGCACGGGCAAGGGCGGCCTCCTGCACGCTCTGGCCGCTCAGCAGCCGTTCGGTGCGTTCTTCGAAGAACTCGTGATCAATCTCCGGCACGCCCAGCACCGTGCAGATCACCCTCGACGACACGGGCAGCGCGAAGGTGGACGCCAACTCCGCCGGCGGGCCCTGCCGCTCCATGGAATCCAGCAACTGATCCACGATCCGCAGGATCCGCGGCCGCATCAACGCGGCCCGCCGCGCTGTGAAGAGCGGGCTCAGCAGCCGACACCGAGCCTCGCACTCCGCGCCCTCGACGCAGACCAGCGGCACTCCCCGCGCCCCGGCCGCGGCGAACTGCCCACCGGGCGCCGCAAATCCAGGCCATGTGCGCTCGCAGGACAGCCGTGCGTCGGTGAGCAGTTCACGGGCCAGCCCAGGCCCGGTGACGGCCCACACCGGCCTGCCGTCATGCCACGTCACCCGGCCCAGCGGTGAAAAGCCACGCAGCCGAGCGTGGCCCGCAGGCACCTGGCGGGGGCAACCGCGCCCCTGCGGGAGGAAGAACTGCGTGTCCTGCGGGTCCGCCGGATGGGGATCCCGAACGCTCAACTCGTCCATGATGCACCTCATGCGCCCAACAGCCTCGCAATCCCTCAACAACGGCGACCAAGCCACGGGTTCCAGGTTCTTCGGCACCCGCCGATGCGCCAACGCGCGGCACACCCACCCCGGGACACCGAAAAGACCGGCAACTCCGCACGGTCACAGGGCCGCGACCGCAACCCACAACCGACTATGACGCCACAACGCCCACACCGCACACCCCACCAACACCCCCCTGCAGCAGGCATCCAGCACACATCCAGCAAGCCTCCAGCACACGTCCAGCAAACCCCACACGCCCCACAGGCCGACTCCGCACCGGCACACACCCCAGCACGCCACGCGGTGCCAGCGACCCGCAAGACCGCCGCCCCGCCAAGGACGCGAAGGCCCCCCACCCGACAGAGCCCGCAGCCGGCCAAAGCGGACCACCGGACAGCATCCCCACACACCGGCAGTTCCCAAGTAGGGTTCCGAGTCGCCTCAAGCAGACAACGCTGCACAGAGGCTGAAGTAAGCAGGCGCGGCCACCCGACCGGCCACCAGAGAGCCACCACCACCCCCCGCTCCGAGGCACAACTCCCCCCACCACCAGGCACGGACCCGGCCGTGCGTGCTACGAAGCGGCGGTGTAGGTGACGGGGGTGTCCTTGCAGTGGCCGGAGGCAAAGACCGCGAGGGCGTCGAGTTCGGCCGGATCGGCCGCCAGGTCCCAGCGCAGCTTGGTGGCCGCCCACTCCGAAACGTAGCGGCAGTACGCGGCGGGCAGCGGCGGCAGCCACTGGGAGGGGTCCTGGTCGGCCTTGGCGCGTTTGGTGCGGGCGGTGACCGCGACCAGGGAGGCCGGAGCGGCCAGGTCGTTGGCGTAGGCCTCGCGGCGGGCCGGGCTCCAGGCGGAGGCACCCGAATCCCAGGCCTCGGCGAGCGGGACCATGTGGTCGACGTCGAGCGCCCTGGCGTCCTCGACTTCCTGAGCGTCGTAGTAGGACAGCCATTCACCACCGGTGATCTTGCAGCGCGCGCCGACGGACGGTGCTTCGCCGGCCTCGGCGATCAGTACCTCGGCGCGGGTGTTGCAGCCGTCGGACTTCACCGCACCGGCGCTCCAGTGCCTGAACGCGGTACGGGTGTAGCCCTCGCGGTGTTCGTCGGCGACCGGAATGCGGTGCACGGCGTCGGCCAGCGTCGTGGTCTCGGTGGGACCCACCGCCTGCACCGGCGACAGCGCGAGGAGAGGGGTCAGGGACAGGCTGAGCGCGGCAAGGCCGCGAACAAAGTTCTTGATCACCCCGGCAGACTGACCGCCGGCGCGCGCGGACACCGGGCACTCGACAGGAGCCTCAGCCGGGTGGGCGAAAAGGTTCACCGCAGAAACGTTGAGCCGCCCAGCACCGGGTGGCCCACCCTCATGGACGCCACGGCGCGGCGGCCGTCCCACCTGCCGTCTCTGCCCCTGCTTCCGCCGTGGGGGCGTGATGTACACACCCCTCACGTCAGCGACCGCTCTTCCTTGACACCCGATCAGGAAAGGGGGCCTGACCTGTCGTCTCTGACAGCCAAACGGGCACGTCGCAGATGCCTTTTTGCAGGAAGGCCCGGCAGGAAGGCCCGGCGGGAAGGCCTCGCGAGGCGCGGGGGCAGCGGGTCAAGGAGTGTTCTGGCGCCGCTTGGTGCGGTGCCAGAACGGTGAGCTCCTCCCCCGGCAACGAGGCAGCTCGGTCTCCTGGGTATCTGTGTTGCCGTTCTGAGCAACCTTCAAAGACTCGGGCATTTCCACCACCGTGCCGAACGGCACACCCACTGCGGCGTACGCACACCCAGCCCGCCCACAAAACCCTCCCAGAAGCTCAGTGTGCGGTCGGTGCTGACGCAGACGATGCCCTCCGATACGGTCCCAAGCCATGGCGAATGGCAACGGCGTGCCACAGAAGGTGGCGTGGATCCTGCTTCGGAACGAGCGGGTATTGGTGACGCGTAGTCATGGCAGAGATCGCTTCTACTTCCCGGGCGGGCATCGTGAGCCGGGTGAGTCCGACGGCCAGACCCTGGTGCGGGAGATCGATGAGGAACTGCAGGCGACGATCGACCCCGCTTCCATGGTGCACTTCGGCACGTTCGAGATCGGCGAGGGCCACCCGGATCACGGCCCCTTCCGGATGATCTGTTACACCGCCGACCACCGCGGTGGGCTGACCCCGTCGCGGGAGATCGCCGAGCACGCATGGTTCCGTTACGCCGATCGGGACCGAGTCTCGGCCGTGGACGAGATGGCCCTCCACGCGCTTCACGAGGCCGGGCGGCTTTCTTGATCCCGTGACCGCGGCCTTACGGTCGTTGCTGCGGTCTTCTCCTGCGGTACGGCCGCACCACAACCGCACGGTGGGCGAGGAGCGCAGAACCAGCGCACGGGCCGGACACCGCGAGGATCCGGCTGGATGGCCCATCGCACGCTCAGACACAGGCAGAACGATCATCGATCTCGTGAAACCGGCACGAACCCAAGGGCCACCAGCCACAACTGGGCCGGATCCGATTTGGAGCCGCTTCTTTTGGTGTCGGTGGCCGGAGGGCCTTGAGTTCTGCGTTCAGTGGGCGCAGCCCTCGTTGAGGAGTGAGGCAAGGCCGTCGAGGAGGCGCTGGAGGCCGAACTCGAAGAGGGCGTCGAGGTCGAGGGCGTAACCGGCCGTGGCAAGGCGTGAGAGCGCGGGGAAGCGGCCGGTGGCCAAAATCGCCAGGAGCGCGGGCCCCTGAGTGGCCATCCACTCCTCGCTGTCCAGGCCGCTGTGCGCCTCGGCCTCCTGCTCTGATTCCAGGTGGACTGCGACACCACGGGCGTAATTGAGCAACATGAGGTGCGCGGTGAAGGCGGACTGCAGGTCGAGTCCGTGGGCATGCAGGGTGGCAAGCGTCCACTCGCTGTACGGCAGCGCTGAAGTGATCATCTGAGGGCGGGTCATCGACAGGGCCGGCGCGAACCACGGGTGGCGGCGGAACAGGTCCCAGAGCCGCCGGGCCGCTAGCTCGATCGCCCCGCGCCAGCCCTCCGGCGGGTCGGCGGGCAACGGGTACTTCGCGATGACCGTGTCCATCATCCGCGTCAGCAGATCGTCCTTGTCGGCCACGTGCCGGTACAGCGACATGGTCGCCACCCCGAGCTCGGCGGCCACCCGGCGCATCGAGACCGCAGCCAGCCCCTCCGTGTCGGCGACCGCGACGGCGGCACCGACGATCCGTCCAAGCGTGAGAGCCGCCTGGCCCGATGACGCATCAGACGGCCCGCCCGGGCGTGAGGCGGCCGCGGGGCGGGCGGCCCGCACCGGGCGGCTCGGGGCCGCCACAACCGTCCCGACGCCAGGGACGGCACGGACCATCCCCTCCTGGCGCAGCTCGGTGAGTACCTTGGTCGCGGTCGCCATCGCGACGCCCCACTGCTTGGTGATCTCGCGGGTCGAGGGCACGCGATCGCCCGGCGCCAGTTCACCCGTCTCGATCCGCTGCCGCAGTTCGCCGACGATCTGGCTGTAGCGCGGCACCGCCTGCCCGCCCACCGACACCCCCTGCACTAGTGCACCTGCATGAGTGTCATCCTAGCGCCCGACTCCGGGCGATCCCCGCGCACGAGCACCCTCCCCCGCCCCTCAGCACTAGTGCAGTACTGCTCAACACCCCACTCTGATAAGGGATTTCATGCTTGCGCACTCTCTTGCGTACGGCGTACGTTCCCATCATGCCGAACAACGAGACACTCATCTGCGGGGCTGGCATCGCCGGGCCCGCGCTGGCGTACTGGCTACGCAAGGCAGGCTCCAGAGTCACGATCGTGGAACGCGCGCCGCACCCCCGGCCGGGCGGGCAGACCGTGGATCTGCGCGGCGCCGGCCGCACCGTGATCGAGCGAATGGGTCTGATGGACCGGGCCAGGGCACAGAGCGTGGACCAACGCGGCCTCGCACTCGTCGACGCCTGCGGCCGGACCACCGCCCAGATGCCCGCCGACAGCTTCGGCGGCCAGGGAATCGTCTCCGAGATCGAGATCCTCCGCGGCGATCTCGCTCACCTGCTGCACGAGGCCAGCCTGCCGGACACCGAGTACCTGTTCGACGACACCGTCACCGGGATCGATCAGGACGCTGACGCGGTCACCGTCACCTTCGAGAAAGCCGCGCCGCGCCGGTTCGGGCTGGTCGTCGGCGCGGACGGACCGCACTCCGTGGTACGCGCGCTGGCCTTCGGCCCGGAGCAGGACTTCGTCCGCCCACTCGGCCTCTACACAGCCTGGTTCACCGCCACCGACGACCTGGAACTCGACGGCTGGTACCTGATGCACAACGCGCCCGGCGGACTGGTCGCCTCCGCACGGCCCGGCCGCCTCCCCGGCGAGATCAAGGCCGGCCTGAGCTTCCGCTCGGCACCAATCGCCTACGCCCGCCGCGACGCCGCCGCCCAGCAGGAACTCCTGTCCCAGCGCTTTGCCGGCGTCGGCTGGCAGACCCCACGCCTGCTGCGGGCCATGCGCACCGCCCCGGACTTCTTCTTCGACTCCATGGGCCAGGTCCGCCTCGACCGCTGGTCGCGCGGCCGTGTGGCACTGCTGGGCGACGCCGGATACTGCGCGACGCCGCTGACCGGCCTGGGGACCAGCCTGGCTCTGGTCGGCGCATACGTCCTGGCCGGTGAACTCTCGGCCGCCGACGGCGACCACCGCACCGCCTTCCGCCGCTACGACGAGGTGATGCGCCCCTACGTGAGCCAGGCCCATCAGCTCCCGCCCGGCGGCGCCTCGGTATTCGCGCCTTCGGGCCGGCTCGGCATCCGCCTGCGGGACCTCTCCATGCGCCAGCTGACCCGCTGGCCGATGCGGAACCTGCTCGCTGCACAGTTCGCCAAGGCCGGGAACATCGCACTGCCGCAATACACTCTCGCCGCGGACATACGCTGAGCGGCCCCCACCCCGGGTCAGCGAACCTTCACAAGCCTGCCGAGGAGACCGCCGCCCTGCCGACGCCGTCGCCCCGGTGGGCAACGGCCCCCGCCCCTTCGGCATCCACCCCATCCCCGTGGCCGCCGCAACGGCCCCCAAGCGCCAGTGCCCGGCAGCCGATCCCTGCACCGGGGCCATGGACGCCGTGGAGCAGGCGACGGACCGACTCGACAAGGCCCGCATGCCCGAGGGGAGGACAACCCAGCGGTCGCCCCTCGGCGCCCAGCACGCCCAAAAGCGTCTGCAGAAGGCGGGACGCACCCTCGCGAAGGTCACCGGTCGGGCCCACGCCGTCATCGACGCAAAACCCGTGGAAGCCGCCGCTTTGACCTGCGGTTTCCTCTCAGCTCGGCGGTGTGGAACGACGAGGGGGCGCGACCTTGGGCAGCAGCTCCCACAGTGCGATGCCATGACTTTGCTCGCCGGACCCACCGCGGCGATTGACAGTCTGTACCGGAGCACCAAAAGGCAGTGATGCTACCTGCCGCACAACTTTCCGTCCCTCTCGCTCTCCCCGCCTCCGCCGCGTGCACCGGGTCTGTTTTCCGGCTTTCGTAGTCCGCTGTAGTGGGAGCCGCCTCAGGTGAGAGTGATTTCCGAGACCGGTGGGGTCCCTCGGGTGCGGTCCATTCGGGTTCGCGGAAAAGTTCGACGGGCACAGGCGCCAGCTGCCGTGCAGGAGGCCCGCCACCGCCTCGGCCTGGCGATCTACTACAGCGACGGAGTGAGATTCGCCAGGTGTACCGCGGCCGGCTGGCTGGGTGCAAACCGCAAGCGTGGTCCGAGCACCCATTCACCGCATTGCAGTGGTGGCGAACGAGCCGTAGTCCCAGTCTGAGGAGGGAAACGAGTGCTGCCTACGACTGGATTCCTGCCGTGACTGTGGCTACTCAGGACGACGTTGACCATGCGTTGCTAACTACGAGCCGCACGTTCTACTTGCCTATCCGCCAGCTGCCGCCGGTCCTGCACGAGGCGGTGGCCTCCTCGTACCTGTGCCTGCGGGCAATCGACGAGATCGAGGACCATCCCTCTCTGTCTGCGGAGACGAAGGTGCAGCTTCTGCGCGCAATCGACCGGGTGCTGCAGACAGACAGCGCCGGAGAAGGCATCGGGGTCGTCCTGCGCCCGCACGGAGAAATGTTGCCGGAAGTGACGATGCGCCTGGCCGCGTGGGTCGGTTACGCTCCCGCTGACATCAGGGCTCGGGTTATGGAAACGACCTCAGTGATGGCTGCCCGGATGGCTGACTGGGCTGAGTGCAATTGGCACATGGCCGACGAGGAATGCTTCGAGCGCTACACCTTCGCCATGGCCGGATCGGTCGGGCTGCTGCTGTGCGATCTGTGGGACTGGCACGACAACGTCGGCACCAACCGGACCGCCGGGGTGGATTACGGCCGGATGCTCCAAGCAGTCAACATCCGCAAGGACCTCGTCATGGACGCACAGCGGGGCATGACATTCCTTCCAGACACATGGACCGTCACGGACCTAGACGCTTATATCGAGCGCAAGGCCGTCGCTGCCGACCGATACGTTACCGCGCTGCCTGCGGGACCGATCCGGGTCTTCTCGATGATCCCTTTCGAGCTCGCCCGCGCAACGGCCGCCTCGTTCAAGAACGGTCGCGGCAAGATCAGCCGTGAAGAGGTCGCCACGATCATGGAGCGATGCACGCGATGACGGCGCCCCAGGTCCAGGTCAGAAGCTGTATCCAGCAGCACCGCAGCCTGTTCGACGAGAGCACCGCGTTCCCCACCCAACTCGTGGCCGCCGCTTGACCCGTTGGCATAGTGAGGCGTCTTCTCAGGGGTCGTTTTCAGCTGGTTTGCGCCGCCCCGTGTATCTCTTAACTTGTCCTGGATCTCACGCGTGTTGATTTCCGGCACGCCTCTGCTGGACGGAGGGGGCATCGGTGCACGTCGTGGGATGAGACAGGCTTCGCAGGACGAGACCGGCAAGTCGGGCCTCACAGTCGGCCCATGAGGCTCCTTCACCCTTGTTTCCCCTCAAGTCACGCCCTGCCGCAGGTACATGTTGGGATCAAACAGGCTTCACAGGTGAAAACGACCTCTGAAACGACCTCTCAGATTCCCTAGGCGGGGTTGAGGGGGCGGATGAGGGCGGCAGGACAACGATCGCTGATGATCTATCCGTCGCTTTCGGCGTAACGATCCCGCTGAACACCCAGACTGACTGGGCAGGGACCGCGTGGTGCACGGACTCGGATGCTGAACTGAAGGTTTCACGACCGGCCCGGCGGAGTCCACCGCAGCGGCCAGTCCGGACCCTCACCGTTCGACTCTGACGTTGAACTCGGTGTCGCCGTCCTCAAACTGCAAGGTGCCAAAGGTGTTCGGCACCCCAAGAATCTCGGTTGCCCTTATGTGCTCTCCAGAACGCGGCTCAGGCGTACTGGAGAACGGCCGGTACGGGACCAGCTTCGCGTCCGTGGGGCCGGCCACAAAGACTGGGCTGACAGCTTCCCCGTCGGCGCCGGACCAGCGGGGGCTCTCCAGCCAAGACGTGTCCCACTCGGTTTGGCCGAGGTTCTTGACCTGCATGCTGTAGACGACGAACTGCTTTCCGGTGTCCGCCTTGACATGTCCGATGGAAGTGGTGCCGGCCACGGCCAGCAGCTTTATGGCAGCACGGCCGTCTTCGGTTGTGACAGTGATTGTTTTGCCGGGCTTCAGCTCGCGCAGCGCCTGGTGGGACAGAGCCTGACTCGTCGACACGCTGCGGGACGATTCATGCGGCACGGCGCTGCCCCCACTAGCTCCAATGGCAGCGGGGCAGCCGAGGGCGAGGATGGCGACGACAGCGAAACTTGAGCCGGTCCTATGTTTCATGACGATCTTGATTCCTGATCGCGACTGCCCCTTCTTCCAGCATGCGCCCAGTCAGGCGGGATGAAAACATGAGGGCTGCCATCGCACCCCCAGACCATCCAGCGCCGGCAGTGCCTTTCTTGATCTTTGCCCTGTGGGCAGTGCCGTGGGATGCGACGGCGTGCGCTTCGGAGCCGACGAAGAAGGCGGTGCGCAGCCACCACGGTGCGAAGGTGAGCGCGCTACGCCCGCGGACCTGGCTCAGCTGCCGTCGGTGCTGTCGTTGTTGTTCAGGGCGATGGTGAATGCCTCGATGGTGCGGCGGCGCGCGGTGAGGAAGGCGAGCCAGGTGCCGTCCGCGTAGTGGACTCGGAAACGAGCCATGAGCTGGAGGCGGGGGCGGCGCTCCACTTGTGCGACCCAGGTGCGGGGGATTTCCCAGACGGGGGTGCCGTCCAGGTGCCGTACAAGGCCCACTCGCTGGTCCGTCACCCGCATCAGCAGCGCGCCGGACGTGGACGGCATGGCCGCCGCGATGCTCTGCGCACCACCGGACTGGGCGCCGTACCGGTGCATCAGGTGGTCACCGAGCATCCCGCCGATCTTGCCGTGCTTGACTTTGACGCCTTCAGCACTCTTCACCGGCACGACGATTCCGGAGGCGAGCAGCTGCTCACCTGGCGCCAACTGACTCAGGGCAGCCTGCTGTTGCACAGATATGGCTTCTGACATGGCGACGTTTCCCCGTGATCTTCTCGACTCTGATGGGGGATCGTATCGGCCAGGGCTGCCGCGGCTGACGGCGCCCCTGCCATGCTGTCAGCCCTAGTCGCGGTCGGCGCCAGAGCCAGCCACCGTGTACCGCCCGGCTGGCGCGAGTGCACCGCGTACACGAGCTCCAGACCTACCCGTTCGTCCATCTCCGGTATCTACAACCAGGAGTCCATGGGCTCGAACTTCAGCTCGTTCATGACGGGCACGCGGATCATGAATAGGGATGCCGACCGGCTCGACGCCCGCATGACCGGGGCCTGCTCGAACACTGACGCGTCCGTGAAGGCGGTTATCTGCACGATGTCAGCAGCGCGGCGGGCTCGGCCGCGGCGTGCGGATCAGCGCTGGCGGGTGAGCGATGTCCGTCAAGAAACCCCGCCGCCTGTACGCGCGGGTGAGCTCGTCGGTGCGCGCGGCTCACGAGGGGGTCAGAACCCGTCTCGCAGCCTTGGAATCGCAGGAGGGCCAGGCCATGGCTGCACGCCTGGCGCGGAAGGCGAGATCGCTCCGCACCCACAGCACAGCGATGGGCAGAGTGACCACGATGATGCCCACCGCGCCGTGAACACGTTCGTCTACCTTGTCGGCGCAGGAAGTAGCGAACTCGTCCGCATCGTCGGCCCCCAGCTCCCGCTCCTTGTAGAGCCAATCGGCGAAAGACGAATTCTGGAACAACACGGGTGCCCCGCACGACACAGGCGCGTCCTCAAACCCGCCGCTGCCCAGATAGCCCCTGCCTTCGTGCTGAGGTGGCCAGAATGCGAGCCACAGCGCCCACAGCATGCCTGCCACCGCGACGGCTCCCGCCGCGATACGTATCCACTGCGCATGTCCCGTTGTCACCTAGGGCCCCCGATGATCACGTCTGTTGGCGTCGCACACCCTACGTAGTCCCGATCTGAGGGCATGACTTCCGCCCTCAGAACCCGTCTCGATGCCCCGGATCAAGGTGCTGAGTCGCCTTTCCAACGGCGGTCAGCCGTTCCCAGATACGGCAGATGAGCCTGCCGCCGACGCCCTGTGCGCGTCGTCAGCCGACCCGCCGGGCCAGCACCTGTCCGGCCCAGTCCTCGGAAAGGAAACGGTCGGTGGGCGTGAACCCGTTGCGTTCGAAACGTGGCACGGTGCTCGCAGGCCCCCAGCACTCTCCCGGCCCCCACCAGCATCCGCTTTTCGGCTCCTGCCTCGCCTACACAGCCAGAGAGTCCCCCTGCGCCCCGAACCCCCCGCAGGGCCCCCCGGGCGCAGCACGGCCACCAACGCGCCCGGCCCCTGCAGATCAAGGCGCACGGCCCGCCGCCGCCACCCTTCTTCAGGCATGACAGGCAGACGCCACCCCCACCTCGATCGCGGTGAACAGACGGGGCTGCGGTGGGGGCGAGCGGACATCGCCCGCCCACCCCCACCACAGCCCCCACAGCCCCCACAGCCCCCACAGCCCCCACAGCCCCCACAGCCATCAAGTCCCACATGTTCCCAGGTCAGAAGCATGGATTTCCCTGCACATCCAAGACGCCAGCCCGCTGGCACGCCTTCACACTCCAGGCCGTCACGGACGAATCCCCGCTCAGAGCCGGCAGCGTTCCGCCCCTCCTGCGCACAACCACGCGACCGAAAAGGGCGGACAACCACTCCCCCACAAACAGCCGAGGCCTTCCGCTGACCGGGCAGGCACGCCGTGCAACCGGCGACGCAGGGCCGACGGCGGCGCGGCAGGGCTGCCGGGGGGGCGCGCAAGAGCCGTAGCACAGTGCCGCCCGCCCGCCACGTCCATGACGTCGCACGCAGAAGGGCGCGCCGCGAGGTGCCTTTGCGTCGCGGTCGGAGAGGGCGCAGCGTCACACCGGCCCTCCCCCGCATCCGATGGACCGCAGCCACACAGGCACTCTCCGGGCCCAGCCCCCCCCTTGCGCCACCCTGTCGTGAGGGCCGGGCCGGCACGCCCCAACGGTGTCGCCCGATACCGCCGCGCCCCCTCCGCCAAACGGGCCACATGCCGGCCTCCTGCCAGAGAGGCACACCGGCCCTCTTCGCCTGCCGGGCCGGCCGCGCCGGCGAACTGGGGGCGCTACCCGCCCGCGCGTTCACCGGCCTGCCTCCTCGACGGCAAGGAGACGAACGAGTCGGAAGCCAGCGACTCCCGCAGCCATTGCAGCCATCGCACGCGGTATCCGCAGACCCGGACCGATCATGTGTAGCCCCTGCCCTGACAGGTCCGTGCCGGTACGCGGGCAGGAGATGTCCGGATGGTGTCCCGCTGAGTGGTGTAGCGGCGCGGGATTCGTGGCCCCGCAGGCCAGTTGGCCGACGCAGTCACCTCGGCGTCGGATAGGGGTGCTTACGCCCGCGAGCAGCAGGCGCTGCGGCCGGGTGAGCCAGCTGGCAATCGCCACCTCGGCCCTGAGCGGAGCCACACGGCCCGCCGTCGCTACACCACTCGGCGGGACGCCACCGATGTCCGGTGATACGCCAGCCCAGCAGGCGACCCCGGCCGCTTGTCCGCACGGCCCTCGCCCGGTTGTGCAACACCTCTTGAACGGCCGGCTCCCTGGCTGCTGCTGCACTGCACCCGCCAGGCGCACCAGGCTCCCGCCGTCCCGGACTTCACCGGTCCCGGCAGCAAGGCCGGCCACCACGGCCCCGACCAAGCCAGGGAGGTGCCGGAACCAGACCAGGGAGTGCCACGCCCAGACCGGAGGGTGCCGCGACCAGGCCAGGGAATGCCGGAAACCAGGCCGGGGGGGTGCCGTGACCAGGCCGGGGCCGGCGCGCAGGCGGCCGGGGAGGCGCACGGCGTGGCACCGGGTTCAGGCGGCCCGTTCCGCCAAGAACGCCTCCCAGGTCCGCTCGCCGTGCACCACGTGCACCGGCAGGGCCAGGTTCACGCCCTCGCGGTAGGCGCGGCCCGCCTTTCCGGGCACCCGCATCCCCACCACCGGACGGCGGCGCCCAGTGGCACCCAGGTAGGAGCGGACCACATCATCCATCGTGTACACCGCCGGCCCGGCCAACTCCGCCACCAGGCCCGCCGGTTCACCCAGCGTCAGCTCGACCAGGCGCTGCGCGACATCGCGTACATCGACCGGCTCCAGGCGCATGCCGGGCGCCGGAACAAACGGCAGCCGGGCCATCTTGGCGACCATCTGGTGCACCAGGTCGTGGAACTGGGCGGCCCGCAGCATCGTCCAGGCGATACCCGACCCGGTGATGGCCTCCTCCGCCGCGCGCTGCGTGGCAAACCACGCCATCGGCATCCGCTCCGCGCCGATCACCGAGACGTGCACAAGATGCCGCACCCCGGCCTCCCTGGCCGCCGCGACCAGGTGGCCCGCCATCACGTCATCGCCCTTGGCGCCCCCGGCCAGGTGCAACACCGTATCCACCCCCGCCAGCGCGTCCCCAACGCCCTCACCGCTCATCAGATCACCGGTGACATAGCTGACCTGGCCGGTGTCCTGCCGACGGCTGCGGCTGAGCACCCGCACCCGACGCCCAGGCGCGGCCTGCCCCAGCAACGGCAGCACATGACGGCCCAGCGTTCCCGTACCACCAGTGACCAAAATCGTAGCGTCAACACTCATCATCTACCCCTTAAAAGTTGCCCGGTTGCTGGTGCGCACTGTTGGTTCTGCTCCTCTGACGCACCACCACAGGCAGATGTGACAACCCCACGAAAACAATCGCGAAAAACCGCTGAAGCCCCAGGAAACTCCACACCCACCACCCACCACCCGCGCACGCTCGCCTGCCGCATGCCCCGCTCGCACGCCACCGCCAAGGACACGGTGCAGGACACCTGACTACCGGCATCCACCGCCCACACCAGCACAGTCACCAACCCCGACAGCCAGCTCACCACCCACACCACCCGCACCCGCACCCGCACCCGCCATCAAGCCCGCCCTGCCCCGCGGCCACCCTCGCCACGCTGGGCCCATCCCCGCGTGCGCGGGGAGCAGATCACCGCACTGACCGACCGTCAGGCGCGGCTGGGTCCATCTGACTGCTCCCCCGCGCACACGGGGATGGACCTCGCCTCCGCAATGTCCGGTGGTGGGCCCAAGGCTGCCGACTTCCACATTCTGGCCGCAAACAACCAGGTGGTGGGGCGTGCAGCACGACACGCACGCGTTTCCCGATCAGCCGGATCGGGACCGAGTAGCAGTTGGTGCGGACGGGATCTGGCCATAGCGGTCGACCCGCGGGGTGAACAGCCGGCCCGTCTCGGGCGGTTCCCCGGGCCAGCGGCATGCACGGCCCGGCCTTGACTCAGGTCACGCAGGGCCCGCTCCACGCACGCGTGGGTGGTCCCCCGTCCTCCTCGCATCTGCGGAGCAGGCTCTCATCGCGCACCTGTGGGTGATCTGCCCTACCTGCACTGCGATGCGCAACACCGCGCCCGGCAAATGAAATGACCATTGTGACTGAGCATTCAGTTGGTCACGACTGATTCGGTCTCCACCCCGCGTGTCACCGCACGTGCAAAAGGATATGAATCCGGGAGGCAGTTCGTTCCACCCGCCGGGAGGGGAGGATGAGTCTTGTAAGTCAGGCACTACCCCTAGTCGGTGTCGCCATCGGCGCAGTGGTGTCCCTGGTTGTCTCCGCCGTGAAGGACCGCGCCCAATGGCGGCGCCAGCAGTCCGTCCGATGGGACGAGCGGCGTCTCAACGCCTATGCGGAATACGCCCACACCGTCAAGGAACTCAGCAGCCGGTACACCCGGCTGGCGATCGCGCGCGGCGTCACCACCGGGCCAACCCCGCTGGAGCCAACCGATGCAGTGCTCGAGGAACTCGCAGCAGCAGAGGCCCACCGATCCGCGCTCGCAGAAACCCTCTGGCTCCTAGGCGACGTTGACAGCAATACCGCCGCCGTCAAACTGAACCACGCGCTCTGGCACCTTGAGTGGCTGGCTCGCGGCGTACCAACCACCGGTATCGCCACCTGGCCTGAGGCATTCCTCGAATTCCGTGAGGCGCGCAGAGACTTCCTGAAGGCCGCGCGCTGCGACCTAGGCATCCGCGGCTCTCAGATAGCCCACGACGTTCCCTGGCCCCCACCATGGCGCCCCTCGAACCACCAAGGAACGAGCGGGCCCTGATCCAGCAGCCTCACCAGACGAAGCTGAGTACCAAACTGGCCAACTGAAGGGTCCGTCACCATGCGAAGGACTCAGACTCCGTCCCACGAGTGCAGCCACAGGCCGAACTCCAGATTGCGGACGCCGTTGAGCTGTACCTCCTTAAGAGAGCCGGCACGGCAGCTGCCGTCATGGAAATACCCCCCCCTGGCGGCGACGGCGGCGATCTCCTCGAGTTGGCCCTCGGCAGCGCCCTACTCCTGCGCATCGAACAAACGGGCAGCCTTTTGCAGCGACAAGCGCGGGAAGCAGCTCCGCGGCGCCGGGTCCATCCCCGCGGGCGCGGGGAGCAGCTGGGTACCTGGGCGCTGGTGTTCACCTCCCCGGGTCCATCCCCGCATGCGCAGGGGGCAGTCCAGGGGCGGGCCATGGCCTCAGGAATCTCCACACCCACCACCCGCACCCGCACCCGCACCCGCCTCAACCTCCCGCACACCTGCACCCGCACACCGCAAACAAGAATTACACAGCACCCACAGCAACGAACGCCCCGACGGACGGCCCAGCCCCGAACAGGAGGCGCAGGCCACCGACACCGTGCACATCGCCCTGCTCGTCGTCTAAGACACCCCCACCCCCGACGAACGCCTCACCCTCAACCCCCACCACCCCTTCGCCCTCCCCTCCGACCAGACCACCGCCATCCCGGACCACACCCCCACCCCCGCACCGCCAGCCCGCCAGCCACGCCCGGCACCGCACCCGGGCCACCACCCCAACCACACCCCACACCACCCGCCGGCAGCAGGCCGTGACCGCCTGCCTCACCGCCCCCGCACCGGCCACCTCCCTCCTCGACACGGACGCGCAGTTCGCGCGGCAGCGGTGAGCTGCGGCAACCCGGCCCAGCGAGGAACTGCTGGATCTGCGCCGCGCGCACAAGGACCCCCGTCACCCTCTGCTCACCGGGAATATCCCCCACCGGGATGAGAGCAGGCCTGGCGCAGAGAAGTGACCCGGCCACAGCCGCCCCTGCCGGCGGCAGGGGCGGCCGACCTTGCCTCACGGCCAAGGGATCGCGTCCAACAGCCACGCGAGAACGGCGCCCACCGCTCCCGACACGGCTGCGCACGCGATCGTGAGAGCGGGGCGCGTTCTGGGCTCTTCCTGGGTCGGGCTCATGCGGCTCAAACGTGCCATTCTGGAAGTCCTTTGGTGAGTACGGCATCGTTGCCGGGTGCGTTCACCCTGCTCGGCGGACCAGGTGTTGTGGGGGTACGCACGCGTTGCGAGTCGTTCCAACGCCGTGTGAGTCCGACGGGGGCGAGACGTGGACGAACTGGCGGAGCAGCCCGAGAGCGCGGTTGGCGAAGAGCTCGCGCCGACGCAGTTCGAAGAGGCCGGCGGGAGCGTCCTGAAGCCGATACCTCCTCATGTGGCGCCCGAATGCCGTGAGTTAGCCGAGGCGTTGCGCAGTCTCTTCGTCGGCCTGCGGATATCCGTCCGCCGCTACGCGGTCCGTGCGCACTACGACCCCGGCACGGTCTCCCGCTACCTCAACGGCACGGCGGTCGCCCCGGCGGAGTTCATCGACCGGCTCCTGACGGATGCCGCAGAGGCTCTGCGACGGCCGGTCTCCGTCCAGGTCACCGACCGGGTGACGGTCCTGCAACGGACCGCGCTGAAGGCCACGAGCAAGTTGGGCTATGAGTTGCAGGTCCTCAAGGACCTGCTGGTCCACGCCGACAGGAAACTCCGGTCCGCCGAGGCCAATGTGGAGGCGCTGTCAGACGTGCTCCTGGACAAGAAGCGGCGCATCGCCGAGATGGACGCCGAAAAGCAGCGGCTGCGACTGTCATTTACCGTCCAACAGAACGAAGGCAGGCAGGAGCTGGAGTCCCTGCACGCCGCGCACCACCGGTTATTGGAGGAACGCGACCGTCTGCTGAGCGATGTCTCGCAGCTGCGTGGAGCTCTGGACCAGGCGCAGCGCCAGGCCATCGAGGCGGAGCAACGGTGCGAGACGCTGGAACACCAGATGCTCGCGGCCGAGGAGTCCTTGGCCGTGGAGGTCGAAGCGCGCTCCGGCACCGACCCGAGCCGCTTCACCATCAGCTACACCGGTCCGGATCGGCCGTGGGCGGTGTGGATCAGGCACCGGCTTGAGACCATCGGCCACGACGCCGCCATCCAGAGCTGGGACCCGCCCATCGGCCTGTCCCTGCAGGAGGCCCTGCGGTCGCTTCTGGTGGTGGACGGCACTCACATACTGCTCCTCAGCGAGGAGTTCGTGCTGGCCGGCGGGCACACCGAGGACGGATGGGCACAGGCCTTGCGCGCCGCCACCCCGTCGGTACAGCCGCAGCGCCTCACCGCGTTCACCCTCACCGATCGCGAGTTCCCCCACCTGGCCGCCGCACTGCCCAGCACGCGCCTGCTCGGCACCGACGCGGACGACGACGAACGCCGCGTTCTGCAGCGGCTCACCATCGACCCGGGCCTCGGCGGCGTCAAGACCGGCGCCAGCGCCCCGCGTTACCCCGCCGAGCCACCACCGGTGTGGGGCGACGTTCCCCGGCGCAATCCGCACTTCACCGGCAGGGGCGCGCAGTTGGGGCAGCTGCGCCACTGGCTTGACGAAGCGCCGCCGGGCGCGGCCATGGCTGCTCTGGTCGGCATGCCTGCCATCGGCAAGACGCAGCTCGCCGCCGAGTACGCCCATCGGTTCGCCGCTCAGTACGACGTGGTGTGGTGGGTTTTGGCGGGTACGCGGGAGGAGTTCCGGCAGGGGCTCGCGGCCATCGCTCCGGCCCTCGGCGTGGACGGGGCAGGTGAGGGGATGGATGCAGCCGATGGCCGGATGGACGCCATCCTCAGGGCCCTGCGCCGCGGAACCCCCTACGGCCGCTGGCTGTTGGTCCTTGACGGTGCAGGCGAACCTGCGGACATCGCCGGCTCCCTTCCCGACGGCCCTGGCCACATACTGATCACCTCTCAGAACAGCGACTGGGCAGAGCACCAGGTGGAGACCATGCGGGTTCTCCCGCTCGACCGCCCGGAGAGCATTCTGCTGATCCACCGCAGGATTCCCCGGATGAAGCCTTCCCAGGCCGACCGGCTGGCCGACGAACTCGGCGACCATCCCCTGGCCATCGCCCAGGCGCTCGCCTACCTCGACCACACCCGGATCCCCGTGACGGAGTACCTCGACCGGCTGCGTGACACCTCATGGGAAAGGGCGCCGCTGCGGGCTACAGGCGACTACCCGACGACCTTCTCCCACGCCCTGTTGGCCGTCCTCAGGCGGCTCCGCGAATCGTCCTCCGAAGCGGTGGACCTCCTGCACGTCTGCGTACTGTTCGCCGACAGCGGGGCCCCGCTCGGACTGCTCAGGCTCAGCCTTCCCGAACCCCTGCGCGGGCAGTCCCTCGATGCCCCCCGCTGGCAGGAGCTGGTCGGCACCATCGTGGCTCACTCCCTGGCCGACCTGGAGTACAACGAGGAGAGCGACGAGACGCTCGAGACGCCCAGCGCCACCCTGCGCATGCACCCGCTGGTCCGCCGAGTCGTCCGCGACGACATGGCCGGCGGCTATCGTTCGACGCTCCTTCATCGAGTCCGCCACGCGCTGGCCGCCGCGGATCCGCGCGACCCCGAGAACGTCCGCGCATGGCCCCAGTACGCCCAGATCGTGCCGCACCTGGAACCTTCGGCGGCGCCCGGCGCGGCCATCGCGGAGGACTCGGGGCTGATCCTCAACTGTGCGCGCTACCTCCACCTGCGCGGTGAGTCCCGATCCGCGCTGTATCTCATCGAACGCGTCGAGCGCGCGTGGACCAACCGCCTGGGCGACGACATCCCCCCTCAGGCACACCACCTCGCAGCACGTCACGGCGAAGTCCTGCGCGGGCTCGGCCACTACCGCCGGGCGCTGGAATCCGACCGTGCGGAGCAGGCGCGGCTACGTGCCGCAGAGCGACCCGAGTGCGCCGACCCGATCGAGACGACGGGCGACGTGGCCGCGGATCTGCGCGGACTTGGCCACTACGAGGACGCCTTGGAGCAAGCCCGCACGGCGTGCAGAGGCCGCGAGGATCTGCACGGTCCGAGCCATCCGTGCACCCTGCGAGCGGTCGTCAGCGTGGCCGACACCCTGCGGCTGCTCGGGCGCTATTCCGAAGCACTGTCCCTCGACCGCCGGGCGCTCGCGGGATACCAGAGCCTCGCGGAACCCCTGCACATGGACAGCCTGATCGCGGAGGCACGCCACGCAATGGACCTTCGCCTGCTGGGCCACTACGAAAACGCACTGGCTCAACAACTGCAGGCCACACACGGATACCGCGAACTGCTCGGTTTCGAGAACCCCGCCACCCTGTGCGCCGAACACCACCTGGCGCTCTGTGAACTGCGCAACGACGCCGTGGGAGAGGGCCTGACCAGGCTTCGGGAGGTGCGCCAGGCCGCCGACGAACTCCTGGGCCCCAACTCCCCGCTCGCGCTCAGGGCCACCACAAGCCTCGCGGCGGCAGAGCGTTCACACGGCGACCTCGATGACGGCACGGCGCTGTGTCATGACGTGGCGAACCGCTACCGGTGCCTGCTCGGCCCCGAACACCCCTACACAGCAGGAGCGTTGATGAACCAGTCGGTGGCCCTACGCATGGGAGGGGATACGCCGGGCGCGGTGACACTCGGCGAACAGGCAAGGACGACTGCCGCGGCCTGCCTTGGCCCTCATCACCCCTGGACGCTGGGCATCGCGTACAACCTCGCCTCGGACCTGGGCCACCATGGCCGCTATGAGGCATCCCTTGCGCTGGCGAGGAGTACGGCGCGAGAGGCGACGGCGGCGCTGGGACCCCGCCACCCGCAGACACTGCTGGCGCGCGTGGCCTTCGCTGCGCAGCTCGATTCCACGGGCTCCCACAAGGAAGCGGCCGTGCTGCAGGCCCGCGCCCTGGCAGACCTCACACAGACCCTGGGCGGGCAGCACCGGCTCACCACCGCCGCCCACGCCCACAGCCACCCCGTCTGGACCTTCGACCCGCTGCCGACCTGATACGCAACTCACGACCACCGCGGCGTTGCATCCACCGGTCGAAGGCCCCGCCACCGGCCGCGCCTCGGCCCCGGCCCCGGCCCCGGCCCCGGCGGCCACCCTGGACCAGGCCCTCGCCCAGCTCGCCACGGCGACCGAGGACGACGCCGCCAACCGCGCAGCCAGCGCCGCGTGGCGGATCGACCAGGGCGACAACTTCCTGCGGGACGTGGACTGGTGGCGCGGCTACGAGGACGGCGAGGCCAGCTTCTGCCTCGCCCCTTGCGTCTGGCTCCACTACCGCAGCGAAAGGAACAAGTACGGCGACACCGAGCCGCGCTTCACGCTGCTAACCGGTGACGGCGAGACGCCGGTGGCCATCACCGGCATGGAGCAGATCCGCCACCAGCTCGCCGCCCGCGCAGCCAGCCTTCCCACCGCCCCGGTCACCCCCGCCGACAACTAGGTCCTCAACGACGACCTCACCGGAGTCCACGCGGTCTGACGCACTGCCCGCACCGCCCCGGCCTCCCCCGGCCGGGGCGGTGCGGTGGCCAATCAGCCCTACACCGCACCGCTCTGTCGAAGCACAAGAACAGTGTTCCGACGCAGGACGAAGCTCGACCGGGTCCACCTCGGCAAGGCCGGGCTGTCCATCCCGCGCCAAGTCCGTGCGGATGTCGAAGCCACGGTGCCCACGGCCCAGCGCCTGGTCCAGGACCACGGGCATCGCCCGTTGGGGGCCGTCACGGTCATCGTGGCGAAGCCACGATTCATCCCGAGGCTGGCCGCATCCGCCCAAGGGCCCGCCGCGGGGGCCCCAAGACGGTCTGGGAGGACAAGAACCTCAGCATCACTGCCCGGCCCCACGACATCTACGTCACCGTCATCGCCCCGAACGGCGAAGTGTGGATGCTGCTCAACAGCCGCCTCGCCAGGACGAAGCCCCGGGAGCTCGAAGCCGGCCTCGTCTACGGCTTCATCGAAGTCGATCAACTCTCGGATAAGGCCGCCATCCAGCGGCGTATCGTGCTGACCCGGCACGAGATGGGGGCCCACGTCCTGACGCCCGGCAAGGCGCGACGCCTGCACCGGGCCGAGGAAGACATGGAATCCGAGGCCAACCAGATCCCACACAAGATCATCGGCAAAGTTGTCCAGAAGCACCAGAATGCAGAGGCCCGAGGCCGGACGCGAAGCCCGTCAGGCGGAGCAGAGCTACGGCTGACCAAGTACAGCCCCCGCCGGGGGCGGTGATCGTCGACAGACAGTCGGAGCGGGGCTGGTCGAGACGCCAATCAGCCAGGGAACGCCGCAGCCTGAACCATCAGAGCGTCGTTCCCTGTGCGGATCGCTACTGATGACATGAGCAGGGGCAAACAAGCACACCGTTGGGGGCACAGTGCTCCCCCAGGTACACGGAGCCCGCAGGCTGATGTTCCAGCACCTTGTGCGCGAGTGCGCCGAACCCGGCTTGGGATTCCTTGTCGGAGGGGTCCTTACCCGTGCGGGCAGTCAGGGCGATGCGCGCCCGTCGAAATCCGCACGCGTACTCAGCGACATGCCAGCAGATCAAGTCCTCGAGATATGCGACCGCCCCGTCCGAGGGCAGCTTGCTGCTGGAGCGTACGAGGGACTCGCGCCCGGCTTGGATCCTTTCGAAGCACCACAAGACGGTGTAGTACGCCTGCAGGTCCAACTCCGTCTCGGCCTCAGCTGTGCTCAGAGGACTGTTGGTGTACGACCCGTAATGCAGACGCCCCATGCGATTCCGGGCTGTCGCGACCTCCCCTGTCGTGAGGTCGTGGTGCAGAGCCCGCGCGTTCTCCCAGCGCGCTCTGCGCCTCTCCGACTGGAAGGCGGCCAGTGCCACCGCCACGGCCGCGATCGCCAATGCTGCCGATCCCAGTCCCGCGACCGCGCTCCACCCGTCCCAACCCACCAGCAGCTCCCGTCCGTTGAGCCTGCAGGCGTAGCCCGCGAGACGGGCAATGAGCCTGTGACGTCCGGTGAGCTTCCTTCATGCGAGCGCTCTGGCACAAGAAGGTGTTCGTAGTTTCTGCCTCGCCACCCGCTCAGTTATTTCCGGGGTCACTAGAAGGATCGTTGGACGGCCGTCGGCTCGCCTGGGCTAGGGAATGCCTTGGCGAGAGTCGGATGGTCAACCGTCGCAGGCCATAGAGGAGTCCGGTCATCAGGGCTGCGAAGAGGACAGTCGACCCGATGCGGTCGCCCAACCCCAGCCGTCCTGACTGCTGAAGAACAGCGCCGGGAGCATGGAACACGTGAGAACGAAGAGCAGCCAGAAGGCCAAGCGGACCAGCGTTCCGCCCACGGAACGCAGGGGGTAGAGGAGCAGCACGGACCTGACCAGCGCCCAGAGCGAAACCGGCCTCCGTGGTGCGGGTTCCGCAGTGATGTTGTTGTGCAGCGACCGCATCTGCCTGTCAAGGAGCGCCGCAGCCCATACGCGCATGGTGCCGAGGTCGGCCTCAGGGGCCAGAGACTCTCGGGTGCTGAACCACTCGGTGATGTAAGACAAGTGAGCGTGGGCAGCTGCAAGGTCCTGTCGCCGCCGTGCTTCATCGTTTCGCCGCAGGCGCCATTCTTTGATCCACAGCCCGAGGGCACTCAGAAGTGCACCCACAATCACGGTCAGGGCTGGGGCAATTACGACACTCAGCGCGCTGTCTCCAGCATCGGCGGCCACTGCACCTCCCTCTTCGCCTGAAGATCACCGGGTTCCATCTAGGCACGAGGGGCCGCGCTCTGCGCGTGGAGCTACGCCACCTGGAGTCGTCCAGGCGTCGTCGTTGGAACGGCGGTCTTGCACCCGCTCCCCCGCGATGAGACGTCGCGATCGCCGACGACGCTCCGCGATCTGCTCGACCAACCGCCGTCCAGTTCGATCTGGTCCACCGGGGGCGACGCTGGGCTGCCCCCTGTGCAGGATCGGAAGGTGCGAAATCGACGACGGGTGGCCGCTGAGCTGGGCGTGCTGCTGGATCAGATTCGCCTCCTGGATGGGTTCGCCTCCTTCGCGCTCCCACCGACGGTCGAGGACCTGCGTGGGCAAGCCCGGCAGGGGCCCGTGGTGACGTTCATGTCAACCACTACCGCAGTGATGCCCTGCTCCTAACTAAACGAGGCGTCACCATCGTAGAACTTCCCGACCTGACACCGGCACTGGTCATCGACCACATCAACGCCTTCCGCCAGGCCCTGGCAGACAGCAGCGACCCCGATCCCGACGCTGACCGGGGTGCCGCACAACAGCGGGTGCGAGAGATCCTGGCCTGGCTGTGGGACACGGCCGTCGGCCCAGTCTTGGACGCCCTCGGCTTCAACGGGTCTTCCGTTGACGGGCAGGAGTGGCCGCAGGTGTGGTGGGCATCGGGCGGTCTGCTCAGCCTGCTGCCCCTCCACGCTGCCGGCCACCACACCTCACGCCATGACCCCGACTACCGGACCCGAACAGCCCTGGACCGGGTCGTCTCCTCCTACACCCCCACCATCGGCGCCCTCCGCTACGCCCGCCAGCACACCACAGCGCCACCCATACAGGCTCAGACACTCATCGTTGCGATGCCCACCACCCCCGGCCTGCGGTACTGGGGCGACCTCGCGGAAGTGACCCGCGAAGCCACCCAACTCCAGGCCCGGCTGCCCCACCCCATCCTGCTCAACGAACCCGAATCCGACGGCGATACCGGCAACGCCGAAAAGGGTAATCAGATCCCGACACGGACAGCGGTCTTCGACCACCTCTCCGAGGTCACGATCGCGCACTTCGCCTGTCATGGAGCTAGCCACCCCACCGACCCCTCCCGGAGCCTGCTGCTGCTTCACGACTGGCAGCAGGACCCGCTCACCGTTGCCAGCCTCGCTCCGGTCAACCTCGACCACGCCCGCCTGGCCTGCCTGTCAGCCTGCTCCACCACCTTCACCCGAAGCCAGCAACTGCTCGACGAGTCGCTCCACTTGACCGCGGCATTCCAGCTCGCCGGATTCCCCCACGTCATCGGTTCCCTCTGGGAAATCAACGACAAGTACGCCGCCGATATCGCCGACAGCTTCTACACCCGCCTCACCGACAGCGAGAAGAACGTGGACACCAGCCGGGCCGCGCACGCCCTGCACGACACCATCCGCAGCCTGCGCGACCAACTGCCCCTCACCCCATCCCTGTGGGCCGCCCACCTACACGCCTGCGCCTAGACGAGAAGTCCACTGCCCAGCCAGGAAGCGGATCCTCTCCAGTTCAGTTCTGGCGGTTCGTCCTGGTCAGCTGCCGGTGCGGCTTGACGTCCACCACCGGCCCCTCGCCGGTGACCAGCCGAAGGTCCGGCATGTGGCTTCGGACCTCGGCCCCGCCATGGCCTACCCCCAGCTCGGGCAGTACCTGAAAACCACACGATCCCGGCCCCGTCCAATCGGGCAGGCAGAACCGGCCCGCATCACCCGAAAAGGTGAGCCCTCTGAACAGCGATTCTCAGGAAGTCACCACATGTGGCCTCGCTGTGCTGTCGGCGCTGAGAATATGGCGCCGGTTCTGAGAACCCACACCTGGAGTTCTCGGGGCTGTCACGGAGGTACTTCCATGCGTCCCGTCTGGTCCGGAGCCATCTCATTTGGGTTGGTCACGATCCCGATCAAGGTTGTGGCCGCGACCGAGGATGTCGGGCGCAGCTATCCCCTAATCCATAGTTAAGACATACTCCGCGCTCAACTCGTCAAGCAGCTTATGGCCTCCGCCAGCACTGCTAAGCCCGAGAGCTTAGCTAGGCCTCTCACCAGATATCGTCTTCGCCAGGAGGAAGGTAGTCCGGGAGCTTGAATGGTTCCCAGATTATATTCTGGGCAATAGATCGCGGGCTATGCAACCGGGAAGCCGCAGGCGGGGAGTGTCCTAGAAATCGATCAAGGGCAGATTTAGGGGCGAGGTCGCCAATCGCGAAAGCCAAGCGCGTTAGGTGCGGACCCCATTTTGAGCACGCCAGCTCTTTCAACCCGGCATGCCAGTCGTCTGTGGGCTCGCTCCCCAAGAAGAGGGCAACCGTCGGAGGTGGACACCACAACGGCATGGCCGGGCTATTAAGCTCCGCAGCGAGTAGAGCCAATGCCGCACCGAGACTCGTATCCCCTTCGGCATGGAAATCTCTCCAATTCACTTCGCCGACGCGGGTCGCCTCTAAATGCCATCTAGGCTTGGACCCGATGGTGATGGCCTGGAGTGAGAGCGGCTGGGATTGACCTTCGGAGGACGCTATGAACTCCGGAACTATTTCCCGCATGCAAAAATTGAGCTCTCCGATCTGGCCATTATCTTCCATTCCGGCCGAGCAATCCAGAATGATATAGAAGCGGGCGATTTGATCCGCCTCGTCATGCATCACCTGAGGGTATGGATCGTCTTTCGTTACGCTTTGGGTGATTGGGTTGGATTCTGGCTCTATGTATCCCGCGGGGTCGGAATCCTTGAAGGCTTTGCTCCACAGTAGGTGCAAGCCGTCGTACTCTGCATCAATTTTATTGGAGCCGCTGGGTGTTAGCGGCACCAATGCGGTAATCAGGCATTTCACGAGCCCCCATACTGGTAAGCAAGGTTTACTGAAGGCGTTGTGAATGGTGCCAACGCTGTACTCCCTACCGATCTCGCTGCGCATGGTTCTTAAGGACGGGCATCCGGCCAGCAAGTGGAGCTCGTGGAGAGCCTCGTTGAAGTCCTTCAGGCGTCCGGGCGGGAGGTCGGGGTGGGCGAGTCTGGCCATGTTGATGCCTCTTCTGCTGTCCAATTCCGTCCACGAGCGTGCCGGAACTGTCTGATGCCGTCTAGTCCCGTCGCAGGCCCGTCCACCGCCCTAACTGCGTGGAGACGTGCCGGGCACGGTGGGTGCATCCCACCCGATGGACGTGCTTGGAGACGGCAATGAACGTTGACGTGAAGACCCGCCAGCGACTGCGGCAGGCAGCGCTGTTCGCCCTCGTTCGCGGCTTGGCGGCTGCTACTGGCGGTGCCATCGTGACGACAGTTGTGTGGTGGGTGCAGCGGTAGAAGTTCTGCACGACGGTGAGGCTTGCGATGTCTCATGAGACATCGCAAGCGCGAAGAACACCCCGAAGTGCGGGTCTGCACGGAACTGCTGATCGACACGGGCCGTCGGCCCGACGAAGTCTGCCGGCTCCCCTTGGACTGTCTTGAGCGAGATCCGGACGACAGCCCCGTGCTCCTCTACGACAACCACAAGGCCTTCCGGCTGGGCAGACGGCTTCCGATCGCGAAAGTAACCGCGGCGGTAGTCACCGCTCAACAGGAACGCGTACGACGGCGCTTCCCCGACGCCCCGTCATCCGAGCTGAAGCTGCTGCCTTCTCCGGTCGCCAACCCGTGGGGGACCAAGCCGATCTCCGGCATCTGGGAGCACCACCGGAACTGGGTCCGCGCCCTGCTCGAATTCCTCGTGCCCCTCGAAGTGTAGGTGGACGGCGAACTCGTCACGAAGCTCCTGCCGTTCGACAGTAAGAAGATCTTCCCGTACGCGTACCGGCACAGCTTCGCCCAGCGGCACGCCGACGCGGGAGTCAAGCCGGAGGTTCTCAAGGACCTCATGGACCATCGCCAGCTGCAGACCAGCCAGGCGTACTACCGCATCGGCCAGGACAGGCGGCGTGAGGCCATCGACCGGGTCGCGGTCATGCAGTTCGACCGGCACGGCAACCGGGTGTGGCGACAGGTTCAGGGGCTCTTGGACTCCGAGCACGTACGGCGCGAGATCGGCGAGGTTGCCACGGCGTAGCTGTAGGTGAGCGTGAGTCCGGCGGTGACCGCGTCAAGGTCCTGGCGCAGGAACCCGGCGAAGCTGCGGATCGGTGCCGGTGCGTCCTGCTCGGCCTCGCGGATCCACTCCAGCAACTGGTCGCCGCGCCGGTGGCGGACGAGCTCGTGGAAGACACGGGCGAGATCACAGGCCCGGGTGATGTCCCGGCCGGCCAGGCGGACTTGCAGGAGGTGTTCCTCCAGGTGATCAGTGAGCGTGTCGCGGGGCCGCATGATCCAGCCCGTGATCTTGCGGGGGCTCGGGGTGGGGAGTGCGCGGGATTCACGCGCCTCCCACACTTCCCTCCGGCGCCCCTGCCGGGCATCGTCCTCCGCCGCCGTCTTCCTCTCGTGCATCCGGACCAGCCACTCACGTGTGCCGGTGCCTGTGCACTACAGGCTCCCACCCGTCAGACCCTGGTGGAGTTCTCCGTGTGTGCCGGAGCCGCTGCCGCGGGGCCGGGTGCGGACGTCGGCTGTGGGCCGCCTTCGCTGCCGCTTGCTCGTTTCGCGAGGTTGGAGATCATCGCGAGGCGGATCATGCTCTCGGCGTGGGCGGGTTTGGTTTCGTAGTCCCGGGCGAGGCGGCGGTGCAGCATGATCCACCCGAAGCTGCGCTCCACGACCCAGCGCCGCGGGATCACGGCGAAGCCTTTGACCTGCTCGTTTCGTGGAACGGCATCGACGTCGATGCCGAGCAAGGCGCCGTGCTCGATCGCCTTCTTCTTGTAGCCGGTGTCGACCCACGCCTTGCTGATGGTGGGGTGGTCGGCGGCGACGCGGGTGAGGAGCTGGATGCCGGCCTCGTTGTCAGAAACGCTCGCGGCGGTCACCATGGCCAGCAGTAATAGGCTGAGGGTGTCGACCACGATGCTGCGCTTGCGGCCGACGATCTTCTTGCCGGCGTCCGTGCCCTGGGTGTTGGTGGGCACGCTGGGCGCGGTCTTCATGAACTGGGCGTCGACGACCCAGGCGGTGGGCTCGGCGGTGCCTCCTGCCTGCTCACGGACCATCCGGTGCAGGTGTAGGCCGATTTTCTCGATGGTGCCGTCGGCGGTCCAGCTGCTGAAGTAGCCGAACACGGTGGTGTGCGGCGGGAAGTCGTGCGGCAGGTAGCGCCAGGGGACGCCGGTCCGGTTGAGGAAAAGGATCGCGTTCATGACTTCCCGCAGGTCAGTAACCTTTCCGCCGAGGTTGAGGGAGGTCTTCTGCCGCGCGGTCCGCCAGGCAGTCAAGGTCGGCTCCATCGACGAGCGGCCATCGGACAGATCGCTCGGCAAGGCTCGCGCTGCTGCGAAGAGGTCATGGGAACACTCACGCACGAGGCCTCAACCGGGCATATCGTTCGTTCAGATGAGACGAAAGCGAACTTCAGGTACGCATTCGAATCGGACAGAAGCTATCGGTGAGAATCGCAGTAAAACGCATGCCGGGCCGCGCTTCAGCTGAAGAAACATATCGCTTGTTCTACCTGCACGCGGCGAATCCCGGCGCCACCCAACTACCCTAAACCAGCGCATAAATGACTTGACGTCCTCTCAGAAGCGCCGCCCCAGGCTCCCGGGCCGTTTCGCCAGGGGATCTCCCTCACGTGGCCTCGCTGTTCGCTGGCAGGGCCGAGCGTTTGAGTTGACGGAAGTTCCCGCGTGCTGGCTGGTGCCGTTGTGGGGACGGGCCGGGGCAATGGCCGTAGCGTGGAGGGAACGGCGATGCCGGTCGCCGGCGGTCTGGTTGACCGGCAGGACGTGGGGGGCGCTGTGGTGGATGTCGATCTTCAGGTTGAGGTCGGGCCGGGTGGCAGCGACGGATACCCGGTGGTGTTCCGGACGACGGGCGGAGACGAAACGCCGGGGGTGATGCGACTGCCGCCGGCGCAGGAACTGGAGGCTCGGGCGGCACGGATACCGGATGCGGTGGTGGCTTCCTCGGCCCTGGTGCGCCGCGCCCTGGCCGACGGCGAGGCACCGGTGCGGGAGCTGGGTCGCACACTGTTCGACGCCCTGCTGGGGGGGCTTGGAGCGGGGTTGCTGCGGGCTGCGCGCAACCGTGCCGCGCTGCAGGGAGGCCAAGTCCGTCTGGTGCTGCGCGTCCAGGCTCCCGAACTTGCGCGGCTGCCATGGGAGTTTCTCTACGACACCAGCGAGGGCGACTATCTGTGCCTGGAGGTCCCGCTGGTGCGCCATCCGCAGGTGGCGCGGCCGGTGGCGCCGCTGCGGGTGATGCCGCCGCTGCGGATCCTGGGCATGGTCGCCCGCCCGGAGGATCAAGATCCGCTGGCGGTCCGGGCCGAGCAGCGGCTTCTGCGCGAAGCTCTGTCCGACCTGGTGGCGGAGGGCCGGGTGGAGCTGGGGTGGACGGAAGGGCAGACCTGGCGTGATCTGCGTGAGGCGCTGCGCCGAGATGCTCGCAGCGCTTCTGTGCAGGGTGTCTTGCAACCGGGTGGGGCTCGGCGTGAGTGGCATGTGCTGCACTTCATTGGGCACGGAGGGTACGACACCCGCGCGCAGGAAGGCGCCCTGGCACTGGCCGGCGAGCAGGGGGGAACCTACCTGTTGAGTGCAGGGCAGTTGGCGATGCTGGTGGCCGGTCACCCCTCGCTGCGGCTGGCGGTGCTCAACGCCTGCGAGACCGGCCGCGCGGGCGGACTCAACCCGTTCTCCAGCGTGGCGGGTGCACTGATGCACAAGGCCCTGCCCGCGGTGCTGGCGATGCAGTACGAGGTGAGCGACGAGGCCGCGTTGGAGTGCGCGCACGCCTTCTACTCGGCCCTGGCCCGGCAGTTGCCGATCGACGTGGCGGTCATGGAAGCCCGCCAGGCCATGATGCTGGCCCGCCCCGGCTCTTTGGAGTGGGGCACACCGGTGCTGTACATGCGCTCCCCCGACGGCCACGGCCACCTCTTCGACCTCACCGACACCCCCGGCCCCACCACACAGCCATCCAACGCCCCGGGCACCGGTCTTCAGCAGGCGGGTAGCCGGCTGATGAAACAACGCCGCGAGGAGGGGCAAGCAGACCTGGATGAGCTGTATACCGAGGGGCTCGCTGCCTTTCACACCGAACGGTGGGACGAGGCCGTGGAGGCGTTCCGCACGATCATCGCCTGCGACCGCAACTACCGCGACAGTCAAGCCAAACTCACCAAGGCGCGCCACAGCCAACGCCTCAACGCGCTGTATCTGGCAGCCATGAACGCAGCAGGCACCCGTCATTGGGGCCCGGCCATCGAGCACCTCGAAGCGGTCGTCGCCACAGAAGCCGACTACCGTGACGCCCGATCCCTGCTGGACCAAGCCCGCACCGAACAGCTCTGTGCCCGGCTGCGCGAGGAGATCACCACCTTGCACCGTGCGGGGCAGTGGCAGGCCGTCCTGGCCGCAGCCGAACAGCTCAACCAGCGCACCCCCCAAAACACGGCACGGGCGCCCGACCCAGAGCTGGAGGCGATCGTCAAAGCCGCCCGGGAAGCTGCGGAGACCAGCAACCGTGACCAGGCCCTCAAAAGCCACTACCGCCAGGCCCTCGATCACATCGAAGAGGGCCGCTGGCATGAGGCCCTGCAGGCACTGGACAAAGTCCGGGAGATAGACCCTGCCTTCCGCGCCACTGCACAACTCACCTCCAAGGCCCGTCAGAAGATCAACCGCACTCTCAAAGCCGAGCCTTCGGTCCTCATTAAGGGGCTCGGCGTGGTCACGGCGGTCGCGTTCAGCCCTGACGGCGAAAGCCTCGCCCTGGGATGTGGCAAGACCGCGCTCATCGTTGACGGCCACGGGCAGAAGCGCCTCACGCTCCGGCACAAGAACTGGAGAGTATGGAGGGGGGAACCGATTGGGGTGGTGTTTAGTCCGGACGGTCGCCGACTGGCCACCGCTGGCTGGGACACCACGGCGCGGGTGTGGGACGCCGAGTCCGGCACGCAACTTCTGACCCTCACCCACGACTACTCGTTGACCGAAGTGGTGTTTAGTCCGGACGGTCGCCGACTCGCCACCGCCAGCTGGGACAAGACGGCGCGGGTGTGGGACGCCGAGTCCGGCACGCAACTCCTGACCCTCACCCACGACTACGAGGTGTGCGGGGTGGCGTTCAGTCCCGACGGTCGCCGACTGGCCACCGCCGGCTGGGACACCACGGCGCGGGTATGGGACGCCGAGTCCGGCACACAACTCCTGACCCTCACCCACGACAACTTGGTGTGCGGGGTGGCGTTCAGCCCCGACGGTCGCCGACTCGCCACCGCCAGCCGCGACAAGACGGCGCGGGTATGGGACGCCGAGTCCGGCACACAACTCCTGACCCTCACCCACGACAACTTGGTGTGCGGGGTGGCGTTCAGCCCCGACGGTCGCCGACTCGCCACCGCCAGCCGCGACAAGACGGCGCGGGTATGGGACGCCGAGTCCGGCACACAACTCCTGACCCTCACCCACGACTACGAGGTGTACGGGGTGGCGTTCAGCCCCGACGGTCGCCGACTCGCCACCGCCAGCGGGGAGACGGCGCGGATATGGCAACTAGAGGAGGGCGACGATGAGTGAGCCGGGCCGTATGCGCGCAGACCTCGTCGTTGACCACCGGATCACACGCGAACAGGAACAACTGCTGACCGACGCACTGACCGCCCTCGGCTTCGCCCCCAGCACCCGGGTACTGCAACCACGCCGGGTAGTCGACCCGCTTCCCTGGCTGATCCTTGTCTCTCTGCCCCTGCACGCCTTCCTAACCACCGTGGGAAACAAGGCGGCCGAGGCCGCCTACCACCGCCTTCAGAACGCCGTCCGCAACCTACGAGCCTCCTCCGCTACGGCGACCGCAGCCACCCCACCCGACCCGTCACGCCCCGTAGTGCTCCAAGATCCGGCCACCGGCTTGCGCATCGTCCTGGACCCCGACCTGCCCCACGCCGCCTACCAGCAGCTCATGTCCCTCGACCTGACCCGGTACCACCTCGGCCCCCTGCACTACGACCACACCCGCAGCCGCTGGCGCTCCCCACTCGACGAAGCCCAGCCCACTGACTGAGCCAACACGTTGCTTCCGTCTCGCTGGCGTAGCCGTCACGGAAGCGATGCTGTTGGCGATCTTGCAGTGCCCTCGTGGAACCGCGCCGCTATGCCCTGTGCGGTGTGCTGGTTCGGCAGTCCGGGACTCGCCCCCAGGCGGTCTTCGACCAGCGCCCTTGCTGCAGGGCGGCGACGGCTGACCAGTGCTTACGGGAATGCGACTGCTACCCCACCGAAGATCGCCAACAACATCCAGAAAGTGGACCAGAGCCCACACTCGTGTACAAAGCCACCCCGCGGATGCGCAAGTGATCGACGTCGCAAGCGGAACACTCCTGCCCGGCCTGATCGACGCCCACGTCCACACCAACGCCGAATCCCTCGCCCAGGCCCTGCGATTCGGAGTGACCACCGTGGAGATGCAGGGCACCAACACCGCCGCCAACCGCGCACACATCGCGTTGCCCCCCCGGCCAAGGACGCCGAGTCCCTGGGGGCGTACAGCGCGGAGCAACTGGACGCCGAAGCACTCATGCGCGTCGATGCCTTCCACGACATCTGGGACGCCGGGCTCATCTTCTTCGGCGTCCACCTGCTGCTGGGGTCCCTCGCCTTCAGGTCGGGCTACGCACCGCGGGTGCTGGGCGTCCTGCTGGCCCTCGCGGGGCTCGGCTATCTCGTGGAGAGCTTCGACGCCTTCCTCTCCGCCGGGTGCTCGGCCGCGGTGTCCGTGTTCACCGGCGTAGGCGAACTCATTCTCATGATCTGGCTTCTGGCCAAAGGCCGGAACATCGGTTCGCGGCTTCCGATACAGGCCGAGACGGCGCCCTGAGAGGGCGTTCCGTGCCGCCTCCTCTGCGTTGCGGTTGGGCCGGTGTCCGGTGCGGCGGACGCTCGGCGCGGATGGCTGCTTTGCATGTCCTCCGGCAGGCGGTGCGCCGTCCAAGCCCCTGGACACGTCCTCCTGGCCGGCCACGCGCCTGCCTTATGACGTCGGTGTATCCAGATGCGGGACGTACCCGGATCGGCTGGGCATCGCGGTGCGGCAAGAACATGACCGTGCGGGGCTTCACGCGCGGGCGATCCATACGCCGTCGTCGTAGAAGCCGACGATGTCCGCCTTCCCGTCGCCGGTGGTGTCCGCCAGGAAGCGGGGGTGCTTCTCCACCCGCCACCCGGACACGTAGCCGAAATGCGGCCTGACCAGCCCCGGCGTGTCGAACTGACCGTTGTCGAGCGACCGGGCCATCCACACGCCGTCGGGACCGAACCCGACGAGGTCGGCCAGGCCACGGTCGCCGGTGGTGTCCGCCAGCAGACGGGGATGCTTCTCCACCCGCCACCCGGACACGTAGCCGAAGTCCGCGATCACGAAGCCGGGGTCCGTGAAGGTCCCGTCGCCCTTGGACAGCGCGGTCCACACCCCCTGCTCGCCAAAGCCCACGATGTCCGCCATCGGGTCGCCGGTGAGGGGCGCCATCAGGCGGGGGTGCTTCTCCACCCGCCACCCGGACTCGTAACCCAGGTCCGCGATCACGAAGCGGGGGTCCGTGAAGGTCCCGTCGCCCTTGGACAGCGCGGTCCACACCCCGTGCTCGCCAAAGCCCACGATGTCCGCCACCGGGTCGCTGGTGAGGCGCGCCAGGAAGCGGGGGTGCTTCTCCACCCGCCACCCGGACTCGTAACCCAGGTCCGCGATCACGAAGCGGGGGTCCGTGAAGGTCCCGTCGCCCTTGGACAGCGCGGTCCACACCCCGTGCTCACCAAAGCCCACGATGTCCGCGGTGCCATTGCCGGTGATGTCGGCCATGAAGCGCGGATGCTTGTCGACCCGCCACCCGGACTGGTAGCCGAAGTCGGCGACCACGAACGTGGCGTCCTCGTACGTCCCGTCGCCGATGGCCAGCGCGGTCCACACCCCCTGTTCGCCGAAGCCGACGATGTCGTCACCGCTTCTGTGGGTGATATCCGCCATGAAGCGGGGGTGTTTGTCCACGCGCCACCCGGACTGGTAGCCGAAGTCGGGCACGACGCGCTGGGCGGCCCCGAAGCGTCCGTTGGGCTGCCCCACTGACAGATACACGCCGTCCTCGGCGAAGGCGAAGATGCCCGGCAGCCTGTTGGCCGTCACGCGCGCCATGCCCCGCACGTGCCGGTCGGTCCGGTAGCCCCCTTTCTTGTAGCCGAAGTCGCGCAGCCTCAGCCGCGGGGACCAGCCGAGGTGGCCGGGGGTGTACTGGCACAGCGTGAGGGCGTTGGTCTTCATGAGGCAGTCCACGCCGGTGAGGGCCGCGCAGCTCTCGCAGTTGCCGTTGACCAGGCCGTAGCGCCCGTGGGCACCACCGCAGTCACAGGGATTCGTGGCCGTCGCGTACTCGTCCGGGCAGCCGAAGATGTGCCCGGTCTCATGGGCGAAGACGATGTCGATGCCGGCCGGAGTGTAGGAGCCGTTGTCGTAGTCCATCACCACGTGGGTGCGCTCGCCCCTGGCGTAGGCGAAGTTAGTGATCGGGTACCTGGCGAAGAAGACGCAGTACGTCCACTGGGTGCTGAAGCGTTGGCGAAGGTCCTCGATGTAGGAGCGGACCCCGGCCACGCCGGCGGTGTGGCCGAGCTCCGCCAGCGCCGGATCGCGCCAGACCGCCTCCAGCTTCTCGGCACGCACGTCCGGGTCCGGGTCGGTGCCCGCGTCCGGGTCCGGGGACACGGTCAGTGACACGTTCTGGATGTCGTAGACGAAGCGGATGCCTGCGACCGGGTTGGCCGTGGCGAAGAAGCCCAGGCCGCCCTGCACCTCGGCCACGGCCTGCACCACTTCATCCTGGTTGAACCGCAGCTCGGCCGTCGGTCCCTGCACGAAGACGATGCCGACCGCGACGGGCCCCTCCATGTACTCGCTGTTCGTCGAATGCCGCTGGGGAACCGCGCTTCGCTCACCGGAATCGGACCGGGGATCCCCCGCCACGAGACAGCGCTGCATGTCCCAGGTCTCACCGGCCCGTGGCCGCTTCTCCTTGGCTAGGCGGTACGCCTCCGACTCGCGCAGCCGCAGCGCCGCCAGACCCAGCGCCTCGGCCTCGCTCAGGCCGTCCGTCTCGCCGGGTTCCGGCCCTCCCAGATCGACGTCGGGTCCCTCGGGCACGGCCACGATGGCGACCCGCCCGTACCGGTGCAGCGTGTACCCGCCCCCGGGCCACGACGGGTCCGCGCTCTCCTGCGCGGCATCCGGACCCAGTACCGCACGCTCGGTGACATCGAGGATTCCAGCCATTGCCCTCACCCCTTCCACGTCGGCGGCCGAAAACCAGGACGTCCCTGCCTCACCCGGCACCCGACGTTCCAGGCGCGTCGGCCATCCGCTACGGCCGGGCCCCTGCACAGACCACGCGCTCGCCCCGTTGGCGAACCACACACACGCCTCTCGACGCAAACCCCCGCGCGCTCCGGGCCTCACGCTTCCCCCGCCACCACAAACCGTCAATACGCACAACCGTCGCCCGCCCCCGGCCACCTGGCGTACTTCCCCCAGCCAAGAAGGCCCTGCCTCAGCACCAACCCGCACCGCACCTCCTTGCTCCGCTCACCCGCAGCTGTCCCGCAAGGGGGAAGTGAGTACCCCTCTCGGGGGGGGCGGCCGGGGTTCGCCGGTGCTCTCCAGCAGCTCAGCGCGAGGGGTGTGTTGATGGAACGGCGGTATGTGGGGCCCGTGACGCCTCGGCCTACCTGGACATGACCGAACGGTGGATGTACCGCACGTCTCCTCGGCATGGCATACCGAGGTACTACCTCGGAGGCAAGCTGAAGTTCAAGATCGACGACGTCGAACCATGGGTCCGCCAGCAGAAGGTCGCGTCAAGGGGGCCAGATGCATGAGTTCAGACCCCTTCACGATCTCGGAACATCCAACTCGCCCGTCAGGCACGGCTGCCAGCACGGGAGTGTCTGATTAACGGTGGATCGCCCATCTATGTCAGGTTGGCTTGATCGCTGGCCTGGAGAAGTGGAACCACCAAGTGACTGACGCAACAACAGAGGCCCCTGAGATGCCTGCGGTCGAGGCCGTGGACACGGTCGACGATCAGCTGATCGGGATGCTGGTGGACCGGGCCCGGTTCGAGGGTCTGCAGTTGACCGGCGAGGGCGGGCTGCTGCAGCAACTCACCAAGCGGGTGCTGGAGTCCGCCCTGGAGGGCGAGATCACCGGCCACCTCGGCTATGAGAAGCACGATCCGGCCGGCCGTGACAGCGGCAACTCCCGCAACGGAACTCGCTCCAAGACTGTGCTCACCGACGTCGGCCCGGTCGAGATATCCGTGCCGCGTGACGTCGAGGGCAGCTTCGAGCCGCAGATCGTCAAGAAGCGGCAGCGACGGCTCACCGGCGTCGACGAGATGGTCTTGTCGCTCTCCGCAAAAGGGCTGACGCACGGCGAGATTTCGGCTCACCTGGCCGAGGTGTACGGCGCGAATGTGTCGAAGCAGACCATCACCACCATCACCGACAAGGTGATGGACGGCATGGCCGAATGGCAGTCTCGTCCGCTCGACCCCGTCTATCCCGTGGTGTTCGTGGACGCTATCAACGTGAAAATCCGCGATGGCCATGTGGCCAACAGGCCCATTTATGTGGCCTTGGCGGTGACCGCCGAAGGGACCCGCGACATTCTCGGGATCTGGGCCGGCGACGGAGGAGAGGGTGCCAAGCACTGGCTTTCCGTCTTCACGGAACTCAAGAACCGCGGAGTGCAGGATGTGCTGATGCTCGTCTGCGACGGGCTCAAGGGCCTGCCGGACGCCGTCGAGACGGTCTGGCCCCGCACGGTAGTTCAGACCTGCATCGTTCACCTTTTGCGCAACAGTTTCCGATACGTGGCCAGGCAGGACTGGGACAAGGTCGCCAAGGCCCTCAAGCCCGTATATACGGCGCCGAACGAAGCCGCAGCCACCGAGAGGTTCCTCGAGTTCAGCGACGCCTGGGGCACCAAGTGCCCGGCAGTCGTGAAGCTGTGGTCCGACGCCTGGGCCGAGTTCGTTCCCTTCCTCTCCTTCGACGTCGAAATCAGGAAGGTGATCTGCAGCACGAATGCCATCGAGAGCGTGAACGCTCGGATCCGCAAGGCCGTTCGCGCCCGCGGGCACTTCCCGAACGAGTCCGCGGCCCTCAAGTGCGTTTACATGGCGTTGATGTCACTCGACCCGACCGGCAAGGGCCGCAAACGCTGGACCATGCGCTGGAAGGCACCCTTGAATGCCTTCCAGATCGCCTTCGAAGGCCGACTCACCCCGGCCGTGAAGTAACCATCCGAACGGGCAAGATCAACCGTTAAATTGACACACCCGCCAGCACCGACGCACGTCATTGTGTTGAGGGCTGTCCCGTTATGGACAGGGTTTCTCGTTGTCCGTTGTCCGTTGTCCGTTGCCGAACTCTGGTTCAGGTCTCGCAGTTGCCCACTGGGGTGGGGTCAGTTCAGGGCCTGAACGGCGTACAGCGCGCCGAGGGTCGCCGCGAGGGCGCTGAGCAGGAGCCGTAGCGCGTTCTCGGGAAGGTGGGGTTGGAAGCGGGCGCCGAGGTAGCCGCCGATCAGCCCTCCGGCGCCGCAGGCCAGGCCCAGCCACCAGTCGGGCGCGACGGGCCCGGGGCTCGCCAGGGCCAGCACGGCGTACGCGGCAGCTCCCGCGACGGAGGTGGTGAAGGTCGCGGTGAGGGTGGCCGGTGCGATGCGGGCCATGGGCACGCCGCGCGCGGCGAGGATCGGCCCGAGCAGGGAACCGCCCCCGATCCCGTAGATCCCCCCGACCACCCCGACCGTCAGGGCGAGGGCGGCGAGCGCGGGCGCCGACGGTTCGGCCGCGTCCGGCCGCCGGGCGGGGCGTAGGGTGCGCAGGCACAGCCAGGTGCCGAGCGGCAGCAGGAAGGCGGCGACCAGGATGCGGAAGACGTCGGGGTCGGGCAGGGCGAAGACGCGGATGGCGGCTCCGGCGATGACGCCGGGCAGCGTCCAGGTGATGAGGCGCCGGGCCAGTGCGCCGCGCAGAGCGCCGTCGCGGCGGTAGCGCCACAGTGCGCCTGGCCCGGCCACCACATTGAACAGCAGGTTCGTCGGCGTGACTGCGGGACTCGGCACGCCGAGGACGCTGAGCTGGACGGGCAGGAGGAAGACCGCCCCGGACACGCCGACCGGAGCGGTCACCGTCGAGATCAGCAGGCCGGCCGCGAACCCGGCCCAGATCGTCCACTCCACCGCTGCCCCCGCCGCTCCTCGATCGCCCGGTCAGTATCGACGGGGAAGGCTGCGGTGCCGCGGGTCGGCAACGAGATGTTCACGAGCAGCAGGTGCAGCCCTGCTTGCAGCCGCACGCGTCCGCCTCGGCCGCCACAGTCCCGACGGCGGGGAGCGGGGTGTTCGCGGCGGGCGCGCAGCAGCCCTTGCCCTGCCAGGCGTCGCGGCCTTCCTTGAGGGCGATGGCGGCGATGACGAGGGCGGCGATGGGGTCGGCCCAGGACCAGCCGAGGGTGGCGTTGAGGACCAGGCCGAGAAGGAGGACGGCGGAGAGGTATGTGCACAGCAGGGTCTGCTTGGAGTCGGCGACCGCGGAGGCGGAGCCGAGTTCACGACCGGCCTTGCGCTGGGCGGCGGAGAGGAACGGCATGACCGCCAGGGACAGGGCGGCGATGACGATGCCGGGGATCGAGCGGTCGGCCTCGCCGGTGCCGGTCAGGGCGCGGACGGCGTCGACGCTGACGTAGGCGGCCGGCGCGAAGAAGGACACGGCGATGATCCGCAGGGTCGCCTTCTCCCGGGCCTCGCGTACGGCGTGGTCGCGGGCGGAGAACTGCCAGGCGACCGCCGCGGCGGAGGACACCTCGATCACCGAATCCAGGCCGAAGCCGATCAGCGCCGTGGACGAGGCCATCGTGCCCGCAGTGATGGCGACGACTGCCTCGATGACGTTGTAGGTGATGGTGGCGGCGACCAGCAGGCGTATTCGCTTGGCGAGCGCGTCGCGGCGGGCCGGGGACGGGCCGAGGGATATCGCGGTCATCAGCAGCAGTCCTTCGTGGCGGCGTCCGGGCAGGTCTGGTCGGACTCGACCGCGACCACGGCGGCCAGGAGGTGGTCCAGGGCGTGGCCGAGGCGTTCGTCGGCGAGCTCGTAGCGGGTACGGCGCCCGTCCGGGACGGTGACGACGAGGCCGCAGTCGCGCAGGCAGGCCAAGTGGTTGGACAGACGGGTGCGCGAGACGCCGAGCGCGTCGGCGAGGTCGGCCGGGTAGGCCGTGTCCTTGCCGATTACCTCATCCACCCTGGTCAGAACGGACACACCTGATCACCGAGTTGCTGCCTCCGCAGGTGTGGCCCGGGGCTCTGGCGGCGCGGCCATGACCTCGGCATGATGATCGCTCGTGCTGTGGGAACTCGCTTACCTGGGCGTGACGAACGCCTTCGCGATGCTGCGCCTGCTCCCCATGACCGACCGGGACAAGGACACAGAGATCCTGGCCCTGCGCCACCAGATCGCGGTACTGGAGCGGCAGCTGAACGGAAACCGAGTCGCCTTCACCGCAGGCGATCGAGCGTTCCTGGCAGCGCTCTTGAACGGCCTCCCGAAGAATGTTCTTCGGCGTATGCGGCTGCTGGTGCGACCTGACACGGTCCTGCGCTGGCACCGTGACCTGGTCGCGCGCCGGCACGCCATCCGGTCCCGACCCCTTCGAGAAGGCCGACCGCGGACCGTCCGCTCCATCCGAGCCCTCGTCCTGCGCCTGGCCCGAGAGAACCCCACTTGGGGATATCGGCGCCTGCACGGCGAACTGCTTGTACTCGGAGTGAAAGCAGCCGCGTCAACCGTCTGGGAAATACTGAAGGACGCCGGCATCCCACCCGCCCCCGAACGGGCGTCGAGCACGTGGGCGGACTTCCTACGCTCCCAAAGCGACGCCTTCCTGGCCTGCGATTTCTTCGAAACCGTCACCCTGTCAGGAGCCCGGCTCTACGTATTCGCGGTGATCGAACACGCAAGCCGCCGCATCCGCATTCTGGGCGCCACCGCGCATCCCAACGCGCCCTGGGTAACGCAGACAGCCAAGAACCTCGTCATGGACCTTGAAGACCGCTGCAGCCGAGCGCGGTTCCTGATCCGGGACAGGGACGGCAAGTTCCCTGCCCTGTTCGACGCCATTCTCGCCGACGCCGGCATAGAGGTGGTCCTCAGCGGCGTACGCATACCGCGTATGAACGCGATCATGGAACGCTGGGTGGAGACCTGCCGACGAGAACTGCTGGACCGCACCCTCGTCTGGAACCACCGGCATCTTCTCCACGCTCTCCGCGAGTTCGAGCAGTTCTACAACGAGCATCGGCCGCATCAGGGCATCGCCAACTCCCGCCCACTGCACACCCTCCCCGCACCCATCACCGATCCCGAGCAGATCAACCGCCTCGACATACGAAGACGCGACCGCCTGGGCGGCATCCTCCACGAGTACCAACATGCAGCCTGACCTGAACGGATGAGCTTTTCGGCAAGGACACGGTCGGCCGCAAGAAACTGGTAGTGCTGATATTCGGACATTGCGGCCTCCATCTGTGCTTCGCTCCGGGTGCGATGATCGTCCGCCCGCTCGGCGGCGAGCAGCACTTCGGCTTGCCCGAGTAGGTGTAGGTGCATCCCGCGCTCAAGTGCACGGTGACGGGCTCCCCGTAAGGGGGCCGTTTTTACCAGTGCCTGCCGCAGTCCCTTCGCCCGCTTCGGACCACACCTGATCGTCACGGTCTTGCCCTCATCAGCGCTCGCCTGCACTGGAAGCGCTGCAGCTGCGCGTACCGCGGCAACAGCTGCGGCGGCAAGGATTCGACGCCAATCTGCAAGCGTTCGTGTGACGTTGTTGCTGAAGTGACCCGCATGCAGAGAAGGACCGGGCCACCAGTTGAGCCGTTGGACTGGTCGGCTACTGGCGTCCCCCCTTCAGCAGTAGGACCAGGACGGTAATCACGACGGCACCGATACCGAGAGCCTGTCCCAGCTGAGGATCTCGGTAGGCGATGAACACCGCCAGTCCACCCAGTGCGAGCAGCACCAGGGCGTTCAAGCTCATGTCGTCGTTCGGTCGGTTCACTTGCTCTCTCCGCTAGCTCCAAGACCCGCCGCTACGCCATGGTCCGGCGGGCGGGCGGGTCAACTTCGGCCCCGATCCCGCGGAAAGCAGTGGAGGCCCTGACACCCACTTCGCTGGGGAGCAGGGCCTCAGACAGCAAAAGGACCCACTCCCCCGTAAAGGAGGACGTGGGCCCACCAGACCTGTTCACCTGTACAACGCCCGGACCCCGTCAGAGTTACGAAAGAGAGCCGCCAGAGATGAAACCCAGGCTGGAGAAACGATTTCTCATTTGAGTGACCCCCGACAAGCCTGGCCCGCCATCCCAAGGGCCTGCTAGACGGCGCCACGTCCGGAACTCGCATCGCGTTACAGTGGCGATGATCTACCGGACCGCAATGAGGCTGCGACACTGGACAAGCCGGTGGGGCAGCGGCTGTCCAACCTGCGCCGCCCCGGTGCGCTGGCCGAACACCCGGAGTGGGAAGCGGCGTTGGCGGCCGTGGACGAGGACTGGATCCCGTCGTGGACCACCGAGTGCAACGCCTGGCCGACGGGACGGCGGCCGTCCCCGAAAGCAACCCCCGCGTGTAGTGCCGCCAGGAATTCCGCCGCTGAACTTTCGCAACACCGATCATCATCGCAGCGAACACCGGCTCTGAGCTGTGCAAAAGCACGATCCCGTGGGGCGGGCAAGTTCACCAGAACTTCACGGCCGATCCCGTACGGCGGGCGCTTTGGCCGGCATCGTGCCCGCACCGCGGGCACCACCGGGGCCATGCAAATGCTGCGCGGTGCCGTTCCGGAATTCTGGAACGGCACCGCGCAGGCAGAGCTGTCAACTGAGGGCGGACGGCGCCCCGCTCCCCCAGCGACCTGGCCGGCGCGGACAAGGAATCCCAGGAGGTCAGCATGCTCGCGCTGCACCTGCTTCAGTCCGCTCTGGTCCATGTCAACACGCTGCTGGTGCAGCAAGTCCTCGCCGATCCGAAGTGGGCCGACACCCTCACTGACGCGGACCGGCGCGCACTGTCTCCGCTGTTCTGGACGCACGTGAATCCCTACGGCCTGTTCGAGCTGGACATGAACCGGCGCCTCGATCTGGACCTGACCGCCCGCATCGTGCCGAGCCCACGTGCCCCCGGCGATGAACCGGCCACGGCCTCCGGGTGAGGGCCAGGCGATGCTTCGATGGCGGTCGTAGTATGGGACGGCCGTATTCATCAGCCGCAAGGAGTCACCGTGGCCCGCCCCCGCACCGCCCCCCGGACGGTGGAGCACCCAAACCTGTCACAGGTCTCTCTGCACCAGGTCCTGGAGGCGCTGGTGGACCCGGTGCGCCGGTCGGTGGTGGCCCAGCTGGCAGGTGCGGGTGCGGACCTGAGCTGCGGGACCTTCGTCGCGCCGGTGTCGCTGTCGACGCTGACGCACCACTTCAACGTGCTGCGCGAGGCGGGTGTGATCCGCCAGTACTACATGGGGACGACAAAGATGAACGCGCTGCGCACCGACGAGATGGATGAGCGGTTCCCGGGGCTGCTGCCAGCGGTGCTGGCCGCCCTGGCTGCAGAGGCGGCAGACACCGCCTGAGCCCGCCGAGGGCATCGCACCAGGTACATACTTCGATGGTCGTCGTAATTTGACCGTGGTCAAAGCTTGGGGCAGAGTGGAGAGCGCGCCGGGATCATCCGGTGTTCTCCCGTTTTCTACCCCCGGGACTGGTGCACCATGGCAAAGCTCGTGCAGTTCGACCGGATCGGCGGACCCGAGGTCCTCGCCCTCCGCGATGTCGCCTCCCGCGCTCCGGGCGCGGGCGAGGTACGTATCCGGGTCGACGCGATCGGCCTGAACCGGGCCGAGATCATGTACCGCGAAGGCGCCTACTTCTACCAGCCGGTCTTCCCCTCAACGCTCGGCTACGAGGCCGCAGGCGTCATCGAGGCAGTCGGCGAGGGCGTGAGCGGGTTCGCCGCGGGCGACCCGGTGGCCGTCGTGCCCGCGTTCCTGCAGAGCGAGTACGGCACATACGGCACCAGCGTCGTCCTGCCGGCCGCAGCCGTCGTCCCCCGCCCCGCACCGGTGGACGCCGTCACCGCGGCGGCCGTGTGGATGGCCTACATCACCGCCTACGGCCCCCTCGCCGAAAGCGGCCGGGTACATCCGGGCGACCACGTCCTGATCACCGCGGCCTCCAGCAGCGTCGGCCTGGCCGCCATCCAGATCGCCCGCCACATCGGCGCCATCCCCATCGCCACCACCCGCGGCGCCAGCAAGAAGCAGCGCCTCCTGGACGCCGGCGCGGCCGACGTCATCGTCACCGACGATGATGACCTGCCCGCCCGCATCGCGGAGATTACCGGCGGCACGGGGGTGCGCCTGGCCTTCGACCCGATCGCAGGCCCCGGCGTCGAAACCCTCGCCCAGGGCATCGCCCCCGGCGGACACCTGGTCGTCTACGGTGCGCTCGACCCGTGCATCACCCCGCTGCCCAACGCACAGTCCTTCCCGGCACTGAACACCAGCACCTACACCCTCTTCGAAATCACGGGCGACCCCGAGCGGCTGCGCCGTGCGGTCGCGTTCATCAACGCCGGACTCGCCTCGGGCTCGTTCACCCCCGTCGTCGACAAGATCTTCGACCTGGCCGACATCGCCGACGCCCACCGCTACATGGAGGCCAACGGCCAGGTCGGCAAGATCGTCGTCACCGTCACCCACGACGACACCACCGCCTAAAGGCCAGCCGTGCCGCTCCCCACCGCTCTCCCCCACATGCAAACGAAAGGAGCACGTGTCATGCGTGCCTGGCAGCTCGAAGACTTCGGCCTGGACAACCTCCGACTCGCGGAGCGCCCCACCCCCAAGCCCGGTCCCGGTCAGATCCTCGTGAAGGTCTCCGCGGTCTCTCTGAACTTCCGCGACAAGGCGATCGTCGACGGCGTCTACAACCCAGAGAAGATGCCGAAGAACCTCATACCGGTCAACGACACCGCCGGCGTGGTCGCTGAGCTGGGGCCGGGTGTCACCGAGTGGAAGGTCGGCGACCGCGTCATGTCGCACTTCTACTCACACTGGCTCGACGGCGCCCCGGCGCGGGACGAGCCCGACTGGCAGCTCGGCGGCCCGATCGACGGCGGCCTCGCCGAATACATGATCCTCGAAGCGAACTCGGCCGTCCCAACCCCGGCCAACCTCACGGACGAGCAGGCGTCCACCCTGCCCATCGCCGCGCTGACCGCCTGGTACTCGCTGGTCGAGTACGGCCAGCTCCAGCCCGGCCAGTCCGTCCTGGTGCAGGGAACCGGCGGGGTGTCCCTGTTCGCGATCCAGATGGCCAGCGCGCTCGGCGCCCGCGTCATCGCCACCTCCAGCAGCGACGACAAGCTGGAGAAGGCGGCCGCCCTGGGTGCCAGTGACCTCATCAACTACCGCACCGCCCCGGACTGGGCCGAGAAGGTACGCGAGCTCACCGATGGTCAGGGCGTGGACCAGGTCATCGAGGTCGTCGGCGGCGACAACCTCAACCAGTCCGTCCACGCCACCCGGGCCGCCGGCCACATCTCCCTCGTCGGCTTCCTCGGCGGCATGACCGCCCCACTCGACGTCCTGTCCCTCCTCTACAGCCAGGCCGCCATCCGCGGCATCGCGGTGGGCCACCGCCGCGCCTTCCTCGACATGAACGCCTGGATCGAGAAGAACGGCCTCGACCCGGTCATCGACACCGTCTACACCTTCGAAGACGCGATCAAAGCGTACGAGCACCTCGCACGCGGCGCCTTCGGCAAGATCGTCATTCGCATCGCCGACTGACACCGCTCACGATCGCAAGGACAGCCGCGGTGCCTGTCGTCAAACGTTCGAATGACGACAGGCACGGCGGGCGTCCAATGAACCCCGGCTTTCCGGGGGTCGGCAGCGGCGCAGATCCAATCAGATCCGATGACGGCTGCTGACAGGGTTTGCTGACAGCTAGGGTCGAATGCCAGCACCGACACGGGGAGCGGCATGGCCAACCTGGTCTACAAACGGGTGTCGACCGACCAGCAGTCGACCGACCGTCAGAACCTCGTTCTGGCGGAGGCCGGGATCAAGGACCCGGTCGTCTTCGAGGAGCAGGCCGGGACCTCCAGCCGTCTCCACCCGCTTCAGCGCCCGAAGTTCGCCGAACTGCTGACCTACGCGCGGCCGGGCGACTCCGTGCACATCTCCGAGATGTTCCGGCTCGTGCGCGGCACCGGGCACATCCTCGACGTGCTCGACGTCCTCCACCGCGACCGTCTCACCCTGCGCATCCACGACGGCGCGTTCTCCGCGATGGACCTCACCGCCCGCCACCCACGTACCGGCTAGAGGGTGTCTGAGAAGTCCCGTTCAGGGCAGGGCTTTTGCGGCCCGGTGCAGCAGGAGCATGATTGTGGCCAGGTAGATCGCGTTCTCCTGGCTGGTGGCCAGGTACTCGTAGTCCTTGGAGAGTCTGCGGTACCGGCCCAGCCAGGCAAAACTCCGCTCGATCACCCAACGGCGCGGAACCACCGCGAATATCGGCACCTCGTGTGGTGGAGCGTCGGCCTTGGCCCAGGTACTGCGGAAGCCGCCGTCCTTGCGCTGCACGACCTGGATGGTGATCCCGGTTTCCTCCTGGACCCAGGCCAGGAAGTCCCGGCCTCGATAGCCCTGGTCGGCCCACACATGTCGTAGCCGAGGGAACTTCCCGGCGCACCGGGCCAGCAGCACCATGACCCCGTCCCGGTCACTGACGTTCGCCGGGCTGACGCAGACCGCCAGGACCACGCCGCGGGTGTCGACCAACAGGTGGCGCTTGATGCCCTGCACCTTCTTGGCGCCGTCGTACCCGTGCCAGCCGCCGCGCTCGGTAGCCTTCACACTCTGGCTGTCCACCACCCCGGCACTCGGCGTCGCCTCACGTCCCTGGCCAGTACGTTCCCGGGCCCGCAGCGCGGCCAGCATCTCCTCCCAGCAGCCCTCGATGCGCCACTGCCGCCAGTAGTGGTAGACGGTCTGCCAGGGCGGAAAATCATGCGGGAGCAGCCGCCAGGCACACCCGGGCCCGGACCCAGTACGCAAGGGCATCGATGATCTCCCGCCGCGGATGCTTGGGCGGACGCCCACCAGGCTTCGGCGGTGGCACTATCGGCGCCAGCACGGCCCACTCCACCTGCGACAGATCCGTCGGATACGCGAGTCGAGACCCGGTCATCCCAGCCTCCAGCAGCACAGGGACTATCAACTCACCTTCCCTGAACGGAACTTCTCAGACACCCTCTAGCTGCTGTCCACCGTGAAGTTCATGGCGCAGACCCTCGCCGCCGCCGGCGAACTCCAGCGCGACCTCCAGCGCGAGCTGACCTACGACGGACTGCGAGCCGCCGAGGCCAAAGGCAACAAGGGCGGACGCCGCCCGGCCATCCCGGACGGGAAAACCCAGACCGTACGCGCCGCGTACCTGGAAGGCCGGTCCATCGCGGCCCTCGCCCGCGACCACAACGTCAGCCGCGGCGCCATCCGCACCGCCGTCGCCGACCTCCTGCCCGAGTACACGGCCGCCGACCCGGACACCTCAACCCCTGCACTGCCGGTCATCCTCGACATGCCGGGCAAGGTCGCCGACTTCCTCCGCGCCACCGAACTGGAGCCCGCCGAACGCACCACACTCGACCAGGGCGTGACCGTCCGGCGCGGACAGGGCTACACCCTGCGCGTCACTGCCGTGCCCGCGATCCACCGCCGACTCCTCGACCTCTGCCAAGCCCTCGACGGCACCGCGGCGGTCCCGGCCCAGCGCAAGGCCCGTCGCGAGTACGAGAACCGGGTCAACCTGCATGCCCCCGCTCCGAACCTCGGAAGTCGGTCACGCTCCGCTACATGACGGGTAACGGCAGCTTCACGAGTACAGGGCCTGCTCGTGGGGCTGGTTGCTGTCCACAAGCTCCTTGGGCGGGCTGAGGACGGCGCGACAGCGGGTCATGTCGTCGGGATGGATGGGCGCTTCGGTGAGGTAACCGATGATGCGGCCGCCGGGTTGGTCACGAACGGTCGTGCTGAACGCTGCGAGGACGTCGTGGAGGGTGTACATCAACAGCCACCAGGCGGCCCGGCAGGCGAAATGGCCGGATGCGTGCAGGGCAGGAGCGGTGAGGAACGGCGGGCGTGCGTCCTTGAGGCCCGGGCCGATGACGATGCCCGCCTGGGCGATGAGCGCGTCGATGCCGGGCAGGACGATCGAGGGCCGCTCCGTTGCCTCCTTTCGGAGGGCGGTGGCCAGTTCTTCAGCGAGGGCTTCGGCGAAGAGCGCGTCGACTGTGGCTGCGCCCGTGCGGCGAGGAGGTCGATCAACACGGCGGTGTAGGCGTAGGCGGGTGCCAACCGAGATGCCGAAGCAGGCGGCAAATCTGGGCCCGGATGTCGCGTATGCGCGCATACACCAGACTGACGAGCCCGCGTTGGTGCGGCGGGAGCTTGCAGCGGCGGGCACACTCGCGAGTGACGATGAGCATGGTGATCCACTCGACCAGCGCATGCGGCAGGTCGAGTGCGGCAGGATAGGAGCCTGGCCTGAGGGGGCGGTGAGCCAGATGCGGCTCACCACCCCCTCAGGACTCTGCTCGTGGTTTTCCCTCAGGTGTCCGAGCCGGTCTTCCGGCGGCGGACGACGAACACCGCCGTCGCGCCGAGCAGCACGGCCGCGCCGCCCGCGAGGGCGATCGAGGTGGTGTCGGAGGACGAACCCGTTTCGGCGAGGTTGCCGTGCGTGCCGGTGGTCGCCGGGGTGCCCGCCGTCGATCCCTGCGGGGTGGTGCCGGTGTTGCCAGTGCCGGGCTTCGTAGTCTTGGAGGGCTTGGCGTCCTCCGCCTTGCTGGGCTTGCTGCCGTCGGCCTCGACGTCGAACTCGTACATGTCCGCGCCGGGCGTTCCGCCGCAGGTACCGTCCTCGTTGTAGAAGTCGGCCGCGATGAACAGAACGCCGTTGCCAACCGGGGTGGCCTTGTCGAGGGTGAGGCGCAGCTTCACATCGACGTGTGCGCCGGGCTTCAGCGCGCCGACGCCGTCGGTGTAGTCGTCCTCGACGTTCTGCCACTTCGGGGCGGACTTGGTGGACCACTGGAGGCGGAAGAACCTGCCCGTGTCCTTGAGGCCGGTCTTGTCGGTCGCGTGGACTCCGGTGAATGTGATGATGTCGTCCATGTGGCGATCGGAGCCGTTGGTCACCCGGACGGAGAAGTCGGTGGCCGTCCCGGCGACGAGCTTGTCCGGCAGGCCGTTCACCTCGGCGGTGAGGTCGGGCTCGGGCGCGCAGTCCTCGCCCTCCTCCTCGGCCTCCTTGATGGCCTGGACCAGCGCGGCGTCGGCCGCGATCTTCACCGCGAGCGCGTCGTCCGCCGCCTCGTCGAGCACGCCGTGGGCGCGGACCGCCGCGCCCCGTGCGTCGTCGACCTTCTCCCTGGCCTCAACGGCCGCAGTGTCGGCGGCGGTCTTGGCGGTGGCGGCCGTCGCCGCGGTCGCCTCGGCCTTGGAGACCGCGGCCTTGGCGGTGGCCTTCTCCTCCTCCGTGGCGGTCTCGGGCAGGGCGTCGAGCGCGGCCACCGCGTCGGTCACGGCCTGGTCGGCTTTCATCTTCGCGGTGGCGGCATCCTTGGCGGCCTGCTTGGCGCCGGCCGAGGCCACCGCAAGGGGGTGGGTGCCACCGAGCTCGTCGAGCGTCTTCTCCAGCTTGCTGGTGCCGTTGGCCTTCGCCTGGGCGGCCTTGTCGTACGCCCTATGTGCCTCGGCGGCGGCTGCCTCCAGCTTCTTGATGGTCGGTTTGCTCTGCCGGCCCTGCGTCTGTACCGCCGAGTTGACGTCAGCGAACGCGGGGCTTACGGAGAGCGGCGCGGCGGAGGTTGTCACGGCGAGGGCGACAGCGCTGGCGAGTGCGTGGTGAATCTTCACGGGTTCCTTTGGGTTGACTAATGTTTTGGAGCATCCAGGCAGGACGTGCTCCTGTCATGCAGACGATGGACGGCGCGGCTGTATTGGCTTCCCAACTAGTCATAGCTGAGGGTGCAAACCCTTCCGATGGCCACGTCACCCGGCTATCGCCCTTCGCGCGACACAGCGCATAGGAGATCCCCTGCGGGACCAACTGCCCTGTACTGCCAATCCACCGGTGCGGCTCTGTTCACGAGGATGCCTCTGCTTGGAAGGTGGCCTCGTTGTCCGAGTGAGCTGCTGCGCCCGATACGGGACACCGGGCTGCGAAGCAGGGGGGAGGGATAATCGCCACGACCGGCCGCCGACGTCCGCATGGCTCACGGGGTTATTCCGTCGGCGCATGGGGAGCCTCGTTCCTGAGTCTGCTCGCCCAGGACGTACTTCTCCATGAACTCCCCGAACCGGCGGTCGAACGCCGTGTCCAACTTCAGCTGATGACCCCACGCGGTCAAAATGATTGGCGCGTCCTGGGACTTGTAGGGGCTCATGAAGGAGTACGGGGTGGCGGATACCTTCTTGCTAAGCCTCTGCACGTCGCGCGGTGATGCCTCGTCGTTGTACGAGACCCATACCGCGCCGTGCTCCAGCGAGTGCACGGCGTGTTCGTTCGGGACCTGCTTCGTGTAGACCTTCGCGTCGCAGTTGAGCCACACCGGGTGGTGGTCCCCGCCGACAGGCGGGTTCATCGGGTAACTGACCTTGGTGGTCACATGGTTGCGGGTGAGGCCGGACCAGGTCCGTTCACCCTTGACGAGCGTGGGCGGTGCGGACTCCTTGTCGCGGAGAAGGAGCCCCACGGCGGCGAAGACGGCGAACGTAACGGCCGCGATAATGATCAGAAACCGGCAGAGGTGTCTTGGGGTCATGTGGTGTCCTTTAATTCAGGAGCCGGGAAAGCAGAGGCCGGAGGGGGAGCACGGCATCCTCAGCCCGGTCGAAACGGGCAAGAGAACGTGGGCGCGGCCAACTACGCCCAGCACGAACAGCAGAGAGGGCCTACGGGGCCACGGTCGCCGGCAGCCGGCGTGGCCAGAAAAACACGGGGCCGGGCTGTGGCAGCGAGATGCGTCGTCTCAGACGCACGATCTCCTCGACCTGGTGTAGCTGCCGTGCACAAATACATCCTTTCCGCTGGGAAGGCGGCCCGGTAGCCCCATCTGCCCTACCAGTACATAAGGCGCTTCTATGGCTGAGAGGCGAGGGTGGCGACAGGGAAGGGGAGTTATAGCGGAGGCTGCGTTATCAGCCAGAATCCCAAGGCCAGTTCACCCTGACCGCATGCCACGACAGATCGGTGCGCCCGCAAAACCGGCGCCTGGGGAATGGGAGCGTCCACCGGTGCCGGCGAGATCAGCGCCAGCCCCAGCACGAAATACACCACCGGCCGGGCGGGCAGCAGGAGTCTGCGACGCTCGCCCGCCCGCAGGCCGCCGCCACCTGGTCCATCAAGGCCGGTGGATACACCCAAGTCAACAGCCATAATCCCGAAACCTCGGAATCACTCGCAGGCATCCGCACCACCCCCGACGAGTACAATCAAGCAGCCTAAGCCCGCAAGCTGAAGCAACGGCATTGCGTCTGAGGCAGCCAGGTGACCCGGAGCATTGTCAAACGCGAGTATCTCGGGCCACAAGGAATGAGCTCAGTGGACGGCCCATACTTCCGGGGGGAGGTAGCTCAGCGGGGCGTTCATGGCCTCTGCGGGGAGGAACACCGGCCGCGTGAGCACATGGTCACCCGCGCGCTGCGCGCAGATCACCACGCCCAGACTGAGTGACCCGGGTACGCCAAGGTTCAGGTAGAACAGCTCAGAAGATGACTCACGGATCTCGGCGCGATCGACGAGCCACTGCTCCAGATCCGAGGGCGCCCGACCAACCAGCGCTATGCCGTCCGCGTAGACCTGAGGACCCTTGAGAGCATCAACAGATATCCCTCGCAGTCGCTCGTCCATACCGTAATAGAACGTCAGACCCAGCCTCCAGCACTCGCCTTTGACTGTGCCGTAACTGCCGTTCGGGAGGGTCGCACGTGTGCAGCGCTGGGGACCCGCCGCGGTTCCGCCGAGCGCAGCGGTGACGCCCCTGGGGCGCATCCCAAATCGTAGCGGGCCGATGGTCTCGAACGGCTCCAGTGCCCACCGCCGCCGCTCGCTGTCTGGCAACACATCCCACACGCCCCACTGATCGAACATTCTCTTGCTTCTTCCTGACCGACCCCGTGGCAGCCAGGCCAGCTGCCACGGAGAGTTGACTTAGTTTTGATTGGCTTTGGCCGTCTTGGGCGTCACTGCGCAGAGAATGGCCGACAGCGTTTACGGACCCCATCCTGCACAATGCGGTCAACACAGGGGCGCTGATGTCGAGCGATAAGCGGCTCAGTGCTCCCTGCCAATCTCTGCCAACGAGGCGCCGGCTGCAGAAGGAAGCACGCGCCTGCCGGCGACGGGGTTGACAGGTTTCTCGTCCCAGGAATTGCAACATGCGTCAGACCGTGTACCGCGACCTGCGCGAGGATATTGTGTATGCCGAGGCCAGGACAGCGACCCCACCACAGATGAGCACCCAAAGGGCTACGAGTTCCGGGATGAATACCGGAGGGACGGGCTCGAGTCCGCCAACAAACCGCAGGTGTGGGTACGAAATCGCCATCAACAGATTCCGCGGATCGAATCTCCCCAAGACTGGAACGAGCAGGAAGGAAACACAGAATGCTGGTATCACATACAGTGGGCGCTGAAATATATGAGCCGCCCCCATTCCGAGAATGGAAAACGATATACCCGTGAGCATGAAAGTACCCAAGATTGGCAGAACATCAAGGAAGGGGATATCTCTGGGGGACTGAGTCAGGGTGGCGTCTATGTTGCCGACTACGGTGAGACTCAGTGTCGAACTGGTCAGCAAGGCCACCACCAAGACAGCGATCGAGAGGAGGATAACGACCGGAAATAGAGCTCCCGCCTGAGCGGCAAACAGGCGGGGAAATCCTTCGCGGACGGCACGGAATTTCAGCGTCTGGTGATGAGCGTCCCGGGTGGCTGCGATGGCGCCGTAGGCGAAGAAGAGCAGTGGGGCGACGACGAAGCAGAGGACCTCCAGGAGATTCACCGCGCCCTGGATGGGATGGAGATTTGCAAGTGCGTGTCCTGCCTGATCCCAGGTTTCTTTCAGAGGAGCGTCAGACGGGTCTGCCCCCTGCCCTGTGGCACGCTCGAAGGTATAGCCGCCCTCGGTGTGCAAGAATTGCCATTCTCTTTGCAGAGCGCTGACCGCACAGCGCGCAGTACCGTAGGCGCCGACGGCGAATATGGCTGCTGTCAGTGCGAAACACCCTACAGAGTAGAAGAAATATCGGGACATCCACTGGTAACGGATGTCACCGAGGACGGTTTGCACGAAGAGTGGCGTACGCGTCTTCGAGTCGGTCGCCATCAGTGTGGTGAAAATCAATCTTCTTCAGTCCATTCTGGGATATGGCAAACACATCGTCGGCCACACGTTCATAGAATTCGAATTGATGCCCGGAAGCGATCACGACACTGTCTTTCCTCAGCTCCTCGATGACTTCCTTAAGCCATTGCAAACTGTCGTAGTCGAGCCCGTTGGCCAGCTCGTCCAGGAAGACGTATGAGGGGCGGGCCAGCAGCAGGCCGACGGCGTACACCTTTTTGCGCTGCCCGTTTGACAGCGTTCTGCTTGGTCTGTGCATGTCGGTCTCGTCCAGGGTTCCCTTGACGACCGCCTGGACCTCTTCCCAGCCGACGCTCCTCCCGAGCAGGAAACGCAGGTTTTCCAGGCCCGACAGCTGCGGATACAGGGCGCAGTCGTCAAACACAGGGAAGACCTGACCTCGGACTTCCGCCAAATGGCGCCCGTTGTACCGCACGGCACCCGAATAGTTCTCCAAACCCAGGAGGCACTTGAACAGGGTGGTCTTCCCTGACCCGTTGGGGCCCAGCAGGTAACTCACCCGACCCCTGCGAAAATCTACTGAAATTGAATTCAGTACCGTCTGGTGGCCGTAGCGCTTCGTGAGGTGTCGCGCACTGATCATCAACGTCAACTCCATTTCTACGTGCGGGTGGCGGGCAGCAAAGCAGAAGGACTCTGAACCACATTCCCGCCTGGTAAGTCATGCGACACACGGCATGTCAGGACTTCCAGCTCCACGCGCCGGACTTACTCCCCGAGAAGTAGTGCGTGTAGTCATTCGAATGAAGCTGCACGCTTCCCCACGACGTGAGAACGCCCGCTCCGATAGTGTCCTTCGCTCGCCACTTATGGGTAACTGCCGTATTGTGATAGCGCGTCACACCAGTATTCTTGGCGATGTTCGGGAAAATGTGCCCGCTTTCCTGCCATGCCTTGGAAGACGTTACCTTCTTCCCGTTGTAACCGAAGTAGACCGTGTCGCGGGTCCACATCAAATCGCTACCCCGCTTGAACTGAGCCTTACGGTATTTGGTCTTGACGGCGGCCCGGGTGCCCGGCTCTTCGGGAGCAAGGCCAGATTCAGCTGCAGAGATACTGGATGCAACTGCAGCGGCAGAACGCATTCTCATCGATTTCTCCGATTCTTGAAGGCGGGAAAGATCATTTAGATCCTGCCACGTGCCACCAGACCACGGAAGGGGATTCGGGTGATCTACCGTAATCTCAGGACTAAAGTCCCACACGAAGGATTGCCGGCGCTGTGCAAAAATCCCGGAGATAAGGTGTCCTGACGGGCTACTTCCAAAAGCCCTTGAGGGGTGACTCCCCCTCCAAAATTACTGAGCAGGTGTCATTGAACCCTGCGAAGCGACGACGGAGGCGCGGACGCTGATGACCTGTGGGCCGTTGGCGGGGGTGCCGCTCGACGGCGGGCCCCTCCGTCCTCGAGGATGTTCTGCCGCACAGTGTGGGGCGGTCACGGTGAACTGCCGCTTGTTCTTCAGCGCAGGGGCCGGACCGCACCGGTGCGCTAGGTGCCGTGATCAGGCGCGGGCAAGTCCGCAACCGCCCACCGGACATGCCGATGACCGGACGCACCCGCACTCTTCGTCGACATCCCCGCAGCCAGGGTCGTTCCGGGCCCGCTGGGGGTATAAGCCAGCCCATACCAGTAGCCCACATCGGCTGGGTCAGGAAGGGTGTCGGCGACGCCTGTAGGCAGCAGCGGCAAGTGCCGTGCCCAGGGCGATCGACGTACCACCGGCCCCGAGCAGCAAGCCGGCAACCGCATGACTGCCGGTCTCAGCCAAAGAGGCGCCCGAGTCGGCGACGGAATCATCAGCTGTGCTGGGCCGCCCGGCGGCCGCCCTGACGTCGCCACCCCCGGTCCCCATAACGGGGGGCTTGCCCGTGTCGGTGACGGTGGGCTTGCCGATGGTCGGACGTGCCTTCAAGTCGCCTTGCGGAGCAGGCTTGTTGCCGTTGGTCGGCTTGCCCTTGGCCGGCGGCACCCTGCCAGGCTCGCCGCCCGCAGCTACGACGTCGTAGCCCGACAGTATCGAGTGGTGCCAGACGCCGTTCTCGTCGCAATACCATCCGACGACATCGGCCGTGCCGTAGCTTTCCGGCGTGCTGGCGTCGGCCTTCAGTCGCAACTGTGCGTCGACGTATTCACCGGCCGCCAGGTCGGCGAAGTAAGCGTCGTAACGCCAGTATTCCTCGTCAGTCATTTCCTTCCAGACGCCAGCGTCCTCGTCATACCACTGCACCGTCAGCAGGCTGCTGGTGTCGTCGCCGTTCAGGGAGGCGGGCACCACGTAGAGGCCGCCAGAGACCGACGTCATCGCCTTGTCGGAGGTGTTGGCGACGCGGAGGGTGAAGTGGTGCCAGCCGGAGCCAGCCACGATCTTGCTGGGCAGGCCAAGCACGGAGGCGGTCAGCGCCTCACCTGACGTAACACTGGAGGTCGGGTGTTTATCGGGGCTGAGGGTCGGCTTAGTGATCCCGGTCGGCCCGGGGGTGCCGCGCGGGACGGCAGCAGGGGAGGCCGACTTGGTCCCGCCGCCGGTGCTGCTCCCGCCGCCCCGGGGGGTCTCACCTACGGTGGCCGGGGCCTCGGACGGAGTGGTGGGGACACGGCTCTGCTCCGGGGATGGGGTAGGCGGCGTCGGCTCGGCGGGACCACTGACGGGGGGCACCGCCGGGCTGGTTCCTGCCCTCGGCGCCACAGGAGGCTGGGGTGATGTCGCAACACCGGGGCTGGCCGGATCGCCGGCCGACGCCCTGCTTCCCTCTGTGGCGGGCTCCGGGTTTCCCGGCTTCGGAGCAGGCTCTGGCATGGAGAGGGCCGGCGGGCTGACCTCTGCCGCCGCCGCGGGTACAGCAGCCAACAGCGTCGGGGTGGCCATCGAGGCAGCGGCCAGGACTGCCAGACGTATGCGCTTCAAGGGAATAACCAAATCTGTCGATCTGAGATGCAGTCACCCATCCTTCGTGCTTGTCCCATTTTTCGCTACCTTGTGTCAACTTATGGACTCATAAGCCGGGTTTGGGACCATCGAGGTAGGACGCGTCTCTGCCATCGCGCAGACGGAGGACCTACTAGGACTCCGATAGTGGGTGTCTGAGAAGCCCCGTTCACGGCAGGTGAGTTGGTAGTCCCTGCGCTGATGGAGGCCAAGATGGCCGGGGAGCGGCGCGCGTATCCGACCGACCTGTCCGACGTGGAGTGGGCGATACCAGCAGCAGCGACGTCTACCTCGGCCTGGACGTCGGCAAGGGCGAACACCACGCCACCGCACTCACCCCGGCCGGGAAGAATGCGTTCGACAAACGACTGCCCAACACCGAACCCAAACTCCGCGAGCTGTTCGCGAAGCTCCAGGCCAAGCACGGACGGGTGCTCGTCGTGGTCGATCAGCCGGCCTCGATCGGTGCCCTGCCGCTGGCCGTCGCAAGGGACATGGGCTGCCCGGTCGCCTACCTTCCCGGCCTGACGATGCGGCGGATCGCCGACCTCTACCCGGGTGAGGCCAAGACCGAGAGGAACTGCTGGAGGCTCACCCTCTTTCGAAGGTCCTGACGTCCATGCCGGGAGTCGGCGTCAGGACCGGAGCCCGGAGCCTGATCGAGGTCGGTGACGGCAGCACCTTCCCGACCGCCGGCCACCTCGCGGCCTACGCCGGACTTGCTCCGGCGACCCGGAGCTCGGGCTCCTCGATCCGCGACGAACAGCCGTCCAGGAGGGGAAACAAGCAGCTCAAACGGGCTGAGGGCCAGCACATCTCCGGGGATGACGCGCATCAGGTGATCAAGGTGTTGCTTGACGTCCTCACCGGGACTGCGCCCGACCCGGGTGACTGCCCGTCGCCTGATTCTGTACGGAGCGCTCATGCTCCCCAGAATGGGTGCGAGCGACGGCGTTGGGAAGTAGGACGAATCTGAGTGGGAAGCCGCTCCGACTTGCAGGATGGACCCGGCCCAAACTGGGCGGCTGCTGTTGAGCCGGGTACTCAGGTAGTGGAGCCATGCCCTCACCTGCCCAGAACCGCGCCGTCCCGGTCGGTGATCAGAGCGGTGTGGCTTCCGCACCAGGCAGAGGTTGGCATGTGGCACTCCCGAAGTTCGGGGTGCCCGGCCCACAACCAGCAGTTCAAAGAAGGTCGCGAGAGACCCACACGTGCATCCTCTGCCGGTTCTGTCACTGGATGGCAACAGATCCAGTCGCTCTGAGTGATCAATCCTCCTTGTGGCGAGTATGAGCACTATGCGTCTCGTCATCAGCGGCGGGATAGCTTCCGAAGGGGGGGGCCGAGTGGGATCGGACCGCGCTCAGTGGGCCAGCGTCGCCGTATCGTCGATCGCCGTCTTCCTGTCAGCAGGCACGCTCGCCGTCACCTTGCAGACGAAGGGCGACACAGAGGAACTACGCGCCAAGGACAGCCGCGAAGGACAGATCAAGAACATCACCTACTCCTATGGTGACCGGGAGTTCGTCGTGACGAACCGAAGTGACGGACCGATCAAGGGCCTCGTCGTGCGCTTTGCGTACGCGCCCAAGGAGTACCGGTACGTCGTGCTCAAGGGCTCGCTGGAGTCGGGCGAGCGCTGGTTCCTCAACGACAAGAATCTGCAAGCCGCCGATGACAAACTCCCCGCGCTCCCGGGAGACAGCACCAAGTTCGTGACTACCAGCGACCAAGAGAACGTCGAGGTCTCCTTGACAGACTTCCACGGGGCGGTGTGGGACCTGAGTAGCAAGGGTTCCCGCCAGCGGGGGTACTGGAAGACGGGGTTCAACACGGACAGCCAGTCGGGCTCGTTCATCCAGAACAGGACGGAGCTGCCTCAGTCCACAGTGAGGCCCCTCGACGGCAAGGCCACCGAGGCGGCGGATCAATAGCCGCGCCCGGACACGCTGAGAGTTGGCGCTGAAGTGGGCGAGGGCGTGTTCATCACGTCGGTCGACCTGTTCTCCACTCTGGCCCAGCGGCGTGGGTTTCGTGAGTATCTGGCCGGGCTGCTTCTGCCGCGGGATCGGAACAAGACCCTGACTTGCCTGGCCGGTACCGAGCCGGTGGTCGGGGCTCAGTACGCGGCCGTACAGCGGCTGCAGTTCTTCCTCTCGGAGTCGACCTGGGATCAGGATGCGATCAACGCCCGCCGGCTTCAGCTGCTGCTGGCCGACCCGGCGACCTCACCGCACCGCACCCAGGCGGGGTGCTGGTGATCGACGATTCCGGCGACCGCAAGGGCGGGAAGGCGACCGCGCATGAGGGCACGAGCTAGTGCTGGATTCCTCTTTGGCGGGGTAGGTATCAGGGGTGCGGGGTGCTCGGGCTGCTCGGGGGCGAGTTGCTATGTCGAGGGTGTTGTCGGCCCGTCCGGCGTCGGACGGGTCAGAAGAGGGGAAGGTCCGCAGGCTGGCCGGGGCCCGGCATGCGCCGGCCGACTGGATTCTGAGGGCAAAGATCATCGTGCTGAGCTGGGGCGGAGTGCGCGTCCCGGACATCGCACAGCGGCTGGGATGCCACGAAAAGACGGTCCGTAAGTGGCTGCACCGGTTCAACGAGCAGGGACTGGACGGGCTCGGTGACAGGCCGGGCTGTGGGCGCAAGCGCCGGATCACCGAGGCCGAACGCTCCCGGATCATCGCGCTGGTCAGGCTCACTCCGCCCGGCAGACTTGAGATCCAGCCGTCCAACGAGCTGTGGGCAGCCGACGAGTCCGGGCCATCGGAGTGGACGCTGGACGCGCTGGCCGCAACAGCACGGGCCGAAGGGATCGAGGTGGGCCGCTCGCAGGTCCGCAGGATTTTGCTGGCCGAGGGGGTGCGCTGGCGACGTACTCGGTCCTGGATCTGCTCCAGGGACCCGGACTTCGTCCCAAAAGGACGCGGATCGTCGGCCTCTATACCCAGCCGCCCGACGGCGCGACGGTGATCTGCGCCGATGAGCTGGGGCCGGTGATCCCGCGCGCCTTTGCGCCCGCGCCCGGCTGGTCACCCGACGGCCACCGGATCAAGGCCGAGCTCGACTACAGCCGTGGTCCGGAGAAGACCTGGGTCTACGGTGGTCTGCGGGTGCGCTACGGCATTGAGATCACCACGACCGCCTCCTCCCGCAACAGCGTCAACTACCAGCAGTTCCTGCAGAAGGTCGAGGATGCCAACCCGACCGGCGCGATCTGGATCGTCACCGACAACCTGTCCTCCCACAACAGCAAGTCGACCCGCGAGTGGCTTCAGGACCACCCGCGGATCTTCTACGTGTTCATCCCGGTCGGCGCCTGCTGGCTCAACCTCCAGGAAGGCTGGTGGCGCCTCTTCCGCAAAGCAGCCCTGGCCGGCCGCTCCTACTGCGGTCCCAACGACATCGCCCAGGCCACTGCCGTGGCCACCGCCCAGCTCAACGCCCGCGCCAAACCCTGGATCTGGGGCAGACCCGCCCCACCCACCCGCACACTCCGGCGCCGTTTTGAATACCGCCTTTGAGGAATCCAGCACTAGCGGTGGTTTGTTGACGGCGGGGCGGGCGGAGGAGTAGGCCGGGTTGGAGGGCTCAACTCCGGCCTCGGGAGGGTGAGTTGACCAAGCGCCTGCCGTGTCCGCCCGCGCCTGGCCCATTGGAAGCCTACGGAGCCCGCTTAGATGTGCGCATTGTCGATGTTGTCATCGATGCCCGGAGGACCACTGCAAAGCGGTCAAGCTGGTGGCGGGCTGCCCCTCGCACGCCGCTGGCTTTGGGCCGGGCACTCAGCTCGACCTAGGAACCGCCGATGGCGGCTTCAGTTGCCTGCGGCACCCACACCGCCCGGCCCCCGGTCCGCCGGGCCCGCGATGGCGAGCCCGGCCGACGTCAGGTCACCGGGTCGAAGTGCCGTTCAGGTCACCGGATCGAGGAAGGTCAGCACCGAGGCGTCCTCCTCGATCAGCGGGGCGAGCGCGGTGTTGAACGGCCCACCGTAGGGGGCCTTCAGATGCGTCTGGAAGGCGTCCTCGTCCCGGTACATCTCGAAGATCCAGTAGGCACGCGGGCTTGACGTTTTGGTGTAGATGTCAAAGGCGAGGTTGCCTTCCTCCTCGCGCACGTTCTTGGCGTAGTCAAGGAGCAGGCGGGTGACCTCCTCCTCCGCGCCGTCACGGGCGGTGAACTCGGCGAGCAGGGTCTTGTTCACTGTGTGGTGTCATCCTTCGTGGTCGAAGACGGTCGGGGTCAGTCGCGGTAGGAGTTGAGGTGCCAGACGCGGGCCCGGTCCAGCTTCACCGAGCCGTTCTCGGCGAAGACCTGTACGCCCTGGCTGTCGGGGTCGGGGAAGATCTGGTCGGTGATCACTGCCTCGCCGCTGCCGCCGAAGACCTCGACGGACGACCAGTCGACGAGGATCCGCAGCTTCACCTTGCCGTTCTCGGCCTTCAGGGGCGCTCTCTGGACTCCGGGGAAGGCGTCGCTGAAGTCGACGGCACCGGAGTTGGTGCGATCGACGTACAGCTCCTGCGTCGTGGCGTCGTAGCCGATGACGGTCTCCTCGCCGTCGGCGCCGGTGCGTACCTTCAGGCCGAAGCGTTCGGCGTCCTTGAGGGAGAAGGTCGCCTCGATGTCGAGTGCCTTGCCCTTGGCCGCGGAACCGGTCAGGGTCTTCGAGGTGCTCTTGACGGTGACGCCGTCTGCCGTCGCCGGGCGCTCCCGCCGCAGCGACGCCAGGCTGTCGACCGGCTCGCTGGTCAGCTGGATTCGGCCGTTGACGGTGCGCAGGGCCATCTGCCGGGGGATGCTCTGCGCGCCGCGCCAGGGAGAGGTGGGGATGGAGCCGCCGTACTCCCAGTTGTTCATCCAGCCGATCATGTGACGCTTGTCGCCCGGCGCGTTCTCCCAGGACACCGCCGCGTAGTAGTCCTTGCCGTAGTCGGCCCAATCGGCGCGCTGCACAACGGACTTGGCGGGGGCGTCGGCGGCGGTGAACCGGTCGGCCAGGAGGTGGCCCATGCCTGCGGTGTTCAAGTCGACGAGTCTGATCCGCGCCTCCTTGCCCGTGTAGGGGCGCATGTCGAAGGAGGCCCAGTCCAAGGTCTCGCTGTTGGAGCCGGTGGCGCTTTGGACGACCTTGCCGTCGACGACCAGGTTGACGGACGTTTCCTGGGAGACGGGCTGGGCCTTGGTGTCGGACAGCATGATGTGGTCGACGTTGAGGTGGCCCCAGCCGCCGGTGTGGTCGTCGACGATCCTGATCCGCGCCTTCTTGCCGGCGAGGTCTTTGACGTCCCAGGAGGCCCAGTTGAGCGTCTCGGTGTCCTTTCCGGTTGTGCTGTGCACCGCCTTGCCGTCGACGAGGAGTTCGACGACGGTGGGGTTCTCGGAGCCGGCCGGGTGGCTGCCGCCGCCGACGAGGAAGTTGACGTAGTCCTTGTCGATGGTGAATTCGGGCGAGGTGAGCGTGCCTGTGGTGGAGTCGCCGTCACGGAAGGTGTTGACCAGGCCGCCGCCCAGGAATCCTGAGACCTCCTGCTGGTTGGGGAGGGTGCCGGTGGCCGGTGCCGAGCCGAAGGCGTCGCCGGTCGACGTCCAGTCGCCGTAACTTCCGCCTTCGAAGTCGGCGAGGACCGTGCCCGTGGGCGGGTCTCCCTGCTCGAGGACCGTCCCGGGTTTGTGCGGGTGGCGTCCGCCGCCGACCTTGAAGTTCAGGTACTTGCTGTCGACGGTGAATTCGGGCGAGGTGAGGATGCCGGTGGCTCCGTCACCGCCGTGGAAGCTGTTGGCGAGGCCCGTGCCGTCGTAGCCGGTGACCTTCCCCTGTCCTGCCACCGCCCCTCCGGCCGGTTTATCGCCGAACGCGGTGCCGGCGGTGGTCCACTTGCCGAAGTCCGTGCCCTCGAAGTCCTGCGTCACCGTGCCGGCCGGCGGGGTGTACGTGCCCTTGTCGTCGGGGGTGAACTTCGTGCCGTCGAAGTCGCCGACGAAGTACTGAGCGGCCGAACCTCCGGCGATTCCACCGGGGTTGATGTTGACGACCAGGACCCACTTGGTTCTCTTCTTGTCGCCGTCGACCGGGAGGGGGAACAGGTCGGGGCACTCCCACACTCCGCCCGTCGCGCCGGCCGGTCCGAAATCGCTGAGCAGCTTCCAGTCCTTGAGGTTCTTGGACGAGTAGAACCGCACCTTGTGCTCGGTGGACAGCGATACCGTCATCAGCCAGCTCTTGGTCGGCGCGTGCCACTGGACCTTGGGGTCGCGGAACTCCTTGGAGCCGAGGTCGATGACGGGATTGCCCTGGTACTTGGTCCAGGTGCGGCCGCGGTCGGTGCTGTAGGCGAGCGACTGCGCCTGTATGCCCGTGTCCTTGTAGGCGCTGGTGTAGATCGCCACCATGGGCGGGTTCTTCTTGGTGCCGAACCCGCTCGTGTTGTCCCGGTCGACGACCGCGCTGCCGGAGAACACCGCTTCCTTGTCGTCGTGCGACAGGGCGAGCGGCAGTTCCTTCCAGCGTACGAGGTCCTTGCTCACCGCGTGGCCCCAGGACATGTCGCCCCACGAGTTGCCGTTGGGGTTGTACTGGTAGAAGAGGTGGTACTCGCCCTTGTAGTACACGAGGCCGTTGGGGTCGTTCATCCAGTTCTTCTTCGGAGTGAAGTGGAACTGGGGCCGGTAGGTCTCGGAGTACGGCGAAGTGTCGGCAGCCACGGCCTGAGGGGCCAGCGGGGCTGCGGCCAGGGCACAGACGGTTGCCACCGCCGCGATCATCCGGGTGCGGGCATGCCGGGGTACTCGTCCAGAGCTCATGGTGTCTCCTGTGCTGCGGTCGTCCACACAGCGGTGCGTGATGCCCGGGGCGGACCGACCGAGAAGGGGCGTCATCGTTGACTTGTGTCATCGATGACATCGAGTGGGGCGATGATGGACGCAGTCCGGCCGCCGCGTCAACGGTTCGGCCGCGATGTCGCGCTCCGCGATCCGTCGGGGCGTCAGGCGCGCTCAGCTGTGGCGAGCTGCTCCAACTGGCCGTGCCACGGCGGGTTGGGACCGGCGACCGAGCAGGTCAGGGCCGCTGTCCGAGCGGCGAAGACGCACGCTTCCGCGACGTCGTCGAGGCCAAGTTCCGCCAGCCGGCCACCCAGGAACCCGCGGGCACCGAGGTGGTGCAGCAGCCCTGCCGTGAAGGAGTCCCCCGCCCCGACGGTGTCGACCACGCTTGTCCGCACGGCGGGCACCTTCACCCGTTCACCGTCGAGTGAGGCCAAGGCGCCGTCGGCACCGCGTGTGATCACGACGAGCCGGGCACCGGCCGCATGCCAGATGTCGCACGCCTGCTCGGGCGGGATGCCCGGCAGCAGCAGCTCCAGGTCGTCCTCGCTCAGCCGCAGCACATCGGCGAGGGCGCACCAGTGGGCCAACCGGGCACGATAGACGTCGGGTTGTACGAGCAGCGGCCGGACATTCGGGTCGATGCTGATGGTCGCCCGGGGGGCCGCCGCCGACAGGAAGTCCTCGACCGCTGCCGCGCCGGGCTCCTGGACCAGGGCCAGGGAACCGGTGTGCACGCAGGCGGTTTCGGACAGATCAACCCGGGCCAGCTCCTCGGCCGTCCACTGCCAGTCGGCCGTGTTCTGCGCGTGGAAGGAGAACGCGGCCTGCCCCTGGGCGTCCAGCTCCGCCACGGCGAGCGTGCTGGGTTCCTCGGCAGGGACGGAGCTCGACAGGTCCACCCCCGATGCCTCCAGGCGGGTACGGAACAAGCGGCCGAACACATCGCCGGACAGGCGCGCGAGGAAGCGGGCCGGAGTACCGAGGCGGGCCAGCGAAACCGCCGTATTCGCAGGTCCGCCGCCCGGCAGTACACGCAGGGCGAGTTCATTGGGAGTGCTTGCGGGTTCGGTGAACGCGTCCGCGACGCACTCACCCAGGACGGTGATCTGACACGGGCTCATGGACTGCTCTTCTCTGACGGACGTGTGGGCGAACCTGACGGATACGGGGGCGAAGCGGACGTCGTTGCGCGCACGTCGAGCACTGCAAGTGAGGGGTGACTGCGGGAGTTTGCCGATTTGTGACGGGTGCAAGGCATTGACGTTTCCCGGAGGCGGAGTCCATCATCCTCGCCATGAAGTGTCAACGATGACATAAGTCAACGATGACACTCCGGCGGCATGCTCTGACCTCCAACCCCGTGCCGCTCGCCATCCCACAGGAGTCGACCATGCCTCGCACCACTCGCCTGCCCTCCTCCCTCCTCCGAGTCGCCGCCCTCACGGGCGTCGCGGCCCTCACCCTGACGGCCTGCGGATCCGGCTCCGGATCGAGTTCCACCAGCGCCGGTTCAGGCAAAGTCAAGGTCGGTCTGATCACCAAGACGGACACCAACCCGTTCTTCGTGAAGATGAAGGAGGGCGCGGAGAAGGCCGCCAAGGACAACGGCGCCCAACTATCCACCGCCGCAGGCAAGTTCGACGGCGACAACGCCGGCCAGGTCACCGCCATCGAGAACATGGTCGCCTCCGGCGTGAAGGGCATCCTGATCACCCCGAGCGACTCCAAGGCCATCGTGCCCGCGATCGCCAAGGCCCGCGCCAAGGGCGTCCTGGTCATCGCCCTGGACACCCCGACCGAGCCGCAGAGCGCGGTCGACGCCCTCTTCGCCACCGACAACCTCGATGCCGGCAAGCGGATCGGCCAGTACTCCAAGGCCGCCATGAAGGGCAAGACGGCGAAGATAGCCACCCTCGACCTCGCGCCGGGTGTCTCCGTGGGCGTGCAACGGCACAACGGATTCCTGCAGGGCTTCGGCATCGGCGCCAAGGACAAGTCGATCGTCTGCTCGCAGGACACCGGTGGCGACCAGGCCAAGGGCCAGACCGCGATGGAGAACTGTCTCCAGAAGGACCCGGACATCAATCTCGTCTACACCATCAACGAACCGGCCGCGCTGGGCGCGTACACGGCGCTCAAGGCGAAGGGCCGGGAGAAGGACGTCCTGATCGTCTCCGTCGACGGCGGCTGCACCGGCACCCGGGCGGTCAAGGACGGCAAGATCGCCGCCACGTCCCAGCAGTACCCGCTGAAGATGGCCGCTCAGGGAGTCGAAGCGGTCGTGACGTACGCCAAGAACGGCAAGAAGGCGTCCGGTTACACCGACACGGGCATCAACCTGATCACCGCCAAGGCACAGGCCAACGTCACGTCCAAGGACACCGCGTTCGGCCTGAAGAGCTGCTGGGGCTGAGCCGACCCCAAGGCCATACGACTCTGCCCCTCCCCTCGTCAGGCCGCCTCTCCCCTCATCGGGATGGCCGCCCCTTCCCCCCGGGGTGACCGCTCCTGCCTCCCTGACCGGGACGGCCACCTCCCGCTTGCCCTCTAGTCCCTCCGACCAGGACGGACAACGACCTCTGTCTTCCGACAAGGACTTCGCATGACAGCCACGACCACACCTCCGGACACGTCCGCGCCGTACGCCGGGCTGAAAGCGCCGAGCACGGGCCGCAGACTGCTCACGGCACCGACCACCGGCCCCCTGGTCGCCCTCCTCCTGGCCTGTGCCTTCTTCTCCTTCTCGAACGACCAGTTCCTCACCGGCGGGAACTTCTCACTGATCGTGCAGCAGGTGATGGTCGTCGGCACCCTCGCCATCGGCCAGACCCTGATCATCCTCACGGCGGGCATCGACCTGTCGTGCGGTGCCGTGATGGCGTTCGGCAGCATCGTGATCGCCAAAATGGCCGCCGAGGGTTCCTTGCCCCCGCTCCTCGCCATCGCGCTCGGCATAGCCGTCTGCGGCGGATTCGGGCTGCTCAACGGGCTGTTGGTGCAGAAGATCCCGCTGCCGCCGTTCATCGTCACCCTCGGCATGCTCAACGTGGCGTTCGCGCTGACCCACATCTACTCCGAGGAGCAGACGATCAGCAGCCTGCCCGGGCCGCTGACCGCCCTCGGGCAGACCTTCCCCCTCGGCAACACCGACATCACCTACGGCTCCCTGCTCACCATCGCCCTGTTCCTCTTCCTCGCGTACGCGCTGAGCAGCACCAGTTGGGGCCGGCACGTGTACGCGCGGGGCAACAGCCAGGAAGCGGCGCGCCTCAACGGCATCCGCACCTCCCGCCTGACCATCGGCATCTACACCGTGGCAGGCCTCCTTTACGGCATCGCGGCCCTGCTGCTCATCTCCCGCACCGGAGTGGGCGACCCACAGGCCGGCCAGACCGACAACCTCGACAGCATCACCGCCGTGGTCCTCGGCGGCACCAGCCTCTTCGGCGGACGCGGATCGGTCCTGGGCACGTTCATCGGCGTCCTCATCGTCGGTGTGTTCCGCAACGGCCTGCAACTGATGGGCGTCGCCTCCACATACCAGACGCTGATCACCGGGGTCCTCGTGATCCTCGCGGTGACCGTCGACCAGATCTCCCGGAAGAAGACCCGATGACCGCCGCCTCCTCCCCCGTCCCCGTACTGCAGGCCCGCGGCCTGATCAAGCGCTACGGCCAGGTCACCGCGATCGACGGCGCCGACTTCGACCTGATGCCCGGCGAGGTGCTCGCCGTCATCGGCGACAACGGCGCCGGCAAAACCAGCCTGATCAAGGCGCTCACCGGCGCGGTGGTTCCCGATGCGGGCGAGATACGCCTCAACGGCGATCCCATCGCCTTCTCCGGCCCGCAGAGCGCACGCGCCCACGGCATCGAGACGGTCTATCAGGACCTCGCCGTTGCCGCCTCCATGGACATCGCCTCGAACATGTTCCTCGGGCGCGAGCTGCGCCGCCCCGGCGTCCTCGGCAGTGTCTTCCGGATGCTGGACAAGAAGCGCATGCGCCAGGAAGCCGCCGAGCACATGGCCGACCTGAAGATCGGTCTGCGCTCGCTCACGCAGTCGGTCGAGACCCTCTCAGGCGGACAGCGGCAGGCTGTCGCGGTCGCCCGTTCCGTCGCCTGGGCCAGCAGCGTCGTCGTCATGGACGAACCCACCGCAGCCCTCGGCGTCAAGGAGTCCGGCCAAGTCCTCGACCTCATCCACCGCGTTCGCGACAAGGGCATGCCGGTGGTCCTGATCAGCCACAACATGCCGCACGTCTTCGAGATCGCCGACCGGGTCCACGTCCACCGCCTTGGCCGGCGCGCAGCGGTGATCAAGCCCGCCGACTACTCCATGGCGGAGGTCGTCGCCATCATGACCGGCGCGCTCACACTCGACGCGTCCGGGGATACTGTCGTAGCGGATTCCGAGGCGGCAAAGGCCGCGGGAGTCCAGGCCAGCTGACCGGACAACTACAACGCTCACAGGTTCCGGCCGAGGCCGCGGCCGGAACCGACGCGCAAGGGGGCCATCTTCTCCATGGCAGCGAACCGCCGCCCAACGCTGGCAGACGTCGCCCGTGAAGTGGGCGTCAGCGCCAAGACCGTCTCCCGTGTCCTCAACGCGGACGGCCCCGCCTCGGCACAGACCAGGGAACAGGTGCTCGCCGCCGTCACCAAACTCGGCTTCCAGCCGAACCTGATGGCCCGTAACATCCGCGTCGGCGGACCCGACACCACTGTCGGCCTTGTCATCCCCGACCTCGCCAACCCCTTCTTCGGAGCCGTCGCCAGGACCATCGAGGACACCGTCCGGGACCGCGGCCTGACACTTCTCATGGGCTCCTCCGCGGACGACCCCGACCGTGAGCGCGCGCTGACAGACAAGTTCCTCGCCCGGCGCGTCAGCGTTCTGATGGTCGTGCCGTCGGTCGGCGCCGGCCACGCCCACCTCAAGACCCACCGTGCCACGGGCCTGCCGATCGTCTTCATCGACCGCCCGGGGGCAGGCCTGGCCACGGACAGCGTCGTCAGCTCCAACCGCACGGGCGCTCACGACGGAGTCGCCCACCTCATCGCCCACGGTCACCGGCGCATCGGCTTCATCGGTGACCTTCCCGCCAAGCTCTACACCCGCCGTGAACGTGTGGCGGGCTACCGCTCGGCCCTGCAGGAAGCCGATATCCCCTACGACCGCTCGCTCGTCCTCAACGCCCACGACCAGCGAGGGGCCGAAGCGGCGGTCGGACAATTGCTCGACCGGTCCGAACCCCCCACGGCCCTGTTCGCAGGCAACAACATCATGGCGCTGGGGATCGTCGCTGAACTCGCCCGGAGCGGACGCAAACACGTGGCGGTCGTCGCCTTCGACGACGTATCACTGGCTGATGCCCTCGAACCGGCCCTCACCGTCGTCGCCCAGGACCCCGAAGAAATCGGCAGAACAGCAGCCGTGACGGCCCTGGCCCGGCTCGACGGCGACCGCTCCCGTGCTCGCGCCGTCACCGTCCCCACCCGATTGATCGTCCGCGGATCGGGCGAGCAGCCCGTGGCGGCGGCCTGCACCTGAACGTCGCCCTGGCGAGCTTTCCGTTGACGGAGGCCAGCACGGGGCACAGCCATGGGGGTACAGCGTCGTCACTGCGTGAATCCGTTCTCGCAGGGCGAGGCTTGCCAGATTCGGGTTTCTACAGATGGCAAGCGCATCGCGCCAGCCGGGTGGCCCGGTGGCGTGCTTTCAAACGGGCAGCCGCCCCAATGCAACGGCCCGCCTCTCCTCAGCCAACCGTTGACGGAGGACAGCACTTCAGAGCCGAACAGTTCGCTCACGGGCCGCACCACTCGGTGCCGTTCCCTCGATAGCGTGTGGGTGCCCGGAACTGGGCTACCCCTGCTGCAGGCGAACTGGTCCGCGCCGATCGTCCAGTTGGCGCCTCCACGGTATGGGCGATCCTGAAAAGAGCCGGGATCGACCCGGCACCACGACGCTCGGGCCCCACCTGCGCACAGTTCCTGCGCAGCCAGACCTCCGAAATCCTCGCGGTGGACTTCTTCCACGTCGACACCGTGTTACTGCGGCGCCTGTACTGCATGGTGGTCATGGAAATCTGCACCCGGCGGGTGCACCTGATGGGCGTCACCGCCCGCCCGACCGGCCACTGGCCAGTCCAGCAGGCCCGTGGCCTTCTCATGGCACTGGACGACCGCGTTGACCGATTCAGGTTCCTGATCCGGGACGGCGCCGGGAGCTAGACCCACCCGGTCCGCTCACGCTGGAGCGGATGCTGTGCATGCGCCGCACCATGTTCGTCGTCCCCACCACGCTGGCCCCCGTCATCGAAGCCTCCACCGGACGGGCCATCGCCGCGAAGGAACGGGCGGCCTGCGCCGTGTACCTCCGCGCCGACGCCAGCTGGAGCCCGCAGCGGTACGCGGCGGTCGAAGCCGACGTCCTGGCTGCGCTCGCTGCCCGCGGCGAGGCCAGCGCATCCAACTTGCCGCCGACGTGCCCGCGCTGCGCGAGCAGGTGACCGTCTCACCCGGTAGGCCGTACGAGAGGCGGCAAGCGGTCTCTTCGCGGATCCTGCGGGTCCTGGCCGCCGAGGGCCGCATCCGCCGAGCCGCCCGAGCGGTGGCTTCAACTCCAACCAGTTCCGCTGGACGCCTTCCCCGCTCGCCGAAGCAGCCAAGGCGTGGGAGACGAGGGCGGCGAAGGTGGAGCTGGCACGCCGCTACCTGGCCGCCTTCGGCCCGGCCACCACCGAGGACCTCAAGTGGTGGACCGGCTGGACCCCCACCGACACCCGCAAAGCCCTCACCGCCACCGCATCCAGCGCCGCCGCGACCCGCCTCGTCAGTCGCTACGGCTCCCGGCTCCTGCTGAACACCGGACTGGCCGTCCTCCTGGCGTCGAGCGCCCTCGCCCTGCTCGTTACGGCCACCGGAAATCTCAACCGGGTGTGGGCCCTGGGCCTGGTCGGTATCGGCTTCCTCGGCCTCGGGCAGGTGTTCGCCACCGGCCCCGCACTCGCACGTGTACCGCACGCGGCAGGTACCGGCTCGGCAGTGCTCGGCACGCTGCAAAGCGTCCTCGGCGCGGCCGTCGCTCCCTTGATGGGCATCGCAGGCGGACACACCAGCATGCCGCTCTTCCTCGGCATGACCGGCTGCGCACTGATTGCCACGCTCGCGTTGTGGCTGACCAGACAAGAACCAGATCTGACACGGCAGAAGCGATAGCCGCACAAGGCTGCTGACAGCCGATCCAGTCTCATGAGACACCGCGCAGTCTGGAGAACGACGGCTATCGCACGATCGTCTTCGCCCGGCCGGGCGCGCCATACACAGGATCACCGCCCCGTGCGGGGTTGCGACCGTCCTGCAGGCGGACCTGTCGTGGAGTTCGGAGTGAACGCAAAGGATCGCGGGCTCTCAACAATCACTTACGTCTGCTGCCGTCGCTTCTCTCGCGATGGAGCCCGGTCCCCGTACCACTGCCCTCCGCCGGCTTGCGCTGGTGGAGGGCAGCTCTCGCGCGCGTGGGGGGAGCATCCTGTGGAGGCGGTATCAGGGGCAGGTGACCAGGATGACGGACAGAGCGGTGCACGTGACGGATGCGCTGTCGTTGGCCGGGTTGGAGTCGGTGGGTGCGGAGGTGGTGCGTGCTCCGGTGACCTTGACCTTGCCGAGGGTCAGCAGGTGCAGCGGGACGCGGAAGGTCTTGTTGACGCTCGCGTTGTCGGCGATCGCTCCGTAGCTGCAGGTCACTGTCGTGGCGGCGGCGGTGCATCCGGCGGGCAGGTTGGTGGCGGCAGCTCCCGGCGGCAGCTTCGCTGTGAGGGTGGCCGAGGTGACGGCGCTGGGGCCGGTGTTGTGGGCGGTGAGGGTGTAGGACAGGTAGGGCACCACGAGGCCCAGGTGCGGCTGAGCGGTGAGGTTCACGTCGATGTCAGCGGCCGCCGGTGGCGAAGCCGGTTTGAAGGCGATGCCGTAGGGGCTGTTGAATCCGCTGACTGTGGTCATGACGGTGTTGCTGCCGGTGTCGATCACCGAGATGGTGTCGCCGGACTGGTTGGTGGCGTAGGCAGTTGTGCCGGAGGGATTGACCTCGACCTTGGCCGGACTGTCGCCGACCGGGACTGTAGCGATCACGGCGTTGGCCGCCGTGTCGATCACTTTGACGTCGTCACTGCCTGCGTCGGTGACGTAGGCGCGCGTGCCGGACGGGTTGAACGCGACTCCGTTCGGGCTGGTCCCGACCCCGAGGGTGGCGGTGACCGTGTTGGTCGCGGTGTCGATGACCGAGACCGTGGTCCCGCCATTGTTGGTGACATACGCGCTGGTCCCAGATGGGCTGACCGCGATACCGGAGGGCTGGTCGCCCACCGGGACGGTGGCGGTCACCGTGTTGGTCGCCGTGCTGATGACCGAGACCGTGTCGTCACCGTTGTTCGTCACGTAGGCAGTGGTGCCCGCCGGGTTCACCGCCGCCCCGTTCGGGTCATTCCCGACCGCGACGGTGGCGCTGACCGTGTTGGTCGCGGACGCGATGACCGAGACGGTGCCGTCGGAGAGGTTCGTGACGTACGCGCGGGTCCCGGACGGGGTGAACGCCACGGTCAGCGGATTGCTGCCGACAGAGACGGTCGCGGTGACCGTGTCGGTTGCCGTGTCGAGCACCGAAACGGTGCCGTCGTCGAAATTGGCGACGTATGCCTGGGCGCTAGCCGGGTTGACCGCCACGCCGAGGGGATTGCTGCCGACATTGATGCTGCCGGTGACGGTGTTGGTGCTCGTGTCAACGACCGACACCGTGTCACCACCGAAATTGGAGACATACGCTTTCGCGCCGGCAACGGCGTGAGCGGGCTCGCTGAGCACCGCTACTCCCGTCAGTGCCAGAGCACCACTGGCAACAACGGAAACCAACCGCCGACCCCAGGAAGGCAAACGGCCGGGTCTGGTAGGTGCAGAACGCAAAGGACTTCCCCCTTCATCCACTCCGCACCCTGCCAGGCAGATCCGACGGACCTTCATGGACCGGCAGCGGTGCGGACACATACGCCCTGCCGCCTGCGGCTCACTCGCCCCGCAGGCAAACACGGCCCTACTCAGTGCGCGCCGCGCCCACGGCGGTTCCATCGCTCCCGGGACACGGCGACACACATGGCACGCACCACCGCGGTAGAAGCCAAGCCGCGGTAGCCCTACTCCGTCCTGGATACCGCAGAGCCGCATCCGGTGAAGTCACAGAAGCATCCCGCTCCTCCACTGGCTCCGGTACGGAACTCCGCAGTTGTCCGTATCTCGCCAGAAGCTGGCCATCCGCCGCCTTGACACCACTGCAACAGACGGCTGACAACAGCTCCCCTCCTCCCCCCATCGTGGCGACGGTGAAGCCGTTCTCGGTACGGCCGCGAACTCCGCCGGGCAAGCCCAGTTGGTCAGGGGCTGTCCGGGCCGTCCCTGTGGCTCCGAACGAGTGGACTCCTCGGTGTGGAATCCGCAGCGGAAGAGGCGTGGTGGGTCGGGGTGGTCATCTTCTTGCCGACCGGCCCCGACCGACCGGGCCGTCCCCGACTGTCCCCGACTGGATGAGGTACCCCGCATGAGACGTTCCCCCTCCCGCCGTCTACTCTGCGCCGCGCTGCTCGCCATGGCCGTATGGGCACCGACAGCAGCCGCTCCTGCCGCAGCCGTCGACGTGCCCGACAACGCCCGTCCCCACAACAACGACTGCTCGTCGGACGGGCTCGGGCGCAAGCTCACCGCCCGACTGGACAAGACCATCGACGACGTCGCCCCGAAGGCGGGGATCCCCGGTGTCGTCGTCGGGCTGTGGATGCCCGGCAAGGGCTGCTACGTCCGGGCGAAGGGGGTGGCCGACACGCACACCGGCGAACCCATGTCCGCCGACTCCTTCGTCCGGATCGGCAGCGAGACCAAGACCTTCACCGTAACGGCGCTGCTCAAACTGGTGCAGGAGGGCCGGATCGGGCTTGACGATCCGATCTCCAGGTACGTCAGAGGTGTGCCCAACGGCCATAAGATCACGCTGCGTCATCTTGCGGAGATGCGCAGCGGGCTGTTCCCGTACACCGCCGACCCCGGCTTCGTCCACGACCTGCTGAGCGACCCGCAGCGCACCTTCACCCCCCGGCAGTCCCTCGCGTACGGCTTCAAGCACAAGAACACCTTCGGGCCCGGCAAGAAGTTCCAGTACTCCAACTCCAATCTCGTCCTGCTCGGCCTGGTGATCGAGAAGGTGAGCGGGCATCGGCTGGCCGACTTCATCCACCACCGGGTGCTGCGCCCCGCGCACTTGCAGCGCACGCTCTTCCCGCAGGGCAACGAGTTTCCCCATCCGCACCCGCGCGGCTACACCGACCAGACGCTCAGCGGGGAGGTCGCCGACGCGACGCGCTGGAACCCAAGCTGGGCCTGGGCAGCCGGTGCGATGATCTCGGACCTGCACGACCTGCACCGGTGGGCCAAGGTCCTGGCCACCGGGGAACTCCTGAGCCCCAACGTCCAGGCGCAGCGACTCAAGACGCTGCCGACCGGCATCCCCGGCCTCAGTTACGGTCTGGGCATCTTCAAGACCAACGGGTGGATCGGGCACAACGGTTCCATTCCGGGGTACGAGACCGTGACGGTCTATCTGCCCGCAAAGAAGGCCACCCTCGTGATCATGATCAATACGGACATCACGAGCAAGGGCCAGGAGCCCTCCACCGTCCTCGCCCGGGCGATCACGGCGGTCGCCACTCCGGACAACGTCTACGACGGCTCGGTCACCCCTCGCTAGGGCTCGTCCGCTCGCCTGCCGACCAGTCACACCACGGGCAGGATGGCGCCCCCGGCAGCCGGCCGGGCCGGGGGCTGCCCCACCTACCGCCAGGACGACGGCCGTGTGCCCGCAGGGGATCGAAGATGCCGTCGGACGTCTACGTTCAGCGCGGAGTGTCGTGCCTCCCCAGCGCGACCTTGACTCCTTACTATCGCGCGTCGTCTCCTACAGAAAAATGGCTGCTCGCCCTCGCCGCCCGCAGGGTGCCCCGAGAGTGGGCGAGTTGGGCTTCCGCCCCACCGGCCATGTCCCGGCGGCGGAGCGGAGTGTTCCCGCCGCGCCGGCAACGACCGCAAGGTCGTCACTGTCCGGGGCGGTTGGGTGCCCGGCACCACCGTCCAGGAGGGCGACTTCGAGGACGGCGAGAGCAGGGAGAGAAAAGCGCGATGAACGGGGTGCTGTAGTGCGGGTCGAGCGGTGGATCGGGCCGGGGCTCAGGACTCCGGCCGGATCCACCGCTCGGACAGACGCAGCCCCGGTGGTAGCGGCTGCTGGGAGGTGGGATCAGTCCGGACCGGGGCCGAGCACCGTGCCGGGAAGGCCGAACCCGCCGCAAGGCCTCAGCGGATGGAGGTGACCCGCTTCTCCTTCAGTGCGGCACAGTTGGAGCCGTAGACGGAGACGTAAACGTTCTTGATGTTGCCGCCCCAGTCGACGCAGTGGCCCTTGCCGTAGACGGTGGCCGGCCCGGCGTAGGACGTGTAGTTGCCGGAGTCAGAGGCCCCCTGGTCGGTGTCGGCGACGTAGATCCACGTCCCCGTGTCCACGGCCGTTCCGGGCGTGCTGCGGATGGTGGCCACGCAGTTGCGGCCGGTGGAGGCGTTGTACGTCAGGTAGACGGTGCCCAGCGAGCCCACCGGTGCGGAGTTGACGGTCTTGTAGCTGCTTCCGCAGACCTTCTGCGGGGTAGTGTTCGCCGCCGCAGACGCCGGTGACGACAGGACCACCGTGGAGCCGGCCGCCAGCGCAGTCACTGCAGCTACGGACAACATGGCACGCTTAAGTTCCATATCTCCCCCTTGTGTCGCTTGAAGTGTTTCTTCCTGCTAGGTGTGACACGTCCGCTGGGGGAAGGGTTGTCCTGCGTTCTGCGGTGTGGCTGATAGCCGATTCATTGTCCGAAAACTGTGCCCCTGTATGCGCTTGGCAGGGTATAGATCGCACACGGACAGTGCCGATCGTGACGGTGGACTGGCCCTCCTCTGCCCACGCCAACTGCACGGCCGGGGGGCAGCGGCACTGGCTCGCCTCCGTCCAGGCCAAAGCCCACGCCTGATGCGGAACCTCACTGCCCACGGACGCAGCCAGGAGGTCGCCGCGCATCATGCCAGCGGTAAACGGCAGCTGGCGGGTCTGCCGCACGATCGGGTGACACCTGAACTGGCTTGCCCTGTGGGGCGGGTGGGGTCCTGACGAACTCGCCGGTCTGCAACGGCGGTTCGATGTGCCCCCGGGGCTCAGGCGAGTCGGCGCCGCAGGACAGTATCCTGCGCGCCGTGAACCGCCACGGCGACACCATGTTCAACGAGCTGCACCTGCGGCGGTTCGTGACAGAGTTGAACGCACTCCCGGAGCGGGAGAAGAACAGCGCGGTGCAAACGCTCATCACAGCGGCCGAGTTCGCGATCGCCTCCTTCGGCTACCTGCACTTCGTCGGGGAGCCCACACGTGCCTGAGGGCACGAGCCACTGAGAACCCCCGAGCCTCGTGCTCTCCCACAGCGACTGGACCCTCACCTCGGCCGCAAGGCCGACCAGCCTTGCGCCGTCGGTGGTGCGGCCAATCTGATCCCTTCGGGACGCTCCGCCATCACCCCTCGCGGGTGGCGCACGGTCGGGCCCGTTGCGGCTAGATGGAGGCGTAACGACCGGAGGGAATCTCAATGACGAAGACAAACCGCCTGCGCGACCGGCGGGGCGGAGGTGAAGACCCGGTTGTCGCGCAAGAGTGCCCACAGGACGCCGGCCCGCCGAGGGGCGAGAGCGATGGCGGCCTGGACGTGTTTGCAGCCCTCGCCACACTTCTTGAGGTAAAGGTCCCGGTTCGGGCCCTCCCGCATCATGCTGGTCTGCGCGGACATGAAAAGCACCCGTCGCAGACGGCGGCCAAAGCGCTTCGGGCCGTGCAAGCTACCGCTCCGGCGGCCGGAGCCACGGGAGGCCGGCACCAGCCCGGCCGCGGAGGCCAGGTGGCCGGCGTCTGCGTAGGGCGTGAGATCTCCCGCGGCCACGACGAACTCGGCCCCGAGGATCGGTCCCATGCAGGGCGGGGACTCAATGATCTCTGCCTGCGGGTAGGCCCGGAGCGCCTCGCTGATCTGTTTGTCCATGCGCTTGAGCCGGTCGTCCAGGGCCAGGATTTGGGTGGCCAGGTCGGCCACGATCAGCGCGGCGACGTCCTCGCCGGGCAGCGACGGCTGCTGAGCCTGAGCAGCATCCACGGCAATGGCCGCGACCGCGTCGGCACCCCGGACCCTGCGGTTGGCCAGCCGGGCAGTGAGCCGGGCCCGGCCGCGGCGTCGGATGACAGCCGGAGTCTCGTAGCCCGCGAGCAGGACGAGCGCGCCCCTCTGCGAGCTGTAGTCGAAGGCGCGCTCCAGGGCGGGGAAGATGCCCGTCAGGACATCCCGCAGGCGGTTGATCATCCGCACCCGGTCGGCCACCAGGCCGCTGCGGTGGGCAGTCAGCACGACCCCGAGGAGGAGCGGGAACAGATTCCCGAGAGGCCCGCCGTCCCTACGGGAGCCCCGGGGTGAGGCGCAGCGGGCTCGTCGCGGTGACGGCCGGGCTGCTCGCCGCGCGAGGCGTGTACGGCTGCATCGTCGTCCTGTCGCTCCTCCTGGCCCTGGAGGACCACCCACCGCCGGCATTCGCGGCCGCCCTGCTCCTCGCGGCCACGCTCACCGGCATCGCAGCCGCCGAGGCCTTCGCCTCGCTGATCGGGCAGGAGGTGGAGCGCGGCCGTCCGCCCACGCGGGGCGAGTGGAGGCGGACGGTTGCCGAGCGTTCCCTGGCGTTGTCGGCGGCGGTCGCGCCCGTCCTGTTCTTCGTACTCGCCGGCTTCGGATTCTTCGCCGAGCGCCTGGCCTTCACGCTTTCCCGCTGGGTCACGCTGATCCTGCTGTTCGTGTTCTGCTGCGCGGCGCGCGCCGTGTCCGGGCGTACGCCTACCAATGCCCTGCTGACCGGGGTCGCCGCGGCCGCGCTCGGCATTCTGCTCGCCAACTTCAAGTCCCTGACCCACGGTTAGTGGGTGTCTGAGAAGCCCCGTTCAGGGCTGGGTTCTTGCCGCTGTGCGGTGTAGTAGCAGCATGACTGTCGCCAGGTAGATCGCGTTCTCCTGGCTGCTCGCCAGGTACTCGTAGTCCTTGGAGAGCCGTCGGTATCGGCCCAGCCAGGCGAAACTCCGCTCGATGACCCACCGGCGCGGGACCACTGTGAACATCGGCACCACGCGCGGCGCCGCGTCGGCTTTGGCCCAGGTGCGCCGGAACCCACCGTGCTTCCGTTGCACGATCTGGATGGTGATCCCGGTCGCGGTCGCTGACGTTCGCAGGGCTGACACAGACCGCCAGGACCAGGCCGAGCGTGTCGACGAGGAGGTGGCGCTTGATGCCCAGCACCTTCTTGCCGCCGTCGTATCCGTGCCGGCCGCCGCGTTCGGTGGCCTTGACGCTCTGGCTGCCCACCACTCCGGCGCTCGGGGTGGGTTCACGGCCCTGGCCAGTACATTCCCTGGCTCGCAGTGCGGCGAGGATCTCTTCCCAGCGGCCCTCGATCCGCCACTACCGCCGGTAGTGGTAGATGGTCTGGTACGGCGGGAAGTCGTGCGGCAACAGTCGCCACGCACAGCCGGCCCGCATCCAGGAGGCCAGGGCGTCGATGATCTCGCGGCGGGGGTGCTTCGACGGTCTCCCGCCCGGTTTGGGCGGCGGCACAAGCGGTGCCAGCACCGCCCACTCCACGTCGGACAGGTCGGTCGGATACGCGCGCCGCTCCCCGGCCATCTCGGCCTCCATTCAGCGCAGGGACTATCAACTCGCCTGCCCTGACCGGGGCTTCTCAGACACCCACTAGACGCCACCGTGCGGCAACGACGAAGGCGTACGACCGAGGAAGTCATGTGCGGTACGCGTGAAGTGAGCCTGGTCGGCGAAGCCAGCGGTGGCTGCTGCCAGCGCGGCGGTTGAATCCGGAAGGTCGGCGACCGCCGTGCGGAGCCGGCCCCATCGGCGCAGGCGGGCGAGCGGGATGCCGACGTCCTGTCGGACAAGGGCGCGCAACCGCGGGGCCGACAGGCCGACCTCTGGGGCGATGGAGGTGATGGGCATGTCCGGATCGTGCACCGTGCACAGGTGGAGGGCATGATCGAGCCTCGGGTCGAGCGGGGAGGGCCGCCCGGCAAGTACTCGTAGCTCGGTGTATCCGGCCGCCAGGTCCACGCAGGTGGCGGGCCCGTCGGAACCGGTGGTACCCAGCGCAGCGAGCAGACGGCCAACTTCGCCTGTGTCCAGCCGAATCGGCTTCGAGTGTGAGGGCAGCAACCAGGGATCGATGAACAAGGCGACGTAGGGAGCGGTCGCCGCACAGCTGTGGGCCAGCTGAGGCGGGACGATCAGCCCGGGCGCTGCCAGCATGGGCTGCCCTGGTCTCAGGAGTTCAGCGTGCCCGCCGATGGGCAGCACGGCTTTCCACGCCGGCAGCCGGTGAAAGCTGACGCGGAAGGGGCGGGACTCGGCGAACATCGTTGCCTCGGCACTGCGGGCGAAGACGAGGCGGCGATCGTTTTGTTCAAGTGCCCAGGCACTGGGTGGACGGATCATCGTGCCATGCACGCTATCGCTGCCATCGTCTTGGCGATGTTCCTGTCCGTCACGGGAGTCATGCATTTCCTGGCCCCCGACTACTTCCGCACTCTGGTGCCCGCGTGGTTCGGCCGCGAGCAGCTCCTTGTGGCCGTCAGCGGGGCTGCGGAGGTCGTGGTGGGTGGGCTGGTGCTGGTCACGTCCACCAGAGCGGCCGGGGGCTGGGCCGCCGCCATCCTGATCACCTGTTATCTGGTGTCCCACCTGGACGCGTTACGACGCGCGCGGCCGGATCGGCCCCGGCTGCTGGAGCGGCCGGCCGGAGCGGTGGCGCGGCTTGTGGTGAACGTGCTGTACATCGCCTGGGCGGTTGCCGTGGCCCGCTCCGCGGCCTGACGCCGAAGCCTGGACCTATCCACCGAGGTGGCGCCGAAACCGCCCGTCAGCACAGGGAAAGTCGTGCCATGGGTCATCGACTCGTCGTCGTGGGCGCCGGCTACGCCGGCCTGCCGGCGCCTCGCCCGCGCGCCGCGCCGCGCCGCACTGATGTGACCGGCACTCCAATCAACGCCTCGGACCGGTTGGTGGAACGGGTCCGGCTCCACCAACTCGCCGCCGGGCAGCCAGGAGTGGAACGACCGTTGCGGCCACAGCTCAGCGGTTTATCGGTTGAGCTGGTCGTTGGCCGCGTGACGCGGTCGATACCACCGGCTGGATCGCGTGCGCCGGCGCGCAGTACCTCACTGACGGTTCAGGCTGTCCGCCAACTCCAGCCGAGATGGTCGCCCGGTGTCCGGACGGTGGGCGTCCCGCGTCCGGCAGATGAGGCACAGGAGTTTCTTGCGGCCAACGGTTTCATCAGAGCGGGCCAGTCGGGGCGACCTTCGAGAACGAGCGGCCCGCTGACGGGGGCCGCCCCGATTCCGGGAGGTTCTGATGCATTCCGCGAATAGCATCCCGCCCACGGCGCTCGCCGCCGACGTCCGACTCGCCCCCGCCTACTAGGTTCACTTCGAGGGGCTAGGCCCGTACGTCACCGGCCTGTTGGCCGGGTGCACAAGCGCAGGAAGGTGACAGGCCCCTGTGTTGGTCAGGTCAGGTGCCGCTCGACCTGCTGCGGCATGCCCCACAAGACCGGCCCGCCCACAGCACGCCTGATCGACGAGACACGCACACTCGACTCCGTGGCCCACCTGTAGATCCCGCAGGAACCGGGCATGTTCCTCACCCTGCATCAGCTCGACACGACGCTTGACCGGAACGCATCGCACGGAGTTCGCCGTTGATGCAAGGGAGCTACCGGATCAGGGGAAGGAGCTGGCCATTTTGTCAGGGGGACGAAGCGCGCGCGCAAGAAGCCAGTACGCCCCGGCGGCTCCGCCCGGCTCGTTGTCCCCTCTTCGTGACAGGAGCAGCGGCCGGTTGTCGATAGGCAGGTCGGAACGTTTTTTCGCTCTTCCATTCAGAGCAGCCTTACATTATGCAGTTTTAGACCGAATCCGAAAGCAGTGCCGCGAATACCGACCGCGGTTGATTTTACATATTATGCAATTTCCCTCGGTGCCCTTGTCATGCCATGCGGTGATGCACGTAGCTAGGTGCTGCATCCGCATTCCCGCCCGGGTTCCAGATGAGCCTCGGGCCGGCCGGCAGCAGACCGGGACCCCCCGTGTGCTGTCGACCAGGGATGCGGACGTCAATCCTCTATCTGAGGAGCGGTCATGAAGAAGGCTTACGAAGCGCCGACGCTGGTCCGGCTCGGGACGTTCCGCAAGAAGACCGGGCTGCTGCAGCGGTCCGGGAACGACCGGCTCATCCTGAGCAAGAACTGACGACGGACGGTTTCTGACCTGACGTCATGACTGAACTGCACGAGAGTGCGGGGACGGGCCCCGGCGACGCGCACTTTGCGGTCTTCAACGACCGTGAGGACGCAGCCGCCGTGGCCCGCTCCTTCGCCCACGCCGGGACACGAATCCTCCAGCACGCCTCGGGCCGGCCATGGCTGGTAGGGCAATGGGACGACCAGGAGGTCGTCACCGGGTATGCCGGCAGCGCGGCGCTCGCTGTCATCGGCTGCTGCCCGATCAGTGCCGCCGAACTGGAGCGGCGCGCAGGGCGGCTGCGCCACCTCGCCGAGCTTGACGCACTGGCCCACTCCCTTCCCGGTAGCTTCCACCTCGTCGCCTCCCTCGATGGGCAACTCAGGGTTCAGGGCACCGCGTCCGGGCTGCGCCTCGTCTTCCATGCCGCCGTGGACGGCGTGCCGGTGGCCGCCACCCGCGCCGACCTGCTCGCAAACGCGCTGGGTGCCGCGCCCGACGAACAGCAGTTGGCGGTACGACTGCTGTGGCCGGTTCCCTATCCGCTGTTCGAAACGTCTCTCTGGCGTGGTGTCACCGCTGTCCCGCCACAGGACGCGCTGATCGTCGCCGCGAACGGTCGAACCGTACGCCACTCGCAGTGGTGGGCCCCGCCGGAGCCGGTCCGTACGCTCGCCGACGGCGCACCGCTGGTCCGCGAGGCCCTCACCGCGGCCGTCGACGCCCGCACCCGCCGAGGCGGCGTGGTGAGCTGCGACCTGTCCGGCGGCCTGGACTCCACCTCCATCTGCTTCCTGGCCGACCGGTCCCCCGCCAAGGTGGTGGCCAGCACCTGGCCGGGGCGCGATCCCGCCGACACCGATCTGTACTGGGCCAAGCAGGCGACGAAGCATCTGCCGGACGTCGAGCATGTGGTCTGGGACGCGGACGCCTCCCCGCTGGTCTACGACGATCTCCTCAGCATCGACGACCTGCTCGACGAGCCCACCATCGGTGTCATGGACCGTTCGCGGGTCCTCCATCATCTGCCCGGCATGGCGGAGCGGGGCAGCAGACTGCACCTGACCGGCATCGGGGGCGACCATGTGGCGTGGTGCTCCGAGGCGTACTACCACCGGCTGGCGCGCACACGTCCGCTGTTCGCGCTGCGACAGTTGCGCGGCTTTCGGGCGTTGTGGCAGTGGCCGCTGGGCGCCACCGTCCGGGCGCTGGCCGACTCACGGCCGTATGGGAGGTGGCTCGCCGATTCCAGCGGTCGGCTGCGCGACCCCGCCCCTGCCACGGTCGCCACCAGCCTCGGCTGGGGCATGCCGCCCCGCCTCTTCGACTGGGTCACGCCCGACGCGCAACGGCTGGCGCAGCGAGCCCTGAGGGAGGCGGCCGCGACGGTCACGCCGCTGCACCCGGACCGTGGCCTGCACGCCGACCTGGAGGCAATCCGCTCGTGCACGCGCATCATCCGCCAGTGGGATCGCATGGCCTCCCGCGCCGGCGTGCCCATGGCCTCGCCGTTCCTCGACGACCGCGTCATCGAGACGTGCCTCGCTATCCGGCCGGACGAACGCGTCACGCCCTGGGCGTACAAGCCCGTCCTCACCACCGCGATGCGCGGCATCGTGCCCCAGACATGTCTGCGGCGCACCACCAAGGCCGCAGCCGCCATGGACGCCGCCGACGGGCTGCGTCGGCACCGCGCCGACCTGTTGTCCCTGTGGGAGAACTCCAGGCTGGAGCAGCTGGGCCTGGTCGACGGCCGCGCGCTGCGGCGCCTCGCTCAGCGGCCCTCCGCTCCTGGGCTGCGCGACGCGATCCTCTACTCCACCATCGCCGCCGAAGTGTGGCTGCGCGGCCTCTCCCCCACCCGCACCCGCTAGATCCGCCACCGGAGAAAGGCAGTCACTCACCATGGCATTGCGGTTCGGCCCCGATGTCTCCACCGCGGAGACCGATTACGGAACAGTTCTCCTGGACCAGCGCAGCGGCGACTACTGGGAGCTCAACCCCACCGGCACCCTGGTGGTGAATACCCTCCTCGACGGTGGCGAGGAAGGGGCGGCCGTCGAAGCGCTCGTCACGGAGTTCGACATCGACCGGGCCCGCGCGGAGCAGGACGTCACAGCTCTCGTGCGGGAACTGCGGGAGTCGGGGCTGGCCTCATGACGACACCGAGCGCCTTGGTGCGGCCCACAGGCGTCCCCTTCACCCGGCGGTTGGCCGCCCGCCTCGTGCTGCTTCCCGCCGTCGTCCTCTCGTTGCTGTCCCCGCGCCGGATCCGCGTGGTCCTTGGCATCGTGCGTCGCGGAGCCGCGCCGGCCACCGCCGCGCAGGCGAAGAACGCCCGGGACGCGGTGTGCGCGATCAGCCTGCTCTGCGCCGGTCCGAAAGGCTGCCTGCCCCGCTCGCTGGCCGCCGCCCTGCTGTGCCGGCTGACGGGCAGTTGGCCCACATGGTGCACCGGGGCAAGCGTGGTGCCACCCTTCAACGCTCACGCCTGGATCGAGGCGGAGGGACGGCCCATCGACGAAGACGTACCCGACGACTACTTCGCGCGGCTGCTCGCGGTGGGACCGACGGACACGAACCGGCCTCCCCGCCCATGACCGACCTGCAGGCAAAGACACCGCCGGACCGCTCGACACGGGCCGCGGTGGCCACCATGTACCGGCTCACCACCGGGCACCGGGCCTCCATCGTCGTGGCCACCGTGCTCACTCTCGTGGCCTCGGTCCTTGGGCTCGCTCAGCCTCTCGTCGCCAAGCAGATCGTGGACGCGGGCGACCACGGACGGGCATTCTGGCCACTTCTGCTGCTCCTCACCGTGCTGTTCATCGTCGAGGCAGCCACCGGCGCCGTCGGCCGCTTCGTCCTGGAACGCATGGGCGAGAGAGTCGTACGCCAGCTCCGTCACGGCCTGGTCGCGCGACTGCTACGGCTGGAGATGCGGGAGTACGACCGCCACCGCACCGGCGATCTGATCTCCCGCGTGACCGCCGACACCACCCTGCTCAGGGAGGTGGTCTCCCAGGCTCTCGTCGACCTCGTCACGGGAGCCCTCGTCGCAGCCGGTGCGATTGCCTTGATGATGTGGATCGATCCGCTGCTGCTTGTCCTGGTCGCCCTGACCGTGACGATCGCCGCCGCGGTCGTGGCCTCACTGCTGAAGGGCATCCGCGCCGCCTCCGAGCACATGCAGAACTCCGTCGGCGCAATCGCCGCCGATCTTGAACGCGCGCTCGGCGCTCTGCCGATGGTCCGCGTCCACAGGGCCGAGGACCGCGAAGCACAGCGCGTCGGCGAGCGCATCGAATCCGCTCACGACGCGGGCGTGCGGACCGCGAAACTCGCATCGGTGATGAGCCCGGCGGTCGAGCTCGCGGTCCAGGGTTCCTTCTTGCTCGTCCTGGTCATCGGCGGCTTGCGCGTCACCGGCCACGCCAACTCCCTCGGCGACCTCGTCGCCTTCCTGCTGTACGCCTCCTACCTCGTCCTGCCGCTGTCCTCGGTCTTCCGCGCGGTGGGCCTGATCCAGCGCGGCATGGGCGCCTACCAGCGCATCGAACAGGCCCTGAACCTGCCCGCGGAGCCCGCACACCCCGGGCGGCGGACACTACGGACGCCTCCTTGCGAGGCGGCTCGGCAAGCCGCTTCGTGCGAGGAGCCCGCTCTCGCACTGCGGGACCTCACCTTCGGCTACGACCCCGATCGCCCAGTCCTGGGCGGCGTCACCTTCTCGGTCCCCGACCGGAGCCAGACGGCTCTGGTCGGCCGGTCGGGTGCCGGAAAGAGCACGATCTTCGCTCTGGTGGCCAGGTTCTACGAACCGGACTCCGGGGTCCTCCTCTTCGACGGGCAGCCCGCCACTGAACTGACCCGCGCGGAATGCCGCGAGCGGATCGCCGTCGTCGATCAGAACACCCATGTCGTCCACGGCACCCTGCGCGACAACATCACCTACGCCGTGCCCCACGCCGCCGAGGCCGAAGTGCGGCGCGTCATCGAACTAGCCCAGCTCGACGATGTTGTACGACGGTTGCGGGGCGGCCTGTCTGGCATGCTCAGCGACCGCGGCAACACCCTCTCGGGAGGCGAGCGCCAGCGCATCGCACTTGCCCGTGCCCTGCTCGCCCGTCCTCGACTCCTCCTGCTCGACGAGCCCACCTCCCACCTCGACGCCATCAACGAGACCGCGCTCACCACAGTGATGAAGGACGTCGCGCAGGAATGCGCCCTGCTCGTGATCGCACACCGGCTCTCCACCGTCCAGCACGCCGACCAGATCGTCGTACTCGACCACGGCCGCGCCACCGCCGGCGCAGGCCACGAGGAACTGCTCACCAACAATCCGATCTATCGCGAACTGGCAGCCGGGCAAATGCTCCGCCCCGCCGCCGTCCGGCCTCAACCGCACACGAGACTCTGAAAAGAGCCTTTTGTCACGGTGAGGCTGTTTGGTGCTCACACCCGAGACGCTCCCCGGGCCTCCCCTCGGCATCCTGCCCGACACCGCATACCCCACCACCCGCCTCACCCTCACGCACGCCCGCCCGCCGGAAGCATCCTTCTGCACACAGACGGCCTCACCGACGCCCCCGACACCGACCCCGACGACGCCCTCCACCGTCTGCACACGGCCCTGAAGGCCACCGCACAGCAGCCCCACGCCCTCGCTCTGCACCACATCACCGCCACCCGCTTGGCCACCCTCACCCCCCCCCCACGACGACTCCGCCCTCCTCCTGGCACACCGCACCCACACATGACTCCCCGCCCCAACTCCAGGACGTGGGCACAACACCCGTCGCTCCCAAGTGACTCCCGCTGTTGACCCGCTCGAAGTGGTTGAAAAGATCCACGCCCGTTGCGGCTCCGCAGGTCCGTGCCGGTGAGGCTGCCCCTCCCAAGGAGTTACACCGAAACCTGATTCACGGGGCTGGGTCCGCAGCCCGCCCTGCGAGGTCCGCTCGGCTATATTCCGTCCGTGGACGACGATCACGGGCAACTCCTCGCGGACAGATACCGGTTGACCGATTTGCTTGGTCAAGGCGGGATGGGCGCGGTCTGGCGTGCCTACGACGAGCAGTTGGGGCGGGACGTGGCGGTGAAAGAACTGCGCCTGCCTGAGCATCTGGGGGCCGAGGAGCGTGCCAATTGGATTGCCCGGCTGGAACGCGAGGCGCGGGCGGCCGCGCGGCTGAAGCATCCAGGCATCGTGACCGTCTACGACCGGCTTACCGGTGCGGACGGCCGGCCGTGGATCGTCATGGAGTTGGTGACCGGGGGGTCACTGGACGACCTGCTGCACCGGCAGGGCCCGCTGTCCCCGCAGCACGTTGCCCACATCGGGCGACAGGTGGCCGCCGCGCTGAGCGCCGCGCACCTGAGGGGAATCACCCATCGGGACATCAAGCCCGCCAACATCCTGCTTGAGGACGGGCGGGCCGTCCTGACCGACTTCGGGATCGCGGCCCTGGAGGGTGACGCCACCCTCACGGCCACCGGCATGATCATGGGTACTCCCGCATTCATGGCCCCGGAGCAGGTACGGGGCCTTCCGGCCACCGCCGCATCCGACCTCTGGTCACTGGGGGCCACTCTCTACACCGCCGTGGAAGGACACCCGCCCTTCGCAGGGACGGCCCCGAGCGCCGTACTGGTCGCCGTCGTGACCGAGGACCCTGCCCCTGCCGTGCAGGCTGGGCCCCTCACCCCCATGCTGGAGGGCTTGCTTCGCAAGGAACCGGCCGGCCGTCTGACCATGCAACAGCTGCAGGCCCAGTTGGATCAGGTGGCCGGGGCACCGCCGCCACCCAACGCGCCGCCCGCAGCCCCGGCCCATTGGCCCACGGCCCCCGCGCAGGCCCCCGTCATACCGCCCGCAGGTCCGGCGCGTCGGCCCACGGCGCCTGCCGGAACGCCCGTAGCCGCCCGCCGCCGAATATTCCGTTGGGTCGCGTGGATCAGTGCGGCAGTGCTGGCCTCGGTGGCGTCCGCGATACTGATCCCCGATCAGGAGGATGGGGCCTATCAGGACAATCTCCGGGCAGTTGAAGCCATGGGCCATCCACCGGACTTCACCGTGAAATCCAAAGCTCGTGTCGACGGCGACCGGGCGCGAGTCGTCTACATGGGAGGACCCGTTACTGGTACGCCGAGCCTCGGCCAAAAGGGAGTGATCGGGTCATGGCTGCAGGCGGTGCCGGGCGTCTCAACGGTCGGGATGTCCGGCGTAGACGCCTCGTGCATGACCAAGGAATACGGCTGCATCTTGGCCGTCGACCTCAAAGACGGCTACACCGAGCCATCCATCCTCGACGCCCAGATCCACAAGCAGGACGGCAAGTTGGCCCTCCAGGTCACGGTTGGCCCTTTCGACTAGAGGGCGTCTGAGAAGCCCCGCTCAGGGCGGGCGAGTTGGTATTTCCCGTGCTGGTGGGGGCCCAGATGGCCAGGCGTCAACTCGCGTATCCGACGGATCTGTCCGATGCGGAGTGGGAAGCGCTGGCCCCGCTCGTACCGCCGCCGAAGCGCAGTGGACGGCCGCCGAAGCATCCGCGCCGGGAGATCAGCGATGCCTTCGCGTACTGGCTACGGGCCGGCTGTGCCGGGCGACTACTCCCGCACGACTTCCCGCCTTATCAGACTGTCTACCACTACTGGCGGCAGTGGCGGATCGAGGGGCGCTGGGAGGAGATTCTGGGCGCGCTACCGCGCCGCCGGCTCGTCGTGCCTGGCTCGACGGTGCTTCTGATGTGTGGCTCGGTGCCGGTCTGCGACGGCCGGCTCGCCCCGGAGATGCTGTGTCCATGGGGCGAAATGGGCGCCGAGCCCGAACTGCCGGGTGTCAGGCCGAAGACGAGTTCCATCCGTCGTGAGGTCGATCGGCCCAGAGGTGTCTGCAGATGGCCCAATAAGATCTGGCGCGGTGCACTGGGATGCCTCAGCTGGTCAGCCCTCGTCGTGTCCCGGAGGGGGTCGTGGCGGAGATGAGGTGGTCGACGACCCCGGTAGCACTGCCACAACGTTGGTAGGCGGCTCGCTGGCGCTCCGCTCCACCGCCGTCCGCGCGAAGGCGTGACCACAGGGTGCCAATGAGCTCGATGTCGCCCTGATCTCGTAGGGCGGGTTCCAGCCAGGACAGCAGTTGTTCGACCTGGTCGGCGGCGGGAGCGAGGCGGCCCGTACGTAGGTCGATGCTCTCGCCGGCGAGGCCGTCGCGGGCTGCGCGCCAGTATGCGGCGCGCAGCATCTCCGGCTGGGGCCGGAACGCCGGGTCTCCGAAATCGATGGCCTGGAGGGCGGTGGCGACCATCGCTCTGATGAGGCCGGCGAGCAGTACGGTCTCGCCCGCCGTGGTGGTCGCGTCGGCGAAGCGGAATTCGAGTGTGGATACATGGTGCGAGGGCCTGATGTCCCAGTACAGGCCGCCGAGGTCCATGACCGTGCCAGTGGCGAGGAAGCCCGAGACGAGCTCTTCGAAGTGGTCGGGGGACTCGAAGTACGGCGGGGGGCCGGCGACCGGCCACCGTCCCCAGATCGTCGTGCGCCAGCTCGCGTACCCAGTGTCGCGTCCCGCCCAGTACGGCGAGTTCGCAGCGAGGGCGACGAGGACGGGAAGCTGTGGCCGTAGGTGGTTGCTGACTTCCAGCGCGGTGGCCAGGTCGGGAACGCCGACGTGGATGTGGCAGGCGCAGGCGCTCTGCTCGTCGTCCAAGGCGCGGAACATGGCGGCGCTTCGGTCGTAGCGGGGACCGGCGGTGAGGGGAGGCGGGGCGGCCTGGCCGAGCACGGGGGTGCCGCTGGAGATGGTGCGCAGCCCTTGCCGTTCGGCGGCCCGTGCGACTGCCGCTCGCAGGGACCTGACCTGCTCGGCCAGTTGAACGAGGCTGGTGTGCGGGTCGGTGCGTACCTCGACCTGGTAGCGGGTGATTTCCGTGGTGACCCGCCCGCCGAGTTCGCATGCCGCCTCGGCCACCACTTTTTCCGCCTCCGGGCATACCTCCCGCGATACCGGATCGACCAGCAGGTACTCCTCCTCGACGCCCACCGTCAGAGGGGAGTGTCTGATTAACGGTGGATCGCCCATCTATGTCAGGTTGGCTTGATCGCTGGCCTGGAGAAGTGGAACCACCAAGTGACTGACGCAACAACAGAGGCCCCTGAGATGCCTGCGGTCGAGGCCGTGGACACGGTCGACGATCAGCTGATCGGGATGCTGGTGGACCGGGCCCGGTTCGAGGGTCTGCAGTTGACCGGCGAGGGCGGGCTGCTGCAGCAACTCACCAAGCGGGTGCTGGAGTCCGCCCTGGAGGGCGAGATCACCGGCCACCTCGGCTATGAGAAGCACGATCCGGCCGGCCGTGACAGCGGCAACTCCCGCAACGGAACTCGCTCCAAGACTGTGCTCACCGACGTCGGCCCGGTCGAGATATCCGTGCCGCGTGACGTCGAGGGCAGCTTCGAGCCGCAGATCGTCAAGAAGCGGCAGCGACGGCTCACCGGCGTCGACGAGATGGTCTTGTCGCTCTCCGCAAAAGGGCTGACGCACGGCGAGATTTCGGCTCACCTGGCCGAGGTGTACGGCGCGAATGTGTCGAAGCAGACCATCACCACCATCACCGACAAGGTGATGGACGGCATGGCCGAATGGCAGTCTCGTCCGCTCGACCCCGTCTATCCCGTGGTGTTCGTGGACGCTATCAACGTGAAAATCCGCGATGGCCATGTGGCCAACAGGCCCATTTATGTGGCCTTGGCGGTGACCGCCGAAGGGACCCGCGACATTCTCGGGATCTGGGCCGGCGACGGAGGAGAGGGTGCCAAGCACTGGCTTTCCGTCTTCACGGAACTCAAGAACCGCGGAGTGCAGGATGTGCTGATGCTCGTCTGCGACGGGCTCAAGGGCCTGCCGGACGCCGTCGAGACGGTCTGGCCCCGCACGGTAGTTCAGACCTGCATCGTTCACCTTTTGCGCAACAGTTTCCGATACGTGGCCAGGCAGGACTGGGACAAGGTCGCCAAGGCCCTCAAGCCCGTATATACGGCGCCGAACGAAGCCGCAGCCACCGAGAGGTTCCTCGAGTTCAGCGACGCCTGGGGCACCAAGTGCCCGGCAGTCGTGAAGCTGTGGTCCGACGCCTGGGCCGAGTTCGTTCCCTTCCTCTCCTTCGACGTCGAAATCAGGAAGGTGATCTGCAGCACGAATGCCATCGAGAGCGTGAACGCTCGGATCCGCAAGGCCGTTCGCGCCCGCGGGCACTTCCCGAACGAGTCCGCGGCCCTCAAGTGCGTTTACATGGCGTTGATGTCACTCGACCCGACCGGCAAGGGCCGCAAACGCTGGACCATGCGCTGGAAGGCACCCTTGAATGCCTTCCAGATCGCCTTCGAAGGCCGACTCACCCCGGCCGTGAAGTAACCATCCGAACGGGCAAGATCAACCGTTAAATTGACACACCCCAGCAGGAGGCACGACTCATTTGGCTGGATCGTGTCAGCCCGGGGCTGCGGCACTCAGAGGATCTTCGGATCAGGTGATGTCGAGGGTTGTCAGGGGCGGGTGGCGTAGCGGCTGTGCGTGCGCAGGCCGTTAGTGATGGTGTCGTAGCCGGTGAGGCGGAGTGCGCCGATGGCCAGTTCGCGCAGCGTGGCCGTGGCCCGGCGCCCTTCCGTGACATGAGCCGGTGCTGGCTCGACGCGATGTCCCAGAGCGTGTCGGGTACGGCGGCGATCCAAAATTCGGGCCGGGGCAGCGTGGCTGAAATGGACGCGCAGCATGTCGTTGGCTCTCCCCGCTGAGCGCGACCGGCGGGGACATCGCAACGCGAGGGATCAGGAGGTGATAACCGTGTCCTCAATGCGTGCGTACGGGGACCGGCCAGGGGCGGCGGGCAGGTGCCCCTGGCCGGAGCGAGAGCGCGATGGTTCGCTTCGGGCAGGGAACCGGAGCGGACACGGTCAGTTGCAGGCGTGGCCCCAGCCCATGTCGGGGCGCCAGGTCTTGGTGCTCGCGGTCCCGCCCTGCTTCTTCCAGGTGAACTTCGCCTGCACCTGGAAACTGTTCGTCGGCCACCTGCACGGGTTGACCGACGAGGTGCCTGCCAGGTCTTGGGTGCTGTGCCAGCCGTCGTCGTCCTTGGCGGACTTCACCGTCAGCGTCCTGGTGCCGTTGAAGCGCAGGAGCTTCACGTCGTTGACCTTGACCGTGTAGTTGCCACCGCCGACGGTGTCGGTGATCTTCGCCCGTGCCCGGTATGTGTCGGCCTCGTCGTCCCACCATACGGTCGCACAGCGCTTGACCTGCTTGCCGTAGCACTCCCAGGTGCTGTCCGCCGACGCCATGGACGGTGTGAAGACGATCGATGCGCCCACCGCTGCGACGGTGAGCCCACCAGCCGTACCGATCCGGCCGAGTTGCTTGATCCTCATGAGGTTCCCTTCCAATGTCCCGCGGCGTTGGACGGCCGCCGGGTCTCCAGCGCTGGCGACGGGAACGCTAGCCGGGAATCCGGGGTGAACCGTGAGGCGTGCGGTGCTGTTGCGCAGCCGTGACAACGTCCGGATTCGGCTGCCGCCGCCAGCCGACCGAGCCCCGGATCTTCCAGGGCGCCGGATCTTCCAGGGCGCGAGCGACGGTCGGCCAGGAGGTGACGTCTGGGCAGTACCCGGTGCGGTGGTTGGTGACTTCACTCTCAGCCCACCGGCCTGCCTTGCGAACGAAGCTGAGGTTAGCGGCGCGGTGCGGTTTGCGCGCCCCGCGTTTGGGTTCGGGCGCGGGGACGCAGCCTTCTGGGATGGCGCGTAGAAGGAGAAGGCCCGCAGCGTTGCCCGGACACCTCGTGCGGGACGTGTCGCCGCCTGCGGCGCGGGGCTCCGGGGTGCGAAAACCCGGCCGGGCGTGGGTGCTTGGCGTCGGTGCGGCAGTCGTGAGCGTGTTGCTCGTCGCGCTGATCGTCGTCGTGGCGCCGCACCATCTCCTGGCTTGGGACACTGCCGACGCCCGCGTTCCGGACCGCGCGAAGGCAATCAACGACATTCGGACCACGCTGCTGCAGGGGCTGGCCGGGGTGGCATTGCTTGTTGGAGCCTTCTTCACCTGGAGGCAATTGCAGGTGACGCGGTACGGACAGCTCAGCGAGCGGTTTACCGCGGCGGTGGAGCAGTTGGGCAGCCCTAGCGTGGAGGTGCGCATCGGAGCGGTCTTCGCTCTGGAGAGGGTCGCTGTCGACTCACGGGACGATCGCGGGACCGTCGCCGAGGTGCTCTGCCTCTTCGCACAACGAAACGCACTCGCCACACCGCTCGAAGCCCGCCCCGCCCCTGGCGAGATAGCGAGAAGCGGTGAAGTGGCCCTGGCACACGCGGGTGACACCTTGCTGGTCCTGCGCTCCCCGGATGTGCACGCCGCGGTCACCGTGCTCGGCCGTGCTCCACGCCCCGAGGGGCTGACACTTCGTCTCCAGCGGGCGGACCTCCGACGCTCGATGCTGGACCACGCGGATCTCGTCGACGCGGACCTGCACTACGCCGATCTGACGAACGTGCACCTCCAGGGGGCCCGGCTGCAACGAGTCGACCTGTCCGGAACGTGGCTGGTCAGAGCCATACTTCTGGGAGCCGACCTGCGACAGGCCTCGATGCGGTCCGTCTTGCTGTGCCACGCCCGGCTCGACGACGCCGACCTGCGCGCGGCGGACTTGAGCAATGCCGACCTGACAGCGGCCGTCATCGGTGCCGCGCGATTCGAGCTGGCTGATCTGCGCGGCGCGGTTCTGACGGGCACCGACCTGACCGGGGCGACGTTCACCAAAGCGGTGGCCGACGCCACCACGGTCTGGCCCCAGGGCTTCGACGCGGCAGCCGCCGGGGTGCTCTGCGCAGACAACGCGCCGCCGCTCCAGCCCCTGAGCTTCTTCCCGCAAGATCCCGCCTAGCGACGGCAGTCCTGGCGCACTTGTTGTAAGGAGGCGCCGTGCCGTAAGTAGCCCTAACAAAATGGGATGGCGGAGGTGTCCCTGCCAGGGCGAGGATCTCTCGGTACTCGCCGATGAAGGGACAGCTGTGGACGACAATGTTCCGAGAGAGCTCATCTCTCTTGCTGATGACGAGGGGAACAGCGTCACCGTCAACGTTCTGGGGCGTGATCCCAGGTGGTCCGCCGGGCTGCAAGCCGAGATCGTGGTCAGGACACCTTTCGTATCCGGCCGTGTTGACCTGGCTCTGTACACCTCGAGACTGGAGAGCTGGGCGGATGCGCTGACCAGGCTCAAGGACGGCGAGGATGTCGCCTGGATGGAGATGAGCAGTGGGCCGTCGATCTTCATCCAACTCACCGGCGAGCGTGACTGTCCGGAGGTGGTCGTGGAGGACGAGTCAGGGTCCATGGTCACCGTTCGGGTGCCGCTCGTGCCGCCGGACGACTGGATTACTGACCACCAACAGCGTCTGCAGCAGGTGATGAAGCACTGGGTTCCGCTCCTGTCAGCGTAGGGAGACAAGCCTCCGCCAGCAGATGAGTGCGCATCCAAGGGCGCGGAAAGCATCGTGGATGTCGTCGCGTATCTCCCAGCGGATCCGCAGGCGGCGGAACCGGTGCAGGTGAGCGAACGCGCGTTCCACGATCCAGCGTTGGGTGCCCAGGCCAGAGCCGTGCTCGGTGCCCCGGCGGGCGATGACCGGCTTCACGGCGAGGTCCCAGACGAGCCGGCGGTACTTGTCGTGGTCGTAACCGCGGTCCCCGAGTACGACGTCCGGGCGGCGCCGCGGCCGGCCGCGCTTGCCGCGCACGGGCGGGGACTGCCTGAAGCAGTGGGATGAGCTGGGTGGCGTCGTTGCGGTTGCCGCCGGTCAGGGTGACCGCGAGCGGGATGCCAGTGGCATCGGTGATCAGATGATGCTTGCTGCCCGTCTTACCCCCGGTCAACGGGGCTTCGTCCCGTCTTGGAGCTCCCTTAAGCGCGCGGATGTGGGAGCCGTCGACCGCGGCCCGGGAGAAGTCCCGGGCGCCCGCGCTACGGAGCTTGGCGAGGAGGACCTCGTGCAGCCGGGGCCACACACCGGACGCAGTCCACTCGGCCAGGCGCCGCCAGCACGTCATCCCCGAACCGAAGCCGAGTTCCTGCGGCAGATGTTCCCAGGCGATCCCGGTCTGCAGCACGAACAGGATGCCCTGGGACACCAGCCGATCCGGATGCCGCTTCCGCCCGGGATGGCAAGCTCGGCGCTCCACCTTCGGCAGCAGCGGCTCGACCACCGCCCATAACTCGTCATCGAATTCCCACGCCTTCGGCCGAGCCACCCCGCACCCCCGGCTCAACGGCCCCGGAGTGATCCAACCATCTCGAAGATCATCTCGTTAGGAGTTCAAAGCGCAACCCCCTTTCTCCGTGCGGGTGACCTGGTCGAGCTGGGTCCGGGAAGTCCGACTCAGAAGCTGGGCGAACAGCAAGAGAAGAAGGCCCGCGACGCGGGTGGTGGTGTCGAGTCCGCCTCCCTTCACGGGCCGGAGGACGTGGGCCCATCATTGATCTTGCTTGATAGGCCCATCGACGCATCCTTGGGCGGGATCGGGACACAGTGAGCATGACGGTTTCGTACTGACCAGACCAGGAAGGTCCGGACGGGATAACAGACCCAGATGTCGGTGGCCAGCCAGTCGTCGATGTCGCGCTGGGCGCAGGTGGCCAGGTTGCACCCGGCGGACTTCGCGTGACATCGACGGCACACTGCGCGAGGCCACGCGTCTGCACACGGAACGATCACCGTCGCCGTATCCCAGCTCGGCGACGACTCAGCCGTTATCCGCCTCGGCGGAGCCCATGCTCTGTCTGGGCTCGCCGACGGCGCCCCCACCAGAGAACTTCGCCAGAATTGCATCGACGTCTTCGGCCTCGCCACCGCAGGCGTCCGTCTCGCTTGACCTTTTGCGCGTCAGTCCGGCAGCCAGTGCAGCTCGTGCGCCAGGGTTTTGGCGACGGCGCGGATGCGGCGGTGCAGCGGCGACTGCTCGCTTGGGAGGACCAGGTGGATCGTCAGGCTGGGCGCGCCTCGCAGCGGTCGCCAGGTGAGACCGGCCGGTTGTGCCGTGGCCGCGGCTTCTCCGGCCGGGGCGAGGGTGAGCCCGTCGCGCAGGTCGCGCTGAGACAGGTCGAAAGAGACCGCGGACGTGTGGAATCGGGGGTGTGGTCGGGTGTCCTGGAACAGTGCGGACAGCTGATCGTGGATCACGGGGTTGGTCGCACGGGCCGGGAGTCGCAGCGGATACGCGGCCGCGTCGGCGATCTCGATCTCCGGGTGTTCGGCCAGCGGATGGTGCTGCGCCAGCTGGACCCCGATGCGCGCACGCCGCAGCAGGGACCGGCGCACGCCACGGCCCGGCTGTTCACCGCGGGTGATCCCGGCATCAATGCGGCCCTCGGCGACCGCGGGGGAGATCTCCGGTGTCGCCATCGGGACCGCGGCGACCTCGAGTCCGCTGTTGCCGCGCATCAGCCTGTCCACCAGGGCGGGTGCCGTCTCGGCCCCGGCGCTGAGGCTGTATCCGATGCGCAGCGTGCCCAGTTCACCGGCTGCCGCACTCCGGGCGGTGTCCCATGCCCGGTCCAGCGCCGCCAGCGCGGGCGGCGCGGACTCCGCCAAAGCCGCACCGGCCGTGGTCAACGCGACGCTACGCGTGTTGCGGACCAGCAGGGCTGCACCGAGTTCCGCTTCCAATCGGCGTATCCGGGAGCTGAGTGCGGGCTGTGCGATACCGATGCAAGCGGCCGCGCGGGTGAAGTTCAACTCCTGCGCCAGCACCAGGAAGTACCGCAGGCTCACCGTGTCCGGCGCCACGTTCCCTCCCTGCCGATTGATAACGATCCGTTCTGAGCCTAGCCCGTACCAGTCTTTCCCTCGACCGCATATCAAGCCCTAACCTGCGCCTATGGCGATTCAACTGCCCGCAATGCCCGTCGCCGGGATCGATCTGCGTGTCCATTCGACGTCGGACGTGTCGGGCCGCACACAGGAGGTTTCCATGGCTAAGGGTTACTGGGTCAGTGTCTACCCCTCCGATTCCGGTCCCGAGGGGCTGGCTGCCTACGACAAGCTGGCCGGTCCGGCTGTGCAGGCTGGAGGCGGGCGCCTCCTGTCCCTCCTCCCGTCCCGTGGCGGTCGAGTCGTCGCCCACGAGGCCGGAATCACGCAACGCGTCGTTCTGATCGAGTTCGACAGCTTTGAACAGGCCGTCGCGGCATACGAGAGCGAGGCGTACCAGAAGGCGCTGGTGGCCCTCCCCGACGGCTTCGAGCGCGACTTCCGCATCATCGAAGGCATCGGCTGACTGGAGGGCCCAGCCATCGCTGAGCATCTGTCACCTGATACGCACACGGTGCTGAACGACGACTCACGAGACTGTTCGAAGCCATGCCCCGCGTCCCAGTTCGTCCTGGACGTCTTCGACGGCCTGATCCCTGTCGGGCGGATCCAAGAAGCGACACGACATCCGGGCCAGCTCGCCTGTCCCGCTGACCTCGTCGACGAAACTCATCCTCGCCCGAAGCGGACCACGAACCGTTTCTCACACGACAGATCGGTCCAGCGAACACAAGGCTTCGATGAACCGCTCCGGGATCGGTGGAGGCTCTATGCGTTGACTCCGGCTACCGGTTGGGGCTGGTGTTGAGCGTAGTGGTTGGTTTCGTGCTCGTGGGGCGGGATGTCACCGATCGCGCTGTGGAGGCGCTGGTTGTTGAACCAGTCGACCCATTCCGCAGTGCCGAGTTCGACGTCGGCGAGGCCGTGCCAGGGCTTGCGGGGTTTGATCAGCTCCGTTTTGTAGAGGCCGATCTGGGACTCCATGAGCGCGTTGTCCAAGGGGTCACCGACGGTGCCGATCGAGGCGTCGATGCCGGCCTCGAGTAGGTGTGCGGTCAACGCGAAAGGCGTGTACCGGCTGCCCGCGTCCGAATGATGAACCAGCCCTGGGCCAGCAGGAGTTCCGGCCCGGTCTCGGCGCCACAACGCCATGTCGAGGACGTCGAGGACGAGCTTGGCCCGCTTGCTGGTGGCGGCGGACCAGCCGACGACCGCCCGGGAGAAGACGTCCACGACGAACGCAACGTAGACGATCCCGGGCCAGGTGGGGACATAGGTGAAGTCCGCGACCCATCGCTCGTTCGATCGGGATGCGGTGAAGTCGCGTACGTTGAGCTGGAGCGCCCGTGCGAATCAGTTCTGGGAGCGGTTCAGGATGATGCCGTGCTTCGCCGCGAAGTCCCGGTCGATGATCCTGGGACGGGACTGCTCGTCGTGCTCTTTGACGAACGCCAGGTGCTCGGTTGGGTCCTCGGGTAGAACTTTCTCGGGGCCATCCGCGACGTTGCCCATGCCTCCCAGCAGCTGAAGTCTCAGCGGCGTAGGACAGGTTCTCACCGTTTGGTTTGCCGCATCGGCGAGATGCCCTGCGGGCGAGGCGGGGCTCGACCGCCGCAGCCGCCAGTTCGAAACTGGTAGTACGTCATTTGCCGCCCTTTGAGGGGTATTTGTGCTCCAAAATTGCGCCCGGGCCCGCTGAGGAACTACTTCCACACGACGGCCACGATGGCCGCGGCCGCCGTGAGCGACCCCACGGCGTAGAAGGCCCACGGTTGTTTGTTGCGCATGCCCACTAGGGCGGCCACTGCCACCAGAGCGTCCAGCGCCAGTTTCACGCCCATCTTTGCGTCAACGACCGGCAGGTCCAGGGATATTCGGGTCCAGATGAGTCCTGCACCGGTGACCAGTTGGACGACCGCGCTGCTCGCCATGTAGCTACCGGTCACCGGGTCCTTGGCGCGCAGTTGGAAGAAGACGCCGCCCATGAGCGCGGCGAATCCGAAGAGGTGGAAGACGAGGAACACATACCGAAGGATCTCCATACCGGCGATCTTGCTACAGGTGCAGAGCAAATGGACGATCCTTTTCACCGGAACTCTAAGACCCTCGCACCACCCTCCCGACCGTCATCGCCATGGTCCGACGCTGTGAACCGCGCGGGATGCTGCTCGACGTCGTCCGCGATGTCCCTGCGGCAGTCTTTCAGCGTGGCTGGTGCCCTGCGTTCGACGAGGACGGGGACGGAAGCACCGTATGGGGCGATGTGCGAGCGAGGTGTGGTCGGCGACGGCTGCTGGTTCGATCTCGGCAGGCGATCGGGTCCTGTCCTTCCTGCGTCTCCTGCCCAAGTTCGCCTCAGCCGAAAACGCAGTTCGCGGCCATGGACGGCCGGACGCCCCACCTCCGCAGCGAAACTGTCAGACAACCAGCCCCCATGGGTGCCCGCATCAAGCTCTCCCCCACCCCCAGCACAGGCCGGCCGACGGGTCTCTACGCCTTGTTCCTGTGCGGCTCCCGCGCCCGGACTACAACGTCCGTGTCACCCGCCACCCGCAGGGGCGGCGCCCTCCCGCCAGGCCCGCGCCGCACTTGGTGTGGGCCCAGACGCAGTCAGGATCGAAGTGTTCGGACTGAGCGAAATAGCGATCATCCTCACCGTCGTCATCCTCGTCTTCGGTGCCAAGAATCTCCCCGAACTGGCGCGCTCCGCAGGCAAGTCGGCCCGCATCCTCAATGCCGAGTCCAAGGCCATGAAGGAAAAGGAGAACAGGAGCAAGCCGCCGTCGGCGGGCAGGCAGCACCGCCACCCCAAGTTCTGCACGGAGAGGTCATCCCGCCGCCTGCGCCGAGGCCCGACTCCAGGCAGTCGCACCAGGGCGGCCCGCGCTAGAAGCGCATCCTGAGCGTGGGCCTGCTGACGCTGGTCGGGGCCAGGGGTGTCATGCGTCCCGTCGGCGGAATGCCGTGCCGGCGAGCAGCAGCAGGACCACGGTGTATCCGCTGACGAGAGCGAGTGATGGCCAGGGGCCGAGGCTGCCGACCGCCTCCGCGCTCGCGTCCGAGGTCTGGGTCAGCTTCTCCAGCGTGGCCGTCGGCGACAGACCGGCGATCCACCGCTGAGCGTCCCCGAACAGCGGGCCGAACAAGGAGGGCAGCAACAGCACTCCGATCACCGTGGTGACGGCGCCCGCCGAGTGTCTCACCAGGGTGCCGAGCGCGAGCCCGAGCAGCGCCGCCACCGAGAACGACGCGGCGATTCCGAACAGCGCGGGCCACGGCTGCCCGGCGGGGTACTTGCCGGAGGGCAGCAGCGCGTCGCCGACGACGTAGGCGAGGGTGCAGGACAGCAGGGCGAGGCCGTACGTGAGGGCCGCGAGGACCGTCGCCTTGGCGGCCAGGACCGTGGTGCGCCTTGGGTTGGCGGCCAGCGTGGTGCGGATGGTGCCGCTGCTGTACTCGCCGGTGACGAGGATTGCGCCGGTCACGGCGGCGAGCATCTGGGCGACGACGGTGAGGGTGAGACTGCCGCCGAGCACCGTGTCGTCATCCTGAAGGCTGTCGCTCGCCGCCACGAACACAGCGCCCAGGACGGGCACCACGGCCGTGGCGACCGTAGTCCAGATGGTGGAGCGGACGCTACGGAACTTGATCCCTTCGTATGCGATCTGCTCCGGCAGCGCCGCGCGCGCAGTGCGCGGCGCCGACTCCTTGAACAAGCTGTCCGTCGTGCTCATCGCGGGACCTCCGTGGCCATGGGGGTGGTGTATTCGGCGGCGTCCCGGGCGAGGGCCGTGTAGACCTCCTCCAACGAGGAGTGCGCAGGGGCGAGTTCATGGACAGCAAGGCCGTGGTCGCGGGCCAGGTCACCGATCGCGGCGGCGTCCGGCCCTGCCACCCGCCATCCGCCACGCGGGGCGAGGCTCACCTGGGCCCCCTTGGCCTGCAGCAGGGCCCGTAGCTTCTCGGCTTCCGGGGCGCGGACGTAGGTGCGCGCGCGGGAGTGGGAGGCGATGAAGTCGCGGACCGTGGTGTCGGCGAGGAGCCGGCCCTTGCCGATCACGATGAGGTGGTCGGCGGTCAGCTCCATCTCGCTCATCAGGTGGCTGGAGAGGAAGACCGTACGGCCTTGCGTGGCAAGGGACTTCATCAGGTCACGGATCCAGCGGATGCCCTCGGTGTCGAGACCGTTGACCGGCTCGTCGAGGATGAGGACCTCCGGGTCGCCGATCAACGCGGCGGCGATGCCCAGTCTTTGGCCCATGCCGAGGGAGAAACCCTTGGTGCGCTTGCGGGCTGTGGCGGGTGGCAGCCCGACCAGCTCCAGGACCTCCTCGACGCGACGGCGCGGCAAGCCGTTGCTCGCAGCGAGCCCGGCCAGGTGCTGGTAAGCGGTGCGCCCGCCGTGCACGCCCTTCGCGTCCAGCAAGGAGCCGACGGTGCGCAGCGGCGCGCGCAGCTCACCGTACCGGTGGCCGGCCACCGTCACGCGGCCCCGGGTCGGGGCGTCCAGGCCCAGGACGAGCCGCATGGTGGTGGATTTGCCCGCGCCGTTGGGGCCCAGGAAGCCCGTCACGCGTCCTGGCTGCACGGTGAAGGACAGGCCGTCCACGGCGGCTTTGTCGCCGTATCGTTTGGTCAGTTCCGTTGCCTCGATCATGTCTGTGACGCTACGGACGGCGTGCGCCTTGGACATCCGCCGCGTGGAGTCGGCCGCTACTCCCGCGGGAGTAGCCCTAGCGTCCGCCGGGCCGCACGAGTCCCGTCTCGTACGCGAGGACCACGAGCTGTGCCCGGTCCCGGGCATCCAGCTTGATCATGGCGCGGCTGACATGGGTCTTCGCGGTCAGCGGGCTCATGATCAGCTCCCTGCCGATCTGCTCGTTGGTCAGGCCCGCCGCGACCAGCGCCATGACCTCGCGCTCCCGTTCCGTCAGCGGTGCCAGCCGCTCGGCGCCGGCCGCCTCGGGGGCCTTGAGGCGGGCGAACTCCTCCACCACCGACCGGGTCACCGCCGGCGCCAGCAGGCTCTGCCCGGCCGCGACTGTGCGGAGCGCATCGCGCAGCTCGTCCGGTTCCAAGTCCTTGATGAGGAACCCCGCCGCTCCGCACCGCAGCGCCTCGAAGACGTACTCGTCCACCTGGTACGTGGTCAGCACGACAACTCTGACCTGGTCGAGCGTACGGTCGGCGGCGATGCGGCGGGTGGCCTCGATGCCGTCGATTCCGGGCATGCGGATGTCCATGAGGACCACGTCCGGGCGGGTGGTGCGGACCGCTTCGACGGCTTGCAGGCCGTCCGCCGCCTCGGCGACCACGACCAGGTCGTCAGTGAGGTCGAGCAGTGCGCGGAAACCCGCCCGTACGACGGTCTGGTCGTCGGCGAGCACCACCCGCACGGTCATGAACGGCTCCCCTCACCGGGTGTCGTGTCCATCGGCAGCTCGGCCCGCACGCGGAAACCCCCTTCGGCCAGCGGCCCGTACTCGATGCTGCCACCGACCGCAGATGCCCGCTCCTCCATGCCGATCAGCCCGAACCCGTCCGCGGTTTCCTGGCCGCAGTCCCCCGTGCCGTCGTCCACGACCTCGACGCACAGCCATCGCTCCCATCGGCCGACCGAGACGGCCGTGTGCCGAGCGTGGGCGTGCTTCACCACGTTGGTGAGTGCTTCCTGCACGATCCGGTAGGCGGCGAGATCGACCATGCGCGGGATGCCGGCCGGATCCCGGACATCCTGCTGCAGCGTGATCTCGGTCCCGCCGCCCGTGAACGTCTTCACCAGGTCCGGGATCCGGTCGACCCCAGGAGCCGGGGCAGTGCTCTCGCCGCCCGGCTCGCGCAGCACGGTGACCGTGGCGCGCAGTTCCCGTACGGCCTCCTTGCCCGCGTCACGCACTGTGCGCATGGCTGCTCGTGCCACTTCGGGCTTTCGGTCCAGGGCGTCCAGGGCGACCCCGGCCTGCACCGTCATGGCCGCCACGGTGTGCGCCACCACATCGTGCAGTTCCCGGGCGATGCGTGTCCGCTCTTCGTGCACGCGGCGCGCCGCCTCACGCTCCCGGTCGGCCTCGGCGCGTACAGCTCGCTCCGCGTACCCGGCCAGCAACTGCTGCCGCATGCGCACCACTTCACCCAGCAGCAGAGGCACGAGCGGCCACACCATCTCCAGGACCGGCAGTCCCTGCGGATTGACCACGTCCTTGCCCACGGCCAGGGCGATCATCCCGGACGCACCCGCCGCGATCAACGCCACCCATGCAGTACGACGCCGACTGCCGCGGACCGCGACGGTGTACAGCGCGACGATCACCGGCAGGTTCAGCAACTCCCCGATGTGCCCGTACAGCGCCCAGCCCGCGCACGCGGCTCCCGTCACCGAGGCCACTGCAGCGGGCCACTTCCTGCGCCACATCAGCGCGGACAGAGACAGCGCGACCAGCACCCAGGAGAACCAGTCGGCCTGCCGGTACCCGGGCGCGTTCACCGCCAAGTCCGCCCCGGTGAACACTCCGACGACAACCACGACCAGCAGGTCCGCCCATCGCTGCGGCAGCGCCCGGACACGGGCCTGTAAGTGGTCGAGGGTCATCACGAGTTCACGGTAGGTGCCGCGTGCCGGCCTCGCATACACCGCCGGGAGTAGCACGACCTGAAGGGGCGATCCCCTCTTGGAGAACCCTGCAGGAGCACCTCGGCGAAAAGATGCGGGACATTCCTGCGCTGTCGGCTCGATCAGCACCTGGATCGCCCAGTGGTAGCAGGCGCCCTGGTGGTAGCCCACTGTTGCTGTCTGTCCGGCGGCGCTGATCTTCGGCGCCTTGGCGGTGCTCCAGGCCCGTACGCTTCCCGCACGGGCACCGGCCGACCGGGGAATCGAACCCGCATGGCGGGCGGTGACCGCCGACTGGCGCGTCATCGCCGCCAACCGCCCGCTTTTCCTCTTCGCCGCCGCGATGAGCAGCTCGTACGTGCCGGCCGTCCAGGTTTTCCTCGCGCTTCCGCTGCGCTCCCGCGAACTGTTCGGCGAGCGGACCGGGCCGGTGACCGGCGCGGCCTTAACCGTATCGGCGCTCGCCGCGCTATCGGGACAGCTGAAGCTCACGGCGTGGGCGAAACGCACCCTGCAGGGGCCGGCCAAGGGCCATCACCTACGGACTGGTGCTGATGGGAGTGGCGTTCGTGCCGATGCGGCCTGCCCCGCGGGGAGGAACCCTGGGCCTGGCGGCCGGGGTAGTCGCGCTCGCGCTGAGCGCGGCGCTGCTGGCCTGGGGCGGGGCGCTGCTCTATTTGTTCGAGATGGACACCGCGGTCCGGCTCTCCGGCGACCGGCTCGTGGCGACGTACTACGGCGCCTGCAACACGGTCTCCGGCATCGCGATCTCGCCGGGCAACCTCGCGGTCGGGGCACTCCTCGACACCGCGATGCGCTGGCTGCCGTGGGCGGTGCGGGCGGTCACGGGTGTGGTGCGCGCGGGGTTGATGCTGCAGCGGAGCCTTCGCCGCAGTCGCCAGCCCTTGAGCGTGGCCATGGCTTCAGCGGATCTTGGCGTGGGGTGACCAGCACCTCGACAGCTTCGCGGCAGTCTGTGTTGTAGATCGTCCGGCGGGGTTGGTTTTGCCGATGAGTTCACCGTCCTCGAACGGTCTACCCAGCGACACGACCGTTCTCGACAGGAGTGCCATGTCCACCATCCAGCCCGTGATCCTGACTGCCGACCAGGACGTTCTGCTCGGCTTCTATACGAAATTGTTCGGCGCGGAGGAGATCTTCCGGGTACCGGAGGAAGGCCCCACCTTCTACCTCGGCCTACGCATCGGCGACACCGACCTCGGGCTGGTGGCCAAGGAGAACGCGGGGACCGGGGCAGCACCGCGGATCCTTCTCAGCATCGGTGTCGACGACGTCGATGAGACGCTCGCCCGGGTGCAGGCGCTCGGCGGCTCGGTCAGCGGAGGCGCCAACGACATGCCGTGGGGACAGCGTGTCGCCCACATCAAGGACCCCGACGGCAACCCGGTGAACCTCACTCAGCCGACCCCGGCCCGTTGACGCGGTTCCGGGGGCATGTGCTGATCGTGGGCTACCTGCGGGAGGGGTGACGCCGGCCTTGCGGCAGGCGTCGGCGAAGGCCCGGCTGCAGTACTGGGCCCCGTGATCGCTGTGGAAAGCGCGCCGACACTCGGCGAACGTCTCGCCGCCCGCGGCTGACCGCAGGGCGGCCTGCCAGATGGCGGGACGGTGTAGCCGACCCCGCCCTCGCATCACTGTGCCAACATCAGTTCGGGCAGTGAGGCAGGTCTGCCAGGGGTGGACCCTAACGCACGGGTTCCCGTTCGACTTGATGGCCAAGGCGCACAGCCACCCGCCATAGGGGAAATTCCGGTTGACCTTCCACGAGGCTCCGGTGAAGCGCGTCATTCCGGCGCTGTACCGCTTGGCCTTCTTCCACCGAGTCACGTTGGACTCAGAGCCTGCCGACGCCGAACCCGCGTCCGTCGCCGGCTTCCGGAAGGTACCGCCTGCGCGCCGCGTGCGGCAGCTGCCACCCACCGGAGCCGTGCAGCGTATGCGGCCGCACCTCGCCCGTCGTCCGCCACCTTCGGGCCGGGCCGCTCTGCGAGGCCTGCTACCGGCTTCTGTGCGCCCGCGCGTGGGAACTGCGGGTGCACCGTGCCGGTCCATCGTGCGGCCCGCGGCGCCACCCCCGAGGTTGTGCCGCAGGGGCGCGCAGGCCCCGCTGGCCGTCTGCCCGGCGTCAGGATCCGCCCCGGAGGCCCGTTGGCTGAAGTATTGATCATGGGCAGACAGGCCTCTTCTGTTGTTTCGGCCGGGTGGTTGTCCGGTTTCCGGGTGGTGGAATGCGCCGCTCCCCCCGGGCGGGGCCTGTGGGTGTCCTGGGGCCGGCAACTTGCACATGTGCGAACATCTTCGGTCAGGTTCGAAAGGGTGCCGGGCATGGGCGGGGGGCATGTGCCGTATCCGTGCCACTGGTGCCACAGCTGCCCGGGGCGGACGTCCGCTGACCGGCGCCCGGACCGGGCCGGGTTGGCCGGTAGTGAACCCGGGGGAATGAGTGACTCGGTGTTGTGGTGAGGGCCCAGCGTTCGCGTGCTTGAAGCCGCGACCTTCTCAGAGAGGGAGACGCTCATGGCGTTCCTCAGGCACAAGTCCACGGGGTTCCGCTGCGCAGTGGCGTGCCCGACCGCTCAGGGGTGGTCCGCGATGTTCCTGCGGCCCTCCAGCGCCGCGGGCATCAGCGAGACAGCCCTGCTCTTCGACGCCCCCACCCACCAGGCGTACGGGAGCCAGTTCGCCGACCTGACGCAATATCAGTACCAGGACTTCAAGCTGTACCCGGAGGCGGTGCTGCAACTGCCCGACCACACCGACGGCTCGGCGCAGTACCTGTTCATCACCGGAGCAGACAGCCTGCACTACCGGGTGGGCACCGGCGCGATCAAGCGCGAACAGCTACTCATGCGCTCCTACCTGCCCGCCGACTGGCAGAACAACGTCGACGCCCTGCTGCAGGCACCCAACTCCCCTGCGAACGTGTGGCGCACGTATGTGTTCAAGGGCAGCCGCGTGATCACCTACAGCTGGGGCAAGGACGTAGACGTCGAGCGCAATGCGCTGATCACCGAAGGCCCGGACGCGGACGCGCCGGGCTGGGCCCAGCTCCCGGCCGGGTTCCGCTCCGACCTCGATCACGTCATCGCGCTGCCGCCCGCCTCCGGCGACATACGCCGCTCGCTGCTCATAAAGGCGGACAAGGGCCTCATCCTCAACTGGCGTACCGGCGTGGAGAAGACGGGCACCCTCACCTCCCTGACCACGGGCCTGGGCAAACTGCCGGCCCCGTATGCGACGCCGTATCTGCCGGTCTCTGGAACCTACCGGGCCACCAACACCACGCAGAGCATCGAAGCACGCCTCGACGTCGACGGGGTCGGCACCCTGTCCACCGTCAGCGGCGACCTCTTCACGGTATCGGGCCAGAGCACCACCTACGCCAACTCCTTCCGGTCCACCAGCGCGGTGGTGCAGTGGACCCCGGACTACATGGTGATCACGGCCAAGAACCTCGTGTGGGCCACCCCGCAACCCGAGATCACCCAGTTGCGGACCCTGATCTATTGCGCCGCTGCCGGCCAGCCGCCGCGGACGGCCTCGTGGCTGACCCTGGAGGACGCCAACGGCTACTACCGCTCCCTGTGGAACGACCTGCCCAAGGCGTCCACGTACTTCCGCACGGTGGACTACGAGGTCGACATCGCGGCCGGGGAGACCGAGATCGTCAGCTACGACACCGCCAAGGCCCCCACCCCGCCCGGATACGCGAACCGGGTGCTGACCGTGTCCTCCGCCTTCGGCGAGGCCGGCGTGGAACTGCGCACCACCGGCGGCCGCAACATCATCTCCACCCCGGGGACCGAATCCAGCCTGCTGTGGTCCAAGGCCGAACTGCACGCGGCGATGGTGGCGAACTTCAGCGGGTACCGCGACGTGCCGCAGTGGAAGGTATGGACGCTGGTCGCGAACGACTACGCCGACAAACCAGGCATTGCCGGGACCATGTTCGACAGCATCGGCCTGCAACGCCAGGGCATGGCGGTGTTCACCAAGGCAGCCGCTGTCGGCACCAATGATGATCTGCACACCTACGTGCACGAACTCGGGCACGCCTTCAACCTGCTGCACTCCTTCGGCAAGGACGACGCGGACCCGCCCCAGCCGCTGGGCCCGCGCGCCGGGTACGGCGACCTGTCGTGGATGTCCTACCCGCACCTGTATCAGGGCGATCCCAGCGTGGCGGGAGACAAGGGCACCGCCGCGTTCTGGCGCGCCTTCCCGTTCTGCTTCACCGACGACGAGATCCGCCACCTGCGCCACGGCTTCTACCGCGACGTCATCCTGGGCGGCAGCAACTTCACGGCCGGCGCCGCCAAGGACCACTCGGCCCTGGAACTGGTCGCCCAGCCGCTCACCGACAACTCCGGCCTCGCACTGCAGATAGAAGGGCAAGCCGCCTTCGCCTACGGCGAGCCGGTCGTCGCCCAGCTCAAGCTGGCCCGCACCGGCAGCCACGGAGATGTCGCCGTCCTGGGCGACCTGGCCCCCTCGGCGGGCAACGTGAGCGTGGCGATCACCGACCCCTACGGCCACACCCGCCTGTTCCAGCCCCTGACCCGCGAATGCGACCACCACGACACCACCACACTCACCGCGCAGACCCCGGCCCTCTACACCAGCCTGTACCTCGGCTACGGAGCCGACGGCCTCTACTTCAGCGAACCCGGCCTGTACAAGGTGACGGCCGTCTACCAGGGGCCCGACGGTTCCCGGGTGGCCTCCGCCCCGCGCACACTCCGTGTCCGCCAGCCGCTCTCCGCCGCCGACCAGCACCTCGGCGAACTCCTGCTCGGCGACGACCAAGGCCACCTGCTCACCTTCCTCGGCTCCGACGCACCCCAGTTGCAGTCCGGCAACGACGCCCTGCAGGAAGTCATCGAACGCTACAGCGACCACCCGCTGGCCGCCCACGCCCGCCTGGCCCGCGGCGCCAACGCCGGCCGCCACTTCCAGCACATCGCCGACGGCCGCCTCACCGTCCGCGAACCCGACATCAAGGAAAGCGTCCAGCAACTCAGCGCCGCCATCAACGCCTCCACCGGCGACGAGGGCCTGGACAACATCACCCTCAACAAGGCGATGCGCCGCCTCGCCAAGGTCCACGCCAAGGACGGAAACCTCCTGGAAGCAGACGCCGTACTCGACAAGATGGTCACCACGTTCCGCGGCAAGGGCCTGCCCGCACCGGTCCAGAAGACCATCCAGGCGCAGGCAGAGGAGACCCGCGCGACGATCCACCAGGGCAAGACCAGGACTACCCCCCGCAAGAAGAAGTAGCCCCGGGCACAGGGTCGACATTGACGGCTCCCCGGCGCCAACGGCTCGCACCGCGCGAAACGAGAAGGTGTGGAGCGCCCGGGAGATGAGCTGGCCGTGGGCAAGTGCGTCTCGCCCACGGCCAGCTTGCGCAAGTCGGCCCTTTGGCGAGGCACTTCGAGCGTCCGGATGATGCGCTTATGCCGTCAAAACGCGGCGTCCGGTGGTCGGGGCGCGCGGGTTCCCTTGTGTTCGACGCGCAGAATTCGGGAACCAGCGTGCTTCCGCGTTCGACCTGCTGCGCCTGCCGAAGCCCTTGAGTGTCGAGGATCCCAGCGGCGGTCGGCCGCCGAGGCGTGGCAAGGAGGCCCGCCTCGCCGACCCGGAGACCTGGCCGGAGCCTCCGTCGTCACGGTGAACGACACGCCCCGCTACGGCAAGGCCAAGGCCCGCGCTCGGGACCGGCTCCGCCCCGGCTCCAGCAGCGTTCCGCCTGGATCGACCACGACGGCGAGCTCCCCATCATCGAGGGACCCTGATCCGCCTGAACGGTGCCGTGGGTGTCGACCAGGTCGGCCAGGGGCGGCATCTGGTCGCCGAGATCACCGTCGGCGCCGCCCGGGAACGGGAGCCGGGCGGCCTCCGGTGCGCTCCGCCCGGCGCCGGCTGGACACCGCCGTGGACGTGCCCGCCTTCGACGCCGCACTGCCGGGATGAGCAGCGCGGCCCCCATACCGGGCTCCTGCTCGATGAGCCGGTCCGGGGCCAGCGGCCGGGCGACAGTGCCCCCCGGCGCGCCTGGCCTGCCGCCGCTCCTCGTCCGCGATCCAGATACGGGTGCCTCACGCCCGTCCCACACGCTGATCGCACGCACCGGCCGCCGCTGCATCCGCGTTCCGCACGGACGGCAGGGTTCAAGACCGGCTCCTGATAAGTGCTTACGGCGTTCTTCTGCGCCAACGTACAACCCTTCGGCCCCACCACCGGTCTCTTGTTCGCCGACCTCACACGCCACTCGGGACAACTTCCGGTGAACGGCGCGGCGCCCCCACGCACCACCTGGCCACGCACCCCCGCTTCGGCGACCAGATCGCCGCCTGACCGCACCGCCTTTGCCCCTTCACTCTCATCGACCCTCGGCTCACAAGGAACCCCAACACCCATGCGCATCAGCACAACCACCTCGCTCGCCACCTGCCTGGTGGCGGGCCTCGTCCCCCTCGCCCTGCCCGCCGCGGCAGCAAGTGCCGCGCCCGCGAAGCACGGTGACGACTTCAACGGCGACGGCTATCGCGACTACGCGTATTCGAGCTTCAGCGCCAGAGGGGGCGGCGGCGTCACCGTGGTCTTCGGGACAGCTGCCGGGCCCGGATCCAGACAGCAGCGCATCACCCAGACGAGCCCCGGCGTGCCCGGCACCGACGAGGCCGACGACATGTTCGGCGAGGTACGGGCCGCCGCGGACTTCGACGGTGACGGATACGGCGACCTCGCGGTGGCGGCAACCGGCGAGAACGGCTTCCAGGGCGCCGTGACGATCCTGTGGGGCTCCGCCTCCGGCCTGTCCAAGGGCACGACTCTCCCGAACAAGAACCCGGGCCGCAACAACTACATGGGGCAGGACCTGGCGACCGGCGACTTCAACGGCGACGGCAAGCAGGACCTGGCTGTCATCAACGAATCCATGACCTACGTCTACCGCGGCCCGCTCAAGCGCTCCGGCACCACCGGCACCGTGACCAAGCTCGACAAGACAACGTCCTTCTACGCCTCGGCCCTGATCTCCGGCAAGGTCAACGGCGACAAGAAGACCGACCTCGCGATCATCGGCGACGTGGTCAGCTCCGAAAACATCGCGTCCGACGTCTGGTTCATCAAGGGCGGCGCGAACTCGCTCACCCCGGGCAAGAGCCTGCGCCTGGAGTCCCAGTCCGGCAACGGCGGCAGCTCCGAGCGCGGCGGCGACGGTGTCATCGCCGACTTCGACAAGGACGGCTATGGCGACATCGCCATCGGCACCTCCCTCTACTCGAAGCACAAGGGCCGCGTCAGCGTCTGGTACGGCGCCTCCGGCGGCCCGTCCCAAAGCGCCCGCCTCACCCAGTCGACGAGCGGCGTCGCCGGTTCCCCGGAGAATCGCGACGAGTTCGGTTCATCCGTCTCGGCGGGCGACGTCAACGGCGACGGCTACGCGGATCTCGCGGTCGGCGTGCGGGGCGAGGAGATCGACGGACAGGACTACGCGGGCGGCGTGCACGTCTTCAAGGGGCGGGCGAGCGGCCTGTCCGGTGCCGGTTCGCAGTGGTTCGCCCGCAACACCCCTGGTGTGCCGGGCCCGTTGGCGGCTGACGACCAGTTCGGTGGCCTGGTCCGGCTGCGCGACACGAACGGTGACGGAAAAGCCGACCTGCATGTGAGCGCCTTCGACTCTCTGCGGCTGCCCGGCTCAGCCGGCGGCATCACCACAGCGGGCGCGACGGAATACGACGCGGCGCCCATCGACAGCTTCTTGCAGTAACTCCCCCAGATGAATAGGAGCCTGTCTTTGAACCCCCGTGCCGGGCGCTGGGGCGCAGGCAGGGGGTCAAAGACAGGCTCTGACTGATGGGTTGGTTCGTTCCCTTGGCGACCTGGTGCAGTTTTCTGACCCTGCAGTTCTGGGGCTGAAGGGAAGGATGAGACGCCCGTCTAGACAGTGACAGCAGAGGCTTGGCAGCAGGCTTGGTTCGCCCGGGCTCCCCTGCCTCACTCCAACACGCCGTGAACTGACGGGCGCACGGGGCGTGGCAGTGGCTGATGCCAGTCGCCCAGCGTCGTGAGGAGAAAACGGCGGGCCAGAGGACGGAGGTCGTCCCACACCGGATCTGCGGTAAGGGCGTTGCCCCAGAGGCCACCACGTGAGGCGGCATCGATCTCGTCTAGGCGACGACCCATGGCCCGAACATCGTGCAGATCCTTGGAATCGAAGGCTCCGCGCTCCGCCAGACCTTCGCAGACGCGGCAGAGGACCTCCACCTCTTCAACGACGTCCCTCATCTCCACCTCCCGCTCGCCCAGCCACACAAGCTGATCACCAGTGCCGGCCGCCAGGAGGGCCATCCAGCGCAGCGTCCAAGTGCGAAGGTTCGCGTCGCCCGGATGGTTCATGCATGCATGATCGCACCTTGTTCCCGCAACAGCGTTCAACCCACCAGCCTGCAAGGGCTGCCGAGCTGCTCCGCGTTCAAATCCCGGTGGATCGATTCCTAGCCTTGGAGCGGGCTACCGTTCGGACTGCCAGAGGCGTGGCCGGCTCCTTTCGCCAGGGTGCTCGGTGTGCCGGTGGCCGAACTGACACTCGCAGCAGCCCGGGCCCACGGAGAGGTCCAGGAGAGGCAGCACCCCACGCCGTCGTCGTGCGGGAGCGGGCCGGGTGGCTGCTCGCCCATGACCACGCACACGGCGGGGACCACGTGGCGGACGCTGCGACCCAGGTGCGGCGCTCGGAACGCGCGAAGATCACGAGCGGGCGGGACATGCGCATGCGAAGGAACCGACCCGAATCAGGTAGACAGGCGGAGCCGGTCGTCGAGTGCGGCGCCGACGTCCGGGCAGTTGTCGCGGATGGTGTCGAGGAAGGCGCGCAGCACCGGGGAGGGGTCGCGTGCCGCGAAGGACAGGACGAGATCGGGCAGGGGCGTGCGCGGAGTCACCTCGCAGAACCGGGTCCCGGGGCGCGGGAGCGCCCTCATGCGGGAGGGCCCCAGGCCGACGCCCACGCCGGAGGCGGCGAGGCCGATGATCGTGTGCACGTCCCTCGCGAAGGTCGCGCCGCCGAGTGCCGATGAGTCCGCGCCCAGCAGGGTATGCAGTGCGGCGACGACGGCGGGTTCGTCCTCGCCTGCCGACACGATCAGCGGCTGTTGCCGCAACTGGGCGACGCTTACCGACGGTTGACCCGCATAAGGGTGCGCCGTACTCACCACGGCGATCATGTGATCGTGTCCGATCGGGACGGACACGAGATGCTCGGCCCCGGCACCCCGTGGCGGGCCGAGAGTGATGGCCACGTCCAGCTCCCCGGCGACGAGAGCTGTGCTGCTGCGGCTGGTCGCCATCTCGTGCAGTTCCAGCCGCACGTCGGGGCGTTCCCGGCCGAACCGGCTCAGGACGCCCGGCAGCGGGTCGAGCAGCGCCGAGGCGATGAAGCCGAGGCGTAGCCGTCCCGTCTCGCCGCGCGCGGCCCGGCCCGCGTCGACCGCGGCCGCCGCGATCTCCTCCAGCGCCCGGCGCGCCCGCGCGAGAAACGCCTCGCCGGCGGCAGTCGGGAACACCCCCTGGCGTGTGCGGTCGAAGAGCCGGGCCCCGACCTCGCGCTCCAGGTCGGCGATCTGCTTGGAGAGCGGCGGCTGCGCGATGCCCAGCGCGCCGGCCGCCCGGCCGAAGTGTTCGTGCTCGGCGAGGGCAACCGCATACCGCAGGTGTCGCGCTTCCATGCCCCGCCCCCTCCTCTCGGCCTACCGGGCGTCTGGCCCAGGCTTCTGGCGATACCTCAAAGGTATCAACATGCCACTTACCAGATCTTTCGATGGATGACGCTGTGGTTTCTGTCTGAGATGAAGCCATGATCAATGAATCTCTGATCAACACCGTCTTCGTTCTCGTGCACGGCGCCTGGCACAGCTCTGGACAGTGGGCGGCGACGCAGCGCGCGCTGAGCGGACTGGGCGCGGCGAGCGTGGCCGTCGACCTGCCGGGGCACGGTTTCGACGCGCCCCTGCCCACCGGCTACCTGCTGCCCGGACAGCCCGGCCTGCTGACCGAGAAGTCGCAGCTCGCCACCGTGACGATGGACGACTGCGCCGAAACCGTACTCAACGTCCTGCGCCAGGTGCGCCACCACCGCACCGTCGTGCTCGTCGCGCACAGCGCGGGCGGCGGTCCCGCGTCCCTGGCCGCGGAGCGGGCGCCCGAGCTGGTGGACCGGATCGTCTACCTGTCCGCGTTCGTCCCGGGCGGACGGCCGCGGTTCTTCGACTACTTGGGCTCACCCGAGAACGCCACCGCGCTGGGCCAGAACCTGAACCTCGGCGACCCCGGGGCCCTGGGCGCCGTACGGATCAATCCGCTCTCACCGGATCCCGCCTACCTCGACGAACTGCGCGAAACCCACTACCACGACACCCCCCTGGACCGCTTCGACCGGTGGCGGTCCGCGCTGAGCCCCGATCTCCCCCTGGCGATCCCGACGGCTCCCGTCACCCTGACCGCAGCACGGTGGGGACGCGTTGCGCGAACCTTCCTGCGCTGTGCCGAGGACCGGGCGCTGGCACCGGCCGCGCAGGACCTGATGATCGCGGAAGCCGACCGGGCCTTTCCCGGCAACCCGTTCACCGTGCAGACCCTGCCCGGCAGCCACAGCCCGTTCGCCGCCCGGCCGGTCGAGCTCGCCGCGGCCCTGGCCTCATGAACAGCCCTCGCGCCACGCGTCGGCATCGGCCCGTGAACGGTCCCTGTCCCTGAGCGGGGAACGGCTCACGGCCGGTGGCGGCGGGCGCCCCGGCCGCGCGGGCGGAGCGATACTGATGGCGACAGTCGCCCCGTCGCCGGGCCGGCCCAGGACGCGGGCACGGTCGGCGGGGACGCACCGTTGCCGGTGCCTCCGAGGGGAGCCGTTCATGACCACAGCGAAAGACCTGTTCATCGTCGCCATGGACCCGAAGCGTTCCGTGGGACAAGGCGACCTGTCCCTCGCACTCGCGGGAGCCGAGCTGATCGATCTCATCGGTGCGGGGGCCATCACCGTGGACGGCGACCGCATCATGCCGGGTGGACAGCCGACGCCGGACGACCGGTTCATGGGCGAGGCCGCGGCAGGAATCACCCATCAGGAGCCCTACGAGCGGATCGAGGACTGGCTGTGGCGCCGGGGCCGAGACCTCTCGGCCGCCTACCAGGCCGCCCTGGAGGAGAACGAGGAGCTCAAGCCGCAGCGAAGCGGCCGGTCGCCTTTCGGCTCGCAACGCCTGGAACCGGTCGACACGCCCGCGCGCCGCCGTGCCACCGACCGCTGGAAAGAGAGGGAACCCGTCCTGGCCGCCCTCGCCTCGGTCGTGGGCATCGACGACGAACGATCCGACGATGAGCCCGGCCTCGATGACGAGGCGGTGACGACCGTGCTGGCCGCCGTCCACGACGCGGTGATGGAGCTGGAGGCCGTACGCCAGCGGCGGACCATCGAAAACGCTGCCTTCGCCAACCTCTGGCGCGGACCGTGAGCCGAGCCGCCTGCAAGGCCCCGGTCGCGGCCTCCTACCGCTCCGTCACGGTCGTGGTCACCGCCGCCACCTCCCCTCCCTCAGGACTCGGGGTTGCCGAAGACGAACTCGCCGCCGTGGTGGGGCAGGTGCCCGCCCAGCGGCGGGCAATCACCGCGCCCTGTACGAGGGCGTCATGGGTGCCCCCACTGCCGCCCCGACACCGAACGCCGCGTGCTGGAGCAGAGAGGGGGGAGCGCCACCGAGACGACACGGCTGTAACTACTTCACCTGCCGACCCAGTGCTTCGCGACCTGGTCGAAATCAGGGCGCACCTCCAAGTCGATCTTGTTGAGCTGTCCCTGCGGAACATCGAACGCGAAATCGGCCGCACCTGAAGATCCAGGCGACACACTGCCCGCGATACCCGCACCGAGATCTCCGTCAAAGATCTGCTCGCAGGTACCACCGTCGCTTCCAGACTTCACATACACGCTCATCATTGCCCCCTGGAACGCCTCGCTCGTTCCGTTGTGCACCTTGATCCGCCACTTCGCGGCCTGGTTACCGGATTCATGACCGATCGAGTACGCGCCGGGCGTGAACTTGGTCGGCTTGGAAACGGTGACCGTAAGGCCGCCGTCCCATTTCCGCACGTCGACGCCTCCCCCGGCAGAATCCCTTCGCCTGGCGCCGGGATCTGGCTCACCGGATAGCCCAGGAAGCCCTGAGAGGCACGCGAGTCCGCACGCTCGCCAAGCGCTGCACCTCCGCCGTTGGGAGGTCCGCCTGGCCCTGAAGATCCCACGTCTGACCGCCACTGAGACGGGTCCGTTGACCGACCCCACCACAGGCGAACTCGCCGAGCTGACCGAGCACATGATCAGCAGAAGGCTCAACGGAAGGCAGATCTGGACAGAACTCTTCGACCACCACGACTACTTGGGCACCTACGACGGCATCCGCCACTACATGAGATTCACACGCCCCCGAAGGGCATTGTCACGAGCGGACTCGCTGATATTCCAGCCAGCCGGCCCAAGAAGGCTTGCTGCACACGACCAACCTCGCTGACGAAGGACGAACCTGCACGCGCTCGCCGAGGGTCAGGCTCAGCTCGACGCGTAGGGCTCCGTGGCGTCGGCATCTCGGGTCGCGGCCCAGGACGCGAGGAGGCGCAGCCCCTCTTCGGAGGGTGAGCCGGGCTCGGCGGTGTAGACGGTGAGGGTGAGGCCGGGTTCGGCGGCCATCTCCAGTCCTTCGTAGGCGAGGGTCAGCTCGCCGACGCCGTGGTGGTGGAAGCGTTTGGTGCCGGTGCCGTGGTGGCGGACGTTGTGGGCGCCCCAGCGGGTGCGGAAGTCGTCGCTGCGGGTGGAGAGCTCGCCGACGAGGTCGTGCAGGCCCTTGTCGTGGGGGTTGCGGCCGGCTTCGGTGCGCAGGATCGACACGGCAACATCGGCGGCCTGGTCCCAGTCGGGGTAGAAGCGCCGTGAGGCGGGGTCTAGAAAGTTGAAGCGGGCCAGGTTGGCCTGATTGTGGGGAGTGACATAGAGGTCGTCGTAGAAGGCGCGGGCGAGGTGATTCGTGGCGAGGATGTCCATGCGGCCGTTGCGGACGAAGGCCGGGCCGGCGGTGACGGCGTCCAGGACCCATTGCAGGCTGCGGTGCGCCTTCCACTGCGGGCTGCGCCGCCGGGGGCGCGTGAGGGCCTCGGAGCCGTCCGCTGTGTGGGCGAGGTTCAGCAGGTGAGCACGTTCGGCGTCATCCAGTTGAAGGGCGCGGGCGAGGGCTTCCAGGACGGCCGGGGAGGCGCCGGCGAGGTTGCCGCGTTCGAGTTTGGAGTAGTACTCCACGCTCATGTCGGCCAGGGCGGCGACCTCGCTCCTGCGCAGGCCGGGAACCCGGCGCCGGCTGCCGGAGGGCAGGCCCGCCTGCTCGGGGGTGATCTTGGCTCGCCGCGAGGTCAGGAACTCGCGGACCTCTGCTTGGTTGTCCACGCCTTCGACGGTACGTCGCGCCCGCGGCCTCAGCGATGTACTGGCAGTACACCCATTGACCATGCCTCGCTGCGCGCGCCCAGAGCGGGTTACCTGGATGACGTGGTGCTTTTCGCCCGGCCGTGAGTCGGCCCGGGGGAAAGCCACCGGCTCTGCAATCGGCGACGACCGCTTTCACTCGGTACGGCGCCTCGGCACGCAAAGGAAACCCCTCTCATGCGCGGCGCAATGATCTACGCCCCCGGCGACATCCGCTTCGAGACGCTGGAAGACCCGAAGATCCTCAATCCGACCGACGCGATCATCCGCACGGCGGTGACGTGTGTGTGCGGATCGGATCTGTGGCCCTACCGCGGCTCCGAGCCGACGGACGCGCCGCATCCAATGGGCCACGAGTACGTCGGCTTCGTCGAGGAGGTCGGCTCCGAGGTCACAGCGGTCAAGCCGGGCCAGTTCGTGATCGGCTCGTTCGCCACCTCGGACAACACCTGCGCAAACTGCAGGAACGGCTTCCAGTCCAACTGCCTGCACCGCGAATTCATGTCCACCTGCCAGGCCGATTACGTCCGCATCCCCAATGCCCAGGGCACCCTGGTCGCCACCGACCAGGTGCCGGGCGAGGAGCTGTGGCCGAGCCTGCTGGCGGTCTCCGACGTCATGGGCACCGGCTGGTGGGCCGCGGACGCGGCCGAAGTGAAGCCCGGCTCGACCGCCGTGGTGGTCGGGGACGGCGCGGTCGGCCTGTGCGCCGTGATCGCCGCCAAGGAGATGGGCGCCGAGCGCATCATCGCCATGTCCCGCCACGCCTCCCGGCAGCAGCTGGCCCGCGAGTTCGGCGCCACCGACATCGTCGCCGAGCGCGGCGAGGAGGGCGTGGCCCGGATCATGGAGCTGACCGGCGGGATCGGCGCCGACAGTGTGCTGGAGTGCGTCGGCACCGCCCAGGCCATGCAGCAGGCCCTGCACTCCGCCCGGCCCGGCGGGAACGTCGGCTTCGTCGGCGTCCCCCACGATGTCGCGGTCGACGGCCAGGAGCTGTTCTTCTCCCACGTCGGCCTGCGCGGTGGTCCCGCCCCCGTACGCCGCTACCTGCCCGACCTCATCGGCCTCGTGCAGTCGGGCCGGATCGACCCGGGCAAGGTCTTCGACCTCACCCTGCCGCTCAACGAGGTCGCCGAGGGCTACCGGGCGATGGACGAGCGCCGTGCCATCAAGGCCCTCCTGAAGCCCTGAGCAGGACAGCTCGCCCGTCCCAGCGGCGTGTCCTCGCCCTCACTCTGTTCTGATCATTCGGAGGCACCTTTCATGACGACCTTCGCCCTCGTCGGCGCCGGTCCCGGCCTCGGCCTGGCCTGCGCCCGCCGTTTCGGCGCCGCCGGCCACACCGTCGCCCTCCTCTCGCGCAACGCCGAACACCTCGACTCTCTCGTGGCCGAGCTGAACCGGGACAGCTTCCAGGCCCGCGGCTACACCGCCGACGTCCTGGCCCCCGACTCGCTCAGTGCCGCCCTGCGACGGGCCGGTGAGGAGCTGGGGCCGGTGGAGGTCCTGCAGTTCAGCCCAGTGCCCCGCGCCGACTTCATGAAGCCGGTCCTCGACACCAGCCCGGCCGACCTGAACGATCCGCTCACCTTCTCCATCAAGGGCCCGCTGACCTGCGTGAACGCGGTCCTGCCCGAGATGCGGGCGCTGGGGCGCGGCACGCTGTTGTTCGTCAACGGCGGCAGCGCGGTCCGCCCGCACCCCGACCGTGCGGGCACCTCGATCGCCTTCGCCGGCGAGAGCGCGTACGCGGCGATGCTGCACCAGGCGCTCGCGGGCGAGAACATCCACGCCGCCCAGCTCATCGTGCCCGGAGCCATCAGCCCGGACGCCGAGCACTCCAGCCCGAGCGCGCTGGCCGAGCGGCTGTACAGCCTGCACACCGACCGGGACGGCTTTCGGCACTACGCCGAACCGATGCCCGACTGAGCCGGAGCCCGACTGCCATGCCCCACACCGCCCAGCGCACCATCGCTCACCCGGTCCCGGCCGCGGCGCTGCTGCTCGCTGTGACGGCGTGCAGCCCTACGCCGGCCACCACACCTGCGGCCTCGCCGCCCCAGGGTTCACCGCGGCAGTCCGCGACGGATCGGCCGAGGACCGAACCCTCAGAGGAGAACAGCGCCATGCACATCCGCCTCATGATCGACGGCCACAGCGTGGACGCCGCCTTGAACGACAGCTCCACCGCGCGGGACTTCGCCGCGCTGCTGCCGCTCACCCTCGATCTCGACGACTTCCAGGAAACCGAGCGCGTCGCCGACCTGCCGCGCAAGCTGAGCACCGACGGCGCCCCGGCGTCGTCCGACCCGAAGGCGGGTGACCTGGCCTTCTACGCGCCGTGGGGCAACCTGGCCCTCTTCTACCGCGACGGCCACCCCTCACCGGGCCTGGTCATCCTCGGCCACCTCACCGACCGGGACGACATCGCGCGCCTGGCCGACGCCGACCGCGTCCCCATCCAGCCCGCCTCCTGACCCCCGTCCCCCTTCCCAAGGAGTACTTCCCCCTATGTCCGCTCCCGCCGCTCACGCGCCGGGCAAGCTGCCCTTCGTCGTGTGGGTGCTTGCCGCCGGCACCTTCCTGATGGGCACCACCGAGTTCGTCATCGCCGGGATCCTCCCGGAAATCGCCCCCGACCTCGGCGCCAGCCTCTCCCACGCCGGACTGCTGATCACAGCCTTCGCCGTCGGCATGATCGTCGGCGGTCCGACCATGGCCCTGGCCACCCTGCGCCTGCCTCAACGCCTCACCCTCGTCCTCGCCCTGGCGGTGTTCGCTGCCGGGCACGTCGTGGCAGCCCTCACCAGTTCCTTCACCGTCGTCCTGGCCGCCCGGTTCGTGACCGCGCTGGCCACCGGCGCGTTCTGGGCCGTCGGCTTCGTCATCGCCACCACCGCCGCCGGACCCGCGAATGCCACCCGGGCCGTCAGCGTGATGATGGGCGGCCTGACCCTGGCCAACGTCGTCGGCGTCCCCGCTGGGTCCCTCATCGGTCACGTCACCGGCTGGCGCGGACTGTTCTGGGCCCTGGCCGCGCTCGCCGCCCTCGCCGCCGCCGTGATCGGGCACTTCATCCCCCGAACGGAGCAACGCGCCCGGGTCTCCGTACGCGACGAAATTCGGTCGCTGTGGCAGGGGCGCCTGTGGCTGGCACTGGCTTCGGCCGTTCTGATCATGGGCGGTGTGCTGGCCGTCTACACCTACATCACACCCCTGCTGACCGACCGTGCGGGCATCCCGGCCGGTGTCGTGCCGCTGGTGTTGATCGCGTTCGGCGCCGGCGCGCTGGGCGGCACCGCGATCGGCGGCCGGTTCGGCGACCGCCGTCCGATGGCCACCACCATCCCGGCTGCCGCGGCGACCGCGCTGATCCTGCTCGCGCTGATCCCGCTGTCCACCGCCCCGGTCGCCACCATCGCTCTGATCTTCCTCATGGCGCTGGCCGGCTTCACGATCAACCCGGTCGTCACCGCCCTCGCCGTCCGCTTGGCCGGCGACGCCACCACCTTGGCCTCGGCGCTGACCACGTCCGCGTACAACACCGGCATCGCCGCCGGTTCCGCGCTCGCCGGGCAGGCCCTTGCCTCTCCTCTCGGTGTGACCGGACCCGCCCTGATCGGTGCCGTCCTCACGGGCCTGACCCTGCTGCCGCTGATCGCCCTGGCCGTCACCAGCAAGCACGGGACGACGCGCACCGTCGCCCACAGCGTTCGCGACACGCCTGTCCCGCCGGCGCGCACGACCACTGACACGACCACTGAAGTGACGTCGGCGCAGAGCTGAACCGATCCGGCCTCCTCGCACCCCACTCACCTGGATCCGCCATGAACCCCAAGACCCCCACCTACGACTTCACCGGGCAGGTCGCCTTCATCACCGGCGCCAGCTCCGGCATGGGTCTGGCCACCGCCCGCGCCTTTGCCGAAGCGGGCGCCGCCGTCGCCCTCGCCGACATCGACGAAAAGGCTGTCACCGCCGCCGCGAAGGAACTCACCGACCACGGGTACCAGGCTCTGGCTCTGGTCTGCGACGTCACCGTCGAGGACCAGATCGCCGCCGCCGTCGACCGCACCGTGGACACGTTCGGACGGCTCGACATGGCTTACAACAACGCCGGCATCATGCCCCCGCCCACCGACGCCGCCGACGAAAGCGCCGACCAGTTCGACCGCGTCCAGGACATCAACCTGCGCGGCATCTGGGCAAGCATGAAGCACGAACTGCGCCACATGCGCACCCAGGGCAGCGGCGCCATCGTCAACTGCTCCAGCCTCGGCGGCCTCGTCGGCAACCCCGGCCGCGCCGCCTACCACGCCTCCAAACACGGCGTCATCGGCCTGACCAAGAGCGCCGCACTCGAATACGGCACCCGAGGCATCCGCATCAACGCGGTGTGCCCCGGCACCATCAGCACCCCCATGGTCGACGCCATGGTCGACGGCGGTGAACTCAACCGCACCCAGGCCGAGACCGGCCAGGCCATCCACCGGCTCGGCACCGCCGACGAGATCGCCCAGGCCGTCCTGTGGCTGTCCAGCCCCGGTGCCAGCTACGTCACCGGCATCGCCCTGCCCGTCGACGGCGGCTACACCGCCCAGTAACCGCCCGGCTTCCACCCCACCATCAGACCGTTGCAGAACAAGGAGACCCTCCATGCCCGAGCAGTCCGCCCCCGAGGAACTGAGAGATATCGCCCCCAAGCTCGTCGAGGTCACCAACGACGTCCTCTTCGGTGACATCTGGAACCGCCCCGGCCTTACGCCCCGCGACCGGAGCCTGGTCACCGTGAGCACGCTGGCCGCCCTCTACCGCAGCGAGCAACTCGACTACCACCTGGGCGTTGCCCTGGACAACGGTCTGAGCGTGCAGGAGCTGTCCGAAGCCATCACCCACCTCGCCTTCTACGCGGGCTGGCCCAACGCCATGACAGCGATCAACAGACTCAAGAAGATCGCCGACCAGCGCGACTCCTCCTGAACCTGCCTCCTCTCCCCCAACGCCCCCATCTGACAAGGATGAAGACCATGGAGCACATCACCTCCACCCCGACGGCCCAGGCGCCGGCCGAGCGGTTCACCGGCGATGTCTACCTCAACCCGATCGAGGCCCCCACCGCCCCCGCCCGCCTCGCCGCCGCTCTGGTCCGCTTCACCCCTGGCGCCCGCACCAACTGGCACAGCCACGCCAACGGCCAGACCCTCTACATCACCGACGGCATCGGCCTGGTCGGTACCCGCAACGGCCACGTCGTGCGTGTCAGCGCCGGACAGATCGTCAAGTGCCCGGCCGGTGAGGAGCACTGGCACGGCGGCACCGACACCACACTCATGGCGCACATCGCCATGGTCGTGGGCGACGCCGACAGCGACGGCACCACCTGGCTGGAGCCCGTCACCGACGAGCAGTACACCCACGCTCTCAACAGCACGAACGGGAGCTGACCGCCCTCACACGACCAGGCCAGCGCAGGCAAGGCGGGGGTCGGCACGAGGCAGCGCCACGAGAGTAGCTTTGACAGCGAAGTTGGTCCGCGCAGGTCAGCGGCTCCGGCTGGACCAACTTTGCTGTCAGAGGACAACTGCTGTCCTTTGTCGTCCTGTGGGGTCTCGAAATTCTCTGCACAGTCTCAGTCTCAGTCTCGGTCTCAGGGCTGGCTGTACTTCGACTGCCCTTGTGCCGCCGAGATGAGACTCACTGTGCAGCACCGGCACCCATCGGGCCCGCAGTAGTCGTCGGGCCCGCCGCTGATGCTCACCCCGCAGCTGTTCGTCCTGACGCCGGGTTGGATCCGCGATATCGCCCGCTACGCTCCGGCTGACGTGCCCACGTCGCTGTGCGGACGAGTATCTGGGCGGCGATTCTTCGCCGCACCCGGGGCATCCGTCTGACGGTTGGTCAGGACTTGGAGTATGAGCGCGCCCACGTACAGCAGCGCGCTCAGCCCCCAGATCGTCAAATAGGCGGAGAGCGCTGGGACGTCCGTATCCCCGACGGTCAGGGAGCCAAGGACGACCGCCGCGCCCGCGCCCGCGATGCTGCCGCCCAGGGTCTTGAGGTTGTTGTAGACGGCGGTCGCACTCGCCGTGCGGTCCGGGGTGCTGCGCTCCACGATCAGTGTGGGCAGGCCACCCATGGCCAGGCCCATGCCGAAGCCGGCAATGGCGGATGCCAGGGCGAACAGTGGCAGCGTGGTGTGGGCGGCGATCAGCCCCGCGCTGCCGGCCGCCATCAGCGTGAAGGCGAGCAACAGGGCGCGGCGGTAGCCGGTGCGGGCCGCCACTCGGGGCACGAGGCTCGCCCCGGCGAAGGCCAGGACGTGGGGCACCGCGCCCCACGCGCTGATCTCCCAGGTCGTGAGCCCGAATCCGTACCCCTCGTCGGCCGGCGAGGCGGCAAGGTAGGAGATGGCGACTGCCTGCCCGCCCAGCATCACGGCGCCGAAGACGAAACCGGAGATGTAGTACGGCGCGGACTGGGGGTGGGCCACCGCCCGGACGTCGACCAGGGCGTGCGGCCGGTCCCGTTCGAGCCGGACCCACCAGGCGAGCAGGGACAGGGAGACGGCGAGGCCGCCGAGAGTGAGCGGCGAGGTCCAGCCCCACGCCTGGCCGCGCGCCGTCGTGCCGAGGAACAGCAGCAGCGCCAGACCGAGCAGTAGCGCCCCGGTCCAGTCCATCCGGCCGGGCGCGCGCGTCCGGGACTCGGGGACCGCACAGTACGCGAGGGCCAGACAGGCGCACGCGATCGCGGCGAGGACGCAGAGCGTCAACTGGACGCCACCGGTGAGTTCGAGCAGGGGGCCCGCCAGGCTGTGTCCGAGGAGCGAGCCGAGGGTGAGCGCGCCGACGAGAAGCCCTACGGCCCGCCGTGCGCCTTCGAGGTCGAGCCGGTCCCGTACAAGACCGATCTCCAGTGGCAGCAGCGCCGCCAGCGGCCCCATCAGGGCACGGCCCACCAGGAGCACCGTCGGATTCGGTGCGAGGGCCACCAGGACAGTGCCCACCGCGACGCAGGCCAGGGCGACCCGGATCAGTCGACGGTGCCCGTACAGATCGCCGAGCCGCCCGAACACCGGTACCCCCACCGCGGCGGCCAGGAACTGGACCGCCATGTACCACTGCGCCTGCGACGCGCTGATGGACTGCCAGTCCTGCACGGCCGGCACCAGCGCCGGGCCTGAACCCTGGAGGAAGCCGCTCACCAGCTCGAAGACGACCAGCAGAGCGACGACGGGGGTGACCCGAGGCGGCGCCACCTCCTCCGTCACGCGCGGGGCCCTCATACGGATGTCCCCGCGGCGAGCCGCCGTTCCGCGAGTTCGGCGAGCAGCGCCGCCTGGCGGTGGAGCACTCGGTCGTCGAACACGGCTCGAGGGGAGTGGTTCTGCGGCGCCTTCTCCACATCCACGCCCTCGGGCGCCGCGCCGACCAGCAGCATCGCGCCGGGCACCTTGTTCAGGACCAGGGAGAAGTCCTCCGAACCGCTGGCGGGCTGCGGGGCCAGCCACACCTCGCCCGCGCCGAACAGGTCGCGCGCCGTCTCCAGGGCGAACTCCGTCGCGACCGGCTCGTTGACCGTGACCGGGTAGAGCATCTCGTACGCCACCTCTGCCTCCAAGCCGTGTGCCTGCGCGATCCCGCGCACGAGTCGCGGCAGCCCCTGGGCCAGCAGCTCGTGGTTCGCCTCCGAGTAGCTGCGTACGGTCGCCTCGAACTCGGCCGTGTCGGGGATGACGTTCTGCTGCGTTCCGGCGTGCAGCCGTCCGACGGTCACCACCACCGGGTCGAAGATGTCGAAGGTGCGCGTCACCCAGTTCTGCAGCGCGGTCACCATCTCGCAGACCACTGGCACCGGGTCCTTGGCGTGGTGCGGAGCCGAACCGTGCCCGCCCTCGCCCCGCACCGTCACCCGCAGGACGTCGGACGCCGTCATGACGGTGCCGGGCCTGGACGCGACCCAGCCGCCCGGCAGCCGGTTGGCCGACACATGGAGCGCGAAGGCCGCGTCGAGCGGCTTGCCCGCCACGTCCAGGACACCCTCATCGATCATCGCGCCCGCGCCGTTGTGCCCCTCCTCGCCCGGCTGGAACATGAACACCACGTCGCCCTGGAGGCTCTCCCGGCGGTCCGCGAGCAGCGTCGCCGCGCCGACGAGTCCGGCGGTGTGCAGATCGTGCCCGCAGCCGTGCATCCGGCCCGGCACCTCGGAGGCGTACTCCACCCCGGTGCGTTCGTCCACCGGCAGCGCATCCATGTCGCCCCGCAGCAGGACCGCCCCGCCGGGACGGCCACCACGCAGCACGGCCGTGACAGAGGACAGCTCCCGGCCGAGCGTGATGTCGAGCGGGAGACCGTCGAGCGCGTCGAGGACCTTTTCTTGCGTACGCGGCAGCCGCAGACCGAGCTCCGGCTCACGGTGGAGCGAGCGGCGCAGCCGCACGAGATCGGGCTGGAGTTCCCTGGCGCATTCCAGTGCAGACACGCTGCGTCAACCTCCTGGTACGGTTCCGGCTTTCGGTGAGGCAAGAATGAAGTGCTCGCCACCCCATCGGCCCTGAACCGCAGGAAAGACGCAAGGGACATCGAATGACGCAGCATTCCTCGCATGGGGGGGTACGGGCGCTTGACGACGTCGACCAGGCCCTGGTGCACGCACTGCAGATCGCCCCGCGGGCCGGGTGGAACGAGATCGGCGCCGTACTCGGCCTCGACGCCGTGACCGTGGCCCGCCGCTGGCACCGGCTCACCGAAGCCGGCGCCGCCTGGATCAGCTGCTCCCCATCGCCCGCCCTCGCCTCGGCGGGACAGGGACTGCTCGCCTTCGTCGAGGTGGACTGCGCCAGCGGCAGCCTGCTGACCGTGGCCCAGGACCTCTCCCAGGTGCCCCACGTCTCGACCGTCGAACACGTCAGCGGGGACCGCGACCTGCTGCTCACTGTGATGGTCCCGGACCTCGCGGCACTCACCCACTGGATGACCCGCAGCATCGGCGCGATGCCGGGCATCGTCGCCAGCCGCACCCACCTCGCAAGCACCGTCTATACAGAGGGCAGCCGCTGGCGGCTGCGCGCCCTCGACCGCACCCAGATCGCCCGCCTCGCCGACACCGAAACCGCCCGCACCGAGGCCCCTGTCTTCCCGCTCACCGACCTGGACCACGCCCTCATCGCCGCCCTTTCCATGAACGGCCGCGCCACCTACCGCGCGCTCGCCGACGCCTGCGGGGCAAGCCCGGACACGGTCCGCCGACGACTCGGCCGGCTCTTCGCCGCCGGCATGCTCCAGACCCGCTGCGAGGTCGCACGCCCCCTGTCGGAGTGGCCTGTCACCGTGATCCAATGGGGGCGCGCGGCCGCGGGAGAGCTGGAACGCGTCTCACGCGGAGTCACCGGCGCCCGGGAAGTACGGCTGTGCGCCGGCGTCACCGGCCGGAACAACGTCCTCATCATCGCCTGGGTGAAGTCCCTCACCGACGTGCAGCGCTTCGAGGTACGACTCACCCAGCGCGTACCCGGCCTGGAGATCACCGACCGAGCCGTGGCCCTGTGGCCACTGAAGCTCAGCGGCCACCTCCTCGACGAACAGGGCTACCACATCGGCGGCGTTCCTCTGGACGTTCGCACGGCCAGAGCGGAGACCCAACCTTAGGCTAGAACGCTGGGAGGAGTCCGGCCGCTCGCTCTGACCACGGGGGGGGTTCCATGGACCCCACGCCTCGTTCTGCGCGCGCCGCCGACTGTCCAGGGGCGGCAGTTCCCCGAGCAGCTGCACGGCACGAGGGTGCGGGTCGGTTTCATCAGACGCTCGACTTCCACGACGGTGAACACGGTCGCGGTCCAACGAGATCCATCCTTCAGCGTCACGAAGACATCAACGTTGCAGACCTCGTCCAAGTCCTCGCCATCGCTGGGCAGGAACGACACCAGGAAGGCCTCCAGACGGACCCGATACCAGGGCTCGTCCCACCCTCGCTCGACCGGTCCAGACAACGTGCTGCGGCACATCGCGCGAGTCTCCCTGGTCGGGGCATCGATCTAGCTTGGCCAAAAACAGGTCGGCCGAGAGATACGCGCGGTCTGGTCGACGTGCGGGGCGCCGCCCCGCTGCCGGAAGTCATCCTGACGGGCCGTCGGGCCGCCAGGCCGCCAAGCTGGAACAGCAGTTCCTCGGTCTCCGATCCGAACTCGCCGAACGTGGAGAAGAGCTCGCGCCCGCAGGCGCCGCCAACGGGAAGTCAATGGCTCTACTGAACCGCTGACCGCGTCGTCAACAGTGACTCGGCCAAGCAGATGCCGACCCGGACGCCATCACTCCCCCAGTTGGTTGGTCGACGCGATCGGCGAACTGCGCGGCGAAGCCCGCCTGGAAGCGGCGACGTGCGCAGGAGGAACAGTGGCTCGGCGAGATCGACGGGCTCGATCCCACGCTGACGTTCTTGCGCACCAAGCAGGCGGAAGCCGCGGATCTGGCACAACGGCCGGTAGTTGATCTCGGGATGCCCCGTTCCGGTCGTGACTAAAGTCGTTGACAGGTGACCCCGGTTTGATCATGTGTACCGATCAGTGCCGCCGACGGGGCACGAGGGCAGGCGGTGTCAGTTTCCGGTCCGGGGCCTCGTAGTGGTCGGCGGGGCGATAAGCGCGCTCTTGCGATCGGTCGGGGAAGCGGGCGCAGGGACTGCGACCAAGGCCGGTGACCTCCTTGAATTCTGCATCCCAGCGGATGGACAGCTGGTAGCCGTCTTTGCCAGCGATCACGCTGAAGTTCTGCTTGTTGATGGATTCGCTCCGGTCGACTTCCCAGCCATTGGCCGCGAGATGGCGCTCCAGGCGGTCGAAGGCGACCCGCACCCCGGAGCCGTCCTTCCTGACATGGGTCCAGCCGTGATGGACGTTATAGACACCGTCAAGAGGCTCGTCCTTCATCGCTTCCAGACCATCGGGGTAACACTCACCCGTCGAAGCGGAGTTGCTGGAACGGTGTTCAGCAGGATTCTCCGGCCCGGACCGCGGCTCCAGCGCGGGCCCGAGATCCAGTACACGGTAGGCGTCCTGATTGTGGGCCGCGATACGGCGCAGCATTTCCGGCGGCGGCTCTCTGTCGTACCGCTCCGGCCAGCCGTACATCACGAACCAGGCGCCGCCGAACAACACCACCACTGGTGTGACCAAAAGGGCAATGATCCAGCGTCGTCTGCGGCTGGGCGTGGAGGCGGGCTCGGGTGCAGGCATGGACGTCACCGTAGGCAGCCTCTGGCCCATACGTATCCGTGCGGGTACTCACATCCGCCCCGCCTCCCTGGGTACCCATACCTGGACGGTCAGGGCGAGCCCGCCGGACAACCGGTCATCGTGTGAAAGCTGATTTCTGCGGCGTCCGTCCCACCTCGCCGGTCTCAAGGCACGTGCCTTCTGCTCCGGCCCCTTGTCGTCATCCACCTCAACGGAATCGCTCCAGAGCTGACGGTGGCTCCGTCCCATCCCAGAGCCGGGGGGTGGGGAACTCCAAGGAGCCCCATCACCTGCGGCAACGTCGCGCTCCACTGAACTACGACTGCGCCGCAGCAGTCGCGACGATGGTCGTCAGCGGTCCGCGACGCACGACTAGTAGCTGTCGTAGCTGGGCTTACCGTTGGGCCGGTAGACGCCCAGGACGGTGCCCCCCTTTGTCGTCGAGACGCTCACCGGCTCCAGCGCAGTGGGGATCGCTCCGTCGGCGAACAGCCGCTTGCCGGTGCCGATGATCACCGGGTGGATGGTAAGCCGGTACTCATCGACGAGGTCGTGCTGCATGAGGGTCTGGGCGAGGTCACCGCTGCCCACGACGTTGATGTTGCCGCCGTCGGACGCCCTCAGCATGCGCACGGCATCGACGACGTCCCCCTCCAGCAGAGTGGAGTTCTGCCACTCGAGGGACGTCAGCGTCCGAGACGCCACGTACTTGTGCGTGCTGTTCATCCGATCGGTGAACGGATTGCCGGGATCGGCGCTCGGCCAGTAGGACGCGAAGATCTCGTACGTCTTGCGGCCCAGCAGCATCGCGTCGGAGTGCTGGTACCAACCGGCGATGGCCGCGCCGACCTCGTCGTCGGACACCATCTTCTGCCAGCCGCCGTGCTTGAAGCCGCTGCCCGCGTCCTCGTCCGGACCGCCAGGCGCCTGCATGACGCCATCGAGCGTCAGGAACGTGCAAACGATGATCTTGCGCATGGTGTGCTCCCTTCGTCGACAGGTAGACCACACCACCGCCGGAAACTCATCGGTGGAAGGTTCGTGGCGCAGCGCGCATACGGGGTGCACGGGTGGCACCCGTCGATCCGAAACACGCTCGCGCACGACCGTCGCCCTCAGGGCCCCGGTAGAGTCGCGTTCGCCCGGTTTGATCATGGAATCCCGTGGAGGGTGAGCGTGGCTGCGGGGTGCGTGTGGGCTCGTCGGCCGCTGGCGATGTTGGCCCATCCGGAGCGGTGGAGGGTGGCGCGGGCAAGGTCGCGCAGGGCGCTCATGACGGCGGGGGTGCGATGCCTGCGGATTTGACTGGCGTCTTCGGCGAAGGTCACGTCTTTCGTCCAGTGGACGGTGTTCTCGATGATCCAGTGGCCGCGCACCCAGGCAGCGATCTCAGCGGGAGACGCCTGGTGGGCCGCGAGATCGGTGACGGCGTAGACAGTCTCGGTCTGCCACTTCGATGTACCGATTCGGCGGCGTTTGCGGTGGATGCGAACAACCTGGCGGGCATGGGGGAACAGCAGACCGTTCACGCTCACCACCTTCACCTCGCGGACATCCTCACGGCCGTGTCCGCGGTCGCGGGACTGATCGAGGACCGGTACCTGCTTCCAGGGCAGTTTGGTCAACTGGCGGGCCAGGGTGGGCTGGTTGTTCTTCACCGACAGCAGATAGTGGGCCTGGCGGTCCTCGACAAGGTAGCGAGCGTGGCTCGTCCGGGAGTGCAGGGCGTCGACGGTGACGATGGAGTCGGTCAGGTCTTGATCATCGAGGGTGTCCAGCAGCGGAGCGAACTCGGGTATCTCGTTCGTCTTCGCACCGATCTCGCGCACAGCGGCAGTCAACGCATCGTGGTGGCGCACTGCGGACAGGACGAAGACGCGGCTGCCGTCCGCGCGGCCCGCTCCGCGCAGGCATGTGCCGTCCACGGCGAAGGCCGCACGACGCGGTTGCGGCGGGTCCGTCTCGTGCTGGGCGATCAGGTGGGCGCGGCGCTGTTCGCGCTCGACGGTCCCGTCCGGGCCAATCGCGGTTACCGGGCGGACCTGGAGTGTGGGGAGCCTGGTGAAACCAGCGGCGGTGAGTAGCGCGGGGTCGACGCGGGCGAATACATCGCGCAGGGTGCGCTCGCCCGGAGCCTTGAACGGCCGGTAAAGGGATCAAAAGGGCAGCCCAGCCGGGCCGGGACATCCTGGTCGCAGCGGCGTACCCACTCGGCAATGGCGGTCAGGGAGTGTGCCCGGCACTGGTGAGAGCACACACGCCGACCGCGAGCAGCGTTGCCAGCCGGAAACGCACCCCGCGCGAATTCCTCGGATCGGGCACCAGGGACAGTGCGTCGAGCTGCCCGGACGGCACCACCGCCTCGGACCGTGACGCCCCGGACTCGACCTGTGGCAGGTGCAGAGCGGACGGAACAGATGAGGGTGCAACGAGCACGGCGACCTTACCGGGACCGAACTGGTTCACCGGCCGGTGCGGTGAGTTCCTTGGTGATGAAGACGCGGCTGGTGCCCGGCGGATCGCAGGGCACCTCTCCCAGCCGCTTCCACCCGTGTTTCTGGTAGAAGCCGGGGGCCTGGAAGGTGATCGTGTAGAGCACGGCCGTGCGGCAGCCACGGGCACGGGCCTCATCCTCGGCCCGCCGGAGGATCTCCGTTCCCAGCCCGCTGCCACGCAGCCGGGGCGGCAGGTAGAAGAGGTCGAGGAAGAACAGCCCGAGCGAGGTACGCCCGGTCAGTCCGCCTGCCACCTGGCGTGTCTCGGGATCACGGACCAGGACGGCCAGAGGTCTGCGGTCGGCGATTCCCGTGTGTTCGATGTTGAAGCGGTCCAGCGCGTCGGAGATTGCCGCAACGTCCTCCGGGTTGGGGGCGTCGGTGAGCACGAAGTCCGTCTGGGGGTCGGGCTGGCGGGTAGCGGTGACGGCAGTGTCGGACGCAGTCATAAATGCTCCAGTACATGAGCGGATGCGGGTGCGGGGCCGGTGAGCCCGGCGCACGAGCCGACGCTAGGACGGGGACGCTTCGACGGACGTCGAAGGGACGTCGGCGACAATGGGCACCGTGGACATTCAGCGTGCAGGCCAGGATGTGGGTGTGGACCTGGCGGGCGTGGCCAAGCTGCTGGCCGACGGCACCCGGGCCGCCTTCTACCTCGCGCTGCTAGACGGCCGGGCATGGACGGCGACCGAGCTCGCGCGCTACGCCGGAGTCGCACCGTCCACCGCGACCTCGCACCTGAACCTGCTCGTAAACAGCGGGCTCCTCGTCGAGGAGCGCCACGGACGCCACCGCTACGTACGGGTGGCCGACCGCACAGTGGTCGAACTGATCGAGAGCCTTGCCGCGCTGGCCCCGAAGCACAGCGCCCCACCACGCTCGCTGTCGGCCTCCGGCCGGCAGCAGGCACTGGCCCGCGCCCGGCTGTGCTATGACCATTTGGCCGGAACCACCGCACTGGCCATCACCGACGCAATGGTCGAACGCGGACTCCTGGAGTGGGGACCCGAGCCGGGCCTGACCGGCAAAGGCGCCCTCTGGCTTGCCGAGGTCGGCATCACGGTGCCCGCCGGCTCACGTCGGCCACCGGTGCGCGCATGCCTCGACTGGACCGAGCGCCGTCCCCACCTGGCCGGCGCTGTGGGCGCCGCCCTGTCTGCCCACGCACTCGCCACCGGGTGGATGACGCGCATCGGCACCACCCGCGCCCTCCTCGTGACACCCGCCGGCTGCCGGGCACTGCACGACCACCTCGGCCTGCCACCAGCTGAGCTCTGAGCCTGAACCGGACCTGACCGGGCCACACCGACGCGTGATCAAGCCGGGCGAACAGGACTCTCCCCGGGGCCCTGCCGTCGCCCTCAATGTCCATTCGACTCACTCGGGCATCATCACCAGGGATCACTCTCACCGGTTCCAGAACGGATGCCATCGGGGCGCAGCTGAGATAGTTGATCGAATCGGCAGCTTCACTCCACCTCGGCGTCGGTCATGTCCGAGCCGTAGCCCGGGGCCCCGGTCCGGCGCCGGTCGGCTGCGTTCCCGAACCGGTGAGCGAGGCAATCGCAGGAAGAACGCACCGAGTTGAAGACAACCGGCGACACCGCGCAGAACTGCGACAACAGGACCTCCGGGGCAGACGAGTCGGGTTCGCAACCCTCGTGCTGCACCGGAGGTCCTGCCTTCATGCGCCCACCCGGCCGAAATCACCTGACCAGGCAACCTGTTCGACCAGAACCGCCCTCACGGTCGACAGGACCACGGCTGCCGCGCCGGTTCGCCGGTGCTCGCCCACGGCCACCGCTGTTGGTGTCACCCGGTGATGTCAGCGGGTATTGGAGACGGTCCGGACGACGGGGTGGAAGTTGATCCGTTCACGCACCACGGGGAAGCCGACCTTGGTGAAGTGCGCGGCCATGGGGAAGTTGCCCCGGTCCGTGGCGCCGGTGACGGCCTCCGCGCCCTGTTCCACCAGGAAGTGGGTGCACTCGGCGAGGAGGTCGTAGGCGTAACCGTGGCCGCGGTGCTCCGGCAGGACGCCGATGAAACCGATGGTCGGTCCGGAGGGGTTGTGCGCCGGGATGTGGATGCCGGCCAGTTCGCCTTCCGGGGTGCGGGCGAGCTGCCACCATTCCCGCGGGGACGGGCACCAGTGGAAGAATTCCAGTTCTTCCCGCGCTGCCTGGTCAAGACCGCCCTCCTCGATGGCCTTCAGCGCGTGGGCGTCCAGCGTGGCCGCGTGGATGCGGCGCACCGCGTCGAAGAAGACCGCGTCGTCGGGCTCAGGGCCGAAGACGAGGCGTCCGGGCCGCTCGGGCAGCCCGCGTTCCGGGGTCCAGCGGTACAGGAAGCGTTCCACCAGGAGCTCGTAGTCGGCGGCCCGGGCGGCGGCGAAGCGCGTCTCGGCGGCTGCGGCCAGAGCGGGGTGCTCGCGCCAGTCGCCGGGCAGGTTGATCTCTAGTTCGACCTGCCACGGGGCGGAGCGCAGGAGTTCGGCCCCCGCCCCGATCTCGCCCTCGGCGACGTCGAACCAGTTGAGGTTTACGGGTTCCTCGTCATCGGGACCGCCCCACCAGGCGCCGCGGGCGACGACGGCGCCGTCGCGCAGAGCCACCCGCTTCCAGTGGGGGCGGTGCGTGGTCCGCTGGTGCGCGGCACGAGCGTTCAGCGGGTCGGGGTGTGCGTCGAACAGATGGGCGTCGCTCTCGTCGAGCGCGCGGATGACCGTATCGGTCATGGGTTCCTCCGGGATGCGTACGGCAGGAGCGCTCCCGGTCGGATCAGAGGTGCCACACCGGGGTAACGGGGAGGGAGCGCTGGATGGTTGAGAACTGCACGGCACTCGCCTCCTTCCGTTCGTCTCACGCGGCGTGGTCCGGAGCCAGACGCTACTTGCTCACCGACGGGCCCGTCCACGGAAATTGCGAACCGTGCCGGTGAAGCCCCTGGCCTCGCCGTTTCACCGGGTTCGCGGCTGGTGGGGCAGAAACGCGAAAGCACCATCCTGACCTGGGACGATGAACTCTGCTCTAGAGCTGCGACAACAGGACCCCCGGGCAGACGAGTTGGCTTCGCAACCCTCGTGCTGCATCGGAGGTCGGGGGCCACGACTCACCAGACTCGACAGAAACACCCCCGGAGGCCGGCGCGCAGCAGGCTGCGTCCGCACGCTCGTGCTCCGGCAGGGCGCCTAGTGGCGGGGCGGCGTGCTGGCCTGAACCAGGGATCGTGCCAGGTCAGTACCCTCCGCGAGGCAGTCGATCGGGAGGGGCTGAGTGGCGACAGCACCCTCGTGCAGCACGAGGAGCTGGGTGGCGAGGGCGGCCGGGCGCGGGCAGCCGGCTGTGGCGGCGAGGTCCTTGAACAGGTTCAGCAGCCAGAGCTTCTGGTGCGCGGCGATGCGGTGGGCGGGGTGCGAGGGGTCCGGGAGCTCGGCCAGGGCGTTGATGAAAGCGCATCCGCGGGTGTTGGTCCTGCTCCAGGTCCGCAGTGCCTCGAAGGGGGCGGTGACAGCCTCGGCGGGAGTCTCGCTGGCGTCGACGGCAGCACGGACGAGCGAGCGCCAGCGCTGGTCGCGGCCCGTGAGGTAGGCCGCCACGAGATGGTCCTTGGAACCGAACTGGTTGTACAGGGTCCGCTTGGTCACTCCCGAGCGCTCGGCAATCAGGTCCACGCCGACCGCTGTGATTCCGCGGTGGTAGAACAGCTCCTCCGCGGCCGCCAGGATGCGGCGGCCGGCCGGCGTCACAGGCCGTTCTTCCTGCACTGCGGGGTTCCTTTACTGATCGGTGTACGGTGGGAGATGTTCACAGATCAGTATACCTGCGAGGAGGTTCACGCGATGAATGCGTCCCAGGTCATGCGAGCGGTGCGTATCACCGGGCACGGCGGGCCGGAGGTTCTGGAGCTGGCGGAGGTCGCCGTCCCCACTCCCGAGGCGGGAGAGGTACTGGTCCGAGTCGGTGCGGTGGCCCTCAACAACACCGACCTGTGGACCCGGGAGGGTGCCTATGGCCGGCCGGGAGACCCGGGGGCCAAGTCGGGCTGGCGCGGCCCGGTCGGCTTCCCGCGTATCCAGGGCGCCGATGTGGCCGGCCGCGTGGTGGCCGTCGGGACCGGAGTGGAGCAGAGCCTTGTCGGGCGCCGGGTGGTCGTCGATCCCGCGATCTACGACTCGGAGGGGCCGGACGCCAACCCGGTGGGTCTGATGGGGAGCGAACGCGACGGTGGATACGCCGAGTACGTGACAGCGCCGGCAGAGCGCGTCCATGATGTGACGGAATCCCCGCTCACCGACGACCAGCTCGCCTCGTTGCCCACCGCCTACGGCACGGCGCTGGGCATGATCGAGCGAGGCCGGCTGCGAAAGGGGGAAACCGGCCTGGTCTCGGGCGCGTCCGGCGGCGTCGGCCTGGCGCTGGTGCAGCTCGCCCGTGCGCGCGGCGCAACGGTGCTCGCCATCAGCAGCGGACCCAAGATCGATGCGGTGCGGGAGGCAGGCGCACACGCAGTCATCGACCGCGCAGGAGACATCGCCGAGCAGATCCGCGCCGCCGCCCCGGACGGTATCGACGTCGCACTCGACGTCGTGGCCGGCGAGTTGGTCGGTGAAGGGCTGCCGCTGCTGCGCGAAGGGGGCCGGTGGGTCATCGCCGGCGCACTCGGCGGCTACGACGTGACCTTTGACGTGCGCCGTCTCTACCTGCACAACGCCCAGGTCATCGGGTCCGCGATGCACACGCCCACACACTTCGGCCTCCTCATGGACCTGGCCCGCCGGGCGGAGGTTCAGCCCGTCATCGCCGCAGCCTTCCCCCTGGAGCAGGCCGCTGAGGCGCAGGAAGAACTCTCCCGCAGGGAGCACGTGGGAAAGATCGTCATGCACCCCTGAGTTCCCATCCGAAGGACGCATCCGACAAACCCATCCGAGGGATCGCGGGCGCAGCCATGCGCGTAGCCATGTGCGGATCGCTTGGCCTGCGGTCGCCTGCGTGGCTCTGCGCTGACCTCACCGGAGCGGGCCTGCGTGCATCTGCCCCAGGGGGGTTCAGGTCCAGGTGGGCACGTGCCCCTCGGTGTAGCGGGCGCCGAAGCCGCCCTGGGGCAGGATCTCGTCGATGGCATGGAGGTCGGCGGCGGTGAGGGTGAGGCCGGCGGCGCCGGCGTTTTCCTCGATGCGCTGGGGGCTGCGGGTGCCGGGGATGGGCACGATGTGCTCGCCCCGGGTCAGGAGCCAGGCCAGGGCGAGCTGGGAGACGGTGCAACTCCTGGACGCCGCGAGCCCGGCGAGCCGGTCGACGGCTTCGACGTTCCTCTCGAAGTTGCCCGGCTGCCAGCGCGGGTCGGTGTTGCGCAGGTCGGTGGCCCCGTACTGACCGGCGGGCTTTGCGGTGCCGGTGATGAACCCGCGGCCCAGGGGCGAGTAGGCGACGAAGCCGATGCCGAGTCCTTTCAGGACGGGGAAGAGCTGCTCGACGTCCCGTTCGAACAGGGAGTACTCGGTCTGCAGGACGGAGACCGGCTGCACGGCGTGCGCCCTGCGGATCGTCTCGGGTCCGGCCTCGCTGAGGCCGAAGTACTTCACCTTGCCCGCCTCGATCAGTTCCTTGACGGTGCCCGCGACGTCCTCGATGGGCACCTCGGGGTCCACACGGTGCTGGTAGAAGACGTCGATGTGCTCCACGCCGAGGTAGCGCAGGCTGTTGTCGGCGACCTTGCGGATGGTGTCGGGCCGGCTGTCGAGAGCACCGCCGATCTGTTCCGCAGGCCCGGACATGTCGACGCCGAACTTGGTGGCCAGGACCACCTCGTCGCGAAAGTCCCTGACCGCCCTGCCGACCAGGATCTCGTTGGATCCGGTGCCCCAGCCGTACATCTCCGCGGTGTCGAAGAAGGTGACACCCATCTCGTACGCGCGGCGCAGCGCGGCGATGCCGGCCGCCTCGTCGGTGGGTCCGTAGGCCATCGTCAGGCCCATCGCGCTGTATCCGATCGCCGAGACCTCAAGGCCCTGACTTCCCAGTGTCCGGTGCCGCATGACTCACTCCTTGGAAAGAAACGGGGAGGGATCTCCTGGCGGACCTCTGAGTCAGTGCGCTGTCGCCATCAGTCCGGCGCGGTGGACGCGGGTGTGCTCGGCGACGCGCCGGCCAAGATGGCGGGCGGTGTTCAGGTCCGCCTCGTGGACGGCGGGGGTGTCGTTGAAGCTCTGCGCACCGGCACCGAGGTAGAAGCCCAGGCGGTTGTCGTCCTGGGGGCTGGAGGTGGTGGTGTTCCAGCCCGGCAGGAGGCCCAGGCTCACCCAGAGCATCCCGTGCTGGGCCGCCAAGAGCGCCAGGTACTGCAGCGTGTGCATCTTGTCGCCGCTCATGGAACCGGAGTTGGTGAACCCCGCCGCGAGCTTGTCGCTCCAGACACGGGTCATCCACCGCTTGCTGCTGGCCTCGGCGAAGGCGTGGAACGCCCCCGACGCGCTGCCCATGTAGGTGGGAGTACCGAAGATGATGGCGTCTGCGGCGTCCATCGCTTCCCAGTCCGCGTCGCTGAGGGCGGCGACATCCACGCGCTGGACGTGCGTCCCGGCGATGGAGCGCACGCCATCAGCCACGGCCGCGGCGATCTGCGCGGTGTGGCCGTAGCCGGAATGCGACGCGATGACGATCGATATGTCGGACACGGGTGTTCCTCTCCTGCCGCGATGGCGGCGGGTTCGCTGGTGCGGCGGCGGACGGTGAGCCGCACGCTGTGACGGTCGGCCGTACTGCCCCTCCCCCGCCTCGGGTACCGCAGGAGGCCCCGGCAGGGCGTGGCGCACGCCCCAATACGGGGCCCGCGTCGACCACCAGCAGCTGCATGGATCAACGTTACGCTCAAAACCGTAACACCGATAAGGCAGTGATACGCAAAACGCGATATCGTTGTTCCATGGATGAAGGACGACGCCCCGCGCGACGCCAGGTACTGCAGGTGGCCGCCCAGCTGCTGGAGGAGGGTGGCAGCCAAGCGCTCTCCACGCGCGCCGTCGCCGCAGCCGCGGGCATCACGGCCCCCGCGCTCTACCGGATGTTCGACGACAAGGACGGACTCCTGGCCGAGCTGGCCGCCTACGGATTCGAGATGTACCTGGCCGAGAAACGCGAGGCTCTGGCACTGACCCCCGACGACCCGGTGGCCGACCTCTACCGCGGCTGGGACCTGCACGTCGACTTCGGGGTGCAGCACCCCGCGTTCTACATGCTCATGTACGGCACGGTGCAGCCCGGACGGCGCCCCCCGGCCGCCGACGAAGCGCACGCCCTGCTGGTGAAACTGCTGCGCCGGACGGCCGAGGCCGGGCGCCTGCGGATCCCCGTCGCGCAGGCCACCCGCATCATCCACGCGGCAACCACCGGCGCCACCCTGGCACTGATCGGCGAAGCGCCCCCCGAACGGGACCTGACCACATCCGCACGGCTGCGGGACACCGTCATCGCCTCCCTCACCACCAACCCGCCCACCCCACCCGGGCCGGACCTGGCCTCACGCGCACTCGCCCTCGATGCCGCACTCGAAACCACACCCCCGGCCACAGACACCGCGCTACCCCTGCGCGACACCGAAACAGCCCTGCTGCGCGAATGGCTCCAGCAACTGGCAAGCTGAAACCGCTGTCGATCTCGTACCTGCCTCTCGGTGAAGGATCCCGAGCACCGAGATCCGCCCCCTGCAGGTCCCGGCCACGCAGTGCTGCTCCGCGCTGCGGGCGCGATCTCGCTACGTTGCGCCTGGTGCCTGAACCAGGACACGGGCGCGGGCCTGGCTGCCAGCCGGGGGCCGGTGCCACGTCCCGGCGATTCAGGTGGCTTCGGGCGGTTGTCGGCGCACGGCGAGCAGGGCGATGTCGTCTTCGGTGTCCCTGCTGTAGTGCTGCAGCAGGGCATCGCGCAGGGTGTTGGGGGTGCAGGGGGCGTGTGCGGCCCGCCGGCGGAGGTCTTCCAAGGAGACGGCGAGGTCGACGCGGGGCCGTTCGATCAGGCCGTCGGTGACCATCAGCAGCACCTGACCGTCCTCGAGACGGGCTTGCGCGGCGGGTTTGTGCGGCAGGTTCAAACCCAGCAGCGGGCCATGGACGGGCAGGTAGCGCGCCTGCCCGCCGGGTGAGATGACCAGCGGCGGCAGGTGCCCGGCGTTGGCGATGTCCATGGCGCCGGAGCGCGCGTCGAGGACGACCAGGCACATGGTCGCGGTGATGTCGGGATGGAAATGCACGAGAAGGCGGTCCATCAACCGCAGGATGTGGTGCGGCTCGTGGCCTTCGAGGGCGTAGGCCCGCAGGACGTGACGCAGCTCGACCATGACCGTGGCTGCGGCCAGAGAATGCCCGGCCACGTCGCCCACGGCCAGCAGCACCCCGCTGTCCACGGCGAAGGCCGCGTAGAAGTCCCCGCCAAGCTGCGCGCGCTCCATCGCCGGTACGTAACCGACGGCGAGGTCGATGGCCTCCAGTGCGGCCAGCTTCTCCGCCCGGGGAAGGAAGGCGTGCTGCAGGTCGAAGGCGAAACGGCGCTCCTCCCGGGCCGTCTTTGCCTCGCGCTGCGCGAGCAACACGGAATCGACCGTGGCCAGCAGCTCCTCGGGGGCGACTGGGGAGGCCAGATAGGCGATAGCGCCCGCTTCCAGGCCGCGGATGCGGTCGCCTGGATCGTTGGCTTCCGCGGAGACGTGGATAACCGGGATGTGTGGAAGTTTGGGGTCGGCCCTCATCTCTTGGGCGAGTTCGAACCCGCTCACACCGGGCAGCCGCACATCAAGGATGGCCAGTTCCGGCAGGGGATCGGCCTCGTGCAAAACGGCCAGCGCCTGAGGGCCCGAGCCGGCCTCCAGCACTCGGTGGCCCGCCCGGCGCAGCACACTGCCCATGGCGAAGCGGTTCGGCTCGTGGTCGTCGACGACCAGGATCGTGGCTGTTACGGACACCGCTGCGGTCACGCGCGGAACCTACGGGGCCATGCCGGGCCTGCACAAGCCCTACCCACTCGTGTAGGTGACCTTGCCCTCCCTTCTTTCGAGGCTGCGTCCACGTGCCAGATCGCACGGGAATCCTGCGGTGGCAATGCGCCACTCTCACGGGTGACGGCGCTCTGCTCGTCAAAGCTGTCTGGCCAGTACGTTCCCTGGGCCTGGTGATCGATGAGGAGGAAGGCCAAAGGATGGGTGAGCACGGCGCGTTACGGGCCTGCGGGTCTTGATATGGGGGTGATCGCGGTTGAGGTGCCGGTGTAGATGGGGTGGCTGGTCCAGGTTGGCCACCAGGCCGGGCAGCAGCTGCCCCGCGGCGGGGTCGCGCGGTGGGCCCCGCCCGTGCTGCTGGGCCTGCCGGATCAGTTGATCTAGGTTCTCTTCCCTAATAGGACTCCGTTAGGTCTTCCGGATGCTCCTGATCAGGAGCATCCGGAAGACCTAACGGAGTCCTACTACCCCCACGTTGGTCGTCCCAGCGCCTCACGAAGCGCGGCGGTCCGTGCTCGGGCTTGCTCTGCCTCGGGATGTCCGCCGTCGGCTCGGATGGCGTCCATAGCCAGGAAGCGGAAATCCCGTAGGGCCTTCTGTGCGACCTCGTGGGCTTCCCGCAGCTCTGTTGCGAAGTCACGCGGCCCGGTTCGCGCGGCACTCTCGTCGCCTTGCTCAAGCCACGTGGCAGCGATGACAGTCCCTTGAGCGATCGCTCCGGACAACTCCGAGGCAGCAAGCGCGACTTCTTCGGGACCTTCCAACAGGACGCCTTCATAGGCCGTGCTGCCTCGTTGCATGAACGCATCCAGATGCTCTACGGCCGCTTCCCGGCGAGGCGGTTCGTGAGACAGCGCGTGACAGGTCCACAGCAGCGCATCCGCCTGCTGGCTGGCCTCTGCTGCGTAGCTGGCGTACGCCTGGCGGCGGGGCTCCCGCATCTGCGTCGCCAGATCAGCCCGTATCTGCCGCTCCGCCTGCTGCTGTTGCGCTGCCAGTTGCAGCGCCGTTTGAGATCGGGAGAAGAATCCGCTCACGCCGGCTGCGACAGCCGTTCCGCAAGCTCCTACTGTTGCGCCGAGGATTGCTGCGAGACCTGCGTCCATACCCGCATTCTGGGGCACACGGCTGCCATGTGTCCGCGTACTGAACGATCTTCTCGGCTTCCAAGTCGTCGTACTCCTGCATGGTCTTCAGGATGTCTTCGCGCGAGATGCCCCTTTATTCTCCGTGCGTGGAGGCGCCGCCATAGTGGTCGATGAGTTCGTCCGGACGGCCCTCGTGCACAGCACGCAGCCAATAGGCGTGGTGCTCGACTTCCCTTGCTGCCTGCTGGAGTTCCGCCGCTCCTAGGATGCGCAACTGCCGCACCAGGGAACGGAGTCGGGTGTGCTCAGCGTCGGCCTTGTTGCGTTGCTCGTCTTGGTCCGCGACTCGGTCAAGCCGACGGGCCAGATGAACCAGTTGCCGCGCTGAGGCCGCACACTCCTTGCAGAGGTCGTAGAGCAGCGCGTCCCAACGCCCAGCCAGGGCGTGCCGCTCCCGCCTCCTTTGAGACTGACATCACCCTACGAACCGCCCTCTCGGCGCGCCTTGGAACGCCTACGTCGACCGCCGGGTGATTCGTGCCTTCACGCGTCGGGGGCGGGATCAACCGGGTAGGTGTACCGCGTTCGCTCATCCATTGCCGAGTCTGCCGCGTACACGTAGAAGAACTCCAGGTCGCTGTCGCCGGTGTTGCGGACTCCATGAACACATCCAGATGGAATGAAGACCATACTTCCTGGCCCAACGTGCTCCTCTTGCCCCTCAAGGTGCACAATGCCATCTCCGAGCAGTACGTGATAGACCTCGGTGGCCTCGTGGCTGTGCAGCCCGAGCCATCCTCCCGACGGCACTTTCGTCAGTCCCGCCGTCAGCGTGTCCGACGGAGTCGTGCCGTCACCGATGGTCGAGGTGAACGACAGCAGGCCATCACGAGGATCGTCCCAGTCAGTCCACGAACTCTCCGACACTTGGCGGACAAAAGGCCTCGACATCGACAAGTTCCTCTTTCTGCTCACAGATACGAACGACACAGGCCGAGGTGGCCGACCCGCTCCAGTACATCTTCACCTAGTAGCGACGGCTCGCGAGATGGCCGCGGTGCGGCGCATGCGGCGGAGCCTGTAACCCCTAGGAGTTGTCGTCAAATGTCACACCCACATCAGGAGCGAAGCGAGGGTGACGGCTGCTTGGTAGGACTCGATGGTCTTCTCGTAGCGGGTGGCGATGCCGCGCCACTGCTTCAACCGGTTGAAACACCGTTCAACGACGTTGCGGCGCTTGTAGAGCTGCTTGTCGAAGACCGGCAGCCGCCCGCCGCGGCTGCCGCGCCGGAGCCGGTTACGGACCTGGTCGGCCCGTTCGGGGATGGTGTGGCTGATGCCGCGCTGTCGCAGCCAAGTGCGGATGGCCTTGGAGCTGTAGCCCTTGTCGCCAAGGACATACGAGGGGCCCACACGGGGTCGTCCTGGACCGATGCAGGGCACCCGTATCGCTTCCATCACGGCGGTGAACTGGGTGCAGTCGTTGGTGTTCCCGCCCGTGACGGTGAAGGCGAGCGGGCGGCCCAGCGCGTCGCGGACGAGATGAATTTTGCAGGTCAGGCCGCCTCTGGAGCGTCCGAGGCCGGGGCTGCAAAGCCCCCTTTGCGAGCCCCGGCGGCGTGCTGGTGAGCTCGGACGATGGTGGAGTCGACCGACACCAGCCAGTCGATGTCCCCGGTTGCGTCCGCCTGCGCCTGAGCTGCCTTGAGCATCCGCTCGAAGGTGCCGTCTGCCGCCCACCGACGGAAGCGGGTGTGGAGCGTGGCCCATGGCCCGTACCGCTCGGGCACGTCCCGCCAGGCCGTCCCGGTGCGGAACTTCCACACGATTCCGTTGAGGACCATCCGGTCGTCCAGCCGCTTCCTGCCTCGCCTCAAATGAGGAAGTAGGGGCCGAACGAACTCCCATTCCCTGTTGGACAGCTCATGACGATGTATCACCTGGCCTTGACCCACTGTTCAAGGGCACCGACGGTAGAGCGGGTCAGTTCTGCGCGGGCCGAGTCCGCCGGCTACGGCCCCGGTGCCAGAGCACGAGGGGTGTACCGATTGCGAAGGCCGCGAGCACCACGATCAAGATCCACATGCGTGGCGGAATGGGTTCCTTGGACAGGGCGAAGACGATGCCTGCGACGGCCCCGGCCGAGATACCCAGTGATGGACGCCAGTCGTCATCCCGGAGGACTGTGTCCCCGTAGAAGACCAGTAACCACGGCATCGTCATCATGGCGGCGAAGTACCAGCCGCCGCCGTCAGGAACACCGCAACCTCGACGTGATGGTCCACAACCGAGGTACACCGACCCAGCGAGCGCCCAACCGAGCATTCCGGCAACGCTCAACCCCACGAGAAACCCCAATCCCTTTTTCCCCATGCCCGGATGGTATGCGCTGGCCAGAACTCTTCGGGGACTGCGGTGAACACCTCGGACATGCAACAGAGATCCCATTTGGCGACAGGCCCTAGCAGGAGCCACGGGGTGATCATGGAACCAGACAGCTGAGGGCGCTCACCAGACACCGCGAACCGTGGAGATGGCGGGGTCACGAAGCCGCCCGCAGCACTTCGACGCCGCATTGTCGAACCGCCTGCAGCGGGTTCTGCGCAGGCGCGGCGGGTCGATGGCGGCGAGCACCGCGCCGTTGGGGTTCGGTCAGCGCTTCCGAAGGTTCATCCAGCTGCGGGGCGGTGCCGCCGAAGCGGGGTACGTCGCCGACTGCGACGTCGAGGCGCAGCCGGACGAACGGTAGGGGGTGACGCCAGGCGCCCTGGTCGATGGCGGTGTCCGCGTCGATCTCTGCGACCAGTTCGGCAGCAACCAGTGAATAGCCCACTGAACCCCACGGCCGGCAGCCCATCCCCAACCTCCCCTGGAAACAGACATCACATTGCGAACCGCCCTCTCAGTTCTGTCTCTCCTAGAGCCCCTGGTGACACACCTCCGACGCACGTTGTCCCGACACCTGGCACCCGCCACCCGATTCGCTCCGGGGCCTTTTGGCACCCATGGCTGATATCCGTGCGGCGGTTGTCAGTCCGCGAGTTGAGCGGCTGCTTGAGCCCGTAGTGCCTCCAGGTGTCCCTGGGCTTGGGAGGTGAAGGGGTGCTCAGCACCAAGGCTCTGTTCGCGTCGGCGGACGACCGCCGCCATCAGCTCAACCGCCGAGTTCACATCACCCAGTACGGCCTGAGTGCGCGCGTACACCTGCTGTGCCGCCAGTGTCAGTGCGTAGTCAGGGCCGGGTCTCACCGGAGCTCGCAAGAAACCGGCTCCCCTGCTCCCCGGCCGCTACCGCGTCGTCGGCAGCCACTGCCGTTCAGACGGCCTATCCGCACACCACGATCGCGCCTGCCCTGGGGCCGACGCGGCAGACCCGGCGGTAGGCCCCTGCAGGGCCTGCAGTCCACACTCGGCCTCCGGGAGCCTCGCCCCGCCGGGCCGGGCATCCGACACAGCGGCCGATTCGCGTCCTTGCCGCCCCTCCCCCACGGTCCGACCCTGAACGTAAGGGCCCGCGCGGGGCCGGGCAGCAGGGGGCGGGCCATGGCGAAACGCAGGCGGCCGCAGCCAAGGGACAGCCGGGGCCGGTTTACCACCGCCGGGTGGCCGATGTGGGCGACGATCCTCATCGTGGCCGTCGTCGTGCTGTGGGCGACGGGCAAGTAGCAGCGCACCGGTCAAGGGGCGCTACGCGGGCCATCCCCACGCAGGCGGGCAGCAGCGCACACGCGCCTCCAGCCCAGGAGGCGGTAACGGTCGGCCCGGCGGACGGCAAGCGCGTCCTTGACGGCAGCGCGCCGGTCGGGGGGCGTCGCAGCGGCTCCACCACCCGGGAAGAGCGGCGAACGGCAGCGGCCCGGCGTCTTCCACCGCCGGTACCACCAGGCAAACCGCTGCGTTCTACCCCTCCCGAACAACGGTTGCACCCCGCGCGCCGAGAAGGGCCGGCCCGTCCGCAAAAGAGCGGAGGCCACCCCTCCGGCCCCCTCCCCCGGGAGACTCCGCGAAGGGATGGCACGAGCTGGCACCAGGTAGGTACCATGGACGGTATGCCATCACTGAATGTGTCCTTCTCTGCGGAAGAAATGGAAGGCGTGCGCGCGGCGGCCGCCGCCGAGGGCAAGAGCCTGAAGTCCTACCTCCATGACCTCGGCGTGCGGGAGATGCAGCGCAAGCAATTCGTCGCCGGCGCCGCCATGTGGGCGGAAAGGCTCCGCGCCGAGTTCGACGCCGCCTTCCCCGACGAGGTGCCGCCCTCCCAGCGAGGCAACCGGACCGCAGCCGCCTGATGGTCCTACACATCGACGTCTCCTGGCTGCTCGACATCCAGGAGACCGCCCTGGATGACGACGACGTCTCCGTGGCCGACTACTCCGCGCTCGTCGCAGCCGTCGCACGGCACAAGACGCGGATGCCGACCCTGGAGGCATCCGACCCCGACGCCGCCTGGCGCGCCGCAGCGCTCCTGCACACCATCGTGCAGCTGGAGCCGCTGCCGCACCGCAACAGCCTCTTCGCGGTCTTCGTCGCCGCCCAATACATGGACCAGTCAGGCGAGGGCATCGACCCGCCCTACGGCGCTCTGTCCGACCTGGTCCGCAAGGTCCGCGAAACCAGAGTGAGCGTGTACACCGTGGCCCAGGCACTGCGCACCTGGAAAGTCTGAGAACCCGCCCCCGGCCCCTTAACGGGTCCACGGGAGCTGCAGTGACGGCCCCTGCCCGGCTGCCGACGACATCCGGTCGCCGTACTCCGGCCGGACCAAAGCACCCTGGACTTGAAAGGCCGCCCGACATGGCGGGGACAACGCTGCGATGCCGCTGTCGCCGGTTCACCGCCAGCCTCCATCGCCAGATGCATCACTGTTGCGTTAACGCCGACAATCGTTTGGCTGGCGAAGAGGCAGTATTCCGAGCCTGCGCTATTCCTTCACGTCAGCTCTCCCCAGAGCCCAGCTCGACCTTTCACCCGCGCTGCGGCTGCAGCCCTCAAAACGCCGATGCGAAGACTCTCCGCAGGGCTGAAGAGGCGATGGCAACGGCCATGAAGAAGAACCTGGAGCGCTAGAGCTCTGCCGCCAGGGGCGACCGCCTTTGTGCAGGGCTCTTCCTGCCCCCCTCTCGGAGGACAGGAAGAGCCCTACTGTGTGCAATTAAGTGCCACATCTGGGCCCGCGGCAGCCACAGGGGAGTCTCAGTCTCCCTTGACCCGGTTGGTCTTTGCGGTGACGGCAACCAGGCTGAGCCTTGCGGTATGGAGCAGGGTGTCCTGAACTTGGCTGTCCCCGGCGCTAATTGACTGATCTGGTGTTAGTGCGGGTAGTGCCGTGCCGTGATCTCCTTACCGTCGTACACCGAGCAGGCTCGGGCCCACTTCGTCACCCATGGCTATCTGCCTCTGCCAGAGCTGCTGCCCCCGGACTCGCTGTCGCTGCTGCTCGCCGAGATGGAGCGCGTGGAGAAGATCGCCACGCGGCGGGACTTCGCGATGGACTGCATGAACGGCTCACCCCGCCACATGACCACACTGGGCGGGCGGGTCATCGCCGAAGAGTCCCCCGTGGTGTCCGCCCTCTACCGGGACCCTGCGCTGCTCGCCCTCCTCGAGCCGATAGCCGCTTTCGACGTCGTGGGCGTCGACGACCCGGTCGAACGTCATGTCCTGAACATCCTGCACCAGCCCGGCGACACACATGGCGCGCACATCGACGACTACCCCCTGGCGCTGGTGCTGTTCCTCCAGGCCCCCGACGACCCGAAGGACGGCGGGCTCCTGGAGTACGTACCGCAGACACGGACCCTCAAGGCCCTGGACAGCCCGCTGGCACTGCGGCTCCACCACCGGCCCGGCGACGGCTACTTGCTGCGCAGTGACACCACTGCCCACCGCGTCACACCCCTTCGCCGCCCTGGCGTCCGTCGCACCGTCCTCAACTTCGCCTACACCACACCGGGCCGGCAATCCGCGCATACCCCTTCGGCACCACTGCTCTACGAGTGATCGACCCTGTCGGCACACCCCGCTCCAGCCCGTCACTCCCGCGCCTGATCACTCCCGCGACTGGCGCCGGTGGTGTTGTACGTCGCTCGGCAGGTGAGGGTGTCTGGGAGGAGTGGGCCGCGTCTGGCCGGGCGGGCGCTCGAGCAGCACCCCAGAACTGCCGGGCAAGGCCCGAGGCGTACGGCAGAAGCTGGTGAAGGGCTGAGGCTCACCTCGTTCTGCGCGCGCCGCCGACTGTCCAGGGGCAGCAGTTCCCCGAACACCTGCACGGCATGAGGGTGCGGGTCATCGGTGAAGTCGAGCGCCGCGCCCCGTTGCTCGATGGCGGGACAACGACGTGGCCTGACGACCCACGTCGCCGTCGGCGGCCAGGCACTTGATCAGTCGTTGATCACACGCTGGAAGATCTCGGAGAACTCGCCCTTCTCGATCAGCCCGGCGATCACGTCGGTCATGCTGTCGATGCCGGGATCCCTGACGACCAGGCCGTCCGAGACCCAGAAGTACCGGCCCCCAAGCGCCTCGTCGGTCCCTGCCCAAAGTTTCATCAGACGCTCGACTTCCACGACGGTGAAGAGTCCGTACGCCGACAATCGTTGAAGTCCGTCCTGCAATTCGCTGTACATGCGTGCATGCCTGGACGTCGCCCTTTTCATGCAGGCCTCGGTGCGCTTGATCCGGTCCTTCAGGAAGGCGGTGCGGAGGCGCCGTTGAGGATGTTGGCGATGCCGGTGTCCAGGTTGATAGTGCAGCCGGCGTCGAAGGCGCGCTGGTAGGCGTCTGGCCCGAGGGCTTCGCGGGTCTGGCGTACGCAGACTTGGTGGGCGGCCACCACCGGGGGGACGCCGGCCTGTGGCCGGCCAAGCGTCTTCCACAGCTGCGCGGCCAGACCGAGCAGCCATGCGGCGTCCTGATGTCGGCCGGTGGCCGTGGCGGCGCGGGCCATCGATTCCAGGGCCATACCGGTGCCCACGCCGTCGCGAAGCCGGTGTTTGACCATCAGGGCGGCCCGGGCGTGCTCGTGCGCCTGCTGGAACCGGCCCAGGGCCAGCTCGGCCTGGGAGCGGACGAAGTCGCCCCAGGCGCGCATGCTGCGCTCACCCTTGCGCTCGCAGGCGGCGCTCAACTCGTCCAGCCAGGCGACGGCTTCCTCGAAGCGGCCTGCGGCGACGAGCGAGTGGGTACACAGGACCAGCGCCGCCAGGGGAATCAAGGTGAGTGGCTCATCGCGCCAGTTGGTGGCGAGTTGGGCCTCGGCCAAGGCCACCGTCTGTGCCAGCTCGCCGCGCAGCGCCGCCACCCGCAGCTCCGTGGCAGCCGCATAACTGCGTTCCGTGTCGCCGAAGCGTGCGGCCAGAGCGGAACACTCGACGGCCCGCTCCTCCAGAGCGTTCAGATCGCCCAGATAGACCAGCACCGGGCCGCAGGCGTACAACGCCTTTACACGGGCCGGGGAGGGGGCGGTGTCGGCGGCCAGGGCTCGGTCCAGGTAGTGCCGGCCCTCTTTCACGAACCCGCAGCCGTACCAGAAGAACCACAAAGCCGCAGCCATCTCCAGCGCGAGATGGTCCTCGGATGCACTCAGGCAGTGCTCCAGCGCGGCGCGGAGGTTGTCACGCTCAGCTGTCATCCGGTCGTACCAGGCGAACTGGTCGGGCCCGATCCAGGCGGCGTCGCCCCGGCGGGCCAGGGCCAGGTAGTGGTCTCGGTGGCGGCGGCGCTGCGCATCGTCCTCGCCGAGACCGCGCAGCCAGTGGGCCCCGTACTCGCGGATGGTGTCCAGCATGCGGTAGCGCTCGCCCATCCCGGTCGGCTCCCAGATCAGGATCGACTTCTCCACCAGCGCGTACAGGAGGCTGCGGACCTGCTCCCCGGGCACCAGCGTGTCGGCGCATATCTCGCGGGCCGCCTCGGCGTTGAAAGTGCCGGCGAAGACCGACAGCCGGGCCCAGAGCAGGCGCTCGGCGGGCGTGCACAGCTGGTGGCTCCACCCGATCGCGGTGCGCAGGGCCTGGTGCCAGGGCGGGTCGGCGTCGTAGTCCGCAGCCTCGGTGTTGCCGAGGATGGTGTACCGGTCCTCCAGGCGCTGGTTCAGCTCGGCCACGGAGAGTTCACGCAGGCGAGCAGCGGCGAGTTCCAGGGCCAGCGGCAGACCCTCCAAGCGGCGGCACAGGGCCGCCAGTTCGGCGCGGTTGGCGTCGGTCAGGGCGAATCCCGGCACAGCCTGCGCGGCCCGGTCGGCCAGCAGGACCACCGCGTCCGACTCCCCCGCCGCGCCGTCCGCACCCTCCCCCGGAACCGGAAGTGGATCGAGGTGGAGCACCTCCTCAAGGTGCATGCCGAGCGGGCGGCGGCTGGTGGCCAGAATCCGCAGGCCCGGTGCAATGGTCAGCAGCATCGCCGCCATTTCCCGGCACTCCTCGACGAGGTGCTCACAGGTGTCCCACACCAGCAGCGTCTCCCGCATGGCCAGATACTCAGCGACCACCTCCAGCATCGGCCGGGTGGTCTGGTCGGCCAGCGGCAGCGCCTCGCCGACCGCATACGGCAGCACTCCCCAGCCGCCGGTGAGCGGGGACAGGGACACCCACCACGCCCCGTCCGCAAACTGCGGCTGCAGTTCGCCCGCCGCCCGTCCGGCCAGCCGGGTCTTGCCCACGCCCCCCACCCCGGTCACGGTCACCAACCGCGACCGCCCGCACAACCGGGCCACTGCCGCAAGCTCCGCCCGCCGCCCGACCAGGCGACTGGTCTCCTGGGGCAAGTTGCCCACCCGCCGCGCTGCCGCCCCCATAACCGCCCCATTCCCCATCCCGCCGCGATCCCTTGCACCGGTGACTCAGTGCCAGCACCACGCCTGATCTCCGGCCGTGCCGTGTGAACGGCCGCCCTTTTGTTGGCCAACGACCCGACGACGAACGGAGTGACGGGCTTTTGATGAACCGGTCACTTTGACGCGACGGCATGAAGCGATTGGCACTCCCACTTACTCTCCTACCGAGCCGGGCGGCCCGGGGCGTGTGCGGACAGTCAGTTCCCGGTCCCGGTCCCGGTCCCGGTCACGTGGCTTTCGCGTCCTCACCGGACAGGAATGGACGCAGCAGCGTGAGCAGGGCGCGCGGGCGGTGCAGCGGGATGATGTGGCCGCAGTCTTCGATGAGGTGTCCGGTGAGATCGTCGGTGAGGGGGCGGAGCTGACGTTCCAGTGCCGCACCGACGGGCCGGGCTCCCAACGCCATCGTCGGCACCGTCAGGCGGGCAGTGGCGACGGCCTGCTCGATCTGTACCGCGCTCTCGGGCAGCGCCCGGTAGTACGAGAACGCGCGGCTCAACGCCTGGCGGCCGGTGTATGCGCGGACGAAGGCGTCCCGGAGGGCGGGGCGCACCCCGTCGCCGAGCGTGCCGGCGTGCAGAAACCAGTCGACGTAGGCGGCCTCGTGGCCCTCCAGCACGGTCTCGGCAAGGCCGGGCGCGGCGGAATGGAAGCCGAACCACCACGGCGGCCCGTCGGCGAGGAAGTCCTCGGCGCCGGGCAGCCTGCCCAGAAGGGACTCCATGACGACCAGGCGCCGGACGAGATCGGGGCGGCGCAGGGCGAGGAGGAAGGCCGGCGCGGTACCCGCGTCGATGCCCACCACCGCGGCCGAGGAGACGCCGAGCGTGGTGAGAAGCGCTTCGGCGTCATTGGCCAGGGTGCCCGCGTCGTATCCGGAGGCGGCCTGGCTGCTCGCGCCGAACCCGCGCAGGTCCGGCGCGATGACGCGGTAGCGGCCGGACAGGCCGGCCATGACGTCTGTCCACAGCTCCCAGGTGTGCGGGAAACCGTGCAGCAGCAGGACAGCCGGGCCCGATCCGTCGAGAGCGACGTTCAGTTCGACACCATTGACGGGGACGCGCCGCAGCTCGGGCATGGAGAGGCTCCAGGTGTGGTGAGGAATAGTGACCACGTCACGCTAAGGAACTACCCTGGTTCCTCCAAGACGGCACTTTCCCTTCAGGTGGTGAGCCCTGAGTGACCACATCGAGGACCGGCGAACCCAGGCGGCGGCGCGGTGAGCGGGGTGATCTGCTGGATCCGCTCTGCCCGACCCGCCAGTTGCTCGACCGGATCGGCACCAAGTGGACGTCGATGGCGATCAAGGTGCTGGCCGAGGAGGCTCCGGACGAGCTCCGTTTCGCGGAACTGCGGCGCCGTATCCCCGGCATCTCGCAGAAGATGCTGTCCGTCACCCTGCAGAGCCTGGTCCGCGACGGCCTGGTCGCGCGCCGAGTGGAACCCACCGTGCCGCCCGCCGTCCACTACCGGCTCACCGAGCTCGGCCTGTCCCTCGAAGGACCGCTCTCCGTTCTGCGGGTCTGGGCCGAGACCCACATGCCGGAGATCGACCGCAGCAACCAGCGCGCCGACGGGTCACCTCCCGGCTAGGGCGTGGATCGAATGCGCCGGTCACAGGCACTCGTTGAGGGCCGCGACACGAACGGTCGCCTCGTGGCGGACCGCGAGCTTGTCGCACCATGTGGCCACGGCGCGGTGCCTTTTGAGGCGATCAGTGGCGCACCCGCTGCGCCGGGGCCCGTGACCGGTGATCGGTGACGTTCCGGTGGGTGGGTGGAGGGCGGATGCGCCACGTGCGGGGCGTTGCGGAGATCGCGACCCCAGGTCCACCCGCCGTGCGTGGCACGGCAAGAGACCGGGTCCGGTGCCGGTCAGCCGCTCGGCGGCTGGAGGGCGACTTGGGCGGCGAGGAATTTCGGGGCCATCTCGCGGTAGCTGTCGGTGATCAGTTCGGCAAGTTCAGCCCAGTCGGTGTGCTCGCCGAGCATGGCCGCAACGACGTTGTGGCCCCAGCCGGCACGTAGGAAGGGAAACCCGCCGACGGTCAAGCCCAGCAGATCGTCGACAGGCACCCGAAACGTCAGCACGACCGGCTCCTGATCCGCGGTCACATACGGGGCATAGAGCGGGTGGCGATCCGGGTCTGGGGTGTAGACATGGGCGAACGTCCGGGTCCGGATCCGCCAGCGCACGCCGATCCAGGCCGGCTCCTCATACGACTGGGGCAACTGACCGGCAATCGACCGCAACCGGCTCAGCACCTCGGGCGGAACGTCTCCAGGACTGGACATGAGCCGACCCTAGCCAGTGCCGGCGAATTCCGCGCCGGATCGCAGCCAGACAAGGAAGGGAAGATCCCTTCGCATGGCAGCACTGAACCCCAACACCCGGCAGGCATCAGCCCGTCGGGCGGGCACATACGGCACTCCAAACGCCGGACCAGCGGCGGGCGGCACGAGAAATCGGGACGGCAGTTACCGACCCCCCCTCCCCCGACCAGTCCCGACCGCCGCCGCCCACCTGGACCACCACGGGCCGCAACGCCACACCCGCCCCTGTGCCCGGGAGCAGGATCCGCTCCCCCCGTCGGCTCGGGTCCGCCCTGGGTCCAGCCCCGCGGATGCGGGGAGCAACCCGAAAAAGCGGGGCGCGATCTTTGGTGAACTGATCAAGCGCTGGCAGTGGCCTCCGTCTTGTCCCGCCCGGCCGTGCGCCGAGCGAGGGCCGTCCTGGTCGCCGAGGGCCCTGCTCTGCTGCCGCCGACACCTGGTGCACTCGTATCCGTCGGTGGCAAATCAGGAGACGTCGTATCCGGGGGGTGTGGCCGCGTGGACAGTGCATCGTGTGCGCCGGTACGGCTCCCACTGCGAGGTGATCGGTGAGTGGGCCGCCAAGGGTCCACGGCTCGTTCGGGTCTGCGCCGGGTCGGTGGCGCTGCCGCTCCCACGAAGGGGCCGCGATGTCCTCGAACTGACCCTGCCGGACTCTGCGGGGCGGCTGTCGCAAGTGGGGCGAGGAAGCACGGGCAGTGCAGGTGCAGGCATCGGGCGAAATGGCCTGCGCCGACCACGCCAGAAGAGGCGTGGCCGGCGGTACGTGAAATGGCCATGGTGCGAAGATGGCCATCGTTTCACCGAGTTATCGACTCGTATTTATCCGAGCCACCACTCGTCAGAGGATTTCGATGTCCTTCACCTTCGGCGGCCGGTTCGGGAAGGTAATGTCGGTCCACCGGTTGACGCGCACGGAGTCGCCGTTGGCGTCGTAGTAGATCAGGTCGTTGTTGCCCGTGGAGATCCGGTCGACCCACCAGTTGCCGAAGTTGGTCCGCCCCTTGTTCGCATAGCAGTCCACGCTCTGCCGACCGTTGGAGTGCGACCAGATCTTCAAGAAGTTTTCGCCGCCGCGGCACTCGACCTTATCGATGGCGAAGGCGTTTCCGCTGGGCATCACCACGGTGAACGCGGCGGCGGCAGCGAGCGCCACGGTTGCGGAGCGCGCAACCCTCTTGGTTTTCGAAAGCACAATTACTCCCTGATTCCGAGCCCGTACGTGACCATATTCCTCGGCCATTTCCGGGAAACGTTTTCCGCTTGCACGATGACGATCGCGCAGGGCTCCCGCCCATGGCAATCTCTCAAATGGCACACGGCCAAAATCAACCGCCCAATGTCCTGATCGACTTCATTAGGGTGATTCCATGGCCCTTTGGGGCAGAATTTCGGGCAATGATGACGCCGAAAGCGGTGCGCCCCTGGATGTGTATCCGACCGGAACGACTGCCCTGGTGACCGGAGCGAGCCGGGGCGTAGGCCTGGCCACCGCGTCCGCGCTACTTGAGGAGGGCATGCGTGTCGTGGCGCACGCCCGAGCCTTCCTGTCCGGGGCGGCAGGGGCGGAATCAGTCCACACGTCGGCTGAGTGAGGCGCAACGGGCTGGTCGGCAGCGCGTGCGCTACGGAACTGGAGCCGGATCTGCTGGCTGTGTAGCTCGTCGACGCCCACCCGGAACCTCAGTCGGCGTCCTGTCCCGCGTCTGTCGCGGCATACTTGCCCCTCGCCCGCGGTGCCGTCACCGTCCCGCACGGTGTCGGCCACTGTGCTGCGCTGGGCGGTTCCGAAGCAGAAGGTGGGAGTCACCGGTGTTGCCACGCTCACCCCTGCCTCGTCAGTTGTTCCGGCTCTCGTTCAGGGCACGCAGCGCTTCGGCCGCCGCCTCTCGTACGGAATCCCATGGGTCTGAGTCCAGGGCGGTGAGCCGCTCGCGCAGCCTCTCGTGGCCCGCAGGGAGCGTGCCCGTCTCCTCCACCCAGTGGGCGATCCCCTCCGCGGCGGCCCGGCGCACCCAATTATCCCCGTCGTCCAAGTGCCGCTCGAAGAGCGGCAGATCGTGCGGGGTGCCGGCGTCCGTCGCATTGTGCGGGTCCAGGAGCGACAGCGCGGCGGATCGGACCAGGGGGGAGGTGGTCCGGTCCACCAGTTCTCGCAGACCGGGCAAGGCTTCCGCCAGGCCCGTGAGGACCCTTTCCGCCACCCCGAACAAGGTGGCGTCGACATGAAGACGGGCTACCAGCGCCCGGGCGACCGCTGCGCGTTCCCATGGCCTGAACCCGGTGCGCGCCATGGCGTCCAGGCCGCGCAGTGCGCCTGCGTACACCTCGGGCGCGGCATGGTCCAGCAGCGGGAGCAGCAGCCACACGGCGTCCCACCTGCCCATGTCGCCGTAGGCCGTGGCTGCTGCCGCGAGCGTGGGGGCGGCCGTGGTCGGGTCGGTGAGCAGAGCCCGCAGGAGTTTCGTGGCAGCCTTGCCGCCGACGCACCCCAGGGCAGAGGCAGCCGAGGGCCCCGCCCGTTGGTCGCTCAGCCAGCGCGAGGCCGGATTCAGCAGCCGTTCGTCACCCGATCGCCCGAACAGAAACAGTAGTTGCCTCGCCATCGTCGGATCCCGCTCCGCCTCCAGGACAGCGAACAGCGCGTCCCGCACCTCTGGGCGGTCCACGCGCGCCAGTCGGAAAGCCACTGCGCAGCGCACCTCGATGGAGGGGCTGTCCGTCAGTTCGCTCAGCAGCGACGGCAGCAACCGGTCGACGTGCTGGTCCGGCAGCATCGACACGGCGCACACACGGGCGGCATCCGCACCCCATTGGGCCGTACGGACCAGCTCCGCCTCGACGTCCGGGTCCTTCTCGAACATGAAGACCAGGATCCTCGCCCGACCCCAGATGCCGTGTGCCGGATCACCCATCAGCCGCACGAGCGCGGGAACATCACCGGGCACGCCCAGCTCCAGCAACGCCTCCAAGGCGTTGATCCGCAGGTGATGGTCCGGATCGCTGAGCAGTCGCCCATAGGCGTCCACGACCTCGCGATCGCGCAGCCCCAGCCGGATGGACGCCAGAGAGGCCCGCCTGCGCACCCACGGATCGACGTCGTCCATCAGCGCGCACAGGGTCTGCGCCGCCCCGGCCGAGGAGACCCCCAGCCTGCCCAGGCCCACCGCCGCGCCTTCCCGCACCTCGGGCGCAGGGTCGGCAGCTGCCCGGAGGAGCACCGCGGCGTGCTCGGTGTCGCCGAGTTTGCCGAGCCCTTTCGCCGCCGCTGCCCGCCGCCAGGTGTCGCCCGTCTCCAGTTCCCTCAGGAAGAAGGCAATCTGATGCTCTGTCGTCATGTGCACCCCGGGAAGTAAGACTCCCGAACCGACGGGAGGTTGCGACGACGGGCGCCTGCGTCATGCGTCGAGGGGTGTGCAAATCTTGAACTCGCGGCTTTCTGTGCGGTGGTTCGCTGGTCTGTGGGGCGGGAGCGTGTCTGCGGCGTTCTTGAGGGCCATGTCGGACCGGACACCGACGTCGCTTGCGCGGAGGTCGTCCCGTCTGCAGGGTCCGGCCCTGGACGCAGCCGAACTGCTCCCCTACCCGCGGGGATGGGCCCTTGATACCGAGCTCGCCGTTCGGTTCACCGAGGTGATCGAGTGGTCGAGCGACCAGCGTCGGCAGCAGGTCGCGGGCGGCCCGGATGATCTCATCGGTGGCGACGCCGGGGCGTTCGTCGGCCCTGACCGCCATCCCCACCCCCCCACCGTTACGCCTCCGGGGCCCACCCCGCCGGCATCTTCGTGCGCTTGTCAGTCACGATGTCCTTCGTAACTGCCCCGGACAGGTCGGCCGCCGTAAGGACCGCCCAAGACAGATCAGCCCCGGACAGGTCAGCCCCCGTCAACGTGGCCTCGGGCAGCGCGGCCTTCGTCAACGTCGCCCCTTTCAGATTGGCATCCGTCAACGTCGCCTTGCCCAACTTGGCCCCCGTCAGCGTTGCCTGGACCAGATAGGCCTCCGTCAGATCAGCCCTGCGCAGATTGGCCGCCGTCAGCGTGGCGTAAGCCAGGTCAGCCCTCGTCATGGTTGCCTCGAAAAGGGTGGCCTTCGTCAGGGTCGTCCTGATCAGGGTGGCATCCGTCAGCGTTGCCCCGGTCAGGTGGGCCCCCGTCAGATCTGCCATGCGCAGGTCGGCATAGGTGAGATCTGCTGCCTTCAGGTACGCACCAGCGAGGTGAAGCCCACGGAGGTCAAGCTGTTGGCGGGGGTCGACGTGGGTGCGTGACTCGGCTCGGGTGAGTGCGGTGAGCGCTGCCTGTACGTCTGCCTCCAGTTCGCTGGGAAGGCCGCCAGGGTCGGGGTCGTTCTGACGTCGGGCTTTGGGAGCCCGGTGGCGGATGAAATGGCCGAGGACCTCGGCGGCGTCGGTGGCTGCCTGTTCGGGGGCGTCCCGCACGATCTGCTCAAGGGCGAGGATGCCACCGATCCGGACGTAGATCTCCGACGAGCCCAGCCGTTCGAGCGCTTTGGTGAAGCGTTCGGTGATCTGCCCGCGCCGGGTGAGCCGGTAGGTACGGGCGGTGTAGAGCAGGGCGATGCCGGCGCCGAGAGCGGCAACGACCGCGACCAGAGCAGTACGCAAACCGGTGACGAGGGCTGCGGATCCTTCACCGAGAGCTTTGCGATCGATGTACTTGGCGTCCAGGACGTAGGGGCCGCGCCAGATGAGCCAAGGGAGGCCGACCCCAAGTGCGAGGCCTCCTACCGCCATCAGGGCAACCAGCCCTCGCCGCCGAAGACGGTCGGCTCTCCTGACTCGCTCCCGGCGTCGGTCCAGCGCGGCCCCTACCCGCAAAGCCCTCTTTCGTCGGCGAGCGCTCCTTCGTTTCTGGGTCAGGGCAGAGCGCCTCTGGGCCAGGTCAGAAAACAGGTTCATGCCTGCTAGTGCGGTGGCCACGAACGTTGGCCGGGGTTGGTCAGGCGGCTTGAGGTCGTGGTCGTCCCCAGCGTTGTCGGCGTTCGCTGCGGACTTTGGCGCGTTCGCGGCGTTGGGCGGTCAGGATGTCGGGGTGGCGGGCGTTCGCGTTGCGCCATCGCAGGTAGTCCTGCAGTTTGCGGGCCAGCACGGTGTGGTTGGGGTGGTGGGAGCCTGCCATGACGAAGTTCCGTAAGGGGCCGAACTGGGCCTCGATCGGGTTGGCCCACGACGCGCTGGTCGGTGTCAGGCATAACTCGACCCTGTTCCTGGCGGCCCATGTCCGGATGGCCGGGGTCTTGTTCGCCGACAGGTTGTCCATGATCACGTAGACGGGTGCGCCGTCGGGCCGTGCGGCACGGATCGACTTCAGTGCCGCGAGGCTGTGGTCGCCGCCCTTGCGGCGCCGGGTCACGCCCCACAGCTGGTCGTCGCCCAGGGAATAGCAGCCGTGGAAGTAACGGATGCCGTGGGTGCGGTGATAGGTGGCCGGCAGGCGGGCCGGCTTGTTCTGCCGGGCCCATGAGGAGCCGTGGCAGGGGCGGATCGACAGCGGCCCGAACTGGTCGAAGGCGAAGCACCGGTCGAGGAAATCCCTGGTCACGTGCTCGATGCGGTCCAGTTTGGTGTCCTTGTCGGGATCTTTGGACTCCTTCCAGGTGCGGGTGCGCTGGAAGGAGATGCCGTGCTCGTGCAGGATCTGTCGCAGCCGTTCCCGGCCGATCGTGACCGTGCGGCCCCGGTTGTGTGCCAGGTGGTCGGCGAGCTTGCGAAGACTCCAGTGGGTGAAGGGTTGCCCCAGTGTCACGGGGCGGGCCGTGGCCGTCGCGATGATGATTCCCCGGTCTTCATCGCTGATCAGGCGGGGACGGCCTCCCGCCCACTGAGGGTCCAGTGAGGCCAGACCTTTCTCGTTGAATGCGTGGATGACGTCGCGGACGGTGTCCTCATGCGCGGCGACGAGCCGGGCGATCGCTGTCACCGAAGTCCCCGACGCCGACGCCATGACGATCAAAGCCCGGCGGACCCGCACCGACTCATGCCGGCCCCGCCGGACGATCCGCTGCAGCCTCTGTCCCTCGTCATCACTCAACCGCCTTGCCCTGACCGGCTCGACCATCCCGACCTCACCCTCAACAACGACTACGTCACCATCAAGAGTGAGGCCAACAGAGCCATCCCCGCCAACTCCCGCCGCCCCGGCGAACGTTCGTGGACGCCGCACTAGACAGCCTTCGTGCATGGCCCGGTTGCAGAGTCCCGGCCCGGCCGAGCAAGACCATGATCAGCCTCAGCGCCGATCGGGAGACCTCACCCGATGTCGCACGCTCCCCTGCTCATGCTGGCAGGGGTCCGTACGGGCGGGCGCCATCACCCAGTTCGAGCTGGCGACTGCAGAAGCACTCCTGGAACTCGCGCCCGTCATCGGTGGGTTCGCGGTACTCCTCAAGCGGAGCTCGGTTTCCGGTAGCCGAGTAGGTGGCCCACGGTCAACCTGCGGTGCGCCCTGCCAGGGTGCGCGCGGCGGCGCGCCCGGCCCGACCACCGTCAGGTGTGCATCGCGGTGCTCGTCTCTGAGGGGGCCCGAGAGACCCCGGACGCCTGGCCCCACTCGGGCAGCCTCGTAGCGGTGGGTCTGTCCGCCCCTCCACGTCTCCCTGACGGATCATCGAGCAGCTTGGAGCTGGCCGCACGCCCCATCGATGCCGCCGTCCGTGACCCCAAGAAAGGGCCCTGGCCTGCCCGGACACAGCCTTGCGAAACAGGCTTCAGTCGGGGATCCCCGGCATGCCCCATTGGGCTGCTCTGCCGCTGACTTCAGCTTTCGGGCATATACGGCGCCACGCCGAAGAGGCCGGGGGGCGGGCCGGGCGCCCGAAGAACAACTGCCTGCCGTGCAGGCTCAGACGGAGTTTCGCCAGGTCGTGGACGTTGTCGTGGATGAGCAGGACGCGTGCTACGTGGTGAGGATCGAGTTCGGTGATCCGCCCGCCTACGTGGCGAAGGCACAGTCTGGCGGCGCCATCGACTTCGCCCGGGACGATGCGCGCCTCGACCAGACGCCGTCGGTCCCACGCCCAGTACGCGATCTCCCCGATTAGGTAGACGGCACCTGCGTAGAAGACCCATGTGGCGTCCGAGTCGGTCCACAGCATCAGGCCGAGGAAGCCGAGGAAGCCAGCCGTTACCCCAATGCGCCGGAGCCGCGGAACCATCTGCATGCTCTTGTCGTCCGCGTCCCACAGCAGGTCTTCGCCAGCAGCCATGCCGCCAGCATGGGTCCTGCACGTCATCGTGGAAAGCCCTGAAGGTGTCTCCAAGGGCGTTACGGCCCGGGGACTTGCAATCAGGCCGGCCTCAGCGGGCAGGCGCCGGTGACCAGCGGGGCTGGCACCGCGAAGTGACCGTCAGGCGCATCACCGGCCGGCGCGCGGGCGAGTTCACGAACCTCCCACGGCCATGGCAGCGCGACGTCTCCTCCCCCGGAGGATCCATACCCATGGCGAAGGAGCGTGCGCCGCACGCGGCCGGGCTGGCTGCGGCAGGCAGTGAGGTAAGAGTGCGCCCAGCGGTATGGAGCTCACTGAGCGCAGCTTGGTGAGCTCACCCTTGTCCTGAAAGGTGGCGATTGCCCTGCCTTTAGGTGCAGTTGATCCGCTGGCGCTCCTGCGCGTTCGGGTCAGCGTTGTGGCAGGACGTGCCGGGGCCTTTTGACATCCATAGCGCTCGCAGGTCTGAGGTCCGCTTGGCTCGACCCGCTCTACCAGAAGGCTCTGTACCGGCGCGTAACCCGCGGTGTGGGCGCGCTCACGCTCTCTTGTGCGAGGAAGACAGGGGGGCAGGATCATCGCCTGCGCCCGCGAGGAGACTCCCGTGGCGGCAGCGCGATCCGCTCAGCCCCACCACCACCAGGGGCACGTCTGTCCGCAATCTGGCACCGTTCCCCGTACCTGCAGATGCATCTGCCGTTGCCCGCAGGCCGCCGCCTCGCCTACCCAGGGCGCTCCGTTTTACCCACGCTGCTCACGCTCATGCCGCTCTCCCCACACACACCCTCCACACCTTTTGACCGCATTCGGCAATGGTGGTTACGGTCCCCGCTGCCGTAGATATTCAGTTCGACTGAGTGGAGCGAAATCCCGTGTCATCCTCCGGCGCGTTGGCGTCGTACGTCCCTGGCAGCCGCGCTGACGAGCAGGCGATAGCAGCCCCGGGCTGGCTGCGGGACCACGTCGATACCTTGATAGGCGTTCCGCTGCGCATCGTGCTCATCGTCGTGGGAGCAATGATCGTCAAGAGGCTGGCCAAGAAGGCCATCACCCGGGTCGTGCAGCGCATCCTGGAGCCGTCCGAGGAGCAGAGCGAGCCGCGCCGCACCGGCCGCGGCCCCGCCGTGCTGCACCGCGACCGCAGTCGGGCCAAAGAGCGGCGTGAGCAGCGCGCTCGCACCGTCGGCTCGGTACTCAGCAGCATCGTCACCGTGGTCGTGGCAGCCGTCGCGCTGGCCATGGTCCTGGACCAGATCGGAATCGCACTGGGCCCACTGCTGGCCAGCGCCGGCGTGGTGGGACTGGCCATCGGCTTCGGCGCGCAAAACCTGGTCGCGGATTATCTGTCCGGCATGCTGATCATGCTCGAGGACCAGTACGGCGTCGGTGATTCCGTGGACCTGGGCGAGGCCATCGGCGAGGTGGAGCACGTCGGGCTGCGGCTCACCCAGATACGTGATCTCAACGGCGGCCTGTGGCACATCCGCAACGGTGAGATCCTCCGCGTCCGCAACGACAGCCAGGAGTGGGCGCGCGCCGTCCTGGACGTGTCGGTGGCCTACGAGTCCAATCTCGACACCGTCTACGGCGCCTTGGAGCAGGCCGGTCATGACATGCGCCAGGACCCCCGGTTCGCCGCGGTGTTGCTGGAGGACCCCGCGGTGTGGGGTGTGCAGTCGCTGGACGCGGACGGCGTCGTGGTCAGGGTGGCGGTCAAGACCGTGCCCCTCAAGCAGTGGGCCGTCACCCGCGAGTTGCGTCGGCGCGTCAAGGAAGCCCTCGATGCGGCGGGTGTGGGGATGCCCTTCTCACAGCGCACGGTGTGGATGCGCACGGACAACGACCTCACCGCCACCGTGGGCAGTGCGACGTCGGCCCCGAACTGATCGTGGACTGCAAGCCCTCACTGGAGGCATTGCCTGTGCCGGCCTGTTGTCGGTCGGGGCGCACCCTGGGGGGGGACGCAGAGAGGGCTTGACGCCGTGGGTCCGCTACCTCCGCGGCGAGGAGCATCGGCTCCAGGAGCGCGATGGCAGCGTTCTCGTCGAGCCGGCCCCGGGTGCCGGCGGCGTCGCACAGCGGAAGGGCCGCGCTCCACAGCAGCAGGTGTCTGGCCAGGTTCTCCCGGATCACCGCGAGGTGGGCTTCGCTGATCGAGAACGTGAACGTGAACGTGCGAGGCTCGTGGTTTGCGTCGGCCCCGGCACCGAGCGTCAGCTTCAGCTCGCCGTCCTCGCGGACCACGCTCGGGATCCAGCCGCTCTGCCGCGTGAAGACGATGTCCCTCAGGGGCTCACGACCACCGTGCACATTCGACGTCGAGGCGTGTGTCGGTGCGCACCCAGACTTCGCCCTCGGCGGCATCGGCCGGGGCGTCGACTCGTTCGATACCGAGGAACTCGATCAACTTGAGCAGTACGGCTCGTTCGGCTCGATCATCGTCGACACCCTGCGCGTCGAAGAAGACGTAGTACTGGTCGCTCGGGTCCACGATCCCTGAATTCGCCCAGATCCGTGCGACTTCTTCGATTGCCGCTGCTGCCGTCGTGATCGTGGCGGCGTGGGCCGCACCGCGCATCTCCGGTGACGCGTCGAGGTCGGCAAGGTCGGAGAACCACTGTCCGAAGCGGTCGAGGCCGGCGAATCCGTTCTCGAAGAACAGCATCGCGCTCGGAAGGTAGCGGTTGGCCCTGTCGACCTGGAGATATTGCGTCCGAGGTGGCTCCGCGTCGTTGACCCGCGAGATCAGACCTTGCCCGGGCATGAGGACCAGACTCTGCCCCGACGGTTCATCATTGATGGTGTAGGTGGCAGCATCTCGATCACGGAAGAACGCAGAGAAGGCTGCGTAGGCTTCCTGAGGGTCGCCCACGGAGACCTGTTGGTCGTTGCCATCACCGACAGCGAAGACAAACCGTTTTGGTCCGGGTGCGTAGGGGCGAGCCATATGCGTCCTTCGATCACGTGCGACAGCTCCACCAGCGTAGTGGCATCAGAGGTATGTCAGCCCGTGTTGCCGCCGATGGAGTCCAGAGGCAGAGAACAGCGGTGGTGGACTCGTCATCGCCCGTCGGCAACGGGCAGGTTGTGCCACCAGTGGCCGCATCCGCCGGAGCAGAAGTGTTCGCGGCGCCGTGCGTCAGCGACCGCGAGTACGGCGACCAGCAGCCGAAATGCTTTGCGACGTTCGTCGGCGGGGGTGAGGCCGGCGATCTTGCCCAGTTGCTGGTCGATCGGGCCGCGGGTGATCAGAACCGCGGGCGTGTGTGTCGGGCGCAGCCCGGCACGGCGGACGCTCTCCGGTCCGTCTTCGGTGACGGCGCGGGCCTGCACGCAGTGATGGCGCAGGAACACGAGTATCTCGGCCTGCTCCTGCGGGCCGTGAGTGTCGAACCACTCGATGCCCTGTGACATCGCGCGCAGGCCTTGGGCGAGTTCGTTGAGGATGATGTCTCGCTCGGTCATGACCGGTTCCCGCAGTCCGGCGAGACGAAGGCCTCAGCGGTCTCGTCGACGAAAGCGCATAGCCGCTGCACGGTCTGCCGCCAGTGTTGCGGGTCGAGTGCCGCCACGGCCCGGGCATCGAGCCATCGGTCCCAGGCACCACCCGAGGCCAGGAACCGTGTTGCGTACTGGGAGCCGAGCATCTCATCGAGGTACAGGAGCGTCCCCAGGACGACTGCCTGATCGTAGTCGAGGTCGGGACGCGCCAAGTAGTGCTCAAGGTAGGCGCTGAGCAGTTCGCCGTCCGCTGCACTGCCGAAATTCGCAAGGGCGACACAGTATGCCGCGCCCGCATACGGTCCCTCGCTGGCCAGCAGGAGCCGGCCTATGCGGTCACGGAACTCGCTTCTGTGAGCTACTGCAACCAGCCAGGCAGCAGTCTTTCGCTCACGCCATCCGCCCTCGAAGAGGACCCCGAGCTCCGCCGGAGTGATTTCGTACGCGGCCTGAGCCAGATCCCGCGCAAACGCGGAGCGCTCGACCGAGCTCAGCCGCAGAAGGCCCCCGCCCAACCGAAGGTATCGCCGATCAGGCGTGACGAACCGCCGGACCAGATCCTGCAACTCGGGATCGCTCAGGAGGTGACGCATAGCCGCATCCTGGCGTGCGCGGGTACGCATGTGCCACAGGTTTCCACGGGCGCGTCCGCCGTCATCGGCACGTTCCGCTGCGCGTGGCCCTGCTGCTGGCCGCGGGGCGGGCAGCGCTCGGATCAAGCAGGTACACGCGACCGCCCGCGAGCACCGCCGGGCCGACCTGAGGGCTGTGAAAGGCCGAGGCCAAGGACTCGTCGAAGGCCCGGCGGTAGCCCGGACTACCGGGAGCCCGAGCCCGCCACCTGCTGCGGCTTGTAGAAGGACTCCTCCAAGTAGGCCGCCTCGTGCGGCTGGTAGGGCTCCTCCAAGTAAGCGGCCTCGTCTTCGTCGAGGTCAACGCCCACCGCGGCGAGCGCGTCGGCCAGTTGGGCCGGCTTGGTGACCCCGACGATGGGCGAGGTCACCGCCGGATTGCGCATGACCCAGGCCAGGGCGACCTGGGCCGGGGACAGACCCCGCTTGCCCGCGATCTCGTGGACGCGCTCGGCCACTGCCTGGTCCTCGTCTCGGTAGAGGATCTTGCCGCCCTCGTCGGTCTCGGCACGCGCCGTGGCGGTGTCCCGGGCCCGCGTCAGCCTGCCCCGCGCCAGCGGGCTCCACGGGATCACGCCGATGCCCTGGTCGGCGCAGAGCGGGAGCATCTCCCGCTCTGCTTCTCGGTGGATGAGGTTGTAGTGGTCCTGCATCGACACGAACCGGGTCCAGCCGTTCAGGTCAGCCAGATACAGGGCCTTGGCGAACTGCCAGGCGTACATGGAAGAGGCTCCGATGTAGCGGACCTTCCCCGACTTGACCGCGTCGTGCAGCGCCTCGAGGGTTTCTTCGATCGGGGTGTCGTAGTCCCAACGGTGGATTTGGTACAGGTCGATGTAGTCGGTCCCCAGCCGCTTCAGGGAGGCGTCGAGCTCGGCGAAGATCGCCTTGCGGGACAGCCCGGCGCCGTTGGGACCGGGGCGCATCCGCATCCAGACCTTGGTGGAGAGAACGACCTCCTCTCGCCGGGTGAAGTCCTTGACCGCCTGGCCGACGATCTCCTCGCTGCTTCCGGCGCTGTACCCATTGGCCGTGTCGAGGAAGTTGACGCCGCCATCGAGGGCCTGCTTGATGATGTCCCGGCTGGCGTCCGCGCCCAGCGACCAGGGCTCACCGCCCCGGCCCGGCTCGCCGAAGCTCATGCAGCCGAGAGTGATGGCGGAGACTTCCAGTCCGGTTGTTCCGAGTTTGGCGTATCGCATGCGGCCGAACCTAGGAGTTGGCGTGCGCTCTAACGCAATACGTCTCGGTCCGGAATCCGATTCGCGCCTTGCGGTCATGGCCGGTCGCGCACCGAATACGCGGAAACGAACCGCTACTTCGCCCTGCATGCGAGGTACTCGACGCCCCGCAAGCATCCGGTTCGTGAGTGTGGCGCCGGTGCGTGGGTTTCCTTGTCGCGACGGTGACCGCAGCTTCCCTGGTTGGTACTACGCGGTGCCCCCGGGCGGCCACGTGGGCTACGAGTCGGCGCATGGGGTTTCAACGGCGACCGTCTCCTCGCTTCGTTCCTTGCCGCTTTCACGTGACCTTCGGCGATTTCTACAGGGCATCCAGTCGCCTGGTCGCTGTGTCGAGTGTCGGCCAAGGAGGACCCTCGCGCAGCAAGCGCAGGAGTTCCTCTCCGAATCGCCTCCCATGGGGAAACTGGTCGCCAAGCTCCCAACGCCACGCCGCGACCATCGCGATGACGAGTTGTCGGCACTCTTCCAGCAGCCCTTGGTCAACGTTCGGGTAGTGCTCGCAGACCGCCTCGGGAACGTGGGCGAGATCGAACTCGACGGGTCCACGGCAGCACGTCTCAAGGTCGATGAACAACGGGCCGTTCTTCGTGCTGAGCACGTTGCCCGGATGCGGCTCGCCGTGGAGCAGCTGTTCCACGGCGCCGCGCTCGTCGATCGCCCGTCGAAGGCTTGCCAGCCTGCCGCTGAGGAGCACACGGTCCGCGTCGGTGAGCTCCGGCGAGCGATCCGGGTCGGCGACCACCTCTTGCGCCTCCGTGATCCGGTCCGTGAATCTCGGGCTCGGCAGATCGACCTTGCGCATGCCGGTGTGCAGCTGCTCGAGCGCCTTGGCGTAGTCGACGGGTGAGGTGTGCGGTGTCACGGGCTCGTAGTAGGTCCACAGCGTCACTGCGAAGCCATCGCGGGTGTACACGCGCGGGTCCGCCCGAGGTTCCAAGGGACACAGCGGGCTTCCGACCTCGGTGAGCAGCTGAGCGAGCTCGACTTCGAACCGTGCAACCTCGCGCCCCACAGGGGCGATTCGGGCAAAGACCTCGCACGGCGTCAGCCGCAGTGCCAGCTTGTTCGAGTTGTGGAGAACGATTGCATCGGTGGCCGGCAGGTCGAGCGACGCGGCGACCGAAGTCGCAGCCGCAATGGCACGCGTGACGTCATTCATATCCACTTGCGCATCCTGGCACAGTCGAGCGAGGGCGATGCCAACCAGCGCGCCAGGCACCAACTACCGTTTCTCGGTACAGGCGTTGCCCATCACCACTCACACTTCCCTACAACTCCCCTATGTTGATCTGCGGGATGTGGTGAGCCCTTCGTGTGGTGCATCCGCGAAGCCATTGCGGGTCCAGCCCGCAGGAGGCGGATAAAGCGGCGCCGGGTGAACCGGGTTCGCGTCGTTGGCCTCGTCGTCGCCGCAATAGCCCTTCCTCTGGCAAGCAAGGTTCGATTGTTCCGCTTTCAGCCGCTCGCGCCGGACGGCTGCCAGCCCTCCGCGACATCGTCGACCGATGCCTGGGAGATGACCTCACTCCCCCTTGAGGGCAGGTATTTCATCGTGGGCAGCACTACCGCGCACGCCTCGCACTCATGAAATGAGTGTGCGCATCACGCTGCTAGCCCGAAGGCCGTATCCGTTACGCGCGCAGCGCCTGTGACAGCGCGTCAATGGTCACGCCCACGATGGCCAGGAGCTGCGCCGGGCTCGCCCCGGCCCTGCTCATGACGGCGAGCGACTGGTTCACGGCCGCTGCGTGTACAGCGAAGACCTCGGCGTCCTGATCGGTCAGTCGGCCGGCCTTCAGCGCGGCGCGCAGGCGCCGGAGCTGGAAGCCGAGCGCCTGCTTGGCGTGCGCTGCGACGCGCGGGCTCAGCACGGGAATTGCCATGGCTGACTGGGCCATCAGGCATCCGTCAGGCAGTTCGGGATCGGCGATGCGCTCGAGGGTGACGTCAAAGAACGCACGGAGAGCGGCAACAGGTTCCGAGGCTGCACACGACAGGGCGGCGTCGTACTTCTGGCCAAAGCGGGCGGCGTAGAGATCCAGGCAGCGCACGAAGAGCGTGTCCTTGTCGCCGAGGGAGGAGTAGATGGAACTGCGGTTCAGACCGGTTGCCCGAGACAAATCGTCCAACGAGGTGTCGGCGTAGCCGTCGCGCCAAAACTGGATCATCGCGGCGTCAAGCGCCGCGTCCATGTCGAACTGCTTCTTGCCTGCCACGCGGAACTTCCTTGCCGATGCGTCGATGGTGCGGACTGCGTTGCGCACCATTCTATCTTGAACCGATCGGTTCAAGATGTGTAGCCTTCAAGCGTGGTCATGGCGCCAAGCAACCGAGCACTTCGCGACCGCGCGAGCAACACACCACGCGGTCCCAGCCAACGCCGTCAGCTACACCGCCCCAACCGCACACGTGACACCTGACACCTGACACCCACGGAGGATCCCCGTGACCGACCCAGCGACCAGCACGCCGCACGTCTCCGAAAGCAACCCCATCCGCGACCTGCCCCTGCAGCATCTGGCCGGATTCACTCACCGCTGGGTCGACGCGGACGGCGTCCGCCTTCATGCCATCGAAGGCGGACGTCCGAGCGGCCCGACCGTCGTCCTGCTCGCCGGATTCCCGCAGACCTGGTGGGCCTGGCGAAAGGTGATGCCCGGCCTCGCTCACCGGTTCCACGTCATCGCGATCGACCTGCCGGGTCAGGGCCACTCCGAGCGTCCCGAGCGCAGCTACGACACGCACGCGGTCGCCGCGCAGGTCCACACCGCCGTGAAGGCTCTGGGAGTGTCGACTTACTCCCTGGTCGCCCACGACATCGGTGCCTGGGTCGCCTTCTCGCTCGCCCTCAACTTCGAGAGCGACCTGCGCCAGGTCGCTCTGCTCGACGCCGGTATTCCCGGTATCACTCTCCCGGAGGCCATTCCCACCGACCCGGATCGCGCGTGGAAAACCTGGCATTTCGCGTTCCATGTCGTGCCCGACCTGCCCGAGACGTTGCTTGCCGGCCGCGAACGCGCGTACGTCGGCTGGTTCCTGAAGATGAAGGCCCTGTCTCCCGACACGTTCGCCGACGCCGAGCTCGACCACTACGCGGCGGCCGTCGCCGTCGACGGCGGCCTGCGCGCTTCTCTCGCGTACTACCGAGACGCCGCGGAGTCAGCGCGCAAGAACCGCGAGGCGCTCAAGGAGCGGCACTTGACCGTGCCCATCCTCGGAATCTCCAGCAGCCACGGCTCCGTTCCGGACATGGCCGCCTCCATCAGCCCATGGGCCGACAACACCACCCGGCTCGTCGTGCCCGACGCCGGACACTTCATCCCCGACGAGCAGCCCGAAGCTATCGCTGCCGCGATAACAGACTTCATCGTCGACGACGACTGACACCCATCGCACCGACCCGACCGCGCCGCCCAGGGCCGCGCGCTTCTCGGCAAGGGCCGCACGGATCCGAGGTGGGCGACCGCGCTGGCGGGCCCTGCGGGTACTGACGAACCGGGAAGCGGCCTGCTGACGAATGACCTTGTCGGTGACCTGCCGCTCCAGCCCTGCCCGAGCTTCCTGACGCCTATCCACACCAGGCCGTCCGATGTGCAGATTTCATGACGCTCGGGTCGCAGTGGAGCCTCGCTTAACGCCAGTCCCCACGACGGGATCAGAGGGTGAGGACGAGCTTGCCTTGGAGGTGACCGCCGTCGAGCAGCCGGTGCGCGTCAGCGACGCGCTCGAAGGGGAACGACTCCTGCACGTGGACCCGGAGCCTGCCTTGCTCGACAAGCTCGACGAGACCTCGCGGGGCGGCCGGATCGGGGTCGACCGCGATGCCGCTGAAGCGCATGCCGGCCGCCTCGTACTTGGCGATGATCTTTGAATCCCCCTCGGCCACCGCCGTCACCAGGTGACCGCCGGGGCGAAGCACTTCGAGCAACCTCTCGACGCCGTCGCCGCCGATCGTGTCGAGCACGACATCGATGTTGCGGACCGCCTCGGTGAAGTCGACCGCCGTGCAGTCGATCACCTCATCGGCGCCGAACCCCTCAACGAACTTCTGCTTGCTCCCGCTGGCGGTCGCGATCACATGCGCGCCGAGCGCTTTCGCGATCTGGATCGCGACGTGGCCGACCCCGCCACCACCGCCGTGGACCAGGACGCGGTCGCGTTCGGTCACGCCGGCGATGTCGACGAGGCCCTGCCACGCCGTCAGTCCGACGATCGGCAGCGCCGATGCCTCGGCGTGCGAGAGCGACGCCGGCTTGCGTGCCAGGTGCAGCGCCGGCGCCGACACGACCTCGGCGTACCCGCTGGCCGCCCGCGGGAACAGCGGCATCCCGAACACCTCGTCCCGGGGCCTGAACCGCCACGTCTGCGGCGCATCCTCGACCACGCCCGCTGATGTCCCAGCCGAGGATGAACGGCGGCTGGCCGAGCAGCGGGAACTCGCCGGCGCGCAGGCGCGCCTCCAGTGGGTTCAGCCCGATCACCTTGACGCGGACGAGGACCTCGGTCGGAAGGGGGCGGGGCTGGCAGTCGAGCTGATCGCCGACAAATAAACGGTGGTCGTGCTCTATGCCCTCAGCAAGGCCCGGTGCGCCACGGCAAGCTGATCGAGCTGATCGGCGACACCTCCCGCAAGATGCCCACCCAGACACTGCGACGGCTCGAGGCGCACGGACTCATCCGCCGCCACGCGTACGCGGAGGTGCCGCCCCGCGTCGAGTACGAGATCACCCCGCTCGGGGCGACGCTGATCGATCCGATCCACATGCTGACCGAGTGGGCGAGGGCGAACGGCGACGCAGTGCTCGATGCGCTCGACGCCGGTTCCGAGCCGGTCGCCCATAGCGACTGAGGCCCCCGCCAGGGCAGCGACCTGCTGACGGATCGCAGGCGGAGGCCGGTCGTGAACGCAGCCGAACCCGGCATCCCGCCGGAGCCGGACCTGCCCGATGATCTACGCCATGGTCATCGGCATCGGCTCCACCGACTACGGAGCGCATGCCTGGCCGATCGGGCCGATTAGCGCCAAGGCACAGCCGATGAGCTGCAGCACGTCAGTTTTCACCGGGCAGGGTGCGCCACTCTTGACGCTCAGCTGTAGTAATCGATCTTGTCGTCGAGGACGTCCATGGCCCGGCGCAGCGCCGCCGCCTGCTGTTCCAGGTCCCTGCGGCGTTCGCGGAGGAAGGCGACACGGTCCTGCGGAGAGTGTTCGGCGCGCAGGATGGCGACGAATCCCCGCAAGTCCGCGATGCCAAGGCCGGCCTCACGGAAGCACGTGACCAGGCCGATCCAGAAGAGGTCGTCCTCGGTGTACTCCCGGCGCCCGCCGGCGGTGCGCCGGATCGGGCCGATGAGCCCTTCGCGTTCGTAGTAGCGCAGCGTGTCGATGGAGACGCCGATGCGCTCGGCGGCTGCCGCCGGGGTGTGGGTGGTCATGGATCTCCTTGGGTAACCGCCGCTACCGCGCTTCGGCGAAGCGCGCCAGATGCTCGTCGCTGAGCCGCACCCGGCTTGCGGCGAGCGCCTGCTCGATCTGCTCCACCCGGCTCGCGCCGACGATCGGGTCGATGCCCTGCTCCATCAGCCACGCCAGGACGACCTGGTTCGGCGAGGCCGCCAGCTCGACGGCGACCTCCTCCAGGACCGCGAGCACCCGGGCGGTCCCGGGGTGATCATAGGTTTCCGGCAGCGGTTTGTCCGCGCGTACGTACGAACCCCACATCAGCGAGCTGTAGGACCACACCGAGAGTCCGGCCGACCGCGCGAGGTCCAAGTCCTCGGCGGCAAGCATCCGGTGGCCGGACTCCGCGACTGGGGTGAGCGGGCGCGGCTGGACGAGCGAGTGGCGCAACTGCAGGGCCGTCCACGGCTCGACACCCTGTTCCCGCGCGGACGACCGGGCACGCTCGACGCGCCAGGCGGCATGGTTCGCCGCCCCGACCCGCAGGACCACCCCCTTGGTGACCAGCTCGCCGAAGGCACCGACCGTCTCCTCCAGCGGCACGGTGCGGTCCTCGGCGTGGGCCCAGAGCAGGTCGATGCGATCGACGCCGAGCCGCTCCAGGCTCTCCTCCACACCAGCGTGGACGGCGCGGGCGGACAGCCCTTCGGCGCTGTCCGGCCAGGAGTGCGGGACCAGGGGATTCTGCCGGACCTTGGTCGCGATCCGCACCGTGTCGCGCGCGCCGTGGCGGGCCCGCAGCCAGGCGCCGATGACGCGTTCGCTGGCGCCGCCGATGCCGCTGGGGTCGCTCCAGAAGGAGTAGCAGTTCGCGGTGTCGAGCCAGACGCCGCCGCCCGCGACGAAGGAGTCGAGGATCGCGAATGCCTGGTCGGGGGCGACGCGGGTGCCGAAGTCCATGGTCCCGAGGACGATCTTGGGGTCGGTGGTGTTCATGCCCTTCATGATTGGATCTGGAGCGCGCTCCAGGTCAAGAGCCGCTCACAAGTAGGTCGCCGACCTGGCGACAACGGTGACCGCTGCTGTGCTTCGCCGTGCCGAAGTCGCAGGCCGCTCGGTCATGTACTGCTCGGCGCCGGAGTTGAGGAACTGGTAGCGGGCCATGTTGACCGGCCGGGCGGGGTCCTGGAACAGCGGCCAGTACAGGGCCTTGCCGAGGCGGTTGGTGGCGAGGACGTCGAGGCGGCCGTTGCGGATGAAGGCGGGCGCGTCGGTCATCGCGTCAAGGAGCTGTCGCAGGGCGGGCCGGATGGGCTGTGCCGTGCGGCGGCGTGCGGGCCGGCGGGGGGGTACTGGCGGTCCGGGCCAGGTCCATGGGGTGGGCACGCTCGGGCCCAGGTTGGTGAGCCGGGCATGTTCGACACCTGTGAAGAGAAGTCACAGGTGGAGATCGCGCTGAGTGAGAGCGAAGCAAGAAGCGCAGGCCAGCACCGACTCTGAGTGCGGGCCTGCGTTCGGATGCCGGGTGGTGGTGGGTGCCGGGGGGGGCACGGGCCAGAAGCGGCCTGCCCTCTATGGTCTCGCCGACGAGCGAACGACACTTCCTCCGCCAGCCGGGACAGCGGCTCCAGGAAGCATCCTTGGCGGCCTTCACCATGCGGTGCAGCACAAGAGCGCCCAAGGTCCCGCCGGTTCGTACACTGACGAGGGTGGAGGACCTTACGGCTACCAGGATGGCAGCACGTCCGGCGCTCGCCTTGCGGCGGTACGTCGGTTCGTACGTCGGTTTCGATCTTCGCGGGTTCCCGTCGGGGGTGCACTGCGGTCCGCCGGGCCGCCTGCTCACTGCGGTGATCAGCCTGTCCGGCCCTTTGGAGGTGGCGGCGGGCGTCGATGACGGGTCACCGATCTCGCGCTTCGACGGCCTGGGCGGCGGTCTGATGTGCCGGTCCGTCGCGATCCACCACGACGGACGCCAGCAAGGCGTGCAGGTGTCGCTGACACCGCTCGGGGCCCGGGCCATCTACGGTGTGCCGGCCGCCGCGCTCGTCCACCAACTGGTCCCACTCGACGAGCTTCTCGGGGCGCTTGGTGTCGAGTTGGTCGACCGGCTCCGAGTGGCGACCACGTGGGCCGCGCGGTTCGCCGCGCTGGACGAGGTACTCCTGCGAGCCGTCGGCCGCAGCTCCGGCGGCAACCCCGCGCCCCGGGTGCGCCCCGAGGTGGCCGAGGCATGGCGCCGTCTCGTCGCCGCGCAGGGCCGCATCCAGGTGGGGGCGATCGCAGCAGAACTGGGCTGGAGCCGTCGATACCTCACCGAGCGGTTTCGCGGCGAGGTGGGCCTCTCTCCGAAGACCTTCGCCCGCGTCCTGCGCTTCGAGCACGCGCACGAACTGGCGACGGCGCACGACCCGCTCGCGTGGTCCGAGGTGGCGAGTATCTCCGGCTACGCCGACCAGGCCCATCTCGTGCGGGACTGGCGCGAGTTCACGGGCCGATCGCCAACGGCCTGGCGCCGGGGCGAAATCCTCCTGGGCAGCGGGTAGTCGGCGACCGGCTGCCCATCGCGTCAGCTTTCGTTCCCATTCCTTCAAGACCATCCGGTCGCTGTGCTGTGACGATCGTCGGCATGAGACTGGTCAACCACGAACACAATCCCATCGACCTGCGGACAACCCCCGTGCACCTCGGGCTGGGATCGACAGCGAAACCCATCGAAGGCTTCTCCTGGGACCCACAGGTACTCAAGGCCTACAGCGCCGCGGTCGCGGCGGACGGCGCCGAGGGCCGGATAGTGACGATCTTCGACGGCGACAGCGACGGCGACGACTGGGAGCGCCACCCCGCCGGCGACGAACTGGTCGTCTGCCTGCGCGGGTCGGTGACGGTCACCCGCGACGCGGAGGGGGTGACCGACCGCGTCGTGCTCGCGCCGGGCGAGGCCACCGTCAACCCGGCCGGGACATGGCACGCGGTCGACATGGCAGGGCCGTCGACCATCTTGACCATCACCGCCGGCCTCGGCACCGAGCACCGCCCCCGGATCGACGCCCGCCCCACCGAGCACGCCGGCACGCCCGAAACGCACACGCCGTGAGGACACGCATCGCCTGCCTCGGCGACAGCCTCACCCGCGCGCAGTTCAGCGTCGACTACCTGGACCTGCTCAAACGACGCCACCCTCCCGGCGCCGTGCACCTCGCCCGCTTCGGCGCCAACGGCGACTTCGCCTACAACCTCTTCCGGCACCTCGATGCCGTCGTCGCGGACCCGCCCGAGGTGATCACCGTGTTGATCGGGACCAACGATGCCCGAGCGAGCCTCGCCGGCTACCCCGTCGAACTCGCCATGAAGCGCAAACAACTCCCCCAGCGCCCGTCGGCCGGCTGGTTCCAGCAGTGCCTGGGCGCCGTCGTCGAACGGCTGCGCACGCAGACCGACGCGACGATCGGTCTGCTCTCGCTCCCGGTCCTGGGCCAACAACTCGACGGAGCGGCCGCACAGGCATCGCAGACCTACAGCCGGCTGATCTCCGAGGTCGCCACCACCGGCGGGGCCACCTACCTCCCGCTCCACGAACGCCAGATCGAGGAACTACGCCACGCAGACCCGCCGCCGATCCCCTACCGGGAACTGACACCCGCGGCGGGCCTCGGCGTCCTCGTGCGGCACGCCGTGCTGCGCCGCAGTCTCGACACGATCTCGCGGCGCCGAGGCCTCGTGCTCACGACCGACCACATCCACCAGAACAGCCGCGGCGCCGCCATGGTCGCCGAGGTCATCGACACCTGTCTGCTGACCCAGAGCGCGTAACCGCCTGCGCTGACTGATCAGTGCGCGTGCCCTCCCCCGGTCAGCCGCTTGGCGGACCGGGGCAACACGTTGAACCCGGCCGAAGGGCCGTGGGCTTGCGCGGTCTGTGCGGCATCATTCGACGTCCACGTGACACAGCGCGGGCCTAACCGTTGGAGTACCACCGGCGTCGAAGTACCACCCCGCCTCGCCGTGAACTGGGACGGGATGTGTGCCCACGGCAAGATCTCTCGCGGTCAGCCTTCAGACATCACGCTTCGGCGTCAACAGCCCCTCCGTGAGCGCCGCACAGGGAGCGTGAGGACACACGTGGCCTCCCCGCGGAACTCAGGTGGCTCGTTCCTCGTACCAGATCGCTGTCCCGTAGGCACGCCATCCGCCGTGCCGGCTACTGCCTCCGATCCACTCTGCTCTCACACCCAGGACCTCGTCTGCTCCGTCCGCTGCGGCGTTCACAGACAGGGAGGAGAACACCGCCTCCAGCGAGTCTCCCTGGGTCGACCAGTAGATCGTGCCCTGACGCCAACTGGTGCTGCGAGAGGCAGTATTTACCGTGGCAATCGGGATAGGGAAGGGCAGTTCCGGGCTTCGCGATGACATGCCGTGATCTTGTCAACAGTTCAGGAGTTTTCGCCAGCCCCGAAGAAACCTCTGCAGGTGACGCGGTCCCCTGCGAGCGGCACATCGGTGGGCGTGGGAGAGTCCGCCGGCTCTTCACCCACCGCAAGCCGTCTGCCCGGCGTCCCCCGGCCGGGCAATTCAGACGCCGGGCGCACCGGCACAGATGAGGCTGCTCCCATAGGCCCCGAGCAGGGGCGAGTCCCGCACCGGAGCCTGCCGCGCGAGGCCCACAAGACGGCTGCCACGGTGCCGGGCGGTGCACGGGAGCTTTGCACGCAGGCCGCTGTCGGACAGCGGGAGGGCCTGTCGGGCGACAGCGGTCTGCGGATAGGTGGAGCAGCCCGTGTCACTCCCGTGGCCTGGCGACCGTTCCGCCATCGCTTGCCAGTCCGCCGGTTGATCCCGACGATCCGGCAAGCCTCTGTGTTGTGGAAGTCCTGGTCCATGAGCCGAAAGTATTCAGCTCGCTCACGGACCAGGGCTTTACGGCCCACGGCCTCCTGCCGGTTCTCCCGGATCTAGAAGGCCATCGCACCCCTTGAGCTGGGGTGTTGCGACGACCACTAGAACGGAAGTGTTCTGGCAGGGGCCGTTGTTCATGCGGTGAGCGGGTGGGGAATCCTCCACCTGAACTGCCTGGCTGAGGTCAGAAGCGGCGCTCGCCGTCAACGACTGCGAGGGTCCACCGCGCACGTGGAGACCTCCGGGCAGATACCACGGCGGGGCCGGGGGCTGTCGGTCGCCGTGGTCACCATCGGGCAAGACGGCGAGCAGACCGGGGAGTTCTCCACGCTCCTCGACCCGGCGTGTGATCCGGGGCCGGTGGACGTGCACGGGAGTTGCCGGCGCTGCTTGAGCGGATCCCCGGCCTGCTGACATCGGAGCAGTGCCTGCCTCGGCACTTGGCGCCTCAGACCACCGCTGCGCGTTTGGCCTGGCGGGTGACATCGCAGCGTACCCACAGCACGGCGATGGGCAACGTGATCACGATGACACCCACCGCGCCGCGGGCTCGGGTGTCCACCTTGTCTGCGCATGCAGCCGCGAACCGCTTTGCGTCCCTGTCGGTCAACTCCCGCTCGTCGAACAGCCACTCGGCGAAGGACGACTGCTCGTAGAACGCGGGCGCCCCGCACGGCGCGGGCCACTCCGCAGCCCCGCCCTCGCGCAGGTATCCCTTGCCTTCGTACTGGACCGGCCAGAAGGCGAGGAACACCGCCCACACCATGCCCGCCGCCATGACGACGCCCGACGCGATACGTATCCACTGCGCGTTTCCCGTGCTCATGACGGGCCCCCTTGCTGATCAGTTGACTGCAGCCCGGCCCGCGGACGCCACGTTCAGGCGGCTCTGCGTGCGACGCCGCATACCCTACGTAGCCCTCTCCAGCGCCAGACACCCGCCCTCAGGAGAAGCCCTCCTCGCTCCTTGCAGGGCACCGATTCGGTGGCTGCGGGTGCACTGAGCGGTCGGCGGTGGCTGGCGCCGTCAGGGGTTCGGGCGGCAGGGGTGCTGGAGCATGCGTGGACGGCCGCCGTCCCGGTCGGTGGGGCCGGGACGGCGGTCGTTCATCGGTCAGGACCAGATGGTGAAGGTGACGGTGAGGGAGGTCTTCTTGCCTGTCGCGTCCGTGACGATCAGCGTCGCGTTGCTGAATCCCCAGGTCGTGGGCGTGCCCGCGATAACGCCCGTGGTGGGGTCGACCGTCAGTCCTGCCGGGAGGTTCGTGGCGGAGAAGGTGTACGGGGCCGTGCCGCCGGTCGCCTTGAGCGGCACGCTCAGCGGCTTGCCCACGTAGCCGTTCTGGCTGCCGGGGTCGGCGAGCTTGGGTGCGCCGGTGCCGGAGGCCGTCACGGTCCACGTGAAGGACGTGGTTCCCTTCTTTCCGGCCGCGTCCGTTGCGGTCAGCGTCACTTGATGGGTGCCTGCGGCCGTCGGGCTTCCCGTGACGGTGCCGGTGGACGCGGCGATGGACAGGCCTGTGGGCAAGCCGGTGGCCGTCCACGTATAGGGGGCCGTGCCGCCCTCGGCGCTGTTGCGCAGCTCCACCTTGCTGCCGGTGGCGGTGGTCTGCGCGGAGACCGCCGACACTCGCACTTCGCCGGGCTGCGGGCTTGATGTCACCAGCTGCGCGCCGAACTTGGTGAGCGCTTCGTTGACCGGCTGGAAGATGGTGTACTTCTCGCCGCTTCCGCCGCTGCACGTCGCGCTGCCGCCGCCGGAGTGCAGACCCACGGCCCGGCCCCCGGCCGGGGTGACGTAGCTGCCGCCCGAGTCGCCGCCTGCCGAGCAGGCGCTGGAGTAGGACAGCCCATCGATCACGACGTTGCCGTAGTCGACGCTCTGGTCGACCTTGGTGACCTCACCGCACTGGTATCCGGTCGTCTGGCCCGAGTGGCACACGGCCGTGCCCACGACCGCTTCGGCGGAGCCCGTCACGGTGACGTCCCCCTGGCCCCAGCCCGCCACCGAGGGCACGAGCGACCAGCCTGTCTGGTCTACGTCGACGATGCCCATGTCGCCTTCGCGGGCGTTGACCGACCCTGTGCCGTTCTTGTTCGAGGTGCCCACGCGCGTGCCGTCCTTGCCGTATGCGGGCTGGCTGACGTCGTTCGTGCAGTGCCCGGCGGTGAGGAACGCCTTGCCGGTGCCATTGGTCCGTGTCACGGGGAAGCCGATCGAGCAGGGTGATTCGCTGCCGGGCGTCCACTTCTCGCCGCCCACCACGTTGCCGCCCTGCTGGCGGGGCAGGTCGCGGGACTCGACCACCCGCATGAGGCCGCCGAGGGAGGCGAGCTTGGCGCGCAGGGCCTTGGTGGCAGCGGACGATACGTCAGGGTCGATGACCACTTCGACGCGTCCCGCGCGGGCGTTTGGACCCCACGAGCGCACGCCGGGTATGCCCCGGCTCCACGCACCGGCCTTGTGCGCCGCTGCCTCCAACTCGGCGCGTGTACGGCGTGCTTGGTGCGGGACCGCTCCCGCCGTCCGCGCGGCTTCGGCGGCCCGGGGCGTGGTGATGGCGGCATGCAGGCGGCCGTCGGCCGCGTCGTACCAGAGGGAGGTGGCCCGGTCGCCGACCGTGGCGCGGAGCTCGGTGGCCACGCGCTGGGCGCGCCGTTCGTCGGCCAGGCGCGCGGTCACGCCCGCGGGGCTCAGCCCGAGGTCTCGCGCCAGGGCGGCGCGGAGTGCTGCCGGCAGTCGCGGCTGGGCCGTCGTCTTCGGGGAGGGGTCGGAGGGGGTGTCCGCCTGAGCGGGCAGAGCCGGCACGGCAGCCAGTCCGGCGAGGGCTGCCGCGGCCAAGAGGCCGGTCAGGAGCGGTCGTTGAGAGCGAGTTGGCATGGGGGTGTGTCCTTTCGGGGAGGGGCGCCGGTGACGGGGCATCAGCAGCGATGTGGTGTATCCGGGGCGGGCCGGTGTGGGGTGAGCGGTGGGAATGCCGCCCGGATGGCCCACAGCGTGCTGGTGACGGGGCGTGGGCGGTATCCGGGAAGGCCCCCGTCGTGCACGCTCCCGACCGGGGAGGCGGTGGGGCCGGGCCCGGCGGACCTGGTCGGTGAGAGGGCGTGTCAGGGAGATCCCTCGTCCCGGACCTGGGGCGTGCCCAGGCGTTGTGCTGGGGCTGGCGGGCGCCTACGGTGCCCGCTGTGCGAGGACACACGGGTAGGGGCGGCGAGGCAGGTCCGGCGGAGGACGGCTGGGCCGCCGTGGTCCGCGACGCCGCCGCGCTGCTGGAGCGCCACGGGCGGTTGGCGGTCAGTGGTTCGTGGGGTGCGGGCAAGAGCACTCTGCTGGAGGCACTGGCCGAGCAGGCTTCAGCCGTGCGGGACACCGGTGTGATGCGTCGGTGTCTGCGGGTGCGGGCGCAGGAGGGTGATGCCGGAGTCCGCTACGGCGCGTTGGTGCAGCTGCTCAGTGCGGCACAGACGCAGAAGGTCGGCGATGGCGTGCACGGTGGGACGGTGCAGGGGGCCGAGGGTGGCGGCGCACGTGCAGGGGTGACTGGCGCTCGTCCAGAAGGCGCTGCCCCCTCCCCGGACTCGCTCAAGTCCCTGCAGCATTCGCGGTGTGCGCAGGGCTCGCAGGACACGGCGTCTCCGGAGGGCGGAGCGCGCGTACTCACGCCTGCGGCACCCGCTCAGACGCCAGAAACCGGGAGGATCACAGGGGCCATGGGGGATGCGGGTATCGCAGGGAGCACCAGGATCACAGAGACCGCAGAGGCCCCATCAGCCCCAGCCACGCACGCCCTCACGCAGGACCCCGCGTGGGTCGCCGCCCTGCCCACCGGCCCCGACGACGACCCGCTGCGGCTGCGGCTGGCCTTGACCCGTCTGCTCGCCGAAGGTCTTCCGGTCCTGCTCGTGATCGACGGCGCACAGTGGCTGGACCCCGCCAGCGCGGACCTGATCGGCTACGCCATCCGCACTCTTGCCGCCGATCGGTTGACCGCTGTGGCAGCCGAACGCACCAGCGGCCACCCCTCGGCCGCGGCCGCGCTCCTCGGCGGCCATCCGGTGGTCATGCCCGTGCCCGCGTGCGACCTCGCCGAGACGGCAGCCGAATGCGCGCGCCTGGGGTGGCCCGCTCGGTGGGCGGCACCCCTGCACCGCTACTGCGGCGGCCACCGGGGGCTGCTCGACGCCTGGTTGCGATCCCCTCCTGGCGTCGCCGACGGCCGCACCGGGCCACCTGACCCGCCACGGCAGGTGCGCGACCTCGCCGCCGCCTGGCTCGCCTCCGTTCCTGCCGACGTCCGCGCCACGCTTCAGGTCGCGGCGCTCGCGGGCGGATGCGACGCGGACCTGCTGCGGCAGAGCGGGTGTCGCAGCGCCGAAGACCATCTCGCCCACGCCCGCGACGCCGGGCTGCTCACCACGGACGGCAGCACGGGCCCCTTGCCCGCAGGTGTACCTCTCCCCTACCGGTTCGCCGCGCCGGCGCTGGCCGACGCCGCGGCCGCCACGGTGACCCGCGAGCGACGCACCGCGATCCACCGTGCCCTCGCCGCCTGCTGTCGTGGAACCGTCGCGCGCGCCCTGCACACCGCGCTGGCCCAGGAGTCCCCGGACCTGGCCGTCGCCGAAGACACCGCACACGCGGCGGTCGTGGCCCGCACGGTGGGCGAACGTCTGCGCGCGGCCGAGCTGTTGTTCCTCGCCGCACGCCTCACTCCCGCCGATCGGCACCGGCTGCGCCTGGACCGCCTCGCCGAGGCGGCGCAGGAGGCAGCGGCCGGCGGCTCTGCCGCGCTGTCCCGCCTTGCGGCGGACCGCATCGTGGCGGAGCACGGCGCTCCCGCCCAGCAGGTGCACGCCCTGCTGTCCGTTGTCGACGCGCACGGTCAGGACACCGCCGGAACGCGCCCGTTGCTCGCCACCGCCCGCAGGACCGCCGCCCAGGACCCCGCGTTGCTCGCCGCCGTCGAACTGCGCGCCGCAGTGCAGGCCAACCTCTCCGGCGCGGATGCAACCAGTGCCCTGCACCACGCGCAGGCCGCCACCGGCCTGGCCGAAACAGCTCGCGACATCCCGCTGGAGGCGGCCGCGCTCACGATGACCGCCCGGATGCAGCGCGTCCTGGGCCACCTCGACACCGCCACGGCCACCTTGGACCGGGCACTGTCGCTGGCCGTGCCGCCTGCGCGGCTGGGGATCCGCAACAGCCCTCAGTACCTCGCCGCCCGCCACGCGGTGTTCGACGCCCGCCTGCCCGAGGCCCGCGCTCTCCTCCTGCACCTGATGCCCGCGGCCCAGGAGTGCGGTGAGCCGGAGGACCTGGTGGATCTGTGGCGCAGCCTCGCCGAGGTCGAGGCAGGGCGTGGTGCCTGCGGTCAGGCGCTGCACTGGTCGGCCCGTGCCGTCGACCTCACGGCGGCGGCGGGCCTGTCGCCCGGTCCCGCTTGGTACACGGCAGCCATGGCCGAGGCCGGCGGCGGCAGTTTCGCCCACGCACTGCGCTACGCCGCCCACGGCGTGCGCGCCTCGCGCGAGGAACAGGACGCGCTGCACACCACACGCGGTCTATGGGCCCTGGGCGCCGCACTTCTGCACACCGGTCGCGTCGAGAAGGCCGCCGCGACGCTGTCGGAGGTCGCGGAGCTGGAGTCGCGCTCGGGGGCCGCTGATCCAGCCGTGCTGCGCTGGCAGGGGGACGCGGTGGAGGCGTACGCGCTCTGCGGTCGTACGGACGAGGCCCGCGGTCTGCTGGATCACATGCAGGAACGGGTGGGAGCGCACCCCGCACACGCCGCTCTGCGTGCAGCGCTGACCCGCGCCCGAGGCCTGTGCCGCTACCTCGACGGTGGCGACGCCGTCGCCGAGGCCGCGGAACTCCTGGCGGACGCGGCCCACGGTTTCGCAGCGCTCGGCCTCCCCGTCGAGGAGGGCCGCACCCACCTGCTGCGCGGCCGTGTCGAACGCCGCCGCCGGCGTGCCGCCGCTGCGCGAACGGCGTGGGAAAGGGCCCGTACGCTCTTCGAAGACGCCGAAGCACGCCCCTGGACCGCGCTTGCGAACAACCACCTGGCTCACCTGACAGGCCATCCCTCCGCACCCAGCAACTCGCCGGCACCGACGCCCCAACGTCTGACCGAGCACGAATTGCATCTGGCCGAACTCGTGCGCACCGGCGCGACGAACCAGGAAGCGGCCCAGCAGATGTTCATCTCGGTCAAAACCGTAGAAACCATGCTGAGCCGCATCTACCGCAAGCTCGGCATCCGCTCCCGCACCCAACTCGCCACCGCGCTCACGCGTGAGCACTGACCGCTGACCGCTGACCGCTGACCGCCACCAGCGGAGCCGTGTCGTGCCGTGCGGTGCCCCGAGTGCGAACTCCCGTTCCCGGGGGAGGTACATTGCGTGGTGACCACCGCGGGAGCTCGGGAGTAGCCGGGCTGAGAGGGCGGACGGGACTTGCTCCCCTTTCTGCCGACCGCATGAACCTGGACCGGGTAATGCCGGCGTAGGAAGGGTGCTGACGATGGATGCTGCCTCCGTACCTGCCCAAAACGGCCCTGCCGTTTCCCGTGAGGCCGTGGCCGACGTGATCGCGTCGCTGCGGAGCTCCGCACCCCTTGTGCACTGCCTGACCAACGTCGTGGTGTCGCAGTTCACCGCGAACGTGCTGCTCGCGGCGGGGGCCTCCCCCGCGATGGTGCACAGCCCGCAGGAGGCCGGAGCACTGGCCCGGGTGGCCGGGGGCGTCCTGGTCAACCTGGGGACGGTCACGTCCGCGACGGCCGAGGCGATGCGCATCGCGGTCAAAGAAGCGGCCGGGGCCGGGCGCCCGTGGGTGCTCGACCCGGTGGCGGTCGGCGCGCTGCCCTGGCGCACCGGCCTGGCCCGCGAACTCCTGGAGAGCGCGCCGCCAGCGGTCATTCGCGGCAATGCTTCCGAGATCCTGGCGCTGGACAGCGGCGGCACGGGCGGGCGCGGCGTGGACAGTACGGATGCCCCCGAGGCGGCGCTGGCCGCGGCCGGCGCGCTGGGCCGGCGCTACGGCTGCGCGGTCGCCGTGAGCGGTCCGGAAGACGTCCTTACCGACGGGACGCGCGTGGTGCGTGTGGCCAATGGGCACCCGCTGCTGCAGCGGGTGACGGGAACCGGCTGCTCACTGGGCGCCCTGGTGGCTGCTTGCACGGCCGTCACCGGCGACGCGCTGCTGGCCGCCACTGCCGCGACGGGCCTGCTCACCGTGGCCGCGGAGAGCGCCGCCACGCGCTCGACGGGGCCCGGCACGTTCGCGGTCGCACTGATCGATGCGCTGTACGAACTCAGCCCCGACCGGCTCGCCGAGGCCCTCAACCTGCGCTGAGCGCAGGGGTGTTGCGGGGTTTGCAGTGAGCGGTCGGCCGGACGCCACCTGCTGAACAGCCTCCGCCGACCTGGGGTGCGACCCACCACCAAGTCGGTCAGACCCCGCAGACGCACACCCTCACCCCTGCCGGACAACTCAAGGTTCCTGCACGCCAGGGCCCTGTCTTTCCCTGCACCTCCCGCTGCGTTTCCCACGCCCTTGCCCGGCCGGGAGACCCCAAGGAGCACCCCATGCGACCACCACTTGACCTCTCCCTGTATCTCGTCACCGACACCCGGCTCTGCGGCGACCGCGGTGTCGCGGCCACCGTGGCAGCCGCCGTCAAGGGCGGTGTGACCGCTGTCCAGTTGCGCGAGCCGGACGCGGACGCCCGCACGCTGTGCGCGCTCGGCCAGGCGATCCAGGCCGAACTCGCGGGCACCGGCGTCCCCTTGATCGTCAATGATCGTCTGGATGTGGCGGTCCGGCTGGACGCGGACGGCGTCCACCTGGGGCAGCGGGACCTCTCCCCCACGACCGCCCGACGCCGGCTCGGTCCCCACGCCTACATCGGCCTGTCCGTCAGCCGTCCCGGGCAGCTGGCGCACGTACCGGATGCCGTCGACCACCTCGGTGTCGGTCCGGTGTTCGAGCAGTCCACCAAGCCGGACGCGGACGCCCCGCTCGGTCTGGGCGGGCTGGCCCGGATCGTCCAGGAGAGCCCGCTGCCGTGCGTGGCCATCGGCGGGATCGGCGTTTCCCAGGCCGCCGCGGTCAAGGCGAGCGGTGCGGCCGGGATCGCTGTCATCAGCGCGATCTGCGGACAGCCCGACCCCGAGGCCTCAGCACGCTCCCTCATCCGCACCCTGCGCCAGGAGGTCCCCGCATGACCAGCCCGCCCATCGCCCTCAGCATCGCCGCCAGCGACCCCTCCGGCGGCGCCGGCATCCAAGCCGACCTGAAGGCGTTCTCCGCCAACGGCGCTTACGGAACAGCCGTCCTGACCGCCCTGACCGCACAGAACACCCAGGGCGTCACCGGCATCCATGCCGTGCCTGCGGCGTTCGTCACCGAGCAGCTCGACACGCTGTTCGCCGACGTCCGGGTGGACGCCGTCAAGATCGGAATGCTGGCCGACGCCGCCATCGCCGCAGCCGTCGCGGACGCGCTGGAGCGCCACCGCCCCCGGTACGTCGTCCTGGACCCCGTCATGGTCTCGACCAGCGGTCACCGTCTCCTGGAGGCCGATGCGGTGAGCGTGCTGCGCGAGCGTCTCCTGCCCCTCGCCGACCTCATCACCCCCAACCTCCCCGAGGCCGGCGACCTCCTCGGCATCGCCGCCGCACAGAACCGCACCGACGCCGTCGAGCAGGCCCGCGCACTCCTCCAAGCCGGCGCCCAGCGTGTCCTGCTCAAGGGCGGCCACCACACGCACGACGCAGAATCCGTCGACATCCTCGCTGACGCCACCGACGCCACAGGAGCCACAGGCGCCTTGGGCGCGGGCGTCACCGAGCTGTCCGCGCCTCGCGTGGACACACGCAACACCCATGGCACCGGCTGCACCCTCTCCGCCGCGATCGCCGCCCTCCGCCCGCAGCACGACGACTGGAACACCGCTGTCCGCGCCGCGAAGGACTACCTGACCGGGGCCCTGCGCGCGGCCGACACCCTGCACGTCGGCCACGGTCACGGTCCTGTCCACCACTTCCACCAGTACTGGAGCTGAGCACCATGACCACGACGTTCTGCGACGAGCTGTGGACCGCCACGGCCGAGATACGTTCGGCCATCGACAAGCTGCCGTTTCTCACCGGCCTCGGCGACGGCACCCTGGACCGGGAGAAGTTCGTCTACTACCTGGCCCAGGACGCCCTCTACCTGCGCGACTACGCCCGTGCGCTGGCCAGCGCCGCCGCGAAAGCGGACCGGCCGCAGGACATCGCGTTCTTCGCGAAGTCCGCCCACGACGCCGTTGTCGTCGAAAGCTCCCTGCACCAGAGCAACGTCGTCGACGTCGATGCCTGGGCCCCCTCCCCCACCTGCACCGGATACACCTCCTACCTGCTCTCCGTGGCCCACACCCAGGGATACCCGGAGCTGGCCGCCGCGGTCCTGCCCTGCTTCTGGATCTACGCCGAGGTGGGCCGGGGGCTCCTCGAGCAGGCCGGCGACCTCGCTGCCCACCCCTACGGCGACTGGATCGCCACGTACGCCGACGAAGAGTTCGAAGCCGCCACCGAACACGCCCGGCAGATCGTCAACCGGCTCGCGGACCAGGCCGACCCGGCCACCCGCGCACGCATGAGTACGGCCTTCACCACGGCCTCCACCTGGGAGTGGATGTTCTGGGACGCCGCCTGGCGCGTGGAGACCTGGCCGTTCGGCGCCGCTCCTGCCCCGGTTACGGAGCCCGCAAAGTGACCACCACCACCGATGCCACCGCCCCGGCACCGGCGCCGGCGAACGAGGCGCCGCTCACCCTCGACCAGCCCACCCCCAAGGTCCTGAGCGGCCTGGACCAAGGAACCTTCTGGGCCAATCTGGGTGTGAGCCTGCTCGGCTTCAGCGGCATGCTGGTCGTCCTCGACCCGCTGGGCACCGGCAGTCCGACCTTGTCGTTCGCCGCCGCCGTCACCGCGTCCGTCATCGGCACCCTGATCGGCACTCTCGCCCTCGGCCTCGCCGCCATCACCGGGGCCCGCACCGGCGCGCCCTCGATGGTGCTGCTGCGCGGCCTCTTCGGCGCGAAGGCGTCCTACCTGCCCACCGTCCTCAACGTGCTGCAGATGGTCGGCTGGGCCGTCTTCGAACTGGTGGTCATCTCCACCGGCTTGAAGATCCTGGCCCGCCAGGCCTTCGGCGAACCGGGCCCCGGCTGGCTGTACGTGCTCGTCGCGGGCGCGGTCACCACAGCGCTCACGCTGCGCCCGCTCGGCGCCCTGCGCCTCATCCGCCGCTACGTCACCATCGCTGTCGTCCTGGCCATCTGCTACCTGGGCTGGGACCTGGCCGGCCGCGGAATCCCGATGGAGGGCGGCTCCTGGAAGGACTTCTGGTTCGCCACCGACAGCGTGATCGCCGTGTCGATCTCCTGGCTGCCGTTGGTCGCCGACTACTCGCGCCACTCCCGCAGCGAGAAGGCGGCGTTCGGCGGCCTGGTCGTCGGCCAGACCCTCGCGGGCGTGGCGGGCTCGGTCCTCGGCGTGGCCGCCCTGGCGGTGATCGCGTTCGACAGCACCGACCCGTACAAGGTCTTCGACCCTTTCACCGCCACCAGCGTCGGCGTGATCTGCTTCGGTGTCCTGGTGCTGCGCGAGGTCGACCAGTCCTTCGCCAACGTCTACTCCACCGCCCTGTCCGCCCAGAACCTGCTCCCCCGGGCGGACCGCCGCATCCTGTGCCTGATCAGCGGCACCCTGGCCACCGCCCTGGCGCTCCTGGTGAACATGGACAGCTACGCCAGCTTCCTCTACCTGATCGGCGCGGTCTTCATCCCGATGTTCGCCGTCCTCGTCGTGGACTTCTTCGTCCTGGGCGGCCACCGCACCTGGGACGTCTCCGAACAGGCCCCCACCCGCTGGGTCATGCTGGTGCCCTGGACCCTCGGCTTCGCCACCTACCAGCTGATCGCACCCACGAACATCGCCGGCTGGTCCGACATGTGGGCCTGGCTGCAGGACGCCGTGGGCCTCACCGTCCAGCCATGGATGAGCGCCTCCCTGCTCTCGTTCGCGGTAGCTGCCCTCGCCACCCTCGCAGCGGGCCGAAGGCGTCGGCACGTTGCACCGTCGCCCGAGGAGTCGCTCCCCGGCTAGCGCCACCCGGCAGTCTCAATCAAGGATCGGTTTCGTGCCTGCGGGTTCCTGGATCAGGACTGCGCGTGCACGTTCGGGTCGACCCCGGCACCGGGGAGAGGTGGCGCCTCAGTGACGTCGAGGAACACCTGGTCGGCCTGCGGCCAGCGTTCGGCCACACCGGACTTGATGCGCTCCATGACGAGTTCTACGACCTCGCTGTCATGGCCGGGCGCGAGGTCGATGCGGGCGGCGACGAGCGTCGAGTCCATGCCGAGCCGCATCGTGAGAAGGCTCGCGACACGGTCGATCTCGGGCTGCTCGGCAAGGAAGTGGGCTATCTCCTTACGCAGTTCCGGATCGACCGACTCTCCGATGAGCTGCTCCCTGGCATCCTTGCCCAGGCGGTAGGCCACCGCGATGAGCAGCAGGCCAATCGCCATGGAGGCTGCAGCCTCGTAGGCCACCTCGCCGGTCGCCATGTGCAGGCCCATGCCGATCATCGCGAGGGTCACGCCGAGCACGGCGGTACCGTCCTCTGCGATCACGGTACGCAAGGCCGGGTCGGAGCCGACGCCGCCCTCTTGTCGCCGCACCTGCCACAGCGCGCGGACCAGGGAACCGCCCTCGGCGAAGAAGGCGACCCCGAGTACGACGAGACCCGCGATGTAGCCGGTCGTGGTTTCGGAGCTTTCGGAGCGCAGCGCCTCAATGCCCTGGAAGACCGAGAAGCAGCCACCGGTGACGAAGATACCGACGGCGGCGAGCAGCGACCAGAAGAAGCGTTCCTTGCCGTATCCGAAGGGGTGCTGAGGGTCTGCCGGTTTACGGCTGCGGCGCAGCGCGGCCAGCAGAAACACCTCATTCATACTGTCGGCGATCGAGTGGGCCGCCTCAGACAGAAGCGCGGGCGAGCCCGCGAACAGTCCGCCCGCCACCTTGGCCAGGGCGATGACCAGGTTCGCGGCAAGCGCCACCCACACAGTGGTCTTCGTCTCCTGGTCCTTCGAGGACTCGTCCCTCTTGGCCTGCCCGCTGGTCGCTCCTTTGGCCGACGCCGGGATGCTCGACGGTAGCTCGGTCGACGGCTTGGCGGTCATCTGGCCTCGCAGTTCATGGGGTCTCAGTGGTGCTTGCCGGGAACAACACTCCGTCGGGTACCCCGGGGGTGTGGCTCCAGACGTGCAGAGCCGCCCTCCAGGACCTGAGGCCGACAGCACGGTCCGGCTGGCAATGCATTCCGGCCCCCCTCACCGCTGTCACTGCGGCCTCCCCAACATTCCTGACTCGCCTGCCGGGCCCCACCCGCGCCGCACTCCTCTACGAGTCCGGCGCACTGACCTGCGCCACGACCTCCGAACTCACGTGCGCGACAGGGGTGTCCGTACCAAACGCCAGCCGGCAGCTGGCGATACTGCGGGAAGGCGGGCTGGTCGCATCCCGCCGCGCGGACAAACATGCACTGCCACGCGGCAACTCCCCTTGGCCATCGCCTGGTTGGTGACTGGCGGCGTCAGGGCGCCGCCCTCCCCGACCTTTTGGCAGGGGCCAAAAGGTCGGGCGCTCGTTGTCCCGGTGCGCCCAGCTGTGCACGGAAGGAAACGAGCACGCGACGCGCAACCGAGGGAGTTCGAACACATGCCGATCAAGACTCTGTCCTTTGCGGCGGCTGTAGCGCTGACCGCACTGTCAGGCACCCTGTTGGCCACTCAGGCCCAGGCCAGTGAGTCCGTGTCGACACTCGCGGTGTCACCGACGGTACCCCCGCTCCCGAAAACATCTATCACACGACGGACGGGCTGAGCTCCTGTCCCAAGGGCCGTTTCTGCACCGAGACATGGGACCCGGCGAAGAAGAGCTGGAAGATCTACAAGTTCTGGAAGTGCGGAACCCACGTGCTGAGCAACTGGGAAGGGGTGGGGGCCTACATCAACAATCAGGACGGCGCCTACGCCAAGGTGCTCGACAAGGACAAGAAGCTCGTGTGGCCGGAGATCCCGCCGAACAACAAGAAGGGCTGGGGCAACTGGTCCGACGCGTGGGACATCCGCCCCTGCTGACACCGCCCTTCAGGCCACGAGTGGCCACAGGCCGAGGCCGGCCCGGAGGCAGTTGGCAGGTCACCACGCGCTGTTCCGCCTCCGGGCCGCCCCTCGTCCACACCGCCCCCGCGGCGCATGTGCTTCGTCCAGGTATGCCTCGGGGCGGCGCCAATACGCCTCGAAGAAGCCGTCGGCGCAGCCCCAGGGGATGAGCACCGGTTCCGCGCGGCTGTCGATCGCGCGGGTCAGGTCGGACCGGCTCGCGCAAGCCGCCTGATCTGCGGGTACGGGAAATGCCCCTGGGAAGTCAGCAGCAGGTGAGCGTCGTTTCGGGCTTGTGGCGCAGTGCCGTTGGTTGGGACCCTCTGCGCATGTTCGAGTTGCTTCCCGAAGTCGGTCTCCGGCTCCCCGGCCGTGCCGGCACCCTCCGCTTCGGCACGGACGAGCGCACCGCTCAGTGGGCCGTCGCCACCGTCGCGGACGTCCGCGATGGCTGGGTCTGTGGCGCCCACTGGGCCTTCAGCGCGCAGTACCGGGGCCTGACGCTCGACGCATACGGCGACACCACGGACCGCCTCGGCCGGTACCAAGACACCCCTGGCCTGGCCGGCATCGGCCTCGCCCGCGACCCCTTCACGCTCACCGGGCCGGCGGCCTGCCCGGTTGTCCTCCGCGGCATCGACCTGTTCGGCTACCCGGCCGCCGAGATTTCCGATGCCCTCAGCGAGGGCCTGCCCCCGACGCTCCGGCTCAGCGCCGACGGTCTCTACTTCACCGCCGTGTCGGTCCACGCGGAACCCGTACCCGTCGGGAGCTGATCACCACGGCGAGCCGGACCGACCAGACCGAGCACACCGCCGACATCCCCGCCCGGATCCCGACCGCCTTGACAAGGCTCCGCTGTACGCCCGACAGGCCGCGCCGGCACCGGTCCGAGCCGCACCGCCTCCCGCCCGGGTACTGCCGTCCCGCCCGGTGCGGTGTCTGGCGGGCGGGGACGCGGAGGCGGCCCGACTCCAGGAGCCGGGCCACACCCTGTACCGCGGTCCAGCTCGCGCGGAGCGCGAGCTGGACAGGTGTGCTCCGCCCCGGACACCGCAGGCAGTGCGCCCGTGGGGCGCTCATCGCTCCTGACCTACCAGCGCAGCGCCCCGAAGTCGACCGGCTGCGGGCGGAGTTCGCGTGTGCGCTCCGCCAGGGTGCGCATCCGCCGGGCCATCTCATCCACCGGGCGACGCATGCGATCCCCGTGGCCGGGCAGCAGCCACTCGAACCGCAGGTCTCCCGCGGTCCGTTCCAGCGAGGCGGCGAGCACCTCGATGGAGTACCAGGTGACGCTGGCCGCCACCTCCAGGTCGTCGGTTGTGCGCGACCAGTAGAAGCTGTCGCCGCTGAAGCAGTACCGCTGGTCGGCCACATACAGCACGCTGCCCACTGTGTGACCGGGGAGCGGATACGCGATCACCCCGGAGCCTGTGGGTCCGACCTCCACGGAGTCGGTCCCCCGCAGGACCCGGTCGGCATCCGGGGCGGCGTCGAGGTCGCCCTCGTGGATCCACAGCCGGGCGCCTAAGTGATCCGCGTAGCGCCGTCCGTGCGCGGCGTGGTCTCGATGGGTGAGGAGCACGTCGGTGACGGGCCCGTACGCCGCATACCGCTCGGCCAGTGCGGCGCTCCAGCGCGGCGTGTCGATCATCATCACGGTGCCGTCCGCCGGACGGCGCAGCAGGTATGCGTTGGCCCCGGCCGTGTGCGTCGAATTGTGCCCGCACAGCAGCACGTCGCCGCCTCCGTCCAGTACCAAGGGGTACGGGTCGAGAGCCGGGTCAAGTCGCTGCTCGGGGTGGCGGATCGAGCGCGTGTGGCAGGCGTACGCGGCAGCGTGCAGCGCGCGCAGCTCCGCCGCGTCGCGCGGCTGGCGTACGACCTCGGACCGGCCCTTGACCTCGGCGACGAGTCCGGGCGCGAGCTGCCGGGCGACGTCGCAGTTGGTGCAGCGGGTGTCGACGTACCAGCCGTTCCTGGCTTCCATGGGGCCTTCTTCCTGAACGCGTGAGGTGCACCGGGCTACGCGGGATGCACGGGATGTGCGACCCCGACCAGTGATAACCGGGACCGAACGCACAAAGGAAGGGGGCCCGGTACTCGTGCTTTCCGTGACATCCGGCTCTGCGAGCTTCAACTATGCGAAGGAAAGCCGCATAAGTGACATATGACGGCCACCCTCAGGAGCGGGGCTCCGGATCCTCTGAAGTCAAGGTCAGCTGCGGCGGGGTGCGTCGATGAAGGCGGCGCCGGTCTCAGCCATCCGTTCGACCGCATAGGCCGGGTCGATGAGCGCGTCGGAAGCGTGGAGGCCCGGCATGACGGGTTCGCCGCGCAGTTCGAGCAACCGCTCGACCACGAACGGCTCGCAGGTCGTGCCCCCGGAGCCGGAAGTCGCTCACGGGAGCGGGCGAGCATCGGCTCGATCGGCGGCGTGAGGCACATACGGCCGTATCTAGGCGGTGTGAGTCCAACGAGCTCGTTGGACTCACACCGCCCGAACGCGAGAAGCACAGCGTTGCCGTCGCCCCTTCAATGAGTCCTTCTCGGGCTGGACGCATATCCGGCCCTACCGCCTCCACCGACGTGCGGGGCCCGTGTGTCACTCGCCGTCGACGTCGCCTCGGGGGCAACCTGTGGGCACTTGTGATCGGGGCTGCCGACGAGGAAGGGCCCGTCATGCGGGTGGCGCCTCAGGGTGTTGCGGTCGCAGCCCTCCTGGCGGATCCGGACGCTCCCACGGAAATCGCGCAGCGCATGGCCCAGTTGCTTCCCACTCGGCTCGCCGACAGGCCAGGCCAGGGGCGGCGGTTCGACATCAAGGTGGTCAGTGAGCCCTTCACCGCCGGTCGCCTCGCGCCTGTCCGCCCGGAGCCGGTCGGTGAAGAGGAGGCCGCTGATCTTCGGTACGTCGTCCCCACTGCCGGTCGGTCAGCCGGGCGTGACGAGGCATCAGGAGCAGACCGCAGCAGTGCTGCGCACCCGGGGCGGCAGCCCGGCCAGGCTCAGTCGATCGCCTTGACCACCCGGGCGGGCACTCCCGCGACCACACTGCCGGCAGGAACATCACGCGTGACCACCGCACCGGCAGCGACCACCGCACCGGCACAGATGGTCACCCCCTGCGTGATCACGGCAGCCGTCCCGATCCAGACGTCGTCCTCGATGACGATCGGGGCGAAGGAGAGGTACTCGCGGCGCTCGGCCAGGGGCAGGGGATGGCCTCCGGTGATGAGGCTGACCTTCGGGGCGATCATGACGCCGTTGCCGATACGGATACCTCCCTTGTCCATGAAGGTGCATCCTTGGTTGACGAAGACGTTCTCCCCGAACGTCGTGTTCAGCCCATGCTCGGTAAAGAACGGCGGGTAGATCGTCACCGACTCCGGCAGCGGGCCACCGAACACAACGGAAAGTAGTTCCGCGCGACCTTCGCTGTCGCTGAACGGAAGCACGTTCAGCCGAGACGTCGCATCGGTCACCTCCTCGATCCGCTCCGCATGACGTGTGAACTCAGCTGCCTGGACGAACATGACTCGCTCTGTACGGGTAGACATGCGCTGATCCCACCACCGCGCAGGACACTCGATCAAACAACCCTGCACCACACGCGCCACAACCCATGGTTGTGGAAGTAGGGTGCAAGCGTGGATGTTGAAGCGCTGCGGACGTTCATGACCGTCGCCGAGACCGGCCAGTTCCAGGCTGCGGCCGACGAGTTGGGGATCAGCCAGCAGGCGGTGTCCAAGCGGATCGCGGCCCTGGAGAGGCACATCGAGGTCAGGCTCCTGGTGCGGACCTCCCGAGGCTCGCGGCTGAGCCTGGACGGGCAGGTCTTCCTGCCGCACGCCAAGAAGGTCCTGGCGGCCGTCGAGCAGGCCGAGCAGGCCGTGCGCCCCGGTAGCCGCCCCTTGCGCGTCGATGTCCTCAATCGGCGCATCTCCCCGGCCCAGGCCGTCTACCGGTTCTACCGCTCCCACCCCGGGACGGACCTGGACGCGGTCACACTGAGCAGGGAGAACGCCGCCGAGGCCGCCCAGGCGGTGCTCGAAGGGACCGTCGACGCGTCCTTCCGTGCTCTACCAACAGACCAGATCCCGGCCGGGATCAGCGCCGAACGACTCCTGGACGCACCCGTGGAGCTCCTGGTCGGACCCGGCCACCCGCTGGCCGGCGCGCCCTGGGTCAGCCCTGCGGACCTGGCCGGCCACCGCATCTGGATCCCCGGGATCAGGCCGGGCACGGAGTGGGCGGCGTTCTATCAGGCGCTGTCCGAGGCCTTCGGCCTGAGCATCGACGCGCTCGGCCCCCACTTCGGTGACGAGGTCCTGATGGACGCGCTGGCCGACTCGGCCTCACTGGCCACCCTCATCGGCAGCGGGGACCGATACCTGTGGCCCCAGTCCCACGACCTACGGCGCATCCCGTTGCACGACCCGACCCCGGTCTACCCGCACATGCTGCTGTTCCGCAGCGGAGACCAGCACCCCGTGCTGACCGCGCTGCGCGACCACCTGCGCACCGCAGGCCGGCGAACCCCGCACGACGTGTGGGCACCGGACTGGGTAGAGCGCTGACTAGACGACCGAATTAACGGACACGCCTCAGCCCTCGATCAGGGTCCCCGGTGGGATCTCCGCGTCCTTCGCCTTGTCGCCCGGCTGCAACTGGCCGTCGTAGCGGCCTTGACGCCAGACCAGCTTCTTGAACTGCTCCGGGGTGAGCACACCCCGCCACGGGGTGCCGCCCAGGCAGAACACGCCCTCACAGCCGTAGCAGTAGTGCGCCGGCAGCCAGAACTCGTTGGCCAGCATCTCGCCGGACGTCTCGGCGTCCTTCTCCCGGCCGTCGTCGCGCACCACCGCGAGCGTGGCGGCGAAGATGAGCAGCCCGAGGACCACACCGCCGAGCGTGTACAGCTGGTTGCCCTTCTCGACGCCCATGTAGGCCAGACCGCCGCCGAGCGTGAGGCTCAGGAGGAGCCCCTCGACGAAGTGGATGCAGCCGTCGCCGCTCTTCTCCGGGCCCTTCGCCAGGCGGGTACCGAGGCTCTTGGTCAGGGCGCCCTTGCCGGACCACGCCTGTTCGACCGTCCGTACCTCAACTCCACCGCAGCGCGGGCACATCGGCATCGGCGGTTGCGGCCTTTCCTCCGTTGTCATGTGCAGAACGCTATCCGGTGCGGGTGGCGGCGCTGACGGCGGGCAGGCAACAGCTCTCCCTCATTCGTCTGGCAGGAGTGGATTTGTGGATTCCCGTCCGTCGTTGCGGGTGCCGCTCCTACGCTCCGGCCCATGATGGATCCCGAGGTGTTGGAACGGATCGTCGCGCAGCGTGCGGAGCTGGACGGACTCGAAGAGCAGCTGGTCGAGCAGCTGTCGGAGGTACGAGCTGAGCCCGATGAGCTGGCCGTGGCCGAGCGGGTGTGGCAGCGGATGAGCGAGCAGCTCGCCGACGAGCGCGCGGAGGCAGGGTCGCCGGTGGTCCAGGTGGCGGGTCGGGCGGTGCGGCTAGTTCCCGACGGTGGGCCGGGGGTGGCTGAGTCCGCACTGTCGGCGGAGTATCAGCGCATCCTGCGCGCGGTGCGGCAGGCCGTCGGCCCGGTCTCCACCCGGCAGATCGGCGAGGTGCTGGACTTGGACACCGAGGTACGGGGCAAGCTGGAGCCGTTGCGCGGGAAGCTCACGAAGCTGGCCGACCGTGGCTGGCTGCACAAACATCCCGACGGGAAGTTCACCGCCCGCCCGTGACCGATCCGCACGGCGATCGGGGTGTAACCAAGCTGCCCCCGACGGCTGTTGGAATTGTGTGACGAAAACCAAAGAGCACGCCGGGGACACCGTGTCCCTGGTCGACCAGTGCCGCCTGCCGCTGTCCCCGCACACCGTGCACTACCTCGCCGACCTGCTGCGACGCCATCTCAAAGCGATACGGTCGAGGTGGCGGGCGCTGCCGCCGGGGAGGATCGCGACCATCGTCTTGGCCGTGCTGCGGCACGATCAGCGCCTGGCCGACATGGCTGGCGGCAACGACATCTCCGCCACCACCATCCGGCGCTGGCGCGACGAGCTGATCCACCTGCTGGTCGCGAAGGCCCCTCGCCTGGACCGCGCCCTGAAGACGATCGCCAAGCGGGGCGGCGAGGTCGTCCTGATCGACGGCACCCTCAACCCCACCCAGCGCCGCGCCGGCAAGGCGAACCGCCTGAACTACTCCGGCAAACATCGCCGCCACGGCCTGCACGTGATCGCGCTGACCGACGAGCGCGGCCGTCTGGTGTGGATACCGGCCGCCCGGCCCGGCCGCACCCACGACATACCGCCGCCCGCCGCGACCAGATCCTGGCCCACTTGCGTGAGGCCGCCCTCGGCACCCTGGCCGACCTCGGCTTTATCTGCCTGAACGACGAGGGGGACGATCCCATGGTCGTCACCGGCTTCAAGGCCACCCGCGCCCGCAGGCTCGCACCGACCGAGAAGGAGGCTCCCAGGCGATCCCGGAGTGGAGCGCGAACGGGATGCGCTGGAACACCATCCGATCCGGGGTGGTCCAACGACCTCGGAGATCACTTCGTTAGGGCTTCTCAGGCGTCTTGGCCATGGCCGCGACCAGCGCTGCAAGGAGCAGGACGCCCGCCGACCACCAGGCCGCGACGGTAAAGCCGTGCACCATACCCTCGCCCAGGCCCCGGCTCCGGGACGGGTGGGCGTCGATGTAGCGGGTGGCGGCGGACGACGCGATCGTGTTCAACAGGACGGTGCCCAGGGAGCCGCCGATCTGCTGGAAGGTGGAGACGGTCGCGGACGTCACTCCGGCGTCCTTCGGGGCGACCCCGGCGGTCGCCGTCGCATAGACCGGCATGAACGTCAGTCCCATGCCCAGGCCGAGCAGCACCAGCGCGGGCAGCACCCCGGTGGTGTAGGCGGAGTCCACACTCAGGCGGGTCAGGAGCAGCATGCCGACGGCCGCGAGGAGCATGCCGGGAGCCATCAGGTTGCGGGGGGCGGTGTGGGGCAGGAGCCGGGCGGCGATCTGCGTCGCGCCGATGACGATCGTGACGGACATCGGCAGGAACGCCAGTCCGGTCCGTAGGGGTGAGTAGTCGAGGATGGCCTGGAGGTAGTAGGTCAGGAACAGGAAGGCGCCGAACATGGCGACGGTGGCCAGGCCCATCGTCGCGAGCGCCGCCGCACGGGTTCTGTCCCTGACGATGTGCAGCGGCAGCATCGGATGCTTGGCGTGGGACTGCCACCACACGAAGACGGCGAGCAGGACCACACCGGTCGCGAACAGGGTCAGGACCAACGGGTCGGCCCAGCCTGCGGATTCGGCGTCGCTGGAGCCGTAGACGATCGCCACGAGCCCGCCGGAGGCGAGCAGCGCGCCGGGGATGTCGAGGCGCACTCCGCGCTGTCCGGGGCTGTCCTTGAGGAGGGCCAGCGCGCCGCCGAGGGCGGCCAGCGCGATGGGGACGTTGACGTACAGGCACCAGCGCCAGGTCGCGTACTCGGTGAGCAGGCCGCCCACCAGCAGCCCGATGGCGCTGCCGCCCCCGGCGAGCGCGCCGTAGATCCCGAACGCTCTGCCGCGCTCGGCGGGGTCGGTGAACGTCGTCGTCAGCAGTGACAGTGCGGAGGGGGCCAGGACGGCCGCGCAGGCCCCTTGCAGGGCCCGCGCCGCGAACAGCGTCCCGGGGCCGTCGGCCGCACCGCCGAGCGCGGAGGCGGCGGCAAATCCGATCAGCCCGATCATGAAGGTGCGTTTGCGGCCGACCAGATCGGCGATCCGGCCGCCGAGGAGGAGCAGGCCGCCGAAGGCCAGTGAGTATGCGGTGATCACCCACTGCCGGTTCGCATCCGACATGCCCAGTCCATCCTGGACGGAGGGCAAGGCGATGTTCACGATCGTGCCATCGAGAATCACCATGAGCTGGGCGCCTGCGATGACGGCGAGGGCCCACCACCGCTTCGGATCGGGCAACTCGGTCGCGTTCGCGGTGGTGAGGGGGACCGGCAGGGGCACGGTGCCCCCGGGGGAGGACTTCTTGGTCAAGGCGATCACATTCTGTGTCGGAGGTGTAGGAGCAGACGCGCGGTCCTACACCCCGGGACGCGACACGAGGGATCGCGAGAGCAGCGGACACCACCATGAGGTGCCGCAAGGGGGAGAGTCCTACCGCGCGCCGAACGGGGGCACACGGCCGGGGGCAACTATGGCCGCAACACTCGTTGTGCAGTTCCAGTCCATGTTTCCCACCTCCTCCCGGCCGGGCACGCGGTACGCATCGACGCCGAACGCGCCGAATGGTGCGGCGGGGGCCCGCCGCACATGACCTCCGACAGAGTAGGTCAGCAAGCCGGGGACGCAAACGGATTTACCCAGGGCGGTACGGGCTCCTCACGCTTCGACAACAAACACCCGGAACAGCGTCACCGCCTATAACCGCACGTTGACCAATACCCCGGAGACCGTCAGCGCCGCACCCGGGGCAGCCCTATCCGCGTCGTCGTCGAACACCCGGCCCAGGGCCGCCTGGTGGTCGCCGTCGTGGACACCTCACACGACCTGCCGTGCATGGGCACCCCGCACGCCGAGGAACGTAGTGGCCGCGGACTGCTGCTGGTGGACGCACTCAGCCAGCATGGAGGCGGCACCCGCCTGGGGCCGGACGTGAAACGGGGAAACGGGTCTGGGCACAGCTGGAAATCAAACCGCGCGTGGGCGACGAAGCCGAGTACGCGCCCCACTGCCGGGCCGTCCTCGCCGACTTCCACGAAGGGGTGCCGATCCTGCGCGGGCCGGGCGGTCTGGAGGGGGCGGCCGCCGACCCCGACCGCCTGCGGGTGTCCCGCACCCGCGCCGCACGCAGCACCGCGGGCGAACTGTGACGAGGTGCCAGACGGCCGACTCCACCCCCGGAGGGTCAGGTCAGGTCGAGGAAGCTCCACCGGGCGTCCGGGCGGGCACCGCTCAGCCACTTGCCGCAGTTCTGGAGCACGACCGGACTGGAAGTGATGTGCTGCGCGCCCGTCCCCAGGTCGCGCAGGAAGCGGTCGACCGGGCCGCGGCGGATCGCCGCCGATCCGGCCCAGCGGTGGACGGTGCGACCCACCTCGCACACGGTCGAGGTCGTATGGTTCAGGACGAGACGGATGAGAGTGTCCTGCTCCGTGCTCGGCAAACCGCCCTGGTCCAGGGTCTGTTCGATGTCCCGCCAGACGTCGTTCATCCAGGCTCGGGCGGCCCGCAGCCCGGCCTCCGCCGTCGCGTACTCGGCGTGGAAGTGGGAGGTCTCGACCGCGGCGCCGCGCGAGCCGGTCCGCGCCGCGGCGACTCGCTTCAGCTCGTCCAGGAGCCGCCGGCCGACGCCGAGGGCCCAGCCCGTGTGCCCGATCGCTGACATGTTGACCAGGCCGAGGCGATAGACAGCGCCACCGTTGACCGGGGTGTCTGTGGTCGCGAGATAGGTGTACTCGTGCGGCACGTACACATCGGTGCAGTGGTAGTCGACGCTGTGGGTCGCGCGCAGCCCGAGCACGTCCCAGTTGCCGTCCAGGGTCACCTGCGACTTCGGCATCGCCAGGACCCGCAGTTCACCGGTGCCCTCGACCTGGATCGCACTGGGGATGTGGGTGGCGTGGGCCATCCCGGAGGCGAACTGCCACTGGCCGCTGACACGGTAGCCGCCCTCCACGGAGACGGCCCGCCCGGGGCGTGTGCCGTGCCCGGAGAGCAGCGCGTACTTCCCGTTCGACACCTCGGGGAACAGCTCGGCCGCCGCATCGCGGGCGAGGTACGCCGCGGTGGTCCCGGTCATCAGCTGCAGCGCGAACATGGTCCACCCGGCCGCGGCGTCGTGGTAGCTCGCCCGCTCCACCGCTTCGATCAGCTGCCGCGGCGCGAACTCGTATCCGCCCAGGCTCAGCGGGAGCTCGGCCCGTACGATCCCGGTGTCCAGCAACGCCTGCGCCGTATCCTGCGGCAGTCTTCCCAACTCCGCGGCAGCATCGGCCCGTTCGTCGAGCATCCCGCCGAGCGCATCGATCCGCTCCAGCACCCCCGCCAGTTCCCCACTGACATGCAGCCGACCCCTGTCCCCCATGAAATTCCTCTCCTTGTGGCCTGTTTCCAGATCGTCTCACGCACCCTGCCAGCGGCCCGGCGGCAGGCTTCAACCAGACGTGCCCAAACGGCTGTTGAGGTCATTGACCATGGCCACAGGGCAGCGATAACTGGTCGGTGCGGGTGCGCTCTCTGCCGCATCCGCCGCGCCCCGACAGCCTGTCCCAGCCTGCGGGGCGCTCGGCACAGGTGGTTCCTCCACACCGGCTGCTGGCGGCCACCTGCCAATCCGCGCACTGCGACAGCCCGGCGTGGGACCAGCAGAGCCAACTCCTGCGTTCCATGGGCACCTTCGGCCCGTCCCGTCAGGTGTGGATGGTGCGGATCGGTGCGCTCGATGCGGATGCGCTGCGCGCCCTACAGATCCTGTACACGGCAGCAGCCCGCTTCGGCACACACGTGTCGAACTGGCTCCGGCCCTCGCTCCCGAGCACTGGCACGGGGGCCGTCTTTGCCGACGGCGGCGAGCTCGCGCTACGTGCGGCAGCCCTCGCTGACCAAGGACGCCCGCTGGGGCAACTGCACCCGGCCTGCTCTTGCCTGGGTGCTCGACCACCGCCCGCCTGAGGGACCTCCCCAAGGAGCGCGACGTCGGATGGCTGACCCGACACGACCGAGCCGCCCGCCCGGTTCCCCGCGGCGGACGGCTCACGTCTCACGTGTTCAGAGGTCAAGATCGGCGGCGGCGACGTAAGCGTCCTCGGCCACTGGACGACACCGGCCCGAGCCGGCGGCGGGATTCGAACCCGCGTTGCTCTCTTGGCAGGAGAAGTAGCCGCAACCTGCGCACCTGAACGACATTGACCCTAGCCGCCGGGCACCCCAAGGGCACCCGGATTACACCGCCACCCCCCGACGCTCGCGCGCCACGAGGGACTCGTCGACCTGCCGGGGTCTCGCGGCTGCTGCCCCTCCGCATGACATGAGGCGAGGGAAGAGGGAGCGCTGAGCTCAGAGCGCCCCCGCAGCCCCATGGATTACGGCCCAGCTCGCTTGGTCCTGCGTATTCTCCCTTCAACTCGAACATGTTTCACTGCGAACATGACTGACACACCATCAGGTAATGAAGCGGACTACATCGTCGTGGGCGCAGGCAGCGCCGGTTGCATTGTGGCGCGCAGGCTCGCGGACACCGGCGCGAGTGTCATCCTGGTGGAGGCGGGAGCGAAGCGACTGGAGCGCTCGCGCGTCATCCGGGTCCCGGGGATGATCTCGATCATGCACTCCGTCCCCCAGGTGAAGAAGCGTTTCGACTGGGGCTACTACACCACTCCGCAGGAGCACGCAGCCGGCCGCCGCATTCCTGTCACCCGCGGCAAACTGCTCGGCGGCTCCAGCGCCATCAACGGCATGATCTTCGTCCGTGGCCACCGCCGCAACTACGACGACTGGGCCGCAGCCGGCTGCACCGGCTGGTCGCACGACGACATCTTGCCGTCCTTCAAGCGCATGGAGGACTGGGAAGACGGTGCGACCGAACACCGCGGCGCCGGCGGCCCCGTGGCGGTCACCCGGCAGAGTGGACTCACCCCGGCCTCCCACGCCTTGGTGGACGCCTTCAGCGACGCACTGGATTCACCCCGCAACGACGACTACAACGGCGCGGAACAAGCGGGCGTCGGCGTCGTGCAGATGAGCGCCCGCGACGGTGTCCGCTACAGCGCCGCGCAGGCCTACCTCGGTGACGGTCGGCCCGTCGGCCTGCGGATACGTTCAGCGGCCACGGTCACGCGCGTCATGCTGGAAGAGGGCCGGTGCGTGGGGGTGGAGATCGCCGACGGCAACCAGCGGCAGGTGCTGCGCGCCGGGCGCGAGGTCGTGCTGTCGGCCGGTGTGGTGGGCTCCGCGCAGATTCTGCTGCTCTCCGGGATCGGTCCGGCAGACCAGCTGCGCAGCCTGGGGATCGATGTCGCCGCCGACCTGCCGGTCGGGCGAAACCTGCACGATCACCTCTTCGTCCCGATGACGTTTCTTGCCCCCAGCGCACAACACCGCGGCACCGCAGGCCACTTCTTCGCCGGAATGCTCTCCGAGACGGTGCGCGGCGGCGGTTGGCTCGGCCGGACCGTCTTCGAGGCGATGGCCTTCGTACGCACGGCCGCAGCCGAAACTCCCGCCGATCAGCCCGATCTGCAGCTGCTCGCCCTTCCGTGGTCGTATCCGAGCCCCAACCAGGACGCCCCAATCCGGCACGCCGTCGACAAGCGGCCGGCGCTGACCGTGATGCCGACGCTCATCTACCCCAAGAGCCGTGGAGAGTTGCGCCTGGCATCCACCGACCCTGCCGCCGCCCCGCTGATCGACCCGGGCTTCCTCTCCGATCCCGACGATGCCCGTTTCCTCGTCGAGGGAATGAAACTCGTGCGGGAGGTCATGGCGCACAAGCGCCTCACGGAGGTCGTCACCGACGAGCTGCACCCGGGCCGAGCGATCACCGACGACGCGGACCTCGCCCGCGAGCTGCCGCAGCGCATCCACTCCGTCTACCACCCGGTCGGCACCTGCAAGATGGGCGGATACGAGGACCAGGACGCCGTCGTCGACCCAGAACTGAAGGTGCGCGGCATAGAGGGCCTGCGCGTCGCCGACGCCGCGGTGATGCCGAGCATCACGGGAGGAAACACCAACGCTCCCGCCATGCTGATCGGCGAGCGGTGCGCGGAGTTGATGACCCACCACGGCAAGTGAGGCCCGGACGACGCCGCACCGCTCCCTCATCGTAGGACAGCCGCTCTATCAGCCAGTTCGTGACCGGCCAGCACGATGGCCAGACAGTCAGGCGCCGCAGACGGCAGGATATCGCTCCCGTGAACGAGCCGCCGCGTTGAGGGCGCGGTCTTGCAGGGCACACCGCGGCACGGTGGTCGGGAGGGGCTTGGCGGGGGCACGGAACAGAGTCTGGGTATGGCTTTTCGTGGGCGTCGTGGTCCTTGCCGGCGATTGGTGGTTCCGTCGGTGAACGCGGCCCCGGAGCCGGACTCCTACGGCTACGACCCCCGCGCGCAGGCCGTCCGCGGCAGTTCCAGCTTGCTCAGCGCCCCCGAGCTGGCCAAGGGGACGCCGTATCGCAGCACGCTCCCGGGCGGCAGCGAACCGGTCTACTTCCGCGTCGCGCTCGACGCGAAGTTACACACGTACGTATCGGTGGTGGGCATCCCCAGTCCGGGGACCGAGCGCACGTCGACGAACTCGCTGCGGGTCACGCTCGACGCCGACGGCCATCGCTGTGATCGCAAGGGTGCGGGGTTCGCGATTGGACCGGCGCAGCCGCTGGCCGCCTACACGAGCCGCATGATCGCCCCGCCCGAGGGTGCGGCAGAGGCGAAGTGCCAGCAGGCCGACACCTGTTTCGTGGCCGTCTCCCGCTACCGTCAGCGCGCCGGGACCGCCCCGTGGGGGCTTGATCTGCGTGTCGACGCCGAGCCTCCGCTGAAGAAGGCGCGAGTCGACGGCCCCGCTGCGCGCACCCCCCCGTACCCCCACGCCGGGCGCCACCCCGTCCGCCGTGGACGGCGGGGCGGGATTCGCGGTCGCGGCACGAGTACCTAGCGGCACCGCAACCGATGAAATCCCCCGGGGCAGTCGCGGTTCTACAAGGTCCTGCAACACGCTTTAATCTCCGCCGCCTCCGTCGCCGCCTCCATCACTGCCGCCATCTCCTCCCCCGTCTCCGCCGTCCCCGCCGTCCGAGCCCCAACCGTCCGAGCCGCCCGGTTCGTTGTCGTCCCTGCCCGTGCCCAGGTTGCTGAACCAGGGGCGATCCCAGGCGTCGTCTGTGACCAGCGGCTCACCGTCACCACGCGAGCGCTGGATTCGGAAGCGGGCCGTGCCTGTAGTGTCACCCAGGCCGAATGCGGCCGCGAAGGCCTGGGCCACGACGGCGTCCAGCGGGTCCCGGCTCTCGTACTCCACGGACGCCAAAGGCAGCAACACCGTGCCGGGATCAAAGGCGGATCGGCGCGGGGGCTTCTGCAGCAAGGCCACCCGCTGCTCGTCGCGCAGCAGCCAGGAGCTCACGCCGTTCGCCCGTCGCAACTCCCAGACGCCCTGGGGCAGCCTGGCCTGCGCGTAGCTCTTGGACTTTCGCAGCTTCCTCCTCAGGACGAGGGTGGCGGGTACGTTCCCGACGGTCATCCGCAGCCCCTGTGCTTGATCCGCGGTGCTGCTCAGGAACCCGTGCGGCGCTCGTATCCGTACGAAGGGAGCGCCCGGCCCCCACACGTCCACACGGACGAGTCGGCGGTCCACGGCTACGCCCACCTGACCGGCCGGTCCGTGGGCGTAGCGTCGGGCGATCCACAACGGCACGCCCTCCGTCCGAGCCAGCTCGGCCAAGGCGTGCACCTGGGCGGGCCCGCCACAGTGCCGTACCGCAGCCGAACCGAGTTTCAGCGCGAATTCGGCCGCCTGGCGCACTTTCACGGGAACGGCGCTGCCACTGACGCGAGTTATCGGGACGATGCCGCTGCCGGTGGCCAGCCGGTCCAGCGGACGTTCCGAGCCGCCGCCACCGAGCCAGTGGCCGCGCTGGAACGCGTCGGCCATGGCCGGCAGGTTCAGCTCGCTCAGCGGCGACACCCTGCTGCCACGACGCAGTTCTTGCTCCGTCAGCTGAACGGTCCTCGCCAGCGGATTCCTCGACCGTTCCGAATAGAGCACCTGGCTCATGTCATCCCCCGTAAGCGTGTGATCCAGTGAAAGAGCCTATCGAGCCTGAGGGTGCACGCGCGCGGCGTCCGGAGCCAGGGGCCCTCAGCACTCCGTTGGCCTCGATCGTTCATGAGTTCCCGGCAGCTTGCTGACGGGACTCTGTGTACGTGGTGTGCGGTCTTTTCGGGGCCGGGGCAGGGCGAGGGCCCGGCTGTCGTGTCGGGTGGGCGCCGGGTTCCATTTCACCGATGTGGTGGTGCGGGTTGTCGGGGCGTTCGACGCTTCTGGTCAGCCAGGGCTCGGCAAGGCATGGAGCCTGTCGATTGCGTGGGTGATGACATCGGTCCAGGACCATCGGGCGGTGAAGCGCAGCCAATGGCGGCGGCCGGTGTTCACGAGCTGGGCGGCAGGACAGGCGCATGCGGAGCTTCTTGCGTTCCCAGCGGCGGGTCTTACCGGTCAGGGCGAGCTCGGGCCGCTCGGTGCCGTCGGCGTCGTAGGCCGGAGTCCACGCCTTCTTCGGGATCTTCAGCACGGCCTGGTGGATGGTGTCGGCGATGGTCGTGCCGACGGAATACGACAGCCACCGACCGGGCCGGGAGAGCCAGTCGAGGAAGGCGTGGGTGCCGCCGGCGGAGTCGGTGCGGATCAGTGTCTGGCGTCCCCGCCTCAGGTGTCCGGGCAGTTGGGCCAGGGCGAGTCGGGTGCTGGTGATGTGGTCGGCGGCGGTGTTGCTGCCTGCGTTGCCGGGCCGCATCAGGGCGGCCACCGGTTGTCCTGATCCGGCGGGGCCGTGGTCGACGAACGCGACGAGGGGATGGTGTCCGAAGGTCTTCTTCCAGGTCGCGGTGGCGTCCTGTTTCTCGGAGTGCTCGAGCACCAGCACGCCGTCGATGTCCACGGTCACCTGGCCGTCGGCGGCCGGAATGCTCGCAGCTGCCAACTCCCCGACGCGTTGGCGTGTTTGGACTCGGGCCGAGTGAATCGCGGTGAAGGCCTCCGGCCCGGACGCGGCGAGGGTGTCGATGAGCCGGGAGAGTGTCGGGGCGGAGGCCACCGGGCCGAACGCGCCTTCCGTACTGCAGGTAGCAGTAGTTCGCACTCTGATTCACAACAGGTGACGATCAGGTCTCGGTTGGGCAAGGCGGAATGAACTGGGCATCGGCCTGAGCAGTCACGCAAGAGCTTGATGCTCCGCCAACTCACTCTAAATAGTCGGGTTTTGACCCTTTGCCAGCCATGCCCAACTGAGTCAGATTCAGGATAGTTTGATCATGTTACGGTCCTTGAGTCCGAACAGCCCGCGACGTCTGTCGCGTTATGAACACTGAGGTTGAGAATGACTAGGTCCGGTATTTTTAAAGCGACTTGCTCGGCAGTCATGACCGGTGCCCTACTGGTAGCAGTTGCACCCGCAGCGTCTGCCTCAACTGCCGGGCCGCGCGATACAAATCCTGCCGCCGTCGCTGGCATTGACGATAATGGCGCTTACGTGGATCTCGCTTCGCAGGGCTACACCTACGAAGAAGCCGTCGAGGCCTTCAAGGACTCCCCCGTTGCGACCGTGGTGCGGGGAGAAATTCCGGAGGGGAAGGCTCCTGAGGCCATGCCGCGTGGTGTCAGTCTCGGCTGGTACGTCTACGTGAAGCTGAACAAGTCGCAGGCCAAGGCCGTCAACGCTGGGTCCGCGGCCACTGCAGCCGGTCTGATCGGCGCCATCACCGGGGGAATCGGTGGAGCCGTCGCCGCAGGCGTCTACGCCTCGGTGGTATCCATGGGGGCTGATAAGATCAACAAGTGCAAGAAGGGCGTCGAGTTCAAGTTTACCTACCTTGCAAAGTTCAAGGGCGCCAAGTGCTACTAAAGGCATAGGAGTTGAGCATGCGCACACCACCCTCAAAAGGTACAGGTATGCTCGCTGCCGCATTCATCTTCTTCTTTATTCTGCTGATCAGCAGCGAATTCATGACTGATGACGGAAGCGTCGCCCAAGCGGCTCTGTTCTACGCGGCCATCGCAGTACCGGGCGGCCTGTTGGTCTTCTGGGTCGCGACTAGAGGGCGACGCTGACTCATATACCGAGGTGGAGCTTTCCGCTCCGCCTCGGGATGTGGCAGGTCGACTTCCAGTACTGACGGGTGTACGTCGTGCAGATCAACGAGCCGAGCCACTGAGCCTCCGCAACGCCCTCGCTGCTGGCGGGGGCGTTGTGCTGTCTAACCTCGATCTTTCGTGATTGGCCGTCGGCTCCTGCTTGCGGCCAGTTTGCGTTCGGCGATGCTCTTCAGGCCTGACGGAGGCCCGGCTCTCGCGTCGGGTGCGCGCCGGGTTCCACGGTTCCGGTGGAGTGGTTCAGGTTCGGCGGGACGGATGGATGTGCTGGTCAGTCAGGGTTTGGGAGGATGTCAAGTCGCTGGATCGCGTCGGTGATGATGTCGGTCCAGGGCCAGCGCCGGGCGAATCTGAGGTGCCGTCGGCGGCCGGTGGCGACAAGCTGGGCGGCAGCGGAAAACAGCCCCAGCCACAAGCGTCGGGGCTCCCACCTGCGGGCTTCGCCCGTCAGGGCGAGCATGGGCATCCAGGCCGGCAGGTCCAGGGCGATCTGGACGATCTCCAACCAGATCTGGTTCTGCGCGGCGTCGTGCAGGGGCAGGTTGGGCAGGCCGGTGGCGCAGCCATTACGGATGCGGTCCTCGGCGCGGGCACGTCGGCGGCGCCGCAATTCCAGGGCCTCGATCTTCTCGCCGGTAACGGTGGTGGCAAGGCAGGTCAGCCGCAGCCCGTCGGCGTCGGTGAGGTGCAACTGGGCGCCGGGGTGCGGGCGTTCTTTGCGCACGATCAGCCGCATGCCTGCTGGCCAGCCCTTGAGGCAGTCGCTGCCCGCGTCGAGTTCGGCGACCCAGGCGCCGTCACGGATGGCTCCGCCGGGCTCGACGGCCACCGTCCAGGCGGAGGCGGGAACCTTCAGAACGGCCTGGTGGATGGCGTCGGTGACGGTCATTCCGACCGAGTAGGACATCCAACGGCCGCGCTTGGCGAGCCAGGCCACGAACTCATGAGTGCCACCACGGGAATCGGTACGGATCAGTGTCTGGCGGCCACGGCGGTACTTCTTCGGCGTCTGAGCCAGAACGAGTTCAGCGATCGCTATGTGATCGGCGGCCGTGTTGGAGCCCGCGTTCCCGGGCCGCCGCAGCGCGGCAACCGGCTCCCCGCTGCCGCCCGGGCCGTGATCGACGAAGCCCATCAGCGGGTGGTGTCCGAAGGTTCCTCCAGGTCGCGGTGGCGTCCTGCTTCTCGGAGTGCACCAGCACAAGCGCGGGACAGGCGTTGGTGCACGGGAATGCGCGTGGGACCGGCTTCAGCGCTCTCCGTCTACGAACAAGGCACCCGCAAGCTCGCCGGTGTCGCGAAGGCCCTCGCGAAGAAGGCCAAGAAGGCCAAGAAGGCTTCAGATGGTCAGGGCTCGACCCTGACCGCAGCCGTGTTTTTCGCTGAACACGCTCGTGTTGTGCGGCTTTCCGCTCCTCCATCGGGGCTCTGACCGCATCGAAGCGACGTCCCTTCCCGAATGGTTTCCACCGCGAGCACCGGGCTGAGAGGCTCCACGAGTTCCCTGGTGGCGACGGCCACGAGACGCGCGGAAACGTCGCCCTCCGTCAGCGTGCTCACGTACTCGATGGCCTCGGCGGGAGAAAGCACCGGCAGCCTCTGACGCAAGGCCCGCACTGCGTGCATGCGCCCGCGTATGGCTGCTACTTCGCGGAGGGCATCGTGCAGATCGTCCATCGCCGTACGTACCGGCAGCCCACGTATGCGGGCTCGATAGTCGTCTTCCCACGCCTCGGTCACCGCGGAGACGACACCGATACGATGAAGACCCCCGTCGACGCGGTCGACCAGGTATGGCCCGTTTCCTACGAGCATGAACTCCGGATTTCCAGTGCGCACGAACTCCTCGGACGTCCAATAGACGATCCACACCAGTTCATGCTCCTCGACGTCCGCGACAGCCATGCGCAGTGCCTCCGCATCGCCCGAAGCCCTCCACTCCTGGTAGTCACGCTCAAGCTCTTCCTCGACGATGCGAACCGCGGCTTCTCGCTCGATCACGCCCGTAGCATCCCGTACGGACTCGGGACGAGCCAGTGGTTTCCCGCGAGCCGGTTTCCCGCGACCGCCCGAAGGGGCAGCCTCCTGACCTGCCTACGGCGCGCCGCCCACCTCACCGAGGGTTCATCGGCCTTCCTGGCCGCTGACTGGAATCCGGATCCACGTGGTGCGAGCCCAGAGTTCGACTGTGCAGCGCAGATCCGCCGCGCGAGCCCGGGGATCGTGCCTGCTGGCAATGGCAGTTGATCAGGTCTTGGGCGTCGGCACGATCGCGGACTCCTTCTGGGCTACGTGCCCGGCCCCGCCCGGTTGCGCGCGTTCCGCGACGGTGCGGGTACGCACCTCGCGATGATGCAGTGCGACGGCCACCAGCAACAGCATGGCAACCATCGCGAGCGCCAGCAGCCCGGGGATGTGTACGACGCCGACTCCAGCCACCGAGCAGAGCGCCCCACCCGCGAGCAACACTGCGGAAAGACGGCCGATTCGCCACCGGATCGCGGTCACTGCGAGCAGGAAGAGTCCGACGCCGCCGGGCAATGCCCACGCGGCGAGACCATGCAACGGTTCCGACAAGTCGTAGTGTTTTGTATCGGCGACCTGGTGCACCAGGCTCTCCACACCCAGCGCGGTGAGCACGATGCCACCGACAAGCGGAAGGTGGAGGAAGGTGTACACCTCGCCGGCCAGCCGCGTACGGACGTCGCCGTCCACCGCGAGGATGCGCTCCTCGGCGGCGTCACTGAGGTGGCGGAAGTAGAGCCGCCACAGCATGGCGGCGATGAGCAACGCTCCGGCGGCGGCAACCAGCACCGGGTATGTGAGCGGGTAACCGCGGGCACCGACCCCTACCGCCACGATGGACTCGCCCAAGGCGATGATCACCATCAGGCCATGGCGCTCGGCGAAATGCCCTGGCGAGGCCACCCGCCAACCCGAAGCGCGCAGGACGTAAATGGCCGCGTAGTCGACGAGGACCGCACACAGCCAGATCAGGATCTGCGTGAGGCCGGTGAAGAAGCTGCCCGCCAACAGGATCAGGAACGGCGGCAGGACCGAGGTCAGCGCCGTCTTACGCAGCGTGGCCCGCAGCCGTACGTCATTGGGGTGGGCGATCCAGTAGGCGATCAGGTGCAGCGCCCGGAAAGCGCCGTAGCAAAGGACGAACACCAACGGCGCGTTCACGCCGCCCTGGGCGTCCGAATACACCTCCGGGACCGTCAGCGAGACAACGAACACCCCCGCCATCACCACCACGAGCACACCGAAGAGCGCGCCTGCGTCGGCGCGAACGACGTTGCCCAACCAGGCGAAGCAGCACCAGCAGAACCACAGCAGGGCAAGCACTACCCCCGCGCCGAGCAGGCGCGTCACTGTCGGGTCTGCTGCCATCAGGCCAGTGACCTGGGTGATGGCGTAGACGAAAGCAAGGTCGAAGAACAGTTCAGCCGGCGTCACCCGGTGGCTCTCGCCGGTGGCCACCATCCCATGGCCATCACGCCGCGTGATCATTTATCCGCTACCCCCCGGTACAGTTGCGCGCCCGCGCGTGCACCTTACCCGCCGACGAAGCACCCTGTCCGGGGCCTGCTGCTTCAGTTTTCCCGACCATGCATACGGCTTGCCTTCCTCCGGGAGGCTTGCGACTCGTGCAACTGCGAACTGGTCCCAACTACTGCGGTCCTCAAGGTGGTTGCGCAAGGCCGTCGACTTACGGAACGCACATACCGCCCCGTGGGGTCACAGCGTCAGCGCGCAGGAGATCACCGGCGTCGGAGCATGCTTCACCGCGTCCTGACACATGACACGTCGTGGCGGCGCACGGTCAGCATTCCAGTAGGTCATGCCGAGCCGAAGCCAGGCTCCCTCGGGAGATGCTCTCCTCGAACTGGGTCAGCCGGTCCGAGCCGCGCGTCCGCCTCGCCTGCTCCATCGGCGTCGCCAGGGCGAACTGAGTCGCCCGTTCCTCTTGTTGCGGTTGCGGAATTCGACAGCGCGCGCATTCATGGCCAACTGCGGGGCACTCGGCACCAACGACAACTCGGCCAGGCGGAAACAGAGATGAGTGTGATGCCATGTCTTTCCCCGACCGTCCCCAGACTTCTGGCGACTACGACCAGCCTCCCCGGCACCCAGAGGTGAGGCGCACCAACGCCATGGCGGTCGCCGCGCTGACTCTCGGCATTCTGGCGATCCTGCTCTTCTGGACCGTGTTCGGCGGCGTCCTGTTGGGACTGCTGGCCGTCATCTTCGGCATCATCGGTGCGCGTAAGGCGCGTGGTGGCCGGGCACCCTACGGCAAGATGTCGGTCATCGGAGCGGTACTCGGCGCGCTGGGCCTCATCGCATCCGCCGTGATCATCGCGATCGGCGCGTCGATTCTGAACTCCGACGAGTACAAGAACTTCGATGACTGTGTAAAGCACGCCGACTCGAAGAGTGAGCGTGATGCGTGTGCGAAGGATTTCGACCGGGAGATCAATGACTGACCCGGCCGTCACTGCGCCGCCCTCAGTCTCAACTCGGCCTTGATCGCAGTCCTGCCCGGCGCGGAGAAAGAACCTCCTGGTGCCGTAGTCGGCCGGAGCGCGATCGGCTGCTGGGCTAGCCTGCGGGTGTGAGCACCGGACAGGAAGGCCCAGAAACCGAGAGGTGGTTGGCGGACACGCGGGCGTCCTACGATGCCGATGCCACCAGCTACGCGGACGAGACGCGCCACCTCTTGGCCGAACTGCCGCCCGAGCAGGAGGTCATGGCGCTGTTCGCCGAGCGGGTACGGGCGCAAGGCGGCGGACCCGTCGCGGACGTGGGGTGCGGGCCGGGGAGGATCACCGCCCACCTGAGGGAGCTCGGCGTGGACGCCTTCGGTATCGATCTGTCGCCCCGGATGATCGAGGTGGCACGGCGTGAGCATCCCGGTCTGCGGTTCGAGGTGGGGTCGATGACACAACTCGATCTTGAAGAGGGTTCGTTGGCTGCTCTGATCGCCTGGTACTCGATCATCCACGTCCCCGACGGCGCGATCGGCGCGGTCCTTGCCGGCTTCCGTCGGGTGCTGCGGCCCGGCGGTCTGCTGCTACTGGGTTTTCACGTCGGCGATGCTTCACCGCCTGAGCCCCAGGAGAGCGGCGAGCCCTGGCCGGAGTCCTACGTCCGTCGTCGCCAACCGAGCCAAGTCGCTGCCTGGCTCGACGAGGCCGGCTTCACCCTCGAGGCCGACCCCACGCTCACAGCGGCGGCACGCAAGCTCGGCGGAGTACTGCTCGCGCGCCGCTAGGTGATTGGCCCGGGGCTTCAAGAGCGTGCCCTACATGGCGAGTTGGAAGACGTTCTGGTCATGGGGAGACTCCCACGCCGTCCTATTCGGACTCGATCGCGTTCTGGATCAGGCGTCTCGCCAGCGTCTTGCCGTGGCCGAGGGGGTCTGGCATCCGTCCTCGTTGGAGGCCGGCCATGGCTCCGTCGTACACGAGCAGTACGTTGCCCACCAGGGCGGCGGGGGCCTCGGTGGTGACGGCTTCCGCCAGCTGGTTCAGCCGCGCGAGAAGGAGCGTGGACTCCGCCTCGATCACGGCGTGGACGGGGTGGTCGAGGTCGGGCAGTTCCGTGCCGGTCGCGAGGAAGGCGCACCCGCGGCCTGGGGTGTACCGGTCCCGGGAGACGGAGACCGCGTCGAACAGAGCCAGGAGCTTCTCGGCGGGTGTGGCCGCGGCATCCACCGCTTCCTGCCATACCTGTCCCCAGGGATCCAGGCGCCGGTGCAGCGCGGCTGCGATCAGGCCGTCCTTTCCCCCGAAGGGCCTGGTCGCTGTCTCCGGCGTCGTGGGGTGGCCCTCGCCTTCACCCTGGATTTCCAGGCCGCGAAGATGCCCGGCGCCAAAGTGGTCGCGACGTTGTTCTCCCTCGACCCGGTGATGGGCGCACTGATCGGCGCCATCGTCCTCGCCGAAAGTCTCTCCGCTCCGGTGCTCGTCGGCATGGGACTGATCGTGTCAGCCGGCGCCGTAGCGACCTGGCGTGCTGAAAGCCTCCCGGTTCCGCCGATGCCGACCAGCGCAGATCGCCCTTGACGCAGCCGGAGGACATGGCCATGCCGCCCTCATGCAACTGCTCCGCACTCTGGCGCCCCCGCTTCAACCGCTGACGCTCCTGCACGTTCCGCTGGCCCCGCAGGCCTGCGCCTTCCCGCAGCACGGCCGGAGGCAGCTGCGCGTCCTTCGCCTCATTCCTTCGTCCCTCGGCAGGAGTTGACCGGCGTGACCGCCCCGGCAGCCAGTACACATGTGCGGTTGGTCGTCAGCCGGGCTCTTCCGCCAAGGACCGGCCAGCAGGATTAACGCTGTGACCAGGCGCAACGGATCTGCCAGGTGAGGTATGCGAATCCCTGGGCATAAGTGGCGACAGCCGACGGGAGGTTGCCATGGATGGCAGAGATCTGGAACTGGGCGAGCTTCTGGCCGCCGCGGAGTCCGCGCCGCCCGGGGAGTCCGTCAGCGTCATCGCGCACGACCTGCGCAAGCGCTTCGGGGCGGAGCGTGTGTCGTTCCTGTTCGCCGATCTCATGGGGCAGCGGCTACTGCGTCTGAGCGCGCCCGCCGAGGGAGAGTGGACGGACGCTGCGCAGCGGAGCGATTTGCAGGGCAGCGTCTACGACACAGTTCTGCGCAGCCAGCGACAGCATGTGGAATCGGATGGTCAGGGCGGACGGCGCGTGATTTCGCCTGTGACCAATCGCGGTGACTGCATCGGGGTGCTGGAGGTGACGCTCCAGTACGCCGACGACACCGTGCTCGGACAGATCAGTGAAGCGGCCCATGCGCTGGCCTACATAATCGTCACCGACCGCCGCTTCACCGACCTGTACCACGCGGGCCGGCGCACCACCCGGACCAGCCTGGCCGCAGAAATCCAGCACCAACTGCTGCCTTCTGCCTCCTGCTGCGAAGCCCCCCCAGTTCACGTTGGCAGCCGGACTGGTCCCGGCCGACGACATCGGTGGCGACACGTACGACTACACCCTCGATCGGGAGACGCTGCATCTGTCCATCACCGATGCCATGGGCCACGACACCGACTCCGCCCTGCTGGCCACGTTGGTTACCGGGGCCTTGCGCGGCGCCCGCCGAACTGGCTGCGACGCCCTCGTTCAGGCACGTCGCGCCCACGAGGCTCTGCTGGCCCACGGTCATGGACTGGCCACCGGGCAACTGCTCTGCATCCGTCTGGAGACGGGCACCTGCGAACTGGTCAATGCAGGACACCCCTGGCCACTGCTCCTACGCGACGGCGACACCGAAACCCAGGAGATCAAGCTCGAAGTCAACCTGCCATTCGGCGTGGCGGCACCCAACTCGTACCGACTGCAGAAGCTTCAGCTGCGCCCCGGCGACCGCCTTGTCCTCCTCACGGACGGCATGCAGGAGCGCGGTGCCGCAGATGCCGATCTGGCTTCTCTCGTGCGCGACTCCCGTGCCTCGCACCCCAGGGAAGCCGTGCGCACCCTGACGACAGCGGTGTTGAATGCCTGCCGGGGCAATCTCAAGGACGACGCCACCATCCTCATCCTGGACTGGCACGGTGCCGCTGTGCACAGTGCGCAGTGACTGTGAGCCCGTGTCGAGTCCTGTTCGTCTTTGAAGCTCGACCGCGATGCCTGCTTGCGGTCCGGACACCGCGGTGCTGTCGCCCGGGGTCCTCACGGAATGAACGTCACTGCCGGGAAGCCCGGGGACGGTCCGTCGAGCAGGCGCCCCCGACGGTGGCGCAGGTGCTGGTCGAAGAACGCGAGCGGATAGGCCTGCTGGATCCGCACCGCCTCCTCGGGATCGAGGGTGCCGATCACGTCCTGGAGCTGCTGCGCGCTCCATCCGTACAGCTTCGCCACCTGGGGGAACAGCGCCTCGTTGTCGCCGTAGGAGAGGTGGGCGGCGCCCTGGGTCTGGATGTTCAGCCGCCAGCCCCGCAGGTGCGACCAGAATGCGGCGACCTGAGGATCCGTGGCCCGGGTGTACACGGCGGACATGATCATGAACGGCCGGTCCAGGTCGCCGGCCAGCGGCGGCCTCATCTGCATCGGCCCGTCCAGGCTCAGCCCGGCCCGGATCCGCTCGTCCGCGAGCATGGCGCAGGCAGTGGCCGTCCCGCCCTTGGACCAGCCGAACGCGCCGACGCGCCGTGCGTCGATTGAGCCCAGCAGCCCGGCCGGCAGCCTTCTGTTGCCGGCGTCGGGATTGTGCCCGGCGGCCAGATCCGCGACGCAGTCCAGGACGAAGCGCAGGTCGGCGGCGAAGTCCCCTGGCAGCGTCGGCGCCTGCCCATCCTTGAGCGGGACGGCGATCCGGCCGTCGGGGAACTGGGTGTAGGTGTCGTACTGGTGAGCCACCGTCACCACCGCATACCCATGGCTGGCCAGCTCCTGGACCATGATGGTGTGATCGCCCTGGTGGCTGTGCGCGCCGTGCGAAAACACGACGACGGGCAGCCGCTGCCCCGTTCGACGCACCGGAGCACCCACACGGCCGGCCGTCAGCGGCCCCCGCGAGGCCAGCTCGCTCAACCCGGCGTCGGCGAGGAACGCCTGAAGCACGTCGGCCGGCATCCAGGGCGCCACCGGGTAGCGCCGGACATTCCGGGCGGGATACCAGATCGTGGCCATCAGCTCACGGAAGTGCCCGGGACCCGCGACAGTGTCCGGACGCGACCGGTCGACCAGGTGCAGTTGGACCGTGCCCACCGGATACGGCCCCCTCGGTGCTGGCAGCATCAGCCGCCTCGCCGCCGCGTCGGCCTCGACCGGGCGTGCCCACGCGGAGTCGGCAACGCCGGCGAGCGGCACTGCCGCCCCGGCGGCCAGCGCAGCTCCCATCATGTGGCGGCGCGTGATGCCCGTTCGGCCGGTGAACGTGGTGCTCATGTGCTCTCCCCTGGTGACGGTTCGTCAACTGTGCCCTGCGGCCGGCCCGCGGACACTGGACGACGCTGTCACCTGCCCCTCCCCCGCAGCATCGGCCCACCGGTCACATACACGCTGTTCGCATCAACCTGCGGACTTACGCCCCCGGGCTGATCCAGCCGGCAGGGTCGCCCGGACCGGAGCCCGCCCCGAGCACCCGGGGCCGACGGTGAAGGGGATCGCCCATCAGCTCCACCTGAGCATTTCGACCGCCAGCCGCCAGGAGACGGACGCGGTACCGAAGTTCGGTCAAGGGGACGGAACCACTCTCACGCAGTTCTGCGCGCTTCACCCTCGCGCTCCTCGCCCAGAGTAAAGCGAGCGTGCCAAATGCCCATATTTAGCGGGACTTGACCGCATCTGGTGGGACGTCAACCACCATTCCAAAAGATATCTCCGCCGCATCTTCCGTCTCCCCAGAACCAAACACCTCAAAGATCACGTGTTACGGGCGACCACGTCAGGCACGCTCAGAGACAGGCAAAATCGGGTGGCAGTCATATCAAGGGTGGGGACGGCGGCGATGGCCGCCGTGATGTCCGGTGCACTGGTCGCGGGGGTGGCCTCGGCCGACTCCAGACCGGATCCAGGGAAGGACCGTAGCGCGGGCATACGTACCGGTGGGGAGACCAAGACCGGTCGGGCGGCGCAGGGCGGGAAGACGGCGACCGTCACGTTGGTGACCGGCGACCGGGTGGTCGTCCGGGCAGGGGGCAAACAGGTCGTCCGGCTGATCCGCGGCGAGGGGCGCGAGAAGGTCGCGATCGCGGTACGGCGCGAGGCCGGGCACACCTACGTCGTGCCGCAGGATGCCCAGTCACTGATCAACGCTGGCAGGCTGGACCGGCGGCTCTTCGATGTCACACGGCTCGTCGGGGACAAGTACGACGACGCCCACCGCACCTCGCTACCGCTGATCGTCAAGTACCGGCCCGGACGCGCCAACAACCGCCCCGGCGACACCTTCCACGGCCTGGCCCGCGATCGCCGTACGCTGCCCGCCATCGGCGGCGAGGCGTTCGACGCGCCCAAGTCCGGCGCAGGGGACGTCTGGACGAAGCTCACCGGCGGAACGGGCGGCCGTACGAACGCGCGGACCACCGCGGCCCCGGCCATCGAGCACCTCTGGCTGGACGCCACGGTCCGTCCCTCTCTCGACAAGAGCGTGCCGCAGATCGGCGCCCCCACCATGTGGGCGGCCGGATACACCGGCAAGGGCGTCAAGGTCGCCGTCCTGGATACCGGGGTCGACCAGACGCACCCGGACCTCAAGGGTGTCGAGGTCGCCGAGAAGAACTTCACCGAGTCCGCACCCGACGCCAAGGACCGCATGGGCCACGGCACGCACGTCGCCTCGACCCTCGCGGGCTCCGGGGCCAAGTCGGGCGGCAAGTACAAGGGTGTGGCGCCCGACGTACAGGTCCTGGACGGCAAGGTCATCTCCGAGGTGGAGGGCACGGGGACCGAGTCCAGCATCGCCGCCGGCATGCAGTGGGCGGTCGACAGCGACGCCAAGATCGTCAACCTGAGTCTCGGCAGCCTCGACTCGCCGGGGACCGACCCGCTGGAGGAGGCCGTCGCACGGCTCTCCGGCAAGGCCCTGTTCGTCATCGCGGCGGGCAACGACGGCCCCGAGGCCGGTACGTTGAACTCGCCCGGCAGCGCCCCCGCCGCCCTGACCGTCGGCTCCGTCGACAAGCAGGACAACATCGCGGAGACCTCCAGCCGGGGCCCGCAGGCCGACGGGGTCGCCAAGCCCGACCTCACCGCGCCCGGCGACGACATCACGGCCGCACGCTCCACGCAGATCCCCGGCGATTCCGAGAGCGACCCCTATGTCGCCATGTCGGGCACCTCGATGGCGACGCCGCACGTGGCCGGTTCCGCCGCCCTGCTCCTCCAGCAGCACCCGAAGTGGACCGGCCCGCAGCTCAAGGCCGCGCTGACCGGCTCCGCCACGCCCAACCCCACACTCAACGCCCATCAGCAGGGGGCGGGCCGCGTCGACCTGACGCGCGCCGTCACCGCTTCCGTCGTCCCGGAGCCCGGCACGGTCGCCTTCGGCACGCAGGCCTGGCCGCACACCGACGACAAGCCGGTCGCCAAGACCGTCACCTACCGCAACCTCGGCACCAAGCCCGTCACCCTGACGCTCTCCGCCGACGCCCTGGACCCCAGGGGCCGCCCGGGGCCGTCGAAGATGTTCACCGTCAAGGACGCCAAGCTCACCGTCCCGGCGGGCGGCACCGCGAAGACCACCGTCACCGCCGACACCACGCTCGGCACCTCCGACGGCATCTACGGCGGGACGCTGCTGGCCGCCGGCGACGGCCAGGAAGTGCGCACCGGCCTGGTCGTCGACCGTGAGGTCGAGTCCTATGACCTCACGGTCAAGCACCTCGACGTCAACGGCACGGACTCGTCCAACTACACCACCACGCTCACCGACCGCACGCAGCGGAAGATCGAGGTCCCCTACCGGGAGGGTCCGGTCACGCTGCGGGTGCCGAAGGGCACGTATGCGCTGGAGAGTTCCGTCTACGGCCCGACGAAGAGCTTCGCGGTCTTCGTCCAGCCGAAGCTGAAGGTCGCCGCGAAGGCGACGGTCATACTGGACTCGCGCAAGGCCAAGCCGGTGTCCGTGACCACCCCGGACGCCGGCGCGCGTCTGACGACGTCGGACATCAGCTACGACGACGCGGCGCTGGGCATCGCGCGCAGCTGGAGCCTGGGCGAGGACACCGTCATCCGCACCCTCGGCATCGGCGCCGCATCTCCCACCCTGAACGCCCAGTACAACGGTGTCTGGAAGGCCTCGGGGACGGCGGCGCGGAACGTCGACTACCGGCTGGGCTTCAGCCGTAGCGGCAGCTGGTTCTCGGGCCTGAAGCACGCCGCCACCAAGGCCGAACTCGCCGAGGTGAAATACGGCGTCGGCTCCTCCGCCGCGCGGCGCAAGGGCACGCTGTCCGCCACGCCGATCGGCACGAACGGCTACAACCCGCCTCTGCAGCCGCTGACGGAACTCAAGCTCCCGGCCTCTGGTACGAGCTATGTCAACACCAAGGATCTGCGCTGGAGTTGGTCCATGGCGCAGCTCGACGGCACGGGGGCTTCCACCATCGACTACGGCACCGGCGCGGTGGCGTACAAGGCGGGGAAGCGCTACACGCTGAACTTCAACACCGGTGTCGTCGGCCCCGACCTGAACGCCGATGACGGGCAGGGCGCGCGCCGCGCGGGCAACTCCATGGACGCCTACGTCCAGCTCTTCAGCGACGGCGCGGGGCATGCGGGCAGCTCCGTGACGACCGGCGGCTTCACCCGGCTGGAGTCGGGCGGCCGCACCATCGCCGAGGGGGGTCCCGGCGCGGTCAACGCCGATCTCCCGGCCGCCTCCGCCTCCTACCGTCTGACCATGGAGGCCACCCGCGCGGCCACGGTCGCCACCACCAGCACCAAGGTGGCCGCGGCCTGGACGTTCAAGTCGGCGAAGACGCCCGACGCCCCGCCCACCACGCTGCCCCTGTCCACCGTCCGCCTCGCGCCGAAACTGGCGCTGAACGGCACGTCCCCGGCAGGCAGCACGCTCAAGGTGCCGTTGAAGGTGGCCGGCGCGGCAGCCGGACCCGGCAAGATCGCCGCCTTGACCGTCAAGGTCTCCTACGACGGCGGCAGCACATGGAAGTCGGCCGCCGTCACGACCGACACCAGCGGGGCGCACACCGCGAGCGTCAAGCACCCCGCGGCGGCCAAGCCCGTGTCGTACCGCGTGTATGTGAAGGACACGAGCGGCAACACCGTGACGGAGACGATCACGAACGCGTACCGGCTCGCTCCGTGACGAGGCGTCCGCGACGATGACAGGCCCAGCGGCCACGTCATGAGGCCGGGCCACGGGAACGCTTCCCGTGGCCCGGCCTCTTTTTGTCGGTTTCGCCTTGAGGAAGCTCACGCGTGTCGCAGGTGCGTGAGCTGCGCGGGCCGTTGTCCCGTGCCACGCGCGAGGCCTGGCGATTTCCTTGAAGGAGTTCTCGGGCAGCGCGTTTCCTCGCCTACGGTTTGTTCCATGACGAGTGACGGCGTAGTCGTGGATGAGGCGATCCGTGCGGCGTGGGCCGCATACCGGGTCCTGGACAAGCGGACTTCTGCTGAGGACCGCCAGGAGGCGCAGCAGCGCGTCACGGCCGCGGTGGACGCGTACGGGCGTGAGGAGGTGTCCCGTGGCACGGTCTTCCTGGTGGGCGTGCTGACCGGCTATCTGATCGCCGAACAGTCCGGTAGCGAGGATCGGCTCGATCCGCTCAGCGATCTGATCCCCGCCGTGATCCGCGGGCTCCCCACGTTCGAGACGGCCGACCCGGCTCAGGTGCCGATGGCCACCGGGGTCCTCATGGCCGCTGCGATGGGCATGGACACCGTGGAGTGGCGCGACCGATTCGGGCAGATCCCGCCGGAGGAGGCTCTCGTACACGGCTTCGTGTTGTGGCTCCTCGCCGACCTCTTCGATTCCCTGGCCGGACGGCCCGGAGTCATCGATCAACTGATGCGGGAAACCTTCGACTCCATGGCCGCCGAACAAGAACAAGGCTGACGTGCGGGCCGTAGGCGATACCCGGCGGCCGGCTGTCGGCGGATACGGCCGTGGCGACCACGCGAAACGCCCCGCCCTGGGCCGTTGCGATGCTGGGGTCGGGCGCTGTCACCGGGCAGCTATCCGAGCCAGACGATGTTCAGGACGGTCAGGCGGCGCAGGGGCCTGTTCACCCAGTAGGTGAGGGACAGTTGGCCGACGGACGCGTACCGCACGTCCTCGCCCTCGGGGTCCTCCGCGTTCCACTGGCCAAAGCCCCAGGGGTCGGCCGCGGCAGCGTCCAAGACGTCCCACACCGTGTCTTCGACGTGCTCGGGCAGGATGCCGAGGACCTTCGCGGCCGACGGGGAGAAGCGGACCGCGTACGGCTGTGCGGTCACCGGCGTCTGCCCCGCAGCTCCGCCATGTCGATGGATGCGCTGTCGTCGTGGCCGGAGGCGACGAACGCGTCGACCGCCGGGGCGTGGGCCAGGCGGCCTTGCCACTCCTGGACGACCTCGTACAGCCCGGCCAGGGAGAACGTCCGGCGGGACTCCTCCAGCGCCGCTGCCCAGTCCCGCTCGAAGGCAGGCACCCACTGCGCTGCGCGCCGGTCGGCGCGCAGCTGTGCGAGGAGTTCGGCCGGAGCTCCCGGGGCGGGGGCGTAGGGCGTGACGGGGGCGTGGTCGGGCTGCGCGCTCATCGGCTGGTCCTCCTTGCGGGTCCTACCGTCACGGTACGCGCGCGGCGTGACTGTGGACGCGGGCATGGGTAGATCTCTTCTATTGGTCCGTCAGCGGTGACACGGGGCAGGCCTTCTGCGCGGGTACGGGGGCTTTGCCGCGATCGTCTTGCGGTCGGCGTCGGGCATCGGGCATCGGGCATCGGGCATCGGGCATCGGGACGAGATGCGATGAGTCGACGGGCTGCAGCCTCTGCTGGTCCTGGGCGATCCTTCGGTGTGATCCCTCAACCGATACGCCGCCGGAAGCCGCGTGGCCTGCGCCTATGGCCGGTCGGCCTCGTCCTGTCCCTGACCTTCATCGCTACGGTCGGCATCGCAGCCGGGGTGTTCTTCGCCGGGTGGGACCTGCTCGGCGCCCGCGGCCTGAAAGCCCAGCCACGCCTGGATGCCTCGACGCTGTTCGACCTGGTGAAGCTGGCGTTCGGGGTAGTGGCCGGGGCCGGTGCTCTGGTCGCCCTGGTGGTGGCCTACCGACGTCAACGGGTCGACGAGGACGGCGCGCTGCGCGAGGCGACCCGGCTGCACACCGAACGCTTCACCACGGCCGTCTCCCAGATCGGCGACGAGTCCGCCGCGGTGCGCCTCGGCGGGGTGCACGCGCTGGCCGGGCTCGCCGACGACGCACCCACCGGCCTGCTGCGCCAGACGTGCGTCGACGTGCCGTGCGTATCTGCGCCTGCCCTACACCGCTGAGGCCGACCTGCCGCCGGACGACGCTGCCGCCCGGCACGCTTACCTGGCGCTGCGCGAGGTGCGGCACACCATCATCCGCCTCATCCGGGACCGCACGTCGGTCGACCCCGAGGAAACTTCCGTCTCCTGGCAGGGGTACGACCTCGACTTCACCGGCGTCGTCTTCGACGGCGGAGACTTCACCGGCGCTGTGTTCGCCCCCGGGGCCACGGTCTCCTTCCGCGACGCCCGGTTTTCCGACGGCACGTTCTCCTTTGTCTACGCGTGCTTCTCCGGCGGCACCGTCTCGTTCGGCGGCGCAACGTTCTCCGGCGGCACGGTCATCTTCAACCAAGCGGTGTTCTGCGGCGGAAGAGTCGACTTCGGCGCCACGTTCTCGGGGGGGGGCACGGTCGACTTTCGCGGCGCGCGGTTCACCGGCGCCACGCTCGACTTCACCAGGTCGACCGGCCCCGCGCCGATCGACCTGGTGTCGGGGGCGGGTCGCTGCCGCACGGACTGAGCCTGCCAGATGCGTGGCTGCAGCCGGCGCCCTGACCGCCGCTCCGAACGACACCACCCCGTTCGTCGCGTCCCCGTCCCAGCCTCCCCCGGCCTCGAAGTAGCCCTCCACGACGGTGGATCCGGGCATCCAAGGGTCTCAGCGAACGCGAGCGTGCCGATGGCCCGGTTGCGCAACCCCAGCAGGGAAGCGTGGGCTGCGCGACTGCCTGGCGCAGATGCTCGACCAGCAGGGCGGGGATCTGTCCGCAGCCGCGGACCACGGAAGCCGCGGACCACGGAAGCCTTCAGAAACCCACCCCTGCTGGACGATCTACTTCACAACAGCCGCCCACGACCAGTACAAGAACCGGGGGACGACATCCCCGCGCCCTCCGCTCAGCCACTTCAAGAGGGCGCAGCTCCGTTCGGCGGCGCCCCTCGCTCGGGCCGTCGGTCCGCGAAAACGGCGGATGGCGGATCAGGTGCCCGGCTTGCGGCCGTAGACGAAGACGTCGTCGCCCTTGCGCAGCATGTTCCAGTACTTCACGGCGTCCTTCTTCGTCATGTTGACGCAGCCGTGGGAGCCCGGCGGGGACCAGACGCTGATGCCGACCGAATGGAACGCCTGGCCGCCGTCGAAGAACTGGCTGTACGGCATCGGCACGTGGTAGATGCTCGACACGTGGTCGATGTCGCGCCAGTAGACCTTCTTCAGGCCCGTGCGGGTTTCGTGGCCGTTGCGGCCGGTGCGTACCGGGATCGGGCCGTACTTGAGGTTCTTGCCGTCCTGGATCCAGCTGAGCTGGAGCGTCAGGTCGACACAGGCGATGCGTCCCTTGTTGGTCGGGCACTTACCCGCCTTGTTGGGGTTGTTGCCCACCGCCTTCTGCTTGTTCATGAGGTTCATGACGCCCCAGGTGACGCTGCCCGCGTACCCGGCGTTCGGGGTGATGTTGTGCTTGGTCTGGAAGGCCTTGATGACCTTGCAGTCGGCTGCCGACTGCTTGCCGTCCACCGGGCGGCCGAGGAACTTCTCGACCTGCTTCTGGTAGGGCCCGGTCTGTGTCGAGCACGACGCGGCCTGAGCACTGCCCGTGCCGAGCGCCACCGTGAGCGGGGCCACCAGCACGGTGATCCCCAGCGCCACAGCTCCTCGTCTGCGTATGTCCCCCATTGGTGCCCACTCCTCGTTCGTCATTGGTCCGCGGCTCGGATCCCACCTGTTAGACGACGCGGCCGCGGGGTTCGTTGTAGGGCGAATCGGCACAGGTGTGTAACAGAGGGCGATTTGCCGCCGGGGTACGGCAGGTATTGGCGACCATCGAGCACCTCGCCGAGGCTGCGCGGGCCAGGGGCGCGTTCGGCAGCGCCGACCGGCCAGCAAGGCGGGCTCTGCGTATACGTCCCCGGCTCCGACGGCCTTCTGAACGCCGGCCCGCTGCCTTCCGTTGAAACCCTGTCCGAGCCTCAGGCGAGCGGCAGGCCTTGCGTGTGGTGCGCCGTCGCCCTCAACACGACAGCCGCGCACTTCGGCGAGCGGGCCGTGGACGCCCACGGCAGCTCCGCTCACTGGTTCCCCCGCGGGTGCCGCCCCTGTGTCCTTCTGCACGTATACCGGACGCAGCTCGACCACACCCATACATGCGAGCAATGCGCGGACGAGCTTGCGCACTGCCGCACCGGTACTGCCCTGCGGCAGATCCTGAAGGCGGCACGGCGGTGACCGGGCGGTTCTGCTGGCACTGCGACCAGCCGATCACACAGGGTCAGCCCACCACCACCTTCGTCATGCTCTCCATCGCTGCGGGTGGTGCGGCCGTCACCCTGCACGAGAAGTGCGCCGAGCGGGCCGGATACGTCCGCCGCCATCCCTAGCCCCCGCCGCGGCTACGTCGGACTGGCCACAGCGGGAAGAGGCGGCCGCTCGAAAGTGAGCTCATGGCGAGCGGCCGCCTGCTCCCTCGGCATCGAGCGGAGATCCCTATGACTGCCCCTCTGGCTCCCTACCTGTGAGGTCAGTGCCAGCACACCATCCGAGATGGCGAGACCTACGAAGACGGCATGTGGCAGACCAGCTCGGGTGGGCCTCTGCCTGGTGTCGCTGCCACGCCGCGCTGCCCTGAGGTCGTCCTCGTTCCCTGCCCGCCCTGCTTGGGGCGCTCTTGGAGGACCGGGTCCCTCAACCGCATACCTGCGCCATGAGAACCACGGTGGCCGTTGACGGAGTCCGGCTGATCGTGCGCCCCGGGGTGAACTGCATGTGCCTGTGCCAGGCGCTGGTAGGCGAGAGCGAGGCGCTTCGGGCGGCGCGGGTCGCGGAGTCCGATTGCACTAGGCAGGTCTGCACCCGGAACCTGCGCCGGTGGCGGGCAACCGGGTCTCTCGTTAACGGGGGGGGCAGGACCGTCGTGCATCACCCCCGTAACAAAATGATCTGCTTCCTTGTGCGGCCCGCGTCCACGCCCGTGAAGTGGGCTGATGCACCTTCCGACAGCAGGCGGTCCGTTCGTCCGCCACCTGCGCATGTGGCACGCCGTACTGGCCTCCCTCATAGGAGTAGCAGTGGTGGCGTGCCTCATCCTTCTCCCGTCCGACGGCGTGCGCGCGGTGCCCAACAGCCCCTGCCGAGCAGCCGATTCGACGCGCAAGGACGTGCCCGCGGCCCTCGATCTCGACGGGGATGGCTTTGTCGATCTGGTGCACGAGATTTCCCGGTCGTTGAAGGTCGACGTGCTCGTCGTACCCGGCTCCGAGCACGGTCCGGACCACGACCGCACGACCCTCCTCACCCAGGAGGACCTCGGTGTGCCCGACGGCATCCAGACGGGTGACGACCCGTGGCAGCCCACGATCGCCGACCTGGATGAGGACGGCCACGCCGACCTCATCGTCAGCGGCGCCGCCCAGGTCCTGTGGGGAGGTCCCAAGGGCCCGCAGGCCAGCGGTCCGCACGGGAGCGTCCGACTGCCGGGCAGCGGATACAACACCGCGCCGATCGCCGGGGACTTCGATGGGGACGGCCACACCGACCTCGCGGTCTTCAGGGACTCGAACGAGAAACAGGAACTGATCGTCCTCAAGGGACCGTTCAAGCGCTCCGGCGCCCCCGCCCGGACGGTGGAGATCCCCAGCCCCGTCCACGAGGGCGCGTCACCCGTGCTGGTCGCCGGGGACGCGAACGACGACGCCGCCACCGATCTCGCGCTCTACGACTCCCCCTACGATCCACCCCTGCTGTTCACCGGCGGCACCCATACCGCCGGCGGCCTGAACAAGAAGCCCGAGCATCTGCCGGAGGGCGAGAACGTCGTCTTCGGCGACTTCGACGGCGATGGGCGACAGGACGTCGCCATCGGCCGGAGCTTCGTCGACAGCTACGACGAGGTCGATACACCCCACCGCCGCGGCCAAGTCAGCGTCCGCTACGGGAAGGAGCCGGACAAGTGGGTCACCATGGAGGGCGGTGACTTCAAGGAGGGCTTTGGCACCCGGCTCGCCGCCGGAGACTTCAACGGTGATGGCTGCGACGACCTGGCCGTGCAGCTCACCAAGAAGAAGGAGACGGGGGACGCGCGGATTGAGGTGCTGCGGGGCGGCTCTGAGCACGGGCTCGGGTCGAAGCCCTGGCGCACCACCAAGCGCTCCGTGCCGGGTGACGACGGCCCCGTCGACGGCACGCTCTTCGACGTCCACGACTGGGACCGCGATGGCCGCGCAGAACTGGCCCTTCTCGGCAAGGACAGATGGTGGATCACCGACGGCACGGACCGCGACGAGGCGTCCTTCCCGGTCGCCCCCAGCAAGGACCAAGGTTCGTAGGCACAGGCTCGTTCACCGACACCCGGTGCGCTCCTACGCATTCAGTCTCACGGTCGATGTCCAGCCGGCGGCCGATGGGACACGGTGCTGAGACGGGCGGGTGTCCTGTCTCCCTGCACTTGGATTCTCACTCGGTCTCATCCGAGCTTTCCAATTCTCAACCAGCCTTGGTCGGCAGGACCGGCTCTGTCTGGTCCCACCGGACCGTGCTGGTCGGGGGCCTGCTCTGATCCGGTGGCGGATCTGCACCGGCTGGCCGGCTACGGCACTCGCGGCACGCCGCGGCGCCCGGGACCGTCGCTGAGGCGAGAGTGGCGGCACCTGTGCCCATCCGAGAGCACGGCCCCCGAGGCGGCCGGATTCCCGCGCGGCTCTGCCGCGTGTCTTCAGCATGATCTAGCGAGGAACCCTGGGTGTTCACGCCCGGGAGGAATCGCTTCTCAAGGCAGGTGTGACCCGCACAGGCGTACGGGTCTGGGCTGTTGGCCTCAGTCGGGACGTTTCTGGTTCTCGATGTACTCCTTGATGATCGCCAGCGGTGCTCCGCCGCAGGATGCTGCGAAGTAGGACGGGGACCAGAAGTGATCCCCCCACAGGTGCTTGCGGATGTGGCCGGGGAACTCCTGGCGCAGCCTGCGGGCAGACACGCCCTTGAGGGAGCCGGACCAGTCGGGAGATGGTGACCTTGGGCGGGTAGTGCACCAGCAGGTGGACGTGATCGCGTTCGCCGTTGAACTCGACCAGCTCGGTTTCGAAGTCCGCGCATACGGCGAGCATGATCTCTTCGCAGCGCGGGAGGGTCTCGTCGGTGAACGGTCCGCACCGGTATTTGGGCGTGAAGACCAAATGAGTGTCTGCAGAAGCCGGGCGCCGCCGCCGTCGGCGAGCAGCACCCCGGCCCTCTGCACCAGGTGCTGCAACAGTGGGCTGCGACGCTGATAGCGCACCGTCAACCCCTCCACCTGCTCAACGAACGTCCGCCGACCGCAGCCCGGGCCGTCGCAGAACAGCCGCCGCACCGACAGCCCGATCACGACCGGGCGGCCCCCGACAGTGACATCGGCCAGCGTGCGGCAATAGCGACTGTGCGTCCGTACGGAACCGCGACCGCAGCCCGGACACGCCACCGTCAACTCCCGGGTACGGGCCGCGATACGGACCACGCCGCCCGCCACCCACACCCGTTCCACCCGCACCGCATCGGGGTGCGGAGACACGATCTGTACGAGGTCATCACACTCGCCGACAATGGCGCGTCCCGTGACGGGGCGTCACCGGCGCACGGTGGCACTCCCCAACTTCAAGGAAATCTTGCCAGGGCCCTCGAAGTGCGCCGCGGAGTACAGAGACAAGTGCACCAGCTGTGGCGAGTTGGCGGTGGTCAGGGCGGCCAAGGATGGGGCCGGGCTGGCAGGCTGCACTCGTGGCCCTCGACATTGCCTGGACGCCGGTTGGGCCGAAGCCACCCCCGTGCAGACCAGGGAGGCTGCCGTTCTCCCGTGCTGGTGGCCTCGGAACCGGCCCCATCTCGCCGCACTCTAGATGCAGGGTCTGACAAGTCGAGCCGGGCGACGCCGCCGTAGGGCGCGCCTGGCAAGGCCCGTCTCACGGCACCTAGCCCGTCGGCGGCCGCCGGATCGGCCCGGTCTGCGTCCGCTACGGGAGGGAGCCGGACCAGTGGGTCACCGGCGGCGACGGGACCGCCAACGGCCCTGGCAAGGAGCCGAAGCGGCTGTGCCACAGCGGCTCCACGATCCGACCTCGGTAAGACTGGGCGGTGGGCTTCGAGAACGTCAGCCCCGAGTCTTCCGCATGCGTGCAACCAGATAGCCGTTCGCTTAACCCTCCGTTTAGGGGGCACTCGGACAAGGACCGGCGAGGGCCGCTGGGCATGGAGTTGAGTCAGGTGAACTGTCCCTCATGCGGTGGATCGGCCCAACAAGCTTCGGACGGCTCCTGGGCGTGCGGGCAGTGCGGCCCTATCAGCCGTTCGGCAACAGCGGCATGGGTAGGGTCGAAGTCATGACGTCCGAGACGCCTCCCCCGTCGGCCGGGGGATTCCAGCCACCAGGGATTACAACAACGGACTGTCGCGGCTGCGGCACCCAGATTTCAGGCATCAGCGGGCGCTACGCCTGCGGGGTGTGCGGCTGGACAAACCCGTGGGACGAGGGGCACCAAGACCTACCGACCACGGATGAAGGCCCTGACCGACCTCGCCATGGGCCCGCCGCCTGAGCCCCCGGCAGGCGGGGCCTGCGCTGCCCTACCTATCCGAGTGTGACCACGTGGGTGCGGCAGAACTGTGCTCCGCTGGGCCGGACGGACTGCTGGGATTCCCTGACGGCCAGGAGACCGGTAGCCACTACGCGACCGTCCAGGCCAACGCGTGGGCATGCATCAGAACCGATACCCGGCCGTGCGCGGTCGTCCGGGCTGGGGCCGCTTTTGGACCCCAGACCCGTACACGGCGGCGCTTTCCCCCAAGCCGGCGACTCTTTGTACTGTTTCGCCACAGTTCGGGTAGTTGATCGTCATGCAGACTCACCGTCAAACCGTTCTCGCCGTCGAGGGTGGCGGCTCGCTGGTCTTCCTCATCGTCGGCATCGTCGTGGTCGCAGGGCTACTCGCCATGTTCATCAGCGGCCGGCGCCGCGCTGCCCGCCGCACCGAACCAACTGCACCGTCCCACCGCACTCCCCCCAGTGGCGAAGCCCAGCGCGGAGAAACCTGGCAGACCCCCGACGACGACCCCGAACAGGGCCACCCGCACCCCTGAAACGAGGACCAGCTCAAGACGCCTCGACCGGATCGACTCCGGAGCGAATGAAGCAGACGCCCTGGCGTTGTTTGGCCCCCTGTGGTCGAGCCGGGAGGGCCTTCGACCTCCCCAGGCATCATGATCCTCCCGGCCCGCACGCGTCCGGTGCCCTTCTTCTCCACGCTCATGCATTCGCGTGTCGGCCCGGCGCTGACGACACCGCACGGTCGTCAGGCAAGCGCTTGCCGACGACGGCCAAGCAGCCATGGATGGCCGCGGTCCGCCTTGGTCGATGCTTTGCGCTGCTCGGTCTGCGACGGTCTGGCCCACCCCCCTACCGTTTTCGTAGCCCCGCGACGCCAGCCGCCCCTTGGCCCGGAGTCGCTAGGCCGTGCGGTCAGTCCGGGGGCGTTGCGTAAGAGGCGGTGCCGCGGAAACCTCGCAGTGCGGTCGGTTGTCCTGTCGACGTGCCGACGGGCCTAACCGCCCGGCCAGCGGGCATGAGGCCACTCGTGCAGGATGTCGAAGAAGCGGCCGACGAAAGAGAAGTGGTGTAAGTGATTCGAAAGCTGCAGGCTGTCGCGCTGGACTGCGCCGACCCGGTACGGCTCGCACGGTTCTACGCGGAGCTCCTCGGCGGCCGGGTGGTCGCAGACCCGGGGGATTCCGACTGGATCGAGGTGCACGGATTCGAGGGGACACCACTGGCCTGCCAGCGGGTGGAAAGCTACCGACCGCCGGAATGGCCCAGCCAGGAGCGCCCGCAGCAGCTCCATCTGGACTTCGACGTGGACGACCTCGACGGGGAGGAAAAGCGGGCGCTCGCCCTCGGCGCAACCGTGCTGGAGCGGACGGACCAACTCCACCCAGAAGCCAATTGGCGAATTTACGCGGACCCGGCCGGCCACCCGTTCTGTCTCTGCCTCCACTGACAGTCCGTCGAGTTCGTCGCACTCAAGCAGGCTCTTCAGCACGACACGGATGTGCCATCAGCATCAGGGGCCTCCACAAAATCCACTACTTGCAGGGGTACGTGCAACGCCGCGTCACCCCTCATTCCGGCGTTGCCTCCGCAGGGCCGACCACCGCTCAAGCCGTTGGCGAATCTGTTCCTCGTAGCCGTTTTGGGTGGGCTGGTAGTACGTCTCGCGGTCCATGTCGTCGGGGAAGTAGTCGGCGCCGGAGAAGCCATCGGTGGTGTCGGGGTCGTACTGGTAGTCCTTGCCGTAGCCGATGTCCTTCATCAGCCGGGTGGGAGCGTTGAGGATGTGGGCGGGCGGCATGAGTGAGCCGGTGCGGTGGGCGGCGCGGTGTGCGGCGTTGAAGCCGCGGTAGACGGCGCTTCTGCTGCTCGGCGGGCGTGTACCCGCCCCTCTGCGCGTACCTCATGATTCCGTCGTACCGCAGGGATCATGAACCGTCACGATCCCGCAGGCTCTACGAGTCAACCTGAGTAGCGACGGGCTCACTGCAAGAGCAGGCAGAAACGCTCCAGATGTGTGCATCCGGCTTGTCGGCTGCGATTCCTCTCTAGCTTGATCGGATGCTCAAAGCGTTCCTCATCAACGTGCTCCCAGTCGTCATCGCCGTGATCGCCATCGCTGTTCCCACCTGGATTGGTGTCCGGCAGACGCGGATCAGTCAGCACGTGAACAATATTCAGGCGATGATCACTCTGCTCGACGAGTTCCGGTCAGCCGCGTTTCACGACCAGCACGACTACGTGTGCAACCGTCTTCAGCAGGAACATGACCCGAGCGAGGGAGTGCGCGGGCTTCCCGGCGAGGCGAAGGCGGCCTTCTGCAATGTCGTGTACTACTACCATTCCTTCGCCACCCTGACCGTCTTCCAGCTCGTGGACGAGAAGTTGTTTCTTCCGCTTCTACGTCACCGGATCATCAACGTCTGGAGGGCCACCCAGCCATTCGTAGAACGAGAGCGCGAGTTGCGAGGAAGCGACAGCTCATACCTCTCAGCGTTCCAGGAACTCGCCCGCCGGACGGCCGAACTGCCCGACACATATATCCACGACCGCATTCTCGGCACCCGGCGCAACCGGCGAAGGCGGTTCTCCTTCTGGACAAGCCGCCGCCGTTCCGCACCGGACGGCATGTGATCCTGTGGCTTATCCGCCGCGACTCGGGCAAGGTAAGCAGACTCCGGCCACACGTCCAGCCGCATCAGGCCCTCATCGCCATACGGCTGCGGCGGCAAGGGAGCCGAGAAGAACCCGGCGGAGACCAGCGGCTCCAGCCATTGCTGCCCAGCGCCTCCGAAAAACCGGAATTGGGTGGCCGGGGCATGGGGCAGGTTGTGGGGCATGCTCAGCCCGGTGGAGTGCGAACATCCACGAAACCGCCCCGAAGACGGGCCCGTTCATGCCACTCTGTCCCCCTTCTTGCGCTTGAAGCACTTCCATGAGGGGGACGGGGCATGGACCGTCACGGGGATCTCGCCGAGGCAACCGTTCGGCTGTGGCACGACGAGTCGGCCGGAATGCGCGTGTCTGAGGCCGAAACGACAGCGTTGACGGAGGAGCTGGTGGGGCTCGCATTGCATCGCGTCACGCCGCTGCGCGCGGGGCCGGCGCCGGTGGGCACCCGGTCGGTCGAGGCGTGGGAGGCCGCCACGATCGTGATCACCCTGCGGACCGCGCCGACACTGGTGCGATCGTTGATCGGGCTGCTGCAGGACTGGCTGCGGCGCCGCAACTCCGGCTCCATCGAGATGAAGCTGGGCGAGCACAAACTGCGGCTCACCTCAGCCGGACGCGCCGAACAGCGCGAGGCGATCGAGCACTTCTTCACATCCGTCGAGCGGGACCGGGACGCGGCTCGGGCGGCGGAGTCCGGCGACCGTGGCTAGGCGGGCTCTCGTCGTGGCGGCCTCGCGCTACGACGATCCGCGGCTGGAACATCTGCCCGGGGCGGACGCGGACGCGCTAGCCCTCTCCGAGGTGCTGAGGGACGGGGCGATCGGGGGCTTCGAGGTCGGCGTCCTCAAGAACCGGACGCGCGACGAAGTGGCCCGGAGCGTGCAGTGTTTCTTCAACGCGGCGGCTCCCGAGGACCTTCTACTGCTCCATCTCTCCTGCCACGGCATAAAGGACTCCCGGGGCCGGCTGCACTTCGCCGCCCGGGACACGGAGGTCGACACGCTCGAAGCAAGCTCGCTCGACGCCGACTTCCTCAACGACCGCATGGAGCAGAGCGCGTCGCAGCAGATCATCCTGCTCCTTGACTGCTGCTACAGCGGCGCGTTCGTGAAGGGCCTGCGCACGCGCGCGGGCGAGCATGCCGTCGACGTGGCGGGCAACCTCGGAGGCCGCGGGCGCTTCATCATCACCTCCTCGACCTCGCTGCAGTACAGCCACGAGGACGGCGAGCGCAGCCGCGATGGGGCCAAGCCGTCGGTCTTCACCACGGCCGTGGTGCAGTCGCTGCGCCACGGCACGGGCGACCGGGACGGTGACGGCCGCGTAGGCGCCGAGGAGTTCTACCGGGACGTCTGCGACCGGGTCCGGCGAATTCTGCCCGATCAGACGCCAACCCTCAGCGTCAACAGCGCGACCGGTGACCTTGTCGTCGCCTTCAATCCGGCCGGGCCCAGACCGAGCCGTCCCGCCGCGGTCGAACCGGTCGCCGCGGCCACCCCGGAGCCGGGCCTGGCCGCGCCCTCAACGAATTTCCCGTTCGACCCGGTGAAGGGTTCCGGATACGACATCGGCGAGGTCATGAAACACCTCAATCAGGTCATCGACCTCGTGTCGGACTCTCAACGGACCACACCTGTCCGGCCGCCCTACTTCTCCGAGGTGTCGGGCAAGAGGGGTATCGGCTACGACAAGCAGCAGGTGGACGCCCACATCGAGCGCCACCTCGCCGAACCCGCCGACTTCGAAATCGCGTTGCGCCGACTACTGCGAGAGCAGGGTGCCGCCCTCATCGACGCGGGCACATCCGTGGGGCGCAGAGTCGCCAAGCTTCGGGACAGGTGCCACCTCCTCAACTGGGAGCGGCTGATCGGTCACGTCGGGACGGGCCGCATCGTGAACTGGCGATGGGCGGTGGCCTATACGAGCACACATCTGTGTGTACTCGACGGGACACACCTGCTGCGGGTGTCGTATCGGGAGCTGTCGTCCCTCTCGGTGTCCTCCACGAGCCGGTGGGAGACCTGGTCGGGCAGCAACGACCAAGCGGGGTGGAGCGGGGAGACGGAAGTGGTCACCACCACGGTCCGCTTCGGCGCTCAGGCGGCAGTGTTCGAGGAGCCCTACGGGGAGCTGATGCGCGACGCCCTCAATGCCTTCGTCGCCGCCATGGCCGATCTCCGCAAGCGCCACCCCGACTGGTTCGCCTAGGGTCCGTGTCAAAGGTCACCGGATGGTGATCACGGTTGGGTGATACGCCGACACGTCTTCCCCTCGTTGCTCGCGCGTGGCCGTCGGCCGGGCGCCGGATCCGCCCGGCCGCAGCGGCCATCCAGCCGCCGCCGCACCGTGCGCACATTCACCCCGCCCCACCGCACGCACGTGGGTGGTCAACGCCCCCGGCCGCATCCACCTCCAACAACCGCGCGCTCAGCGCCAGCCCGGGCTCCCTTCCCGCCGTGCCCTCACCCCCCATCGAACAACTTCCTGCCGCCGACACCAAGACCCACCCGGCCTTAACCGGCCGCCTTCGCCGCCACATCGGACCTTGCCCACCTCACCCGTGTGATCAAGCGAAAGCTCAAGAAGATCCGATGCCGCCCCCACCCGACCGTTGTCTGCCGCCCACCGGACTGATCATGGACTACGGCGCAATCGGACCAGCGCAGGCTGTTGTCGGCGACCTTGCGGATGTTGTCGGGGCGGCTGTTGAGGCCGTACCCCTGGGACGGGCCGGACAAGTCGGACAGGTCGAAGCTGAACTTGGTGGCCAGGACCACGTCGTCGCGGAAGTCCTTGCCCGCCCGCCTTGCAGACCAGGATCTCGTTGGAGCCGGTGCCCAAGCCGTAGAGCTCGGCGGTCTCGAAGAAGGTGACGCCCAGGTCGTGGGCGCGGCGGATGGCGGCAGTGCGCAACGACGTCGTGCCCCCGGACTTGCGCGGCGGCAGCGGTACGCGGCTTCTCGCGGACCACTACGCCAGCCAGGATGGCCCGCGCGTGCTGCACCGGCACGCGCGGGGTATCGCCCACTCCCCCATCTCGGTCCGAAGGCCGGGGCGCGCCTGGCCAGCCGGGGTCGGCCGGTCCGGTGGGGTGGCCGACGGGCGGGGACCAGTTCCGGGGGCCGTGGCCGCTGGTGGCGGTCAGGGGAAGTCTGCGCGCGAGGCTAGCGCCGGGTGGCGTGGAGGGAGCCGAGCAAGCCCAGGGCCTGGGCGCTGGGGCTGCCCGGTTCGGCATGGTAGATGACGAGTTGCTGGCCGGGCGCTTCGCGTACGTCGAAGGCCTGATAGGTGAGGGTGAGGGGGCCGACGTCCGGGTGGCGCAGGCGTTTGGCGTCCTGGGTCTTACCGCGCACGGTGTGGGCGTTCCAGAGGCGGGTGAACGTGGCACTGTGCTCGGTGAGGGTGTGGACCAGCTCGCGCAGCCGTGGGGCGTTCGGGTCGAAGCCTGCTGCGTGGCGCAGGTTGGCGACGGTGGTCTGGGCCGCCCGGTCCCAGTCCGTGTAGAAGTGCCGGCCCGCGGGGTCGAGGAACGTCATGCGCGCCAGGTTGTCCGCCGGGTCGAACGGGGCGTAGACGGCGTCGGCCAGGGCGTTGGTGGCGAGGATGTCCAGGGTCCGGTCGAGGACGAACGCGGGGGTGTTCGGGTAGCCGTCCATCAGCTGGCGCAGTGCTGGACTGACCCGCTCTGCGGTGTGCGCGGCGAGCGGGTGGTCCGGTGTGGCCCCGGCCAGTCGGTACAGGTGCGCGCGGGCGTCGGTGCCGAGCCGCAGCGCGCGGGTGAGGGCGTCGAGCACCTGGGGTGAGGGGTTGCGCTCGCGCCCCTGTTCCAGGCGGGCGTAGTAGTCGGTATTCACTCCGCTCAGGACGGCGACCTCCTCGCGGCGCAGTCCAGCGACCTTGCGGGTTCCGTAACTCGCCATGCCGACGTCCGCCGGCCCCAGGTCGGCGCGGCGTGCGCGGAGGAAATCGCCCAGGTGGTTGTCGGCCGTGCGTTCAGACATGTGTTCAGGGTAGGGCCCGGGCCCGGAGCTCTGCCTGGGTGTGCCGCACCCAGGCAGAGCGCACCCTGGCCGATGGCCGCCTGCCTGCCCATTCTCGGTGGGGCGCGACCCATGCGAGGGAAGCGCACTGATCGAGCAGTATCGAGGAGAGGAGCCCGCCATGGACAGGAGAGATGAAGGCGATCGGCAGGCCACCGAGTTCGCCGGGAAGGTCGCCGTCGTCACAGGGGCCGCGCGGGGCGTGGGCAGGGAGACGGTGGCGCTCCTGAGTGCTCGCGGCGCCCATGTCGTCGCCGTCGACCTGCGCCCGGAGGCCGAGACCCTGGCGGACGAGTTTCCCGGCGTTCTGCCGGTGACCGGTGACGTGACAGGGGAGGAGACCGCCGCGCGGACCGTGCAGGCCGCCGTCGACACCTTCGGCGGGCTGGACATCCTGGTGAACAACGCCGGGCGCACCTTGAACAAGCCCATCACCGACACCACCGCAGAGGACTGGGACGCGGTGATGGCGGTCAACGCCCGCGGCTCCTTCTTCTTCGCCCGCGAAGCCTTCCGCGCCATGAAGGCCCGCGGCGGCGGAGCCATCGTCAGCACCGGCTCCTACACGTGCACCGTCGCCCTGCCCGAGGGCGCCGCCTACAGCGCGTCCAAGGGCGCTCTGGCCCAGCTGACCAAGGTGCTCGCCGTCGAGGGCGGGCCCCTGGGCATCCGCGCCAACCTCGTCGCCGCAGGCGTGATCGAGACCGACTTCCTCGACACGTTCCGCTCCGACAGCCGGGCATACCTGGCGTCCTTCGCCGACGCACAGCCCCTGGGCCGGGTGGCGCAGCCCGCGGAGATCGCCGAGGTCCTGTGCTTCCTCGCGTCACCGCGCTCCAGCTTCGTCACGGGAGCCGTGGTCGCCGCCGACGGCGGCTTCACCGCGCTCTGATCCGGCACAGGGCACACCGAGCACACCAGCACCAGCACCAGCACCAGCACCAGACAGAGAATCGAGGGGATTACCGCCATGACGGGACGCCTGACAGGAAAGACAGCGCTGATCACCGGCGCGACGGGCGGCATCGGGCGGGCCACCGCGGAGCTGTTCGCCCGCGAAGGAGCACGTCTCGTGGTCACCGATGCCTCCACCGGCGCCGCGGCGGACCTGGCGGCACGGCTGGAGAGCGAGGGCGCCGAGGCCCTGGGCATCGGCCTGGACGTCTCGTCGGCACAGCAGTGGAGCGAGGCCATCGCCCAGGTCGAGCAGCGCTTCGCAGGACTGGACGTGCTGGTGAACATCGCGGGCATCGTGGACTGGCCCGGCGTCGAGGACACCGATCCGCAGGCGTGGGACCGGGTGATCGCGGTCAACCAGACCGGCACCTGGCTGGGCATGAAGACCGCCATGCCGCTGCTGCGCGCCAGCGGCAACGGCTCGGTGGTCAACACCTCGTCCGTCCTGGGGCTGATCGGCAGCGGAGCCGCCGCCGCGTACCAGGCGTCAAAAGGAGCGGTACGCCTGCTGACCAAGACCGCCGCGGTGGAGTACGCGACGCGGGGCGTGCGGGTGAACTCCGTTCACCCGGGGGTCATCTCCACTCCCATGATCCAGGAGATCCTCGACGAGGAGGGGGACCAGCAGCCCGACATCGTACGAACCCCGATGCGGCGCGCCGGCCGCCCCGAGGAGATCGCCCCCACGATGCTGTTCCTGGCCAGCGACGAGTCCTCGTTCGTCACCGGGGCGGAGTTCGTCGTCGACGGCGGGCTCACCGCGCACTGACCCAAGACCGCAGGAGTCCGATTCGTCACGCTCAAACGGCCGCAAGAAGAGGGCCCTATGGGGCACCGTCTACGACTACTTTGCCGCCTGGCAGAAGGACATGGAACGGGTGGGATCGCTGACTCGGACCAGGAGGGCCGAAGCTCACCCCGTTCTCGTCGAGTGCGTTGAAGACAGTCACGCGACCCGTCTCGAAGACGAAGCTGATGTCGACGTTTCCCTGAGCGACGTCCTCGCCCGTCCATTCGAGCAGTTCGGCCGCCCTGAGCCGGAGCCCCCGCAACGCCTGTAGCCCGGGGAAAGGCTCGGGGCGCCACTGCAGGTCGAAGCCGGGCCACCGGACCGGATAGGTAGGGTCGATCATGTTCCACGTCAGGGAGAGATCGCCCAGCTTTTGATAATTGATCTCGACCTGCTGGCCATCGAAGTCGAACAGCACCGGGCAGTCGGAGAACCACTCGCCATCCCTGAGGTCCCAGACCATCCAGACCCTCGTGAGCGTCCTGCCAGCAAGACCACGCAGACGATGCCCATGCTCCTGCACGACGTCACTACGGCCGTCCAACCATGCCGGCTGGTAGCCCGCGATGCCGAAATCGAACATGACGTCATCTTGCCAGAGGCGCCCTTCCTGGGATCAAGGCGCTCCCGAGCGGCGACCAACCGTCCACTTCTCAAACAGCTGAGGATCGCCTCCGGTGTTCTGGCGCAACCTGTGGGACGTGCCGGCTCAGTTGGGACGCATCCGCCAGGCCCGGGCGAAGAGTTCGGGCAGGGGGCCGGCGACGGGCCGGGAGCAGACTTTGCGCCCGATCACCCGGACCCCGAGCAGCCCGGCCTTCCAGGTCTCCATCGGAGGGTAGAACTTGTCCCCGCCCACCCAGTCGCCGGGCAGGAACATCCCCCGCCCGGCCCGGGGCCTGTGGTCGGCAACCACCAGACCGGCCTCGACGAGTACGGCCTCAACGGCCTTGTGGTGCGCGGGAGTCCATCGGTTGAAGCAGCGGATGCGGCGGTCGGTGGGCACAGGCAGGGCGAGCAACTGCAGATACAAGGTGGCGGCGTCCGTATCCACACCGGTGGCGGCAATCGCCTCCTCGACCACCTCCGGTGCGGACAGCCGCGGATCGGTCTCGTAGCCGCCGGGCGGCAGCGCCCCCTCGGTTATGCGCTGCACGATCCGCTCGAAATCGGGACCGCGCAGCCGGCGAACCAGCGCCAGATGCGAGCCCTCCGCGTCGACCACGGCCTCCAGGCGCCGCGAGCGCTCGTCGACCCCGTAGCGGCCGGGCCGGAAGTACACGCCGGGCGCCTCGCGCTCACCGCGCCGGTCGAACCCTGCCTCGGACACGACGACCAGGCCGTCGTCGAGCGTGGGATGGGCAAGCGGCTCAGCGGCGTCCCCGTAGGGCAGGGCGCCGGGGAAGCCCGGCAGTAGTTCCGCCACGGTCCGGCCGCGCAGGCTGCGGCCACGGGCGGAGAGCAGCAACCCCGGGTGGGCCAGGCGTTCCCGCAGCAGCTGTACGGTCTCGGGGACACCCCGCCGTACGGGATCTCCTTCGGGAAGCTCGGCGTACACCCAGTCGACGGCGTCGCAGACCACGGCGAGCAGCTCCCTGAAACGGAAACCCTCGTCGCCCTCCCAGCCGCCGCCGCTGATGCTGTTCACCCGCAGCCGGGTGTCCGGGTCGCGGGTCAGCCGCGGCTCGCGCGCGGGATCGGCGAACACGGCGCACACGGCTGCCGGGGCCATTCGTACATCGCTGTGCTCGGCGGCGACGGCGAGCGTCGACTCCGGCACGGCGGGGCGTACGCCCTGTTGCCGGCGCCAGGCCTCGGCGATCCGCTCGGCGAGCGCCAGCTGCCCGCCCTCCAGCCACAGCTGCCCGGGGTCCGCGGGCAGCACGTCGGCCAGCAGGTCGAGGCGCTCGGCCACCCGCAGGCTCGCCAACTCCCGCTCACCGGCCTCGGCTTCGGACTGCTTGAGCCCCATCACCTTGCGCGCCTCGGCACCGAGGCCTCCGTACCCGTACTTCACATCGGGTATTCCGGCGAGCAGCAGCGCGGCACCGGCCCGACTCAGCCCGGTCCGCTCGGCGAGCACCACGGCCGCCGCGCGGTCCCAGGGCGCGGGGCCCTTCTGCCGTACGAGGTGCACGATGCGCCGCAGCCGGTCAGGGGTGTCCCAACCCGTCGCGGGCACCGGCTCGGTGTCCGTGATCCGACCTGGTGCCGACGGCTGCGCGGTGCCGGTGCGCAACTCGACGAAACGCTGACCGTCCCGGCCTGCGCCGAGCCCATGCAGAGCGACCACCGCACCGTCGTGGGCCCGAGCGGCACGCGTGGCCGTGTCGGCGAGTTCGAGAACGCCCGCACGCATCCGGGCGCGAACCTCCGGGTCGGCAAAGGGAGTTTCTGCCCATACATCCAGCATCGCCAGCTGAACCGCGCGCAGATGGTCCTGCACATGGAAGGAGCTCGCCCGCAGGGCCACGGCGCCGCACCGACCGATGAACCGGTACCAGTTCCAGCCCCGGTACCGTGCGGGCGGCTTCTCGCCACTCCCGGTCAAGTAGCCGCCGACCTCGGTGAACACGGCGAGCGTGCCGGGCCCCCAGTGCCCTGAACCTTCGATGAAACCGTTGAGGGCCTGAGCGATCCACTTCTCATCGAAGGGCTGTGCGGGGCGTAGCGGGGTGTGGGACATAAGGCCATCCTGCCGGATCGCGTACCCGCCTTTCGTCGGTGCCGGGGCACGCGCTTCACCTTGCGCCCGGCGCTCCGTCGGAGAAGCGCACACCGGCGACCGCTTGGATCACGTGGCCCCCTGATGACGTAGCGGGCGTGTACCACCTGCAGACGAAGAACATCTTGACTTCGTGCAGCCCGAAGGACCTCGGGTTCTTCCAGAGCCTCAAGCCGGTTGCCTGGAGGTGTCATGGTGCTCCAGGCAACCGGACGCCGTTGCCTCCGTCGGGTGTGGAGGGACGAGGGAAGCCGTGCCCTAGGTCCTCACCGGTTCCCCCTTTCGTTTGTGGCGGGTCTTGTCAGGTGCGGGTCCAGCGTTGGTTGCTGCCGTTAGAGCAGGAGTAGAGCTGGGTCAGGGTGCCGTTGGCGGTGCCGGCTGCGACGGCATCGAGGCAGAGGCCGGACTGGACGCCGACGATGGATCCGTCGGAGTCGAGGCGCCATTTCTGGTTGTCGGCGCCCGAGCAGCTGTAGATCTGGACTTTGGTGCCGTTGCTGGTGCCGGCGGCGTCCAGGCACTTGTTGCCGTAGACCCTGAGCTCACGAGCGGCGGTGTGGGTCCACTGCTGGTTGGTGCCGTTGTGGCAGTCCCACAGCTGGAGCTGGGTGCCGTCAGTAGTACTGGCGCTGGGCACATCCAGGCAGCGGCCCGAAGCGACGCCCTTGATCTGCCCGGTGCCCGAAGGAGGCGTAGTGGAACCGCCGTTGAGGGCGTTGAGGACGGCGGTGTAGGCGGGCTTCTTGCTGCCGTCGCCGTTGAACAGCAGCGGCGAGTGCTCCGGTCGCCAGGAGTCGGTGTCGCGCACACCCCAGACGGTGATGCCGAGGCAGCGCGCGACGGCCAGGCAGTCGTTGGTCACGTTGGCATAGGTCGTGGCCGAGGCGCCCTGGATGTCGAGTTCGGTGATGGCCACGTCGACGCCGAGAGCGGCGAAGCTCTGCAGCGTGGTGCGGAAGTTGCTGTTGTAGGGGCTGTCGCTGTTGAAGTGCGACTGGAAGCCGACGCAGTCGATCGGTACGCCGCGCTGCTTGAAGTCTCGGACCATGGCGTACACGGCCTGGGTCTTGGCCCAGGTCCAGTTCTCGACGTTGTAGTCGTTGTAGCAGAGCTTGGCGGACGGGTCGGCTGCGCGCGCGGTGCGGAAGGCGACCTCGATCCAGTCATTGCCGGTGCGCTGCAGGTTGGAGTCGCGCCGGGCTCCCGAACTGCCGTCGGCGAAAGCCTCGTTCACGACGTCCCACTGGGCGATCTTGCCCTTGTAGTGGGTCATCACGCCGTTGATGTGCTCGACCATCGCCTGGCGCAGCGTGCCGCCGCTGAGGTTCTGCATCCAGCCGGGCTGCTGGGAGTGCCAGGCCAGGGTATGACCGCGCACCTGCTTGCCGTTCTGCACCGCCCAGTTGTAGACGCGGTCACCGGCGGTGAAGTTGAACTGGCCCCGCTGCGGTTCGGTGGCGTCTATCTTCATCTCGTTCTCGGCCGTCACCGAGTTGAACTCACGGCCCGCGATCGACGTGTACGCCGAGTCGCCCAGCCTGCCCGAAGCGATGGCGGTGCCGAAGTAGCGGCCGCTCTGCGCCGCCGCGGCGCCGAGCGTGGTCTCGGCGGCGTGTGCGGACGGCGGCGCGACCAGTGCGCCGGCCGCGCCGAGGACGCCGACGACCAGCGCCAGCAGCAGGCCGTGGATCTTTCGGCGGATAACGGGTCTGGGAAGGGCATACGAGCCCATGACTGTGCCTCCAAGGTAGAAATCACGGAAGGACTGAAGCGCAGGGACATGCGCCGTCCGCTCCCGTCGGGTGACGTACGGCGGGCGGCGGTGTTTCGACACAGGCATGGGGGTACTCCATTGCGGCTCAGCCGGGGGCCGCCACGCGGAGTCGCGTACCTCTCCAACTGCGCGAAGGCCAGAGTGCGTTGGTGCGAACCTCACCGGAACGAAAACAGGGGTGGCGCGGTGTTTTGGCGTGCCGATCTGCTGTACAGGTGTGCGTGGATCTGCCGTACATCGCAGATTGCTGAGGGTCGGCGCGGTTCGAAATCTCGAACTATGGACGGGGTCTCAGACAGGGATGATTGAGGTATTGACGGTGGATCGTCAATACACCCGCCCAAGAAGTTTCCGTTCCTTACCCGAAACTTTCCGGCCCCGGCGAGCCACGTCGGTCCCCCGGCACCGCCGACGGCAGATGCCGTAACGCCAGAGCCGAGGCCGTGGCCGGGACAGGTCTGCGGCCGCCGCCCGGCCAACCCCCTCCCACAAATGCCTGTCAGGTCAAGAGAGAGGCGCTGTTTACGGACAGATCAGTGACGGACCTTGACCAGACGGCCCCGCATTCCTAGCTTGTGGCGTCAGAGAAACCGGAAAACTTCCGAAAGTTTTCGGAACCGTCCCTGCCGCCGCACGGCCGCTCCGCGGTTCATCGGGGACGCCTCAGCCCACCCCGGGCGCCTCACCCCCACCCCTGAAGGAGGCCCTCTGATGCGGTTTCACCTACCGTCCCTGGCCCGTCCAAGACGCTTACTCGCCGTCCTCACCCCCTTGCTGCTCCTGGCAACCTTCCTCGGTTCCCAGCCCGCCGCCGCGGCAACCGTGGACCCCAACGCCTCGTATGTGCTGGTCAACCGCAACAGTGGCAAGGCCCTGGACGTCTACAACATGGCGACCAACGACGGCGCCCGCATCACCCAGTGGGCCAGGAACGATCAGAACCAGCAGCAGTGGCAGTTCGTCGATTCCGGGAGCGGCTACTACCGCATCAAGTCCCGCCTCTCGGGCAAGGTGCTGGACGTCCACAACCAGTCCACCGCGAACGGCGGACCGCTCGTCCAGTGGGCCGACCTGAACGGCACCAACCAGCAGTGGCGGCTGGCTGATAGCTCCGATGGCTACGTGCGGTTCATCTCGCGCCACAGCAGCAAGGCCCTCGAAGTGCAAGGGGCCTCCACCGCTGACAACGCGAACATCGTCCAGTACGACGACTGGGGCGGCACCAACCAGCAGTGGAAGCTCGTCAAGGCCGGCGGCGACAACTCCGGCCCGTGCGACCTTCCGTCGACCTATCGCTGGACGTCAACGGGCGCGCTGGCGCAGCCCAAGCCGGGGTGGGCCTCGCTCAAGGACTTCACCGTCGTCCCGTACAACGGCAGGCAACTCGTCTATGCGACGACGCACGACACGGGGACGCGTTGGGGGTCGATGAATTTCGGCCTGTTCACCAACTGGTCGGAGATGGGATCGGCAAGCCAGAACACGATGTCGACGTCCACCGTCGCGCCCACGCTCTTCTACTTCGCGCCGAAGAACATCTGGGTGCTCACCTACCAGTGGGGCAAGACCGCCTTCTCCTACCGGACATCGAGCGACCCCACCAACCCCAATGGCTGGTCAGCGGAGCACGAGCTCTTCTCCGGAAGCATCGCCGGCTCCGGAACGGGCCCGATCGACCAGACACTCATCGCTGACGGCACGAACATGTACCTGTTCTTCGCCGGTGACAACGGCAAGATCTACCGGGCCAGCATGCCGATCGGGAACTTCCCGGGCAGCTTCGGCACGACCTCGACCGTGGTCATGAGCGATACGACGAACAACCTGTTCGAAGCCCCGCAGGTCTACAAGCTGCAGGGCCAGAACCGCTACCTCATGCTCGTCGAGGCGATCGGCTCGCAGGGCCGCTACTTCCGCTCGTTCACGGCCACCAGTCTGAACGGCACATGGACGCCCCAGGCCGGGTCCGAGAGCAATCCCTTCGCCGGCAAGGCCAACAGCGGCGCCACCTGGACCAACGACATCAGCCACGGCGAACTGATCCGCACCAGCCCCGATCAGACCATGACCGTCGATCCCTGCCATCTGCAGTTGCTCTACCAGGGGCGCAGCCCCAACTCCGGAGGCGACTACGGTCTCCTGCCCTACCGTCCGGGTCTGCTGACGCTGCAGCGCTGACGGCGTGACACGGGACCGGCTCCGGAATGGAGCCGCCACGGCGGGCTCGGCGCACAGCCGAGCCCGCCCGGGTCACGCGACAACGTCAGCGCTGATACCGCGACAGCCGCGCGATGCGGTTCCCCGAGGCCCGCACGGTCGATTCTCGAATTATGGCCAGTGGCGCAGCAGGAGCGCCGGGGCGTGGCGGGCGAGCCAGGCACTGGCCAGGCCGATGGCGGCTCCGGCGGCCACGTCGCTGGGGTAGTGGGCGCCCGACTGCACCCGTTCAAGGGCCACCATGGCGGTCGGCACCGCGCACAGCGCGCCCACGGCCGGCCAGATGGGGGCGGCAGCGGCGGTGAAGGCGACCGCGGCCGCGGTATGGCCGGAGGGGAAGGAGGAAGAGTCGGGACGGTCGGCGACCTCATCGTGCGGGATCCACTCCGCCGGCGGCCTGGGGCGGTCGGCGAGCTGCTTGCACAATCCGTTCGACACGAGCTGCGCCACCACCAGGGCCCCCAGCCCGGCCGCCGCGGCCTTACGTCCCCGCCACCCACCCAGCCAGGCCATGGCGACGGCGGCCCCGCACCACAGCTTCGTGCTCTCCGCGGACTCCTCCACCGCCGAGAGCACCTTGGCCACACCCGGCGGGATGCGCGAAGCCGCCCGTTGTGTCAGGACCCGGTCAGCCTCACTCACGCTTGTCAGCAACCTCATGCACTGCGGATATCCCCAAGCGGTGCCCGGTAAGCAGCCCAACGGGCACAATCGGTCGATCATCCGCCGGGCGATGGTCATGATTCGTCGGGTCGGCACAGTCCATCCTCGGACCCCTTTCTGGGTGTCGCGCGGCTCGGTGAGTGTGGGGCTCCTTGTGCGGCGACCGGACCGAAGTTTCGCAAGGCCCTGCGCCGGGAGGCGGTAGCGCCCTCGGCTGAGTGGTACCCGCCTGCCAGGGGCAGGACTTCAGGAGCGCGCGAGAGGAACGAGAGGAACCGAGGCATTCATCAGTGGGTCGGCATGGCGGGGATTTGGTGTGGCGGTGAACGAGAGCAGCGGCGTGGACCGGGCTCGGCAGTGGCTGGCGGTCTACCTCAATGACCATTTGGCCGGTGCCACAGCCGGAGTGGAGCTCGCCAAGCGGGTGGCCCGGGTCCATCAACACTCCGAGCACGGCCCCGGGCTCGGGAGCCTCGCCAACGACGTAGAGCTGGACCGGCAGTCGCTGCTGCGCTTCATGGAGCTGCTAGACGTTCCCGTCCGCCGCTACAAGGCTTACGAGGGCTGGGCGGCCGAGAAGGCGGGGCGGCTCAAGCTCAACGGCCGGCTGTTGCGGAGCGCCGCACTCAGCACTGCCATCGAGTTGGAGGGGCTGTTGCTCGTCGTGGACGGGAAGACGCTGCTCTGGCAGACGCTCGGCGCCGTCGCCACCCGGGACACACGCCTGGACCCCAAGCGGCTCGAGGAACTGCACAGCCGTGCGGTCCAGCAGCGCGAGACCCTGCGCGCTCTGCACATGGTGGCCGCCCAACGCCTCGCTTCACCTCAATTCGCCTCCGAAGGCGCTCCGTTGAGCGAGAGGATTCTCTTGCGTCCCGGCCGTCACTCCGAGGGCATACCGTTTCATCCGGCCGGCGAGGGGCACTCGGCGGCACATGGATGTGTTGCCGCTTGACCAGAAGTGGATGAGCAAGGCTGCCTGCGCGGACACAGATCCCGAACTCTTCTTCCCGGTAGGGCAGGCTGGGCCGGCGCTGGCGGACCAGGCAGCCGCCCGCGAGATCTGTGCTCGGTGCCCCGTCACGTATGAGTGCCGCGAGTACGCGATGGAGGCGGGGGAAGCCGCAGGGGTCTGGGGCGGGCTGACCGAAGAGGAACGGGCGCGCAAACGCCGCCCGTCCAAACGCCGCCCCGCCAAGCAACGGGCCAACCGGTAATGAGGACGCGCGTGACGGCATGGCCTGCCGCACCGCGCCCCGGCAGACCTGGCCGACGGCGGGCACGCCGCGGCCCGTGAGGTCCTTCCGGGCCGCCCGGTATGAGGACGGGCCTTTTGCCGGCCGGGCGCCAGGGGGGACATGAGCACGAAGGTGTGAGAACGCCGTCGGCCGGATGGCGACCACCGGCTCTGCCGAGTTCGGGGATGGTGTTGCCCGTCCGCCATGCCTCGACAGCGGACACCACAGGGTCTGGGCAGCGCAAGCCCGCAAGAAACGCGGGGACGCTGCAAGGCTGCGGGTGCCAGCCAGGCTCCCGGGACAGTCAGGCGAACAGCCCAAGACACAGGGATTGATCTCTCCGCGTGAAAGCTGTCTGAGTATCCGTATCGGGGGAAGCCGGAAGGCATGGCTGTTCTCAGGAAATGCGCACGTCCCTTGCTCGCTTCCGTCTTCCTTTCGGGAGGTCTCAGTACCCTCCGGGACCCCAAGCGCGTGGCCTCCGCCGCGGAGCCGGTCGCAGTCCCGCTGGGTTCCCGGATACCGCGGCTCACGGAGGACCCCGAACGCCTGGTCCGTATCAACGGTGCGGTGCAGGTCGGTGCCGGCATGATGCTGGCCACCGGGCGGCTTCCGCGCGCCGCCGCGCTCGCGCTGGCCGGTTCCCTGGTGCCGACGACCCTGGCCGGGCACGCCTGGTGGAAGGAGGAGGACCCGGAACGGCGAGCCGCCCAGCGCACCCAGTTCATCAAGAACCTCTCGCTGCTCGGCGGCCTGCTGCTCGCGGCGGCCGACACGCACGGCAAACCCTCCGTGGCCTACCGCAGCCGCGCGGCCGCGAAGTCCGGCGCGTCCCGCGGCCGTACCGCAGCCAAGTCCGGTCGCCATGCCGCGCGCCACACCGGGCGCGCGGCCACGGGCGCGCTGAGCGGTGCGGTCAAATCCCTCCGGTAGTGGCAATCAAGGCCGAGCCGGCCCCTACACCCTTCGGCGCGGCTTCCAGCCCTGCTTCGGGACTGACTCGATCAGGCGCCGCGTGTAGGGGTGCTGTGGGTCGTCGCTGATGTGCCGGACGGCCCCGAGGCCGTGCGTGATGACCAGCAGCACGGTCCCGGTGGTCGCCCGCACATCGGTCCCGGTGGTCGCCCGCACATCGGCGAGCAGGGCGGGGACCTGTGCCTGGATCGATACGTCCAGCACCGCGATCGCCTCGTCGAGGATCAGCACCTGCGGTTGGCCTGCCAGCGCGCGGGCGATGGCGACGCGCTGCCGCTGGCCGCCCGACAGCGCTTTCGGCAGAGCCCGTACCTACGGCCTCCAGGCCGACGATGTCGACCAACTCCACCACTGGGCAGCGGAGTTCGTCTTGGGCATGGATCGGTGAAGCTGGACCGCCTCGACGACAGCCTCGCGCGCACGCCGGCGACGGTCGAGTGCGGGCCCTGGAAGATCATCAGCAGGTGGCGGAACGCGGCGCTCTGGGCGCGGGTGGCCTCGGGCAGGTGTCATCCTGCACCGAGACCACACCGCCCGGCGCGTGACGACACGGTGTCTTCACCGAGGAGGGGCCAAGGGCCGACAGGCCCTCCACACGGTCACTTCCGCTTGCACAAGGCGTCGTCGAGGAGCTCGTCGGCGCGGACGTCACGGTCGTCCGTGTTGAGGTTGGTGGAGCGCATCATGACGACGCCCCGCTCCCCCTTGCCGACGAAGCCGTTGGCGTTGAGGTGGCCGAGGGTGGTCCCGCCATGCCCCCAGTACCCGCCTCCGCAGCTCAGCGGCCGCCAGAAGATGCCGAGGCCCATCCTCTCCTGCGTATCGAGGCCCTCCCTCGGCGCAGGCACCGTCGTCTTCATCTCCTTCAGCTGCTTCGGCTTGAGCAGTTCGCCGCCGAGCAGCCCCCGCCAGAAGCGCGTGAGGTCCTTGGATGTGGTGACGAGGTCACCTGCCGAGTCGCCCCAGCTCATGTTGACCTCGGTGCTTTCGACCAGCGGACCCCCGGGCTTGAACTGCTGGTAGCTGTTGGCGTGGGGCCACGGCAGGCCGAAGTCGGCGCGTTCGCGCGCGGAGTAGGTGTGCTTGAGGCCGAGGGGCTTGATGATCAGGGTGCGGACCTCCTCGCTCCAGTTCCGGCCCGTCACCTTCTCGATGATCATCCCGGCGAGTACGTAGTTGGTGTTGGAGTAGTTCCAGCCCTTGCCGGGCTCGAACGTGGGCTTGTCCCGCATGGCGAACCGGACCAGGTCGCGCGGCTTGAAGGCATCGAAGCGGTGCTTCTGGAATTCACCCTCGTCGAAGATGCCCGGCAGGTGAGGGACGTAGTCGGGCAGGCCGCTGGTGTGCTGGAGCAACTGCCGCACGGTGATGCGCTTCCCGTCATTGCCCTGCCCCTCGACCACCCCGGGCAGCCAGTCGTCGACCATGTCGTCGAGCCGGACGCGGCCCTCGGCCTCCAGCTGCAGCATGACCGTGGCGACGAAGGTCTTGGTGTTGCTGCCCATCCGGAAGTAGCCGTCGTGCGGAACCTTCCGGCCGGTGCCGCGTTCGGCGGTGCCACTGCGCACGGAGATACGGCTCTTGCCGTCCACCAAGGCGGCCTGGGCGCCGACCACTCCGTCCTTCTGGACGATGTCGTCCAGATCCCGCTGCAGGGCCGCCCGCCCCGCACCCGTCGACCGCCCGTCCTGCTGGGCCCAGGCCGTGGAGAGCGGCATCGCCAGGGTCACCGTGACGGTGGCCGCGGCCACCGCACCCAGAGCGACTCTGCGGCACGTAGGGGCGAAGTTTCGTATGTAGGCCATGGTGGCTGTCTCATCTCGCTCGTCGAACGCCCGACGGGGCACAACTGACCTATGTGTCACGGGTGTTGCGGCATCGGACGGGTGGGCCGCGCCGTGCGGCCTTCCAAGATCATTGCCTCATGGAAGGGCACTGCGCGGCCATGGCGGAGCCCCCCGACCAGGAGGTATGGACAACCCCACCCCCATGGGGGTGGGGTCAGGGGTGGGGCGGCACGTCAGCGACGGGCTTCTTGCCCTCGTCGGCGTCGGCGTCGGCGTCGGCGTCGGCGTCGGCGTCGGCGTCGGCGTCGGCGTCGGCGATGAACTCGCGGAGACCGTGGACGCCTTGGGTCAGCTGGATGACGCACCACTCCACCGGCCCAGAGCGCGTGTGCAGGCCGTCCTGCTCACCCCCGAGCAGTGCATGCTGCTCTACACCGAAGGTCTCACCGAGGCCCGGGACGCGCACGGCACCCCGCTGGCCCTCGACCGCCGGGTCCGGGCCGCGCTGAGCGCCCTCACCCTCGACGAGGCCCTTGCGAACCTGGTCGACCTCGTCGACCACCACTCGGCCGCCCACGGCGGCGACGGCCACGACCTCACCCTGCTGTTCGTCCAGCCCACCGCCGGCCTGCTGATGGGACCGGTGCTCCCCGTACCGAAGAACGACGACGTACCGAGCGCGCCACAGGGCAACCTCGGTCGGTCGTGATCGGGCGGCGACGCTTCCGGTCACTTTCGTGCCGACCGTCCCGCGGCCCGAGCACAGCCGCCATACTGCCGCCCCACGGCGGGAGAGCAAGGAAAGGAAGGGTGCGACCATGCGTCGGCAAGGAGCGGGGAACCTCACCTCGGAGACACGTGAGTTGTACGGCCGACAGCAGGAACTGGCGCAGATCCGGCGGCTGTTCGACAACGGCGCCCGGCTCGTGACGCTGGCCGGGGTCGGCGGGGTGGGCAAGACCCGGCTCGCACTGCGGGCCGCGCATGAGGTGCAGCCGTCCTTCCGGGACGGTGTGTGGTGGGTGGAGCTCTCGTCGCTGCGCCGAGGCGCGCTGCTCGCACACGCCGTCTCCGAGGTCCTTGCGCTGGTGGATCAGACGACGCGGCCCATGATCGATGTGCTGGCCGACTACCTGGCGGGGCGCGAGGTGCTGCTTGTCCTGGACACCTGCGAGCACCTGGTCCACGAGTGCGCACTGGCCGCCGAGGTCCTGCTGCGGGCCGCGCCGGGACTGCGGATCCTGGTCACCAGCCGCCGCCCCCTGGGCATCCACGTGGAGCGGCCGCTGACCGTCGCCCCACTGCCCGTACCCGAAGGCGAAGGCGCGGCATTCGGTGGTGCGGACGCGATGGCCCTGCTGGCCGACCGGGCCGCCGAGGCGGTGCCCGGCTTCGCGGTCACCGACGCCAACCGGCCCGATCTCGTACGCCTGTGCCGCTCCCTGGACGGCCTCCCGCTCGCCATCGAACTGGCTGCGGCCCGCCTGCGAGACCTGTCCGTGGCCGAGCTGACCGAGAAGCTGGACGACCGCTTCGCCGTCCTGGGTACCACCGACGAGGTGGTGGGCGACACCGAGCCGCCCTGGCACCAGGCACTGCGCACCGCGATCGGCTGGAGCCACGAACTGTGCACCCCGGCCGAACGGCTGCTCTGGGCCCGCCTTTCCGTCCTCGTCGGCGGCTTCGACGCCGAGGCCGCCCGGGCGGTCTGCGCCGACGCGCGCCTTCCCGAGCGGGCGATCCCGGGGCTGCTCGCCTCCCTGACGGACAAGTCGGTCGTGATGTGGGAGCCGACCGGCGGTGGCGAGCGCTACCGGATGCTCGACACCATCCGCGAGTTCGGCGCCGCCTGGCTGCGCGGTCTCGGTGAGGAGTCCACGCTGCGCCACCGGCACCGGGACTACTTCCGGGCGCTGGCCCAGGCCGCGGATGCCGCCTGGATGGGGCCGGACCAGATCGCCTGGCACGACCGGACGACCGCCGAACACGCCAATCTCCGCGCCGCCCTTGACTTCTGCCTCGCCGAGCAGGACGGGCCCAGTGGGCTGCAGATGGCCGGGGCACTGTGGTTCTTCTGGTACGCCTGCGGCTTCGCCCAGGAGGGTGAGTATTACCTCGACCGGGCCCTGGACCTGGATCCGGCCTCCGGACCGGACCGCGCCAAGGCCCTGTGGGCCCGCGGTATGGTCGGCCAGACCGTGGGTGACATGGAGACCGGCCTCCGCCTCGTCGACACCTTCCGGGAGGTCACGGCCGACGAGGCCGATGAGACCGTCCCGGCCGCTGCTGCCATTCTCGAGGGCGCCTGTCTCGCGTTGAGCGGTCGGCAGACGCGGGCGGCCGAGGCGCTCGACACGGCGCCGTGCACCCCGCCGCCCCCCGGGCGCTACGACGCGGCGTGGTCCCTCGTCCAGGTCGCCCGGTCCTTCGTCCACATCCAGCTCGGGGAGGTCGCCGAGGCCGCGGTCGTCGCGGACCGTCTCTGCGTCGTATGCGACGACCACGGCGAGACGCATGCCCGCGCCTGGGGCGACCTCCTCCGCGCCCTCGCCGCGCTGGCCCTGGGACGGGCGGCAGAGGCCGAAGCCCATGCCCGCGACGCCCTGGACGGCAAACGCCGCGTCCGCGACAGCCTCGGCATCGCCATGGCCCTCGACGCACTCGCCTCCGCGGTGCTCTCGTCCGGGCACGCCGAGCGAGCCGCCCAGCTCCTCGGCACCGCCGACCGGGTATGGCAGACCCTCGGTTCCCCCCAGATGGGGGCACCCGAACTCGTCGCCGCCCGCCAGGCGTGCGAGGCGCAGGCCCGTCAGGCCATCGGCGACGACACCTATGAGACCACCTTCCGTGCCGGCTACGACAGCGACCCCGACGTCGGCATCAACCATGCCCTCCACACGCCCGGGACCGCCCCACCGGACCTTGAGATCGACTGACCACAGCGCCATGGAGTCTGGTGGCAGACGACTTCAACTCAGTTACGCGAGAGTGGTGTTGGTGTCGAAGCCGGAACAGAGGTATGCCGCTGGCCAGGCAAACCGCTTTCTCCCGGTTGACGGCCAAGGAGCTCGTAGCCCTTGGACAGTCTTCGGTACCGCACCAGCCGGGCGAACCTCCGCCCGATCACCCGACGACCACCCAACGACGCGGACCCACCGCAAGTCCCGCACTCCCGGGTGGGCGTCCAGGCGAGGGCCGGGCAGTGCCCTAATCGTGTTGACCGCCCCCGGCAGGCAGTGCTGGAGTCGGCACGTGGACAGCATCCCCGCCAACCGGCGGCTCTGGAACCAGATCAGCGACGCCTACCAGCACAAGCACGACCCGCAAATCGGCGCCGCACCCCGGCTGTGGGGCATGTACTCCATCCCCGACGCGCACCTGCATGCGCTGGGCGACGTCACCGGCAAGCGCGTCCTCGAGCTCGGCTGCGGTGCCGGCCAGTGGTCCAGGGCGCTCGCCGCCGAGGGCGCCACCGTGGTCGGGCTCGACCTGTCCGAAGCCCAACTCGCCGCAGCAGCCCGCGCGATGGGAGCGGCCCGCTACCCGCTGGTGCAAGGCGCCGCCGAACAACTCCCCTTCGCCGCCGATAGCTTCGACCTGGTGTTCTGCGACTTCGGTGGGCTCAGCTGGGCGCCTCCGCACCTGGCCGTCCCGCAGGCCGCACGCGTCTTGAGCCGAGGCGGGCGGCTGGTGTTCAACGTCGCCAGCCCATGGTTCGAAGCTTGCTACGACGAAGCCGCCAGCCGCGTGACCACCACGCTGCAGCAGGACTACTTCGGGCTGAACACCATCGCCGAAGACGTCGGCGCGACCAGCTATCAGCTCACCTACGGCGACTGGGTCAAGGTCCTGCGCGGCGCGGGTCTCATCATCGACGACCTCATCGAGCCGCGGCCCGAGCTCGGAACACCCAACGGCTACAACGAAACCGACCCACCTGACTGGGCACATCGCTGGCCGGCGGAACTACTCTGGGTAACCCACAAACCGTGAGTTCCGCCGCGCCGAGACGTGAAGGCATCCCCTCGCCGGGCGGACTCTACGACGTTTCGTCAAAGTCTCGCTGGGCAGGTGTGCGGCCGACGCGGGTTTGCGCGATGCTCCCCGCACTGGAACACATCGCGTGCATGCGAGAATTGCTGGATGGGCCCGATTACTGACTCCGCGCCAATCACCCTGCGCCCTGCGAGCGGTGAACTACGGAGCTCCGTCGAGCAGTTGGCCCAGTTGTACCGCCACGACATCTCGGAGTTTCTCGGCCACCTCCCGGCGGCCGACGGGAGGTTCGGGTTCAGCAGCCTGCCGCTGTTCTTTGATGAGCCGGGGAGGGAAGCCCTGCTGATCCAATACGGTACGACGCCGGGCGGTTTCATCCTGACCCGTACGACGCTCGAGGGCGAGACCTCGATCTCCGCGTTCTTCGTCGTACGGGCGCTGCGCAGGCGCGGCGTCGGTCGGCAGGCCGCCCTTCATCTGCTGCGCTCCCGGCCCGGTGCCTGGGCGATCGCTTTCCAGGAGGCCAACGCAGGCGCTGCTCGATTCTGGCGTGGAATCGCCACGGCTGCCGTGGGCTCCGCCTGGCACGAGGAGACCCGCCCCGTTCCCCCTCCGACCCCTGAGAACCTGCCGGACGACCATTGGATCTTCCTGAACACGGGCGCATAGGCTTTGCCGGTACGGGTCCTGGGCCGCGCTGCACACCCGCTTCCGCCGGTGGGCCAGGGACGGCACCTTCGAGCGGATGCTTCGGGAAGGCCAGGCGCGGGCTGATGCGGCCGTGAGATCGACTGGCTGGTGTCGGTCGACTCCAACATCGTCCGAGCCCACCAGTACGCTGCCGGGGCCCGACGAGGGGGCGCAAAAACCCGGCACCCTGGCGCTCCAGAGGTGGACTGCGGCCTGCGCCTCAGCGGGAAGCCGACCTCACCCCCGAGCCGCGCATCCACATCACCGCTCAGCGAGCGGCAAGCGGCGAGTCGATCCCAGCACCCGCCGGCGTGCGTGCATCACGTCTCGTCGGGCACCCGATCGGTATGGGAATCATGAGCAACGTGGAGAACGCCCTGGAGAAGTGGACCGACCCGCTGTGGGAGCGTGTGCTGCCTGGGCAACGGGACCAGCCAGAAGTTCTGGCCGAACTTCGCCAGACATGCGACGACAATACGATCATCGTCGATCGGGAATGCATCCTGGCGCCCAACACATACACACTTGAGCTGCCGCCAGATTCTCACCGGCGACTGGCCCCATACAAGGCGCAAGTGCAACGCCAGCTCGACGCTCAGGTCTGCCGGCACGCGGCGGAACAGGGTTACACGTTTCCAGGCCCGGTTTCTGTGCACATTCATGCCGCTTCCGACGGCGCTGTCGAACAATTTCGCCTGTCCAGCGGGGTCGATCCCACCTGACAGCAGCGATCACGCCCCATAAGACCAGCGAGCAGCCTCGCACCCGGCTCACGGCGGACTCCGCGCCAGAGGGATGGCGAAGACCCGTGCTGCGTTCGTGACGCGGCGCCCAGCACATGAGCCGCGCTTGGCCAGAATGCCGAACAGGCCACATTGCACGACGAATTGAAGATCTGTTATGCACAGCCCCCTCCCCCGCCACCCCGGCCGACTGTCGACGAAACGGTGATTCGCCCGCGACTGTCCTATATGCGAGGGGGCCGGAATCCTCCGCTGTGCGAAATAATCTTTAGGCGGTAAAGGCGCTGGCCAAGGCGGTTTTTCGCGACAGTCCGCTCCCGTATACGAACTTCGCAGGCATGAGACCGCACGGTCCTGGATAGCGATCCGCTCAGACCGCGCGGCTCTCAAGGCCTGGAGCCCTGTGCCGCCTTGGGGTGCCGCGCCAGGGCAAGATTCCTCATAGCTGAAGGGTCTCCATCATCGTGCAACCGGCTCAAGAGTTCGGCGACAACCCTGTCGAAGTACGCGAAACCGGGCACTACACGGAGGAGTACGTCCCCAGCTTCGTCGAAAAATGGGACTCCCTCATAGACTGGGAGAAACGAGCGGAAAGCGAAGGCAATTTCTTCATCGACCTCCTGCGAAAATGGGGGGTGCGGAGCGTACTCGATGTCGCGACAGGCACGGGCTTTCATTCCGTAGCCCTGCTTTCCGCCGGATTCGAGACCGTCAGCGCGGACGGCAGCGCGGAGATGCTGGCGCGGGCCTTCGAGAATGGTACGCAGCAGGGAGGACACATCCTGCGGGTTGTGCAAGCGGACTGGCGATGGCTCAACAGAGACGTCCACGGCGAGTACGACGCCATCGTCTGCCTCGGAAACTCCTTCACGCATCTCTTCTCGGAGCGTGACCGGCGCAAGGCTCTGGCCGAGTTCTACGCGATGCTCAAGCACGACGGAATTCTCGTACTGGACCAGCGCAATTACGACGCGATCCTGGACGATGGGTACACCAGCAAGCACCGGTACTACTACTGCGGCGAAGACGTCATCGTAGAGCCGGAGTATGTCGATGAGGGCCTGTGCCGTATGCGGTACAGCTTCCCCGACAACTCGATCTACCACCTCAACATGTTCCCGCTGCGGAAGAACTACACCCGGCGCCTCATGTCCGAGGTGGGCTTCCAGCACATCGAGACCTACGGCGACTTCCAGCACACCTATCGGGGTGAGCAGCCGGACTTCTTCGTGCACGTCGCGGAGAAGGAGTACCGGATGGAGAACGAGACACCGTACAAAGGCGCGGTCGGCACCGCCCGCAGCTACTACAACTCACCCGACGCCGACACCTTCTATGCCACGGTGTGGGGCGGCGAGGACATTCATATCGGCCTCTACGAGAGCCCCGTGGAGCCCATCGCGACCGCCAGCCGGCGGACCGTCGAGCGGATGGCGTCGAAGCTGGAGTTGACCCGGGATTCGGTGGTGCTCGATCTCGGTTCCGGGTTCGGCGGTTCCGCGCGGTACCTGGCGCAGACGTACGGCTGCCGGGTCCTTGCCCTCAACCTCAGCGAGGTGGAGAACCAGCGCCACAAGGAGCGCAACTCGGCCCGCGGACTCACCGACAGGATCGAGGTCGTCGACGGGTCCTTCGAGGACATCCCCTACCCGGACGACCAGGTCGACGTCGTCTGGTCCCAGGACGCCTTCCTGCACAGCGGCAACCGGGTCCAGGTCCTCGAAGAGATCGCGCGGGTACTGCGGCCCGGCGGCCACCTCATCTTCACCGACCCCATGGCGGCCGCGGACGGCGCCTGCACCGACGTGCTGCAGCCGATCCTCGACCGAATCCACCTGGACGACATGGGCTCGCCCGGCTTCTACACGCGCGAGCTCGCCCGGCTCGGGTTCACCGCCGTCGACGGTGGTTTCGAAGAGCACCGCGAACAACTGGTGAACCATTACACGCGTGTCCTCGAGGAGACCGAACGCCAAGAAGCCGAAGGGCTGGCCAGGAAGATCAGCCACGACTACCTCGCCCAGATGAAGAAGGGACTCGGCCACTGGATCAACGGTGGCAGCGAGGCTCACCTCACTTGGGGAATCTTCCATTTCAGGCTCGGCGGCAACGGCTGAGCCCGAGCCGGCCGGACAACTGAACGGTCCTTCTCTCGACCGTCGTCTGTCGCCGATGCCCGAACGCGGGGTCGGTGACAGGCCGGCGGCAGAAGTCCGTCGGCCATGGACCAGAACGGTTCGCCCCCATGGACGTGCCCGATCGGTAGCCGCCCAGCGGCGGACCGAGTACTCGTACTCCAGCCCTAGATCGCTGGTGCGGCGTCCGGCCGACCGCGCCTACGGGTGCGTGTCCGTGATCGCGATGACCTCGTCGAGGCGAGCCAGGGCAGCCCGCAGGTCGTCGATCTTGGCTTGGACGCGGTCGCGCTCGGCGCGCAGCATGGTTCGTTGCTCGGCGTCGGTGTGTCCGGAGTCCCAGCACGGAAGGAGTTCCGTGATCCGTCGGCTGGTCAGGCCGGCGGCGAACATCTGCTGGAAGAAGCGGACCCGGGCGATGGCGTCCTGCCGGTAGAGGCGCTGGCCGGATGGGCTGCGCTCCGCGATGAGCAGCCCCTGCTGCTCGTAGTAGCGCACGGCGCGCACCGAGACGCCGGCACCCCGTGCCACTTCGCCGATGCGGATCAGCCGCTCGGCCGCGGCCTCGGTGACGGTCATGGTGATTCCTCTCGCCCCGGCCCTGAGGACCAGCACTTGCCCCTGACGTTAACGTCAGGTTTTAGCGTACCGGTCATGGACATCAACAACTCAGTTGCCCTTGTCACTGGAGCCAACCGCGGCCTGGGCCGCGCCTTCACCCAGCGCCTGCTCGAACGGGGCGCCCGCAAGGTCTACGCGACGGCCCGCCGGCCGGAGGCCGTGGACCTGCCCGGGGTCGAGGTGCTGCCCCTCGACATCGCCGATCCCGCATCCGTGAAGGCCGCCGCCGAGGCCGCCCCGGACGTCTCGCTGCTCATCAACAACGCGGGGATCCAGACGGGGACCGATCTGGTGACCGGTTCGCTGGACGCGGTGCGGCACGAGCTGGAGACCAACATGTTCGGCCACCTGGGAATGATCCGGGAGTTCGCGCCGGTGCTCGCCAGGAACGGCGGGGGCGCGATCGTCAACGTCCTCTCCGCCATGTCGTGGTTCGGAGGAAAGGGCGCCAATGCCTACCACCTGACCAAGGCCGCCGCTTGGGCCATGACCAACGGCGTCCGCCTGGAGCTCGCCGAGCAGGGCACGCTCGTGACAGCGGTGCACCTCGGCCTGGCCGACACCGACATGGCCGCGGGCTGGCCCGTGGACAAGATCGCGCCGTCGGACCTGGCCGAAGCGGCGCTCGAGGGTGTCGAGGCGGGCTCCGCCGAGGTCCTCGCCGACCAGTGGAGTCGGGACGTCAAGTCCCGGCTGCCGCTGACGCCGGAAGAGTTCAACGCCGCAATGGACCGTGCCCTGGCGGCGCTGACGGCGGCCTGAGAGGTTCCTCGGGCCGCGCTGACTTCGGTCGGTTGCTTCTGAGATCGGCCAATCAATACTCCAGCCGCAGTTGTGGATCTTCATGTTGTGGCTCATCCGCGCGTTCGCGACCGTCTTCGACAAACGGCGCCCGCGCAGCTCGACGCCTGGATCCGCCGGGCCCGTACCTTCGGCGTCGCTCAACTGGGCAGCTTCTCAGGCGGACTTCTCGCCGATCTCGACGAGGTCGCCGCGGCCGTACCCCTGCCCTTCAGCTCGGGCGTCGCCGAAGGAAGGATCACGGACCTGAAACGAATCAAGAGGCAGATGGCCGGCCGACTTCGTCGACGCTGCGTTTACCTCTCGGCATCCTGGAGCTCGGCCAGCAGAGCGCTCTGACCGGCGAGGAGTTCGGTGAGGATGCGACGTGCCGCCCGCAGGAGTTCGGCGACATCGCCTCCGGCCAGGGCGTAACTGACCGAGGTGCCCTCGCGGATGGAGACAACGATTCCGGACCGGCGCAGCACGGCGAGCTGTTGGGAGAGATTGGACGGTTCAATGTCGATGTCGGTGAGCAGATCCCGTACGGACACCGGCCCGTTCTGCAGCAGCTCCAGAACACGGATGCGCACAGGGTGGCCGAGCATGCGGAAGAACTCTGCTTTGACCTGATAGAGGGGGCGCTGCACGGGATCGCTCACTTCCCTGACTCGGATAAGGCTGCGGACGGGCGCGGCGGCCCGGCCGCCCGGTGCACCGTCCGATTCTTTACCCGCCGGGGCACAGAAGCCGAGAGTTCGACAGATGCAGACAAAGAGACTTGAAGAACTCTGCAACTAGCGGGCAAAAATCAGGCGCCGGAGCTCAGAGCTCCAGTTGCTCCTCGGCGCGCTTGACGTGATGCCGTGCCATGGCGAGGTTCGACCGGCCCTTGTCGATGACGAGGTAGATGAACAGCCCGTTCCCGGACCTCCCGGCAACTGGGCGGATGAGGTGGTACTGGGTGCCCAGGGTGATCAGGATGTCCTCGATCTTGTCCTTGAGACCGAGCATCTGTTACATCGACGACCGGGCCTTCAAAGTGGCACGAGGGGAGTTCCATCTAGCCCGCCGACAGTTGACCGCCGGCCGGTCACGGCTATCTGGCCTTCGAAGGAGCGTACGGAAACACGGGTGAGGCGGCGGAGACCGCCTACCTGGTCAGGACCGCGTACTGGGTGTAGCGCTCCGAGGCCAGGAGAAACTGACACCCGGCAGCCAGCCACTGCCTGAAGACCTACCGGCGCCGCACACCGGCAGCGAGCAGCCGGAGCGGGACACCGCACACCACCGGCCAGAGCCCCCGGAAACCGAGCGAGTCTCCGGGGGTTCGTGCTGGGTCAGAACCGGGCATGCGTGGTGATGTCCGACTCGAATTGGTCGATCATCTGAGGCGTCACCGTGGGACGGCACTGGGCGATCGCGTCCACATAGTCCGCCGTGCTCGCGCCCGGCAATGCCTCCGCGGCGGCCGCCTGCCCGCCGACCGCGACCAGATCGCGCTCGAAGGAGCTGTGGGCGGCGATCCGCGCAGCGTGTTCGATGTCAGCGGGCGTGAACAGCTCGCTCGCTGTCACCAGTTCGTCGATGTCCACCTCCGCTCGCCCGTCCGTGTAGCGCGCCCAGATCGCCGCCCGGGCGGCCTTGTCCGGCGTACCGATCGGGATCAGGTAGTCGAACCGACCGGGACGCAAGAAGGCAGGATCCAGGGAGCGGATCGAGTTCGTCGCACACACCAGGAGCCGCTCGTCGCCCTCTCGGAAGCCCGGGATGAGCTTGAGCAGTTCGTTGGTCACCCCGTGCACCCCGCCGGGCTGCGCCGGTTCCTGCCGGACCGGGGCGATCTCCTCGACCTCGTCGATGAAGACCAGGACGCGTTCCAGCTCGGCGATCGCCGCGAACGCGGAGCGCAGCGCGGCCGCCAGATTGCCCCCATCCGCCAGCCGTGAGGGCAGGATCTCCACGAACGGCCAGCCGAGCCGCGAGGCGATCGCACGCGCGAAGGTCGTCTTGCCCGTCCCCGGCGGCCCGAACAGGCCCACCGCGCGCGGCGGTCGCACACCGTGCAGAGCCGCACGCTCCGGCTCGGCCAGCGGAAGCACGACCCGCCGTTCGATCAGGTCCTTCTCCCGCTCCATGCCGACGACCTTGGCCCACAGGTCAGCGGGCAACAGCCGGCCACCGAGATCGTCGAGAAGGCTGGCGGCGGGCCCGTGCACCGGCTCGACCTTCTCGAAGTAGGCGACGGCGGGCCGCCTGGTGTAGCCCGCGTTGAGGAGTCCATCGCCGAAAAGGTCCTCCTCGGGCAGGACATAGGAAATCCGCCCGACCCGCGCGGCGACCAGGCGGCGCTCCAGCTCTACCAGCAGTGCGCTGGCCAGGCCGCGCCCCCGCCAGGACGGGGCAATCGCGATCCGCATCACCCAGGCCCGCTCCCCCGCCACACAAGCCAGGGCCGTCCCGATGGGTACGCCCTGGTGGACAGCGACGACGCCCGGCTGGCGTGATGTCAGGGCACTGATGCACTCCGCCACGGAGAAGACGGATTCCTGGCCGAGCTCGGCAGTGGTGTCCATCAGGTGGACCACTGCGGCGAGATCGCTCTCGCGGTAGTCATGGATCAGCCAGTTCACAGGGGCCGCCCCTCGATCGTTGTGTTGTCGCGCCGGTGCGGCGAGGCTAGAGGCGGGGGAGGTCACCGGTCGTGTGCCACTGTGCACAAGGCGCGAGGGGACGATGCTACGAACCGTCACTGGGCGCAGGGGCGCCGAGCGTGCACGACGTCGCCGGCCTGCCGTGCCCCGCACTTCCGACCGCGAGGCGTTGTGGTCACCTCCACAGCGCCCTGCCCTCCTCGTGTTCGCGGGCGCGGGGCGCGGGGCGCGGGCGCGGTAGGCGATCATGCGGCGCAGGAGTGCTGTGGGCACCGGACTTGCGGTCGCCGCCCAGCGCACAGCCTTCGACGCCCAAAGCGGGCAAGGTTCCAACCGGCGCCAACACAACATCCACCTCCTGCCGGAGTACTACGGCCAGGTGGAGTCTGGACGCGAGACGGTCGACGTCGCTGCTGAGCACCGCGGACTTCGAACGCATCGACCCCGACGACCGCGCGAGAACCTGTTGGCGGCCTCCGCTATTGCTGACGTATCAATAGGGTGTCCCCCATGCCTGCCACGCTGAGTTCCACTAAAACCGCTGCCGCGCTCCGCAGATCGGCACGGGTCTCCGTCGAGTTGCTGCTGGTTCTTGTCGCCGCCATGGCGGCCCTGTGGATTCTCGGTCGGATGTGGTCGGTCCTCTGGCCGCTCATAGTGGGCCTCTTGCTCACCACACTGACGTGGCCTCTGGCCCACTTCCTACGCCGACGCGGCTGGCCCCCCGCCCTGGCCGCCTCGGTGGTGACCGTGCTGTTCCTCCTGGCCGCCGCGGGCATCGTGGCGCTGATCGCCGTGCCGGTGGCCTCCGAGTCCGGCGAACTGACCGACGGCGTGACCGAAGGTATCGAGAAGTTGCGCCAGTGGGCCGCCGGGCCACCCCTCAACATCGGCGACGCCCAGATCTCAGGCGGAGTCGACTCGGCGACCGCGCAGATCAAGGACAGCGTCGGCAGCATGGTGACCACTCTCTTCACAGGAGTGAGCACCGTGTTGAACGGGGTGGTCACCGCGATCCTGGCACTCTTCTTGATGTTCTTCTTCCTCAAGGACGGCCCGCGCTTCCTTCCGTGGCTCGCCCGTCAGCTCCCCGGCCGGCTCGCCACCGACATCCCGATCGTGGCGGCGCGCAGCTGGGACACTCTGGGCGCATTCGTACGTTCCCAGGCCTTCGTCGGCATGCTCGACGCGATCTTCATCGGTCTGGGCCTGTGGATCCTGAGTGTGCCCCTCGTGCTCCCGCTGGCGGTACTGACCTTCGTATCGGCGTTCGTGCCGATCGTGGGCGCCCTGTTCGCCGGCTTGGTGGCGGTGCTCATCGCTTTGGTGTCCAACGGTCTGACAGACGCGCTGATCGTGCTGGTGATCATCGTCGTGGTGCAGCAACTCGAGGGCAACGTGTTCCAGCCGATCATCCAAAGTCGGGGGCTGGGCCTGCACGCGGGAGTGATCCTGCTGGCGGTCACACTGGGCGCGAACCTGGCCGGCGTCGTGGGCAGCCTGCTCGCGGTACCGGTAGCGGCGCTGATCGCGGTGGTCTGGAACTATCTGCGCGAGCAGCTCAGCGACCCACCACAGGAGCCCGCGGCCGACGACACACCCCCCGCTTCCACGCCCCCTCCCAACTCCCCCTCCCATCCTCAGCCTTGATGGGGATTCACGTTTGGACTCTGACCGGAGTTCCACCGGCGGCCCGACGACACGGTGTCCGGGGCGTCGGGCGAGAGCCCAGCGGGCGCACTCCTCTTGCGAGCGAAGTCTCGCCGAACGGCCGCTGACCGGGCAGACGTTGCAGGTCTGGCTTCGAGTGTTGCGGTTGTTCTGCTACCGGCCGTCCTGTCGACGAAATACCTTCGGCGAACGGCATCGACGCTCCAGCCTCGGCACGAAGCAGTGGCTTCGTGCGGTCGCCGTCGAGTTGGGCGGCAGAGCCGGTGAACGGCCGTGCGGTTCAACTGCGCTGATGAACGGCCGTGCGGTTCAACTGCACTGAACCGGCTCGGCTGACTCATCGCGCGGTGCGGGTCAGGCGGTGGCGGCCAGGGTCTGGGCAAGGTTGTCCAGGACGTGGGGCCAGCCGTTGCCCATGCCCGCGAGAGCCTGTCGTCCCATCGGGGAGTCGAGGTCGAAGCCCGCGTGGGTCAGGACGAGGCGGGTGCCGCCGTCTTCGGGGTGCAGGGTCCAGGTGATGGTGGTGTCGAGGACGCCCTCGGCGAACCGGTAGGCCAGCAGACGCTCGTCGTCCACCTCTGTCACCTCGCAGGACTGGTGGCCGAAGTTGTTGCCCATGTCGAAGGTGAAGCGGTGTCCGACGACGGGCTTGACATCTCCGGCGGCCCACCAGCGGGCATGAAGCTCGGGTTCGGTCAGGGCCTTCCACACCGCCGCCGGGGGGTGGGGGAGGAACTTCTCGCAGGTGATCGTGTCGTTTTCGGTCGTCACGTTCCGTCTTCCTCGTCCAGGAGATCGGACAGCGCCTCAAGACGCTGTTTCCAGTAGTGCTCGAACGGATGCAGCCACTCGCTCACCTCGGCCAGCCGGGCCGGTTCGAGGTGGTGGAAGCGGTGTCGACCACGCGGCTCCTCCCGTACCAGCCCAGCGTTACGAAGCACCGCCAGATGCTCGGAGACGGCGGGCCGCCCGAGCTCGAACATCCCGGCCAGCTCACCAGTGGAGCGAGGCCCGGAACGCAGGCTTTCGAGCAGTTTGCGGCGTACCGGATTAGCCAGCACGCCGAACACATCCGTAGGCATCACGACAGCATGTGTCGGAGAAACCCGACGCGTCGACTTTCTCCGACACATTCACGGGCGGGACCCAGACGCCTGTCTGGATCCCGCAAGCGCGCAGGCCAGGGCCATCATGCCCCAGGCAGGACAGGCATTGCCGTCTGCGCACACACCCTCACCGCCACCATCCGAGCCGACACGGATGCCGCTCCGACAGCGCGCAGCCCACTGCCGATGTCGCCCCAAACCCCTGTCGGTCAAACGGAGTTCACGCGAACGCCTCGTTTGTTGAAGTGCCAACTGTGGGAATGACAGAGCTTGTTGAGACGGAAGTGTCATCCCCCCCCACAGGAGGCCCCATGCGCCCTCGACTGACCGCTCTCGCCGTAAGCACAGCTGCCCTCACCCTGGCCATGGGAGTGGCTGCCGCCCCCGCGTCCGCCGTGCCCGCTGACAAGGCGCAGGTGCTCAGCCAGTGGACCCAGACCGACGCGGGCAGTTACAACGCCTGGGTGTCGGCCAATGCCAACCAGGGGGCCTGGAGCGCGTACCAGTTCAACTGGTCCACCGACTACTGCTCCAGCTCGCCCGACAACCCCCTCGGCTTCCCCTTCAAGACGTCCTGCGCCCGGCACGACTTCGGGTACCGCAACTACAAGGAGGCGGGCACCTTCAGCGCCAACAAGGCCCGCGTCGACAGCGCCTTCTACGAGGACCTGAAGAGAGTGTGCGCTCGGTACAGCGGCGCGACGCAGACCACGTGCAACGGGACGGCCTGGACCTACTACCAGGCCGTCGACAAGCTCGGCTTCTCCGGCGTTGTGGGCGACGGGGCCACCATCTGACCCGTCGCTCATCTGCACGAAGGGCGGTGACCGCGTGCGGGTCACCGCCCTTGCTCTGCCCCACGGCCGCGGCAGGCCCGCCCCCGGAGGCTGCCTACCTGCTGGAGTGCAATGTGCTCACGGTCCGCGCGGCGGCCCGGCGCCTCCACGGCGGCGCGGTCAAGCCTGCCGGACGCCTCACGCCTGGGGCGTTCGGCCAGGGTGTGCGGCGACAACGACCGTGCCGCGCCGGCACGGCGCTGGACGTCTCCGAAGTACCGGAACCACCCGCAACGCGCCCAGACCACCACCGACGCCATCGGCGAGGCCGTCGCCCAGGCCATGAAAGCCATGCCCCATCAACGCGACCGGATACGACAGTCAGCAACCAACCTCGTCCAAGCCGATTAGCTGGCCTTGGGCCACGTCGGGCCCTGGTCGGTCCAGACGACACCCTTGTTGCGGCACAGGCAGAAGGGGTGGCCGATCGGGTCGGTGTAGACCTGCCAGCCGTAGCCGTTGGGGCCGATGAAGTCCTGCCTCAGCGTCGCGCCGAGGTCGAGGACGCGGCGCTGCTCGGACTCGATCTCGTCCACTTCGAAGTCGAGGTGGAACTGCTTGGGGTGCTCGGTGTCGGGCCACTGCGGAGCGCGGTAGTCCTCGACCCGGATGAATGCCAGCTCGATCTCGCCGAACTGGATGCCGGCCCAGTCCTCGGAGCTGCCTTCCTTGATCGGACGGCCCGTCACCTCGGAGTAGAAAGCCGCCAGCTTCATCGTGTCCGGGCAGTCGATAATGAAATCGGTGAGTCGCAGCATCCCGCGATCTTGCCACAGGCTCACACCTGACTTCGAGGAAAGCCTGAGCAAAGCCGGTCCGCAACGCCTCCGCGGCCCTCCCCCTCTCCCACCGCGAGCGCAGGCAACTCACCAGGTTCCCCTAGCCGAGCCTGCCCCGGGCCGCAGGTTTCCCGGGGCTCGACCGCCCGGGAGGCTGGTCCGGCGGCACAGACGGCCGACGCAAGGCACCTGATGTCGCGTCAGCCCGTGACCCCGGGGACGACCAGGCCGGTTTCGTACGCGATCACCACGGCGTGGGTCCGGTTCTGCGCGCCGAGCTTGGTCAGCACGTTCCCGACGTGTGTCTTCACCGTCTCCAGGCTCACCCTGCACGACTCCGCGATGTCCGGGTTGGAGCGGCCGGTGGCCATCAGACGCAGCATCTCCTCCTCCCGGCCCGCCAGCGCCGCCTGCGGCAGCGCCTCGGCGGATTCCCGTGGGCGGGCGGTGACCATCTGGCGCAGGGCCGCCGGGAAGAGGATCGCCTCGCCCGCCGCGACCACCCGCACCGCCTCCGCGATCTTGGGGACGGGGAGCCGCTTGAGGACGAAGCCGCTGGCCCCGGCGCTGAGTGCGGCGGTGACGTAGTCGTCGTTCTCGAAGGTGGTGATCACCACGACTTTCGGCGGGTCGGCGGGCCCGGCGAGGAGCTGCCGAGTGGCTCTATGCCGCTGCGGCGCGGCATCCGTACGTCCATCAGGACCACGTCCGGCCGCAACTGCCGGGTCCGCTCGACCGCTTCGATGCCGTCGGCGGCTTCCCCGACGACGGTGATCCCGGGCTGCATGGCGAGCAGCGTGCGCAGACCGCTGCGGGTCACCGCGTCGTCGTCCGCGATCAGAAGTGTGGTGCAGCCGGAGGCGTCGGCGGTGTCAGTTGTGATGGCTGCGCTCGCGTCGGGGCCGGTCGCGACCGCTGCGCTCGCTGGTGAGCCGATCATGCGGGCAAGCGTACTGGCAGGCGGACCGCGAGCCGCCAGTGCTCCGGTCCGTCCGGGCCGGCCTCGATGTCGCCGTGCAGGAGCCGCACGCGCTCCAAGAGGCCGGGCAGTCCGTGCCCGGACGTCGGGAAGGCATCTGGGCTCGTTCCGCTCCCAGCTCCTCCGGTCCGGTTGACCACGTCGAGCTCCAGTGAGTCCGACGCGGCCGCCACCTTGACCCGGATAGGGCCGCCCTCTCCGTGCCGCAGCGCGTTCGTCAGCCCTTCCTGCAGGATCCGGTACGCCGCCCGGGAGAGCGTTCCCTGCACCTGTGCGTAGTCGCCCGACAGCTCCGGCTCCACCACCGCGCCCGCGTGCCGCAGCCGGTCGAGCAGTTCGGGCAGGTCGGCCAGGGTCCGGGCCGGCGCCGTTCCCGCCTTCTCCTCGCGCAGCACGCCCAGCACATAGTCCAGGTCCTCCAGGGCGGCCCGGGTCGACTCCTCGATGCTGCGCAGGGCAGCCCGCGCCGCCACCGGGTCGACACAGAGCACCTCGCCCGCCACCGCCGCCTGGATCGTGGCGGCCGTCAGGGTGTGCCCGATCGAGTCGTGCAACTCGTGGGCCAGCCGGTTTCGTTTGAACATGGCCATGCACCGGGTTCTTCGCGGCTCCCGGATGCTCACCGCCGCCGGCGGCGAGGGGCACGGCGTCCTCTACGCGCCCGACGGCAATCCCTGCGCGGACAAGGCCGCAACGTTCTACCTCACCACGGGCAGGCTCCCCGCCAAGGACGACCTGTCAGGCTCCGCCCGGGCAGAAGTAGCAGCCGCGCACATCTCCCGTCCCAATGCCGTGCAGGTGGACGCAACGCCTCTGAAAGGGGCGGGCATCTCACGGAGATACCCAGGGCTGTGGGACCCGCGAATCCCAAACAGCACGCGACGGCCCCTCTCGCGCGGACTGTCCCGCATCCCCTCCCACGACCGGGCGATGCTGCGCGGAAGGGCTCCTCCCCACAGCAGAGCCCCGATGATCATTCGGCTATCGACCGGCCCGTGGCGCCGAAGGCTGCGGTGCGCTCTTCTCAGACCCACGCTCGTGCGACATCCTGGCTTGCAGGGGAGGTGCGGTGTTCTTGTCTCTGGAGCGTCGCGAGTGTGGGGGCGGGGTGGGTCGTGCCACTTGATGTGCTGGTCAACCTCGTCGCATCTCTCCTTGCCTTTCTGCTCGGGTGGCTCATACGCACTCTGGTCGCCTACTTCCGAAACACGCGCCCCGTCACTCGCTTGTGGCGGGTGAACCGTCGCTCCCCGGTGACTGCCGTTGTCGGCAGCGCCCATGATCGCGAGGCGCTCTGGGAGTCGGACGCCCTGGCAGCCATGAGTATCCGTCAGGGCCTCGCGCGTGATCTGAGGATCCATTCGGTCACGACCATGAGGTCGTCCGCCTTCGACATGAGGGGTCACGCAGAAGAGAACATCGTCCTGATCGGCGGGCCTGCCATGAACGAGGTATGGAACGTTTATGCCGACAGGGTCAACGCCCCCTATGAGTTCCGGCGCGATGACAACGGATACTGGATCGAAGCCCGTGAAGGTGGTGCGTCTTTCGGCATCTCCGGCTCGGGCGGGCACGTTCGAGACCACGCTCTGATAGTGCTGGCTCGCAACCCCTTCGCGACGCAGAACAGGCTGCTCATGATGGCGGGTTGTGGCTTCTTGGCGACCCTGGCGGCGCCCGTGATCTTTGAGCCGGCCTATGCCCGGGACCTCACCCGGCGATTCGACACATCCCGATCTCTGGCCCTGGTTCTCGCTGTCGAGGATATAGACGGCTATATGCCCAGGCCCGTCGTCGTTGCACATGCGCACTTCACCCAGTCGCCCGGTCATTGACAGCCCCGAGGAGGACACCGGGTTCATCACAAGACGAACGCTGGGCCTTCCGCAAACCCGTGGTCGTTCTCCTCCGCGGTACCCACAGCACAGTCCCCAGCCGTCCGATGGCCATGGCCCCACCGCACGACGCGAACTGCACGGAATCAGATCCGCCGAGTGCCGCCTTTCCTGATCCAGTCCCACTTCATGGCGCACACCACAAAAGGTGAGATGAGCATCGCAAGCATCCACAAGCCCACGCTTGCAGGCGAATAGATGTAGTAGTGCCATTCCACCGGCAGCAACGAAGGCGCAAGCAACAGGACGACCAGCGCCCCCCACACAGCCAATGTCACGGCTGCCATACGTGCCCCCACCATGGCTCCAGCCCCCCCCTGCCCGCCGACTCCCTGAAGGAGGACCGTAACGCCCACCCAAAGGGGTGCCGCCACCAGGGGTACGCGCCCTCGCTTCTGGACTCATCACCAGGGCCTCGGGCCGCTCGCTCGGCACGCTGAGGAATAGTGCCCGTCCTCCAGATGCGTGAGCCTGCTTCGCCACGGTTGACCACCCGTAGCGCAACGGCAAGCGGAAGCGTTGCCAAAGCATGACTACCGGCGATACGAAGCCACCGGCCCACGGCCCGCTCCTTGCTGCGCACTGGCTCGACTCACCCCACGTCGACGGCAAGGAGTGCAGCTACCGAACTGAGCCGCCCGTCTACGAGCGGCTCAGTTCGGTGCGCACCATGATGCTCGGCATTGCATGCGTGGTGATTGTGGTGGCACTCGCGGCGGTGGTGGCCGGTTGACCAGCCCCGCACGGAGTCCGGAGGCGAGGAATCTGTACTGCCTACCGGTCGCACCAGGGCCCCGAAGGAACTGCTGCACCATCTACCGGCCCTACACCTGCGCCGGCCTTCTGTTTCCGCCTGCCCGAGCGAACTGCTGCTCAGGGCTCCGTTCTCACCAAGGCGTGATCGGCCGGCCACTGCTCCACCGGGTCGGCCCGCCTCAGCAGCCCTTGGCCATCGCCCCGCCGACCTGGGAAGGCTCGTCCGCGACCCTTCGGTCGCCGCCCGGCGACAAGCGATCCTCCAATTGAACGCTCTCCGGCGGGGTGTCGCCCCTTCCCGTGAGAGCAAGGTCGAGTGCCGGGCAGACCAGGCGCAGGAGGGTATCGCCCACGGTTCTGAGGCGATGGGCCATCTCCACGGGGAGATAGGCGGCCACAGCTCCGATGCGGCCTGCGGCACCGACGGGGACGGCGACGGAGACCGAGCCCACGGCGTACTCCTGCAGGTCCAGGAAGAGCGAGCCCGGGGAATCCTTGAGCAGCTTGTGAACGAGGACGCGTTCGTCGGTGATGGTGCGCGACGTCAGCCTTGCTGTCCTGTGGCGCACGAAGTGGTCGCGCCGGGCATCAGCGTCGAGTTGGGCGAGTAGACACTTGCCGAACGAGTGGGCGTGGGCGGTCTGAGCGAATTCAACCCACTCGCTGACGGCCGGAGTAGTAGGCCCTGCAGACTCGGTGACAACCCGCACCTCGCCCTCTTCGTAGACCGCGAAGTACAACGCGGCCCCTACCTCCTCGCGCAGTCCGTCGAGCAGCCTGCCGATGGACGCCCTGACAGGATCCGGCAGCGGGCCGGGCTGCAGGGACGTGAGGAAGAGCCGGTACCGCTCGGCGGCCTCCTCCTCGCCGGACCACAGCTCGTCGACCGCTTCGACAGCAGCCCGAAGACGCCTTTCGATGCTCATGCGCGGTCTCCTTCCGTGTCGCCGTCCCCGAGTATCACCCTGAGGGTCTTTCTGCCCGCGTGGACGTGAGAGCGGACCGTTGCGGGGGTCGCTTCCATCACTTGCGCGATTTCCTCGTACCCCATGCCGAACTGCAGCCGCATGACGAGAGCTTCCTGCTGGCGTGCCGGGAGCTTGCGGACGGCGTGGACGATGTCGAGGCGCAGATCGCAGGCGGCGACCTCGTCCTGTGCGGCGATCCGGCCCCGTAACGTCGCGGCGTCGAGAAGCAGGCCCTGACGGTGGCGTGCCTGCCGGGCGTCGTCGAGGCGCTGCCCGGCAACTTTGAACAGCCAGCCGCGGGGGTCTTTCATGGCGCCCACGCGTTCCCAGTAGCGGTAGGCGGCGAGCATCGTGAGCTGAGCGGCGTCTTCCAGAACGCTCTGTTCCGCCTCACGCCAGAGCAGATATCGGCAGACCGCGGAGTGGTAACACCTGAAGAACTCCTCGAATCCGGGTGGTCCTTGGGGCATGCGGTCCTCACTGTGCCGTACGGTTCGCGCGCGCCGAGGTCACGGGTTTTCCCTCGCTCCGGGGGGACACATGGTAGGTGCGCCGGTGTCCGCGATCGTCCACCATGTCCAATCTGCCGCCAGCGGGCAAACGGTCGAGAACCTCGACAGCAGTGGCCCTGCATTCACGCTCCGCCGCAGTGGCTGAACGACCGCGGGCCAGTTCCCGCAGCACCTCCCACGGCCCGATCCTCCCGTGCCCCCTCCGAAGCCGGATGAGCATCGTGAGCACCATGATGGTGACGGGCCCAGCGACAGCCACGATGTCAGCCAACGCGTCCTCCCTCTCTCCCTTGCCTCTTCTGGCACGCTGCCAGCAGTCGGCTTGTCGGTCCTGAGTACATAAGGGATGCCGGGGCTGTTCTGTTGAGTCCGGTGCGTGAGTTTCCGAGGAGAGTCTCCCGCCGGTACTCGCGCCAGCGTGGCGATTGGGCGGCTCGGTGACTCGGTGACTCGGTGACTCGGTGACTCGGTGACTCGGTGACTCGGTGACTATGGAGCCACAGGCCGTTCTCCCCGCCAACGCCGACGGGCGATCACCGCACCTCAACTCGTTGCCCTCGTCCGCGCCAACGCCCGCTTCGAACAAGGCGTCCTTGTCGAACGCGAGGCGGCGACCTCAGCCTGGTGCGGTACCAGACAGAGACGCCGTGAGAGGCAGCAATGGACCAAGGCACCCGCAGCGAGCTCATCAGTCGGCTGGCCGAGGCGATCAGGTCCGTCAGGACCGCGCACCCGCTGCGGGTCGCCATCGACGGGCCGCCCGCCTCCGGCAAGACCACGCTGGCCGACGAGCTCGCCGTCATCCTGCGCACGCAGGACCACGACGTCATCCGCGCGAGCATCGACGACTTCCTCTTCCCCCGTGCGCAGCGCTACCGGCGCGGCCAGTACTCGGCCGAAGGCTGCTACTTCGACGCCCACGACCGCGCCGCGCTGTGCCGGGTCCTGCTCGATCCGCTGGGCCCAGGCGGAGACCGACAGTTCCAACACGCGGCCTACGACACGGAATCCGACACTCCACCGTCGCCGCCGGTCACGGCCGCCCCCGCAGACGCCGTCCTGCTCTTCGACGGCGTCTTCCTCCTGCGCCCGGAACTCATCGACCGGTGGGACCTGCGCATCTTCGTGTCCGTCCCCTTTGAGCAGACGGTAGATCGCGCCCGGGAGAGGGCTTCAGCATCGGCCGGATCCATCGCCGATGCCTCCGAGATCGAACGCTCCTGACGCAACCGCTATATCCCCTCCCAGCACCTTCGACCCCACTCATCGATACGCAGGGCTGACAACTGCTCCGAAGGCAGCGGTACCCACAACTGATCGCGACGTCACACGAGGTCTAGAGGCGGCAGCTGATCTCCATTCCGTCCTCCACTGGGAAGGTGACGCTCTGGTAGCCGTTCCGGGGGTCACGGACGTAGTCGAGGTAGGGCGCGAGGTCCTCCAGGTCGACGTCGTCGGCGACGACGAGGGTGCCGGGCGCGAGGCGTGGTTCGAGGAGTCGCAGGACGGGCAGGCACAGGTCCTTCCAGCCGTCGAGGAGGACGAAGTCCGCGGAGTCGGCGAGGGCGGCGAGGGTGTCGCGGGCATCTCCCTCGAGGACGGTGATCAGGTCGTCAAGGCCCGTCTCGGTGAACGTCCGGCGGGCGGCCGCGGCCTTGGCGGCGCTCATTTCCGTACTGATCACCCGCCCCGTCCCGTTGTCGCGTACCGCGGCGGCGAGATGGAGCGTGGAAATGCCGAAGGACGTGCCGAACTCGACGACGGTGGCGGGGCGGGCGGCCCGGATCAGGTTGTAGAGGAGGCGGCCACCCTGGGCGGAAATCGGCATGTACACCTCCGCCTTGGCGTCGGCCTGCTCCTGCGCGCCGAGGGGCGCGGAACCCTGGGGCCACGCCGCCCGGAGCCGCCCGCTGGTCGCCTCGTCCTGCTCGGCGGCCCGGAACATCCGGTCGAGGGCGGAGACGACGCGGCGGTCTTCGAGGGTGTTGGTTGGTGTCATACACCTAGGCTAGACGCACCGTTGCGTAGCGTCTAGAGGTTCTGGCCTACTCTGACCCCAGGAGGCAGACATGGAACGAGGAAGTACGGCCGCCGCGGCGGCCGGGCCGCAACCGGCGGTACGCCACCACGGCAACAGGCACGGCCGCAGCGAACAGGCCCGGCAGGCAGTACTGGAGGCGGCCGACGACCTCTTGGTCGAGAAGGGCTTCACCGGCGTCACCATCGAGGGCATCGCCGCCCGCGCGGGCGTCGCCAAGCAGACCGTCTACCGCTGGTGGAAGACCAAGACCGACGTCCTCCTGGACGCCTTCCTCCAGGACGCGGCCGAAGCCCTGACGCCGCCGGACCACGGCGACCTGGCCCCGGACCTGCGCGCCCACCTGCGCCAACTGGCCCTGTTCCTTACGCGGTCCGACGCGGGTGCCGTCTTCAAGGCCCTCATCGGACACGCCCAGCACGACCCCGCGTTCGCCGCCGCCCTGCGGTCCGCGTACCTCGACGAACAGCGCCGACGCGACCGCCTCCCGCTGGAACGCGCGGTGGAACGCGGCCAGCTCGCCGCCGGACTCGACATGGCGGCGGAGATCGACCAACTCGTGGGACCGGTCTACCACCGCGTCCTGGTGACGGCGGAACCCGTCGACCAGGCTTTCACCGACCGCCTCGTCGAGGCGTTCCTGCACCGCGCGGACGTAGCGGAGGGAGCGGTCGTAGCCGACACAGGGGAGATGGGAAGTAAATGACTCTGAAGGCAGGCCAGCGAGTGGTGCTGGCAGCGGACACCCCGCTGACCGATTCGGCCGAGGTATCGGGGGTCGTCGTCGGGTTCCTGTCCCTGGCGGCGGGCACCGGCGGGACCGTCGAGCAGGTGGTCGGCCACCAGGACGAGAGCGACGACGTGCGCGAGTACGAACGGCTCAAGTCGCTGCTCGACTCCTTCGGGGGCGGGATGCCCACGGGGAGCAGGAGGCAGCTCGAAGAGAAGGTCGCCTCTCTGGAACCCGCGTGGACCGCCTTCCAGGAACGGGCGCCTCGCGTGAGCGTGCGGGTCCGCTTCGACAACGGATTCATCCTCGACGGGGCCCACGAGGACGTCTTCGTCCCTGCCTGAGGCGCCTCCGGGGCAGACCGGTGGCCGGCGGCGGTGCTCGCGCCAGCGGGCCCACAGCTCAGCCGGGGTGCGGGTGCGCGGCGAAGGCGTGGGATCGGGCGGGCCACCGGTCGGCCCGGGTGAGCGGGAGAACCGGCATGAGGGTCATGAGGTACGACGGCCCGCCGGTCTCCCGGGTGCACAGGGGGTCACCGCCGGAGATGTCCGCGCACCCGACGCGAACCGCGAAGAGGCCGAGCGGACGCCGTCCTCGGCGACCTCGCCCCCCCAGCTCCGTCGGCACGCGGGGCACGCCATCACCCAGGCCCTAGAGGTCCCGTGGCCGCACCGTCATTCGGATCCCCTCCCGCGCCCACAGTACGAACCGTTCCACCGGCGTCACTTCGTGCCCCGGCGCGGGCCGAAAGCGCAGGCGCTTGAGGAGGACCGCCAGCACAAGCTGGGCCTCGACCGTGGCCAAAGCGGCGCCCTCGCAGCTGCGTGGCCCGATCCCGAAGGGGACGTACGCCAGCCGCGGCCGCTTGGCCACCTCCCGAGGCGTGAACCGCTCTGGATCGAACCGCTCCGGGTCGGGCCAGTGCTCAGGGTTCAGATGCACCGCCCAGAACGGATAGAACACCGTCGTCCCGGCCGGGATCTCGTACGGGCCCAGAACCATGTCCTCGGTCGTCTCGCGTGCTCCGTACGGGCCGGGCGGGAACAGGCGCATCGACTCCTTGAGCACCATGTCCAGATACGTCAGCCGCCGCAGATCGCCGTAGTCGGGCGTGGCGCGCTCACCCAGCACCTGGTCCAGTTCCGCGGCCACGCGATCGGCCGCGTCGGGGTGGCGGCCCAGCAGGTGCAGCGTCCACGAGACGGCGACACCGGTGGTGTGGTGGGCGGCCAGCAGCGTCACCATGACGGTGTCCCGGATCCGCGCCGGGCTCTGACCGGCCTCGACGAGCGCCCCGATCAGGTCGCTGGGGTCGGTTCGGCCGCCCGAGCGGTGCGCCGCCACCATGCGGTCGACCGTCGCGCGCAGAAACGCGAGGGCCGCCTCGGCCCGCTCCGCCGAGCGCGGGTCGGCCCGCGGCACCTGGTAGAGCCGCCCGAGGTGCTCGGTGAGCACCTCCTCGAACGCGGCGACGACACGGTCCGTATCGGTCTCCGCACCGTCGAACGCGAACCCGCAGATCATACGGAGCGACAGCGCGGTCAACTCCTGTTGCAGCTCGACGGGTTCGCCGTCGGCCTGCCGGGCCCAGCGGTCGGCAAGCTCACTCGCCAGCTCGGTGAAGCGCGCGAAGTGCCGCTCATGAGCCGGCCGTCCGGCGAGTACCGAGAGCAGCAGTCGACGCCAGGGCGTGTGCTCGTCGGCGGGTAGCACTTGCAGGTTGCCCGCCTCGCACAGTGGGTCCAGGAACGCGAACAGATCCTCGGGCCGCTTGTCGAGGTGCGCCGTGGCCTCCAGAAGTACGGGATCGGCGACCGACACGGCCGTGTCGGCGCCCGGCAGTTGGAAGCGCACGACGGGTCCGTACGCCTCGTGCAGGCGTAACTGATATCGGTGCAGCCCGCCCGCAGCCGCCACGGCGCTCAGCCCGCCGTCCTCCTGGTACTCGGGTCCCGGGATACGCATGACAGTCCCTCCTGTTTCGCGTCTTGCCCCCGAGTCTCTCCGTGGGCGGCCCCTCAACTCGCCCTGGCAGCAACGATTTTCCCTCCGCTCCCTCCCGACCGGCGGGACCCGTGGCCGCGCGGGCCTTGGCCAGTCAGTCGCGATCTGCTGCCCGCCAGGGGGATGGCGAGAGCCAAGATGCCGTGGCGTGATCGGGCTTCCGGTCATGTTGTCAGTCGCCAGAGGGACGTGGTCTCGGCGCTTCGTGCCTTGTGGAGTGGGTCGGTGGCGTCCTTGGCGCGTGGATGTCGGGGCTTGGTGTCGATCTTGCCCACCACGCGGAGGTGTGCTGCCTGGATGCTCTCCAGCAGTTGCTGACGTGTTCGGAGGCCTAGGTGCTCTGCCAGGTCGGACAGGATGAGCCACCCCTCACCGCCTGGCCGGAGGTGGTCGGAAAGTCCAGCGAGGAAGCTGTGGAGCATGGCGCTGTCCGGGTCGTAGACGCCCTGTTCGATGGGACTGGTCGGACGGGCGGGCAGCCAGGGCGGGTTGCACACGATGAGGTCGGCGCGGCCTTCGGGGAACAGGCCGGGGCCCGACACCTCGATACGGTCGGTCAGTGCCAGCCGCTGGGCGTTGTCCCTGGCACAGGCCAGGGCGCGTGGGCTGATGTCGGTGGCCACGACGTGGTTGATTCCGCGGCGGACCATGACCGCGGCGAGGACGCCGGTTCCGGTGCCGAGATCGAACGCTGTGCTGGTGGCGGGACCGAGCCGGATCGCCGACGGAAGAGGCGTGTGGGCGACCAGGTCGACGTACTCGCCTCTGACCGGGGCGAACACGCCGAAATGGGGGTGGATGCGGGTGCCGAGCGCCGGCACGTCGACCCCTTTAAGACGCCATTGGTGCGCGCCGATCACTCCCAGCAGTTCCCGGAGAGAGACCGCCATGGACCCCGTTGGGGGTCCATAGGCTTCCACGCACGCCTGGCGGACGTCGGGAGCCCGACGCAACGCCAGCCTGTAGTCGTCGTCCAGCAGCACCAGGAGCTTGCCGAGGACACGGGCACGGTGACTGCTGCTGCGCCGGTGCAGGTGGAAGGACTCGCTCAGGGAAGTGCCGGACCTGGGCGTTTTGCCGTCGATGCGGCGTCCCATCGCCTGCAGCAGTTGCCGGGCGTTGTGGAAGTCGCCCTGCCAGAGCAGGGCCGTTCCCTCACATGCCTGGCGGTAGGCGTCGTTGGCCTTCATCCGGTCGTCGGCGGCGACGGTCCGGTGTGGAAGGGGAACGGCGCTCTCGGAATGCCAGCGGGCGGACTGTTGGGTGTTGCCTGTGGTCCAGTGAATGGTGGACACCACGTACTCCTCGTGGTCGAACGTGCGGGGGCACGAAGAGCACTTCGACGAAGAGCAGGCTGGACCCACGCCTGTCCATCGGACAGGCGTGTGCGTTGAGGCAGGTGGCCGTTAACGCTCTCGCGTCGAAGCGCGAGAACGGACGTCCCAGACAACCATGCCGAGCATCAGGGTCCTTTCGGAGGAGTGGCAGCAGGCTCGCACAAGTGCTGCTCGGCTTCCAAACACACCGGCCAGGCCGGATCAGCATGCTCCGGCCCCGGCCAGGTCAGCGGATGGGCTTCTTCGTCCGACTGCCGGTGCGGGGTTTTCGTCAACCGGGAAGGCTGGCTGGACAAGCGTCTCGCTTTCGCACTCGTGGTACTGCGCGAGAGCGAAGCCTTGGGCGCCGACCGGCGCTGAGCGGCAACTGCTCCCTGGCTGCCCACGAAGGCCAGCTGCAAGTGCCCTGTTGGAGGAGCGACCAGCGCTCCTCTGCACCCGCATCCAGCCACGTATGGGCCCTGATCCAGCCCCGATTGTTCCTTTTCGGCCAGCCGCTTCCCGTGGACACCCCCCGCCCCTATGGTGGTACGAACTCGACAGCATGCCGGGGGGTGAGACCGATGGCCTTCACCGAGATTGCCATAGCAGTGATTACGACCGGGCCTGCCTACATTGCGGTCTGGCTGACCGCACGCAAGCCCCAGCCCGAGGCGGCGCAACCGCAGGCTTGCGCGCATGCCGCCATCTGTGGCCAGTGCGAAGGTCGAACCTCGGATCCGACCTCGGTCAGCGACATGCTTGGCTATGTGAAGACTTGGGCTCTCGCGGCCTGATCCTCTCCTCTTCGCGGTACGGCGGTGAGCGCCCCCACCTTCAAGGTGGGGGCCCACCGCGCATTCGCCACCGCCCAGCGATTCGGGCATAGGGGGCAAGGGGAAGCGGGCAGCAGAACTGCCCGAAGCCAGCACCCGGCAACGACAAACCGGCAGGCCAGGAACTGTTTGTGACCGATCGCGCCACTTCCAGGGGTAAGGTCACGCAATTCCCCAGGTCCTGGCGTGAGAAGGCTAGGTTGCGCCGGGTAGCCCCAGGGCAGCCATGAGGGCTGCGGAGAGTTCTTCAGCGAACACGGCCGACCCGGTGAGCGTCTGCCGGATGGCTTCCTCGTCGGGTGTCAGTCCGGCCGCGGCCGACCAGGCGAGTGCGCCGGCCACTGCGGGTTCGATGGGGAAATGCTCCAGCGGTACCTCGTAACTCTCCGCCACCTCACGGTTGAGTAGGCCTTCCCAGCTATTGCCGTCCGGCGTGAGGCCCTCAATGAATCCCACATCGCTGTCGTGGAAGGACACCATGACGGCCGGTGTCCCCGTTCTCTGGACGAGGTTCGCCAGGCTGTTCCGTCCAGCGTCGGCGAAGTCCATGACCTGCCAGCCCTCCGCCAACGCATGCGTGGCGTCGACGTCCGTGAACCCGGCTCCCCGCATGAGCTGTTGCAGTTCCCCTGTGGACCGAGTCGCCAAAGATCCGCCTGAATTTCCCATGACCCGCAAGGTAGCCGACGCCTCTGACACCAACTCGTGCCGCTGAGACATCGGGGCGAGGCGAAACACTCAGCAACCGCATCCGGGCTCTGCTGTCGTTCTGAGCCACCCCGGCTTCTGGCGACTCAGGTATCGGTTCCTAACGCCCGCCGTGCGGCGACCTGGAACGCCACCTCCAGGGGCTTCTTGGCCTCGAACCCAGCCATGAATTGCCGGTCGTGCTCCTCGAGATGCCCCGTACCCTGCTGGATCGCGGCTCGAATCCAGGTGCTAGTCAACAGCTCCCACTGCCTCAGAGCTTCTCGCAGATCCTCAGCGGCCGCGGCCACCGTGTGGGGGCCCGCCATCGTGACCGCCGCTGCCGCGGCACTGAACTGAGTCCAGGCGTCATGCACACTGCTGCGGGCACTCTCCCATTCGTCGACACCACCTTCGCCGTGAAGCAGATCGGACGCCTTCCAGACGGCATTGGAAAGTTGCTTCGCGCAGGTGACAAAGCCTGTATAGGTCTCGCGGCGCACATCGGCGAGCCAGCGCTTCTCCTCTGCGCGATGCTGAGCGTCGAGGCTCCTGAGCTGCGTGCTGAGGGTGAGCAGTCCGCCGCCTACACCGCCGACAGCACCGATCGCCGCACCAAGTATCGCTGCAACGCTGGCGTCCACTCGGCGCACCCCTCTCGTTGGTTTCCAAACGTTGTACCCCGTCGCGTCCCCGCCCAGGCGGAAGGTCATTGCGGAAGCTGACCTGGGATCCATCACACCTCGCAGGGCGAAGCACTAAGCCAGTTGGCGCGACCGGCCAATCGCGTGGCCGCGACCGGGCCACGGCGCGGGCCTCGGCACACCGCCCGGCCTCATACAGGGTCTTGGTCCGGGGCAACGGGAGACATAGTTGCCCGCCCGGCGCGCCGTCCGAAGAATTTCATGACCGGAGCATACGGATGCCTCGCATGCTGGTCGGCGAAGGGGCGGGGGCCGGTCGGTGGCTCCTGCTGCCCCGGGGCGGGCAGGCGGGTAGGCGGGCAGCGCGAACTCTCAACACCACATTGCCAAGTGGTTCGTTGAGAGCCCAAGGGCGCCCCGGGTTGGTCAGTCAACGGGCACCCCCATTGCTGAGCAGTGCCGTCCGGCGCCCCGGACTCAGTAGTCGTGGGCGCAGAGCCTGACGCGGCGTCGCTGGAGGTCGACTTCCGCGACCCGCACCGTGATCTGCTCGCCCTCACTCACGAGTTGCTCTGGGGTTTGGGCTGGCGAACTGGTCATCTCGGATACCTGCAGCAGCCCCTCGATGCCGGGGGCGAGTCGCACGAACACGCCGAGCGGGACGATCTTCGTGACGGTCCCCTTGAGGACATGGCCTGTTTGATCAGCGAACCCCACGAGGGGGTCTTCCAGCAGCGCTTTCAAGGAGATCGTGACCTGGCCATCACGCGTCTCAGAGATGATCACTTCACCAGTGATCCGCTGGCCGACCTCGACCACATCGGACGGGTGATTGATCCACGACCACGACAGGTCGGGCACGCGGATGAACCCCGTGCAGAGCCCGTCGGGCTCGCCGTCGAGGTGGACGAAGACTCCAAAGTTGTGAACTGCCGCCACCGTCCCGGAGATGATCTGCTCAGGCTGAATGGCCACCAGGAAGGCGCGTAGCTCTGGGTTCTCGCAGGCACGGGCCGAGAGCTGCAGCTGCTCTCCCCAGCGTCCGATCTCCTCGGCTTCTATCTGCTGGCCCACCTTGAGGATCTCGGACGGGTGGTCGACGCGACGGATCGACGCCTCATGCCGGGGGATACGGCCGACTTCATTGTCGTGCCCGTTCAACTCCCCGCTCAACTCCCCGAGGAGGACGAGGACGTCTGCTCCGTCGAACCCTGCGACGGTCACACGTCTCACTGGACCTGGCCGGAGCTTGTTGATCAGAGACTGCAGACGAGGGTCGGGGCCGGGCTCGGACATGAGCGGAGCTTAACTTCCGCTCGGGCCTCCCGGGGCGCGGCGGCCGTTCCAAGAATCACAGCTGGTTTCCAACAACGCGTGCGGGCACGGCGTGCAATTGGCGTACGACTCGACTCGCAAGGCCGCCTGATCCGGAACCCGACCTGCCTGACTCCTGAGGGAGCAGCGGTGGTAGAACGCCGCCATGACGCATCGATTCACTGCCCGTGCCGCCACGACGGAGATAGATCCCGATGGCTACTTCACAGAAGCCGCCCTTGCAGAAGGAACAGACGGAAGCGGCTTCATCTTGATGTTCATGGCAGGTGAGGAGGAACCCGATGATCAAGAGGTCGCCCTGGGGATGGACACCCACTGCCTGGTCACAGCCGGACAAGGCACCGCGTACGGCTGTGTCCGTGAGGCCACGCTGACAAGCAACATCCTGCGGATCTCCCTCAACCCGCAAGCGCTTGAAGCCCTGCGGTTGAAGGACAGTGACATCGAGGCCGTCATCGAAGCGCCGCCCGCCGATCTGTCCCAGTTCCGCGAAGTCCTCGCCCAGGTGCTCGCCTACGGACGTGCGGATGCCGTGCCCCTTCGTGTAGGCATCTGACTCGGTGACCAGGCCGCTCCGTGCGGCTGCCATGCGGACCACCCTGCGCATCCTGCGCCCGCCCGCTGATTCCGTTCGCGTCAGCCGTGATCGCTACGGCCATGGACGACGCCGTCTCCGCCATCACGCGTTCGTCGACGACGACCTGGACCTGCCCCTGTCCGCGCCCGACTTCACTGACCCATACCGCACCCTGACCGACACCTGCACCCCGCATCCGGCCCCCGCGCCAGTCCAGGTGGCCGTCTGCCTCGCCTATTCCAGCCCGCGCGGACACGCGGCGATCGACCGGGAACCATATGTGCCGCGCTCCTGGACCGAGGACCCGGTCCGCTGCCGTGCGGCCGGGATCCCCGACACCGTCCGCTTCGCCACGAAGCCTGCACTCGCTGTCCGCATGATTGACCGGACCCTGGATGCTGGGGTCCGTGCGCCCTGGGTGGCCGCGGATGAGGTCTACGGAGGCAACTCGCAGCCGCGAGGCGCTCTGGAAGACCGCCGGGTCGGTTACGTCCTCGCGGTCGCCTGCGATCACCAGATCCCCACCCGGGTGGGGAAGGTGACGGCCGATGCCCTGGTCAAGAGGCTGCCGAAGCGGGCCTGGCAGAAGCTCTCCGCAGGCGCCTGCCCCAAGGGGCACCGCTTCCACGACTGGGCCCTGGCCGACGTTGCAGACGAGGGGCCCGGTCACCGCCATCTGCTCGTTCGCCGTAACCGCGGCAGTGGTCAACTCGCCTTCTACCGCTGCTACTCGGCCGACTCGGTGCCGCTGACCCCGCTGGTGCGGGTGGCGGGGCGCAGATGGACCGTCGAGGAAACGTTCCGGGCCGCCAAGGACCTGGCTGGGCTGGACGAACACCAGGTCAGACGCTGGACGTCCTGGCACCGCTGGGTCACCCTCGCGATGATCGCCCATGCCTTCCTGGCCGCGACCACCGCACGCGAACGCGACCACCACCTAGCCCCGGACGAGCTGATCCCGTTGACCTGCAACGAGATTCAGCACCTGTTCACAGCACTCATCACCAAAGCCGTCCGCCCAGCCGCACATCACCTCGCCTGGTCCCACTGGCGACGACGCCACCAAGCCCGGGCCGGCGCCAGCCACTACCGTCAACAGCAGGCCGCGCGCGACTGAGCACGATTGTCACTGTGCACGGGTCAACCTGCGGTTTCGATTGCAGGGGGCTGTCACCTCGGGGACATGACCTCGTAGAGATTGCGAGCATCATCGACGAAGTACAGGCCGCGGGCGCACAGCGGGTGGTCGATCCGGCTGTTGCCGGGCTCTCCGGGGTCGTTGCCGTAGGGCACCCCGGCGGCGCGGAGCCGGGTGAGGATCACGTCGAAGGTTGAGGGGTCGACGTCGAAGGCCAGGTGATGGCCCGTGGGGTTCTCGACGGACATGAAGTCCAGCGTCAGGGATTCGTTGACCCGCACCGGGGCGAAATGCCGGTCTGGGCCTGCGTAGTCCAGGCCCATGACGGAGGCGAAGAATCGCGCTGCCGCCTCGTTATCGATGGCCGGAACGATGGTGTGGTTCAGCGTGATTGACATGATCCCTCTCTCAGGTCTCGATCGGCTGGGACAGGATGCCGTGCAGGAAGACGTCGACAAGGTCGGGGACACTCAGCTGCGGCGACGTATTCGCCTGCTCATCTCCTTCCGTGGGCCTGCCGGCACCGACGAACTGGAGGCCGAGGAAGATCAACGCAGCCTCCTCGGGAGACAGGCGCAGTGACTCCCGCTCTGGCTCGAAGAGTTCGGAGAGCGCCTCTCGCACTCGTGCGGAACTGGCCTCACGGTCAGGCGTGCCCCCAGCACTGCCGGGACGACCCGTCCGGCCGCGCCCGCCCGTCGCGTGGAGCGCGCCGACCACCGCGCCGACCCGGTCCAGGTGGGCGTGCAGCGCCGAGGCCGCCTCGGACAGCCGGGCGGTGAGTGGCTGGTCCAAGGACACCGAGGCCAGTTCCGCGAGGGCGCTGTCCGGGCTGAGCGCCTCGGACACACATGCGTCCAGGAGTTCGTCCTTGTCCGCGAAAACGCGGAATATGGTGCCCTCCCCGATGCCTGCGGCCCGAGCGATCTGGCGTGTCGTCACCGCACTGCCGCGCTCGATCACAAGGGGAAGAGCAGCGCGAACGATCATCTCCCGGCGGTGATCGGGATCCATCGCCGGTGCCCTCTGCCGACTGGGTGCTGTTGCCATGCGAAAAGCATCGGAGTGAGTGCTCACTCCGTCAAGGGTCCGGGATAAAGATCACGATCTACGGCTGGAGTACTAGGCTTCGGCTGCGTCGCAGCCGAACGTCTGCGGGCCTTCCGCCAACTGCGCATCCGGGTCTTCCGCCCCTTGAAGGGCCGCCCGGGAGCCGTGTCCGGCAGTCACCCCGACGAATCCGCTGTACCACGTGACCGCGGGGCCAGGTGCGTTGTGGCATCACGACCGCACCCGGCAGTTGCGGTCCGGACGACACCGAAGACAGCGAGGACGTAGACGGCTGAGGGACCAGGTCCCGGCCGGCGTCGTGGCCGGGACCTGGGGGTGGCTCACTCAGCCCGATTGTTGGCCTGCTTGGGCAGGCAGAACATCAGGGCCCACAGCAGGGCGAGGAGGCTGCCGATCCACCACAGCACGTCGATGAACGCGCCGCGGTTGAGTCCGGCGTCGGGTGAGCCGCCGGTGGTGGCAAAGAAGACCAGGGCGGTCAGCGCGGTTCCGAGGGCGATGCCTAGTAGGGCTTGGTCAGGTTCGTATCGGGGTGGGTATGTCGCGGTGGCAGGTGGGGCAGGCACCGGACCAGAGGGCGAGGAGTGTCTGCAGTTCGCGGACGACTTGGTAGAGGCTCAGGCCGGCGCCGCGTCTTTTGGGGCTCGTGCCAGCCGTTGGAGTGTGCAGAAGGCGTGCGCGACGGAGACAAGGGTGACGTGGTGGTGCCATCCGTTCCACGTGCGGCCTTCGAAGTGGGCAAGTCCCAGGGCCTGCTTCATCTCCCGGTAGTCGTGCTCGATGCGCCACCGGAGTTTGGCGAGGCGGACCAGTGTGGTCAGGGGCATGCCGGAGGGCAGGTCGGACAGCCAGAACTGGACCGGCTCGCTCTGGCCGGCAGGCCATTCGGCCAGCAGCCAGCACTCGGGCAGGTGCGGACCGTCGGTGGCCTGGCGGACCTCGCGCCCGGCAGGCCGGATGCGCAATGCCACGAAGCGGGAGTACATCCGCTTGCGGCCCCAGCGGCCGGTGCCGGGCCGCGAGCCCTCCCGCCACTGCACCGGCCGGGCCGCCTTGTGGCCCGCCGCGATGACCAGCTCCTTGACCGATCTCGGCTTGTCGGGATACTTCGCCGCCGGCGGGCGTCCGGTCCCGGAGTACGGCACGGTCACCGGCACCGCGTCGGCGCTCTGGGTGGAGAGCGTGGTGGAGATTCCCACCACGTAGTTCAGGCCGCGGGCCTGCAGTCCGTGCCTAAAGGAGGCGGCGTCGCCGTATCCGGCGTCAGCGATGGCCAGCGGCACCTCCAGTCCCCAGGAGCGGGTCTCATCGAGCATGTCCAGGGCCAGCTGCCACTTCTCCACGTGCCCGACATCGTCCGGGATGCCGCAAGCTTTGCGGCGGGCGATCTTGTCCGCATCGGCCTCCGGTGAGGCAGGATCCCAGGTCCGGGGCACGAACAGCCGCCAGTTGACCGCTGCCGAGGCATGGTCGGACGCGAGGTGGAGGGAGGCGCCGACCTGGCAGTTGGTGACCTTGCCCGCGGTGCCGGTGTACTGCCGCGACACACCCGCCGACGCACTCCCATCCTTGAGGAACCCGGTGTCGTCGAAGACCAGGGCCTCGGGTCCGATCGCCTCCTCCATCCGCCAAGCGAGCCGGGCCCGGATGTGCGCGGGATCCCAGGGGCTGGTGGTGATGAAGTTGGCCAGTGCCTGACGATTGCCGTCCTCGCCCAGCCGGGCAGCCATCGGCTCGACCGACTTGCGCTGCCCGTCGGTCAGCAGCCCGCGCAGGTAGACCTGCCCCCAACGGCGCTGGTCATTGCGCGCGAAGGGCTCGAACACCTCCTCCGCGAATGCCTCCAACTCACCACGCACCACCGCAATCTCGTCCGGAGTCACACCCTCCTAACGTCACACCGGACCCAGAGGACACGCGCCACCACAACCGACCTGACCAAGCCCTACTAGGTGCATGGCGGTATTGAACAGGCCGGAGGCGGCACCGGCGTCCTGATGCGGAACGCGGGCGAGTGACATGTCGGCGAGCGGGCCGCTGACCATTCCGAGGCCGAAGCCGATCAGTACCACCGGAGCGGTCATCGCCAGCAGGGTCAGGTCCGCCTGACCTGCGTCGGCCTGGCGTCCGTATGCGGCCATCGCAGCGAGCGCGATGAGGGCTCCGGTCTGGGGAAGGCGGCGGGCGAGGCGTCCGGCGCTCTTCGCCGCGATCGTCGCGCCCGCCAGTTCTCCGAGGGAGAGCAGCACGAAGGCCAGGGCCGCGTGGAAGGGGCTCATGCCAAGGCCGCGCTGGAGGTAGAGGGTCCAGGTCATGAAGAACAGCCCGCAGAGCAGGCCGTGCATCAGCTGCGCGGACAGGCCACCGGAGAACTGCCTGCTCCGGAAAAGGGTCAGAGGTACGAGCGGTGCGTTGTCCTGCTTGCGCTGCTGGTGGCTCAGGAAGACACCCAGCACAAGGAGACCGGAGGCCAGCATGGTGAAGCACCACAGCGGCCAGTGATGGAGGTGCCCCTCGGTCAGTGGGAAGATGATCAGGACGATGGCAAGTGCGGACAGCAGCATGCCGGGCAGGTCGAGCCGGTCGGCTTTCTGGGCGGTCGACTCAGGGATGAACCGGCGTCCCAGGAAGAGCACGGCGAGGCCGACGGGCACGTTGATCAGGAAGATCGGCCGCCAGGACAGCCCGAACAGGTCGGCCTCGGTGAGCAGGCCGCCCATCACCGGGCCCAGAACATTGGCGAGCGAAAGGCCAGCCCCGTAGAGGCCGAACGCCTTGCTGCGGTTCTGCCCCTCGAAGGTGACATGGAGGGTGGCCAGGACCTGCGGGATCATGAGCGCGACTGCCACGCCCTGGAGCAGGCGGGCGCCGTTCAGCGCTCCCGGGCCGGTGGCGAGGCCGCACAGCAGTGAGGCCGCAGTGAACACGACGGTGCCGATGAGGAGGATCTTGCGTCGGCCATAGAGGTCACCGAGGCGCCCGCCGGTGATCAGCCCGACGGCGACGGGCAGTGAATAGCCGGTGGTCAGCCACTGCACCGCGACCGGTCCAGCCCCGGTCGACTCCTGGATCGCGGGCAGGGCGGTCAGGACGACCGACTGGTCGAGGATGTCCATGAGCTCGGCGACCAGCACCACCAAGAGAGCGATCCGGGCCGCCAAGGCCATTTTCGGGTGGTGAGGTGCTCGGTGGCCCGGAGGCCGAGTGGTGTGCTGCGGCTCGTTGCCGAGCGCGGAGGAAGACACGACGGGAACTCCTGATCCAAAGGAATCGGGGAGCCCTGCCGACAGCCGCACCGGGGGCGGAAACCACGGCGCCCGGGGCAGACGGCAGAGCTGCACCCGGGAAAAGACAGAAAACTGCGGGGGGGGGTGACGCAACTCAGGCCAGCGCGACGTCCGCCCCCGGACACGTGCGACAAAACAGCACGTGGGGAACGCGGACGACTACATGGCCTGGTTGATAGGACGTCACCTCAAGAACGACACAGAAGGAACAGGAACTCCGGTCCCTGCCACCGACAGCTCGGCACAGGAACCCGCTCACGATACGACACACCCGGGCCCCGCCGCACACCGAATATCGGGCCCCTCCCCTGCTGGACCAGCACAGCACCGAGCCCCCTGCCAGAACGTTCGAACCAACCCGGCTTGTTCGTATTGAGCCGCGTCGGCCGCGGCGGGAGCTTCGTCCGCGGCTCCGGCCGAGCCGACGACACAGCTTTCCGCGCAGTCAGGAACTCAACTCCGTACTTCCGCTGAGACACATGGCTCTTTAGACCTGCCTTCGCATCGCGATGGATCGCCGCGTGCAGGCCAGGTGCGGCGCGGTGACGCCTCGGCCCCCTTGGCCGACCCCATCCCCCACCCCGCTGACCGTCGACTACAACTCGCGTCTCGCAGAGGGGACTTACAGCAGCTGGATCGATGTCCGGCCTGCGTCGGAGGGCGCGCCGAGGGACTGCCGTTTCGCCCGCGCCCCCGGGCGAAACGGCAGTCCCGATCTTTCTCGTACGGCTCTTCGACATCCGCCCTCCTTTTGTGCGCACGCGGCTGATCGAAGGGCGTTGCCTGTCGGGTCTCCGCTGCGGGAGCCGAGCGGCCGATGCATTACCGGATGCCGGAATCCGAGTGGCCCGCTGACGCACTGGAGCGGCATGGTGCGCCACCGGCGCGGTGTCGGCTGGTGGGCTCAGGCGAGGGCGGTGACCAGGAGGGTGAAAGCGGTGATGATGACGGCGACGCGGACGTAGTGGTAGCGGTTCCAGCGGTTCAGCTGCTGCTTCCAGTCGGCGGGCCGGTTGTCGGGGGTCCAGGTCTTGTTGCGGTTGTTGATCGGGACGAGCAGCAGGACCGACATGATCACGCTGAGGAGCAGCAGGGCGCCGGCGGTGATGACCAGGCCGGTGCCCTCGTGGTGCCGGGCGGTGATGGCCCAGGTGGTGACCAGGGCGAGGGAGCCGATGTACCAGATGGGCATCAGGGCGCCGAGCATCCGGCCGCCGTGGGCGTTGCCGAGCTGGGTGCTGTCGTCGGGCAGGGCGTTGAGGATGGGGTTCATGACGAAGGCGACGGAGAGTTCCACCCCCACCATCAGGCCGACGAGCACGGTGGTGATGACCTCGAGTGCGTTGAGCATGGTGGTGACCCCTCCAGGAATCTAGCGTCGCTAGGTGATGAGGCAACGCTAGTACTACTGCCGCTCTCTTGTCTAGCGGTGCTAGGATCCGAGTTATGTCGGTCAAGGAACGCAAGGAACGCGAACGGGCGGAACGCGAGCGCCTCATCGTGACCACCGCCCGAGAACTCGCCGAGCAGCAGGGCTGGGACGCGGTCACCACCCGTCGGCTGGCCGAGCGCATCGAATACAGCCAGCCCGTCCTCTACAGCCACTTCCGCGGCAAACGCGAGATCATCGGCGCCGTCGCCCTGCAAGGCGCCGCCGAACTGGCCCGCACCCTGCGGGCCGCCACCTCCGCCGCCAGCGGCCCGCGCGCCCAGGTCACCGCCCTGGCCCGCGGCTACCTCGACTTCGCCCAACACCACCCGGCCGTCTACGACGCCCTCTTTCAGCTCGACGGCGGCCTGCCCTACGCACAGGAAGACACCCCCCAGCCACTGAAGGACGCCTTCGCCGCCCTGGAGGAGACCCTCGGCCAGGTCACCGGCAACGGCGTCCACCCGGGGCTGTTCACCGAGGTGTTCTGGGCCTCCCTGCACGGCCTGGCAACCCTGGCCCGGACAGGACGACTGCTCCCGGAAGACGCCGAGGCGAGGCTGCAACTACTGGTGGACCGGCTCCCCGCGCACTGACACACCACCCCGGCAGGCACGCAGCCAGGAGCATCGGGCGGACCATCGGCGCCAGGAGCAACGACATCAAAACGCCCTGCGCCTCTACCGGTCGCAGGGCTTCCGCGAGCACGGTCGGCCAGCCGACCGTGTCCCGACGCGGCGCCCAACCGCCACCAACCCTTCGGACCAACCCTTGCCCCGCCTATCGAGATTCGATAGATTCACATCGCAATTCGATGGAAGGCGAGGCATGGGAAAGCTGGCTGTGCGTGCGCTTCGCGCCGTGCTCGTGGTGGTGCTCGCGGGCACCGTTTTGGTACAGGCCGGGATGGTGTGGGTGCTGGTCAGCGGGAGCGACCCGGAGGGCGGGGCGCTCCCGCTGACCCCACTGCGCGTGATCACCATTCTGGGCATGATGTCGGGGCAGGTCGCCCTGGTCAGCGTTTGGCGGCTGGTGACGATGGTGCGGCGCGGGACCGTGTTCTCTCACGCCGCCTTCCGGTACGTGGACGCCGTGATCGGCGCAATCGTGGCGGCCGCCCTGCTGTGGTTCACGGTCACGGCCCTCAACGCGCCGGGCCAGCGGGACGACCCGGGCGTCACCGTCATCATGGGCGGGGTCGGCCTGGCCATCCTCGGGGTCGCTCTCATCGTGCTCGTACTGCGGATGCTGCTCGCCCAGGCCGTCGCCCGCGACGTCCAAGCGGCGCAGATGCAGGCCGAGTTGGACGAGGTGATCTGATGCCGATCGTCGTCGACATCGACGTGATGCTGGCCAGGCGAAAGATGTCCGTGGGTGACCTCGCGGACCGCGTCGGGATCACTCCCGCCAACCTGGCGGTGCTCAAGAATGGCCGCGCCAAGGCAGTGCGCTTCGCGACGCTCGCCGCGCTCTGCGAGGTACTCAAGTGCCAGCCGGGCGACCTGCTGCGCTGGGAGGCCGAGGATGCGGCGAGCGGATGACGTGCACCCACAGCGGCATCCCGTCGGCCCCGTGACCCTGCGACAGCCCTCGTGGGCCGACGCGACGCACACCGTTCCCCCAGGACCGAAACCGTGGCCCTCAATACGCCACGTGACGCATTGCCCCACACATCGCCGTTGCTCCGCACCACGCCGCGAACCTCCAGCCACCCCTCCCCCACTGCCACACACCTCGACACCTGGGCGGTTTCGTTACCACCGCGCGGACGCCGCGCTTGCGTGGGTGATCACCCTGGACGGTCGCCCGGGACGACCGTGACCTTCCGCCTGCCGGCTCGCACCAAACTGCCTAGTCGTGGAAGGCCGTGGTCGACGTGAGTGGAGCCCGCTCGGCCTTCACCCGATTCACCGGCGCCGTCTCGTCGGCGTAGCCGAAGGAGATGCCGACAAGCAACTTCCCTCCGGTGATGCCGAGTTCGGTGCGGACGGTGTCGGCATAGAAGCTCAGCAGTCCCTGCGGGCAACTGTCCACGCCGTACGCGGTCATCGCCAGGAGCAGCGTCTGCATGTAGGCGCCGACATCCGCGGCCAGCCGGGCCTCTCCGTCGCCGTGGACGAAAAGGAAGGCCGCGTGCGGCGCGCCGTAGAAGCGCAGGCTTTCCGAGTCGTAGGCCGCACGTGCGGTGTGATCGTCGGGGCCGATGCCCAGCGCCCCGTACAGTTCGGCGCCGAACGCCGCCCGACGGGACTGGTGCACCGGCGCGTACATCCCCTCCGAATACGAGAAGTCCACCGAGGTGCGCCGTTCGGCGTGGGCCGTCTGCAGGGCACCGGCCAGGCGCTGACGTGCCGCGCCGCTCACCACCTCCACCTGCCACGGTTGTGCGTTGGAGTTGGACGGCGCGGTGCCGGCCAGCGAGAAGATCCTGCGCATCGTGTCCTCGGGAACGGGTTCCGGACGGAACGCGCGGGACGCGTGACGGCCGCGTATCAGCTTCTCCGCGCAGCTGCTCAGCTCAGTGGGGAAGGACGTGCTCATGGGGCTCCTTGGTGACAGCAGAGTTCATGTAAACGCTCACGTTTACATGCGGAGGTCACCGTAACGCGGCGCGGCAGCCGAAGTAAACGATTGCGTATACTTACTTCATGAACACGACCGTGAGTACGACGGCCACGGCATCCCGGGGGCGAGGGCGCGGCGGGCGGGAGCGCATTCTGGCTGCCGCCGCCCGACTGTTCGCGACCCAGGGCATCAGCGCGACCGGCATGGAACAGGTCGCCGAGCAAGCGCCGGTGTCCAAGCGGACGCTCTACGCGCACTTTCGCACCAAGAACGATCTGGTCATCGCCCACTTGCAGGGCCTCGCACTGTCGGGGGCGACCCTGGAAGGCGTGCTGACCCGCGAGGACATCCCTCCGCGAGAACGGATCCGCAAGTTGTTCGACCAGCCGGTGGCGGACGCGGCTCCGGTGCGCGGGTGTCCGTTCATCGATGCCGCCGCGGAGTTCCCCGACCCGGAGAGCGCGGTGCACTCCTACGCCCGGGAGCAGAAGCTGCGCATGGTGCAACTGATCGTCGCGGTGGTGACTGAGCTGGGCTGCCGCGGGCCCCTTCCACTCGCCGAGCAACTGGCCACCCTCGCGGACGGGGCGGCCAGCCGTGCCATGGTGCTGGACGAAGCGGACTACGGCCGACACGCACGGGCGGCGGCGGAAGTCCTCCTCGATCAGGCCTTGCCGGGAAAGACGGGAAAGGGCTGACGAGGAATACGGCGGACCAGGCACGGTCGGACGCGCCCCGCAGGACAGCCTGGCCACCACCCGGGAACGGGCCTCGTGTCGGGCCGAGGGCCGTGTCGGAGCCAGGGACCGTCCACGTCAGCAGCCTGGTGGTGATCCTGGTGGTGGCAGACCCAGGATCAGTTCCCACCTGGCTTGCCTTCGCCCACCGCATCATCATCTTTCCCATGACGAACCACACCGTTGAACAGCACGCCGTCACCATCCCCGAGTTCGGCACCGCCGATGTCCTTCGCCTCGAAACCCGCCAGGTGCCCGACCCGGGGCCGGGCCAGGTCTCGATCGACGTCGCCTACGCGGGGGCGAACTTCGCCGAGATCCTTTACCGGCGCGGGGTGGTGGACGTGCCGTTGCCCTTCGTTCCCGGCATTGAGGTCTCCGGCCGCGTCCGTGCTCTTGGCACGGGCGTGAGCGGGCTGGAGGTGGGCCAGCGGGTGGCGGCGCTGACCATCGTCGACAGCGGCGGCTACGCCCAGGTGGTCGTCACCTCCGCACACCTCGTCGCGCCGCTGCCCGAGGACCTCACCGCACTTGCCACCGCTGCGGCGCTGCCCTCCAACAGCACCGCCGCGTTCCTGGTGCTGGAGCGGGTGGCTCGTCTCGCCGCCGGGGAGCGCGTGCTGGTCCATGCCGCGGCGGGCGGCGTCGGCAGTCAACTCGGCCAGGTGGCACGGCTCCTGGGTGCCGGACGCGTCGTGGGCACTGTCGGCAGCGCGGCCAAGGTGAAACAGGCGAAGGAGTTCGGGTACGACGAGGTCGTCCTGCGGGAGGATGTCTCGTCCGCCGGCGAGTTCGACGTCGTCATCGACATGGTCGGCGGACCCGCCCGGCGAGCGAGCCTGGAACGCCTGGCGCCGCTGGGTCGTCTGGTGGTCATGGGGAATGCCTCCGACGCCGACGACGTGCCGTTCTCCGCGAACGAACTGTGGTTCACCAACAAGACGGTGTCAGGCTTCAACCTCGCCGCCTTCGCCGCCGCGCACCCCCAGGAGACGGGGCGGGCGCTGCGTCGGGCGGTGGCCGCCGTGGCCGGCGGCGACCTGCACCTGCAGGTCGAAACAGCGCCACTCGCACACGTCGCCGAGGTGCACCGCCGGATCGAGTCGGGGCGGACAACAGGCAAGGTCGTTCTCGACATCACCGCCGTGTAATGACCCCGCGCAGGTGAATGCGCTTCACCCGGAACCCCGGTCGTCGACCGCGGTCGTCACCGGGGCCCATGGCCCGTGCCGCTAGTAACTCCCCCGCCCCGGCTGCCCCGCCACAGTGGCGACCAGACGCCACTTGCAGCGACCAGATACATTGCGCGCGTTGACAGGGTGGCTACTTGAGGAGGGGCAGCGTGACCGACACCAGCGAAGCACGAGCCGGGGACGATTCAGCACACGCGGCCCAGCAGAGCCGGCTGCGCCGCCTGATGCGCTACATCCCCCTGATCGCGCCGGTCCTGCTGTGGACCGTGCCTTGTTGGGTGCTGCTGTACGCAGGCCAGCACTGGCCGCTCGCCGTCCTGCTGGGCGGCACCGCCGTATTCGCCCTCGGCCTGACCGGTATGCCGCTGGCGATGATGCGTGGCCACGGCCGACGGCAGCAGGACTGGGCGGCCATCGTCGGAGACTCCCTTCTCGGGGTCAGCTGGGTGTTGTTCACCTGGTCCGTCCTGCTCGGCGTCCTGCTGCGCCTTGCCCTTACGCTGGCCGGCGCAGGCGACGGGCAGTACCGGGCCCGGTTCGTCACCTGGGCGGTCCTGGGCACGGCCGCCGTGCTGCTCGCCTGGGGGTACGCCGAGGCCCGCCGAGTACCACGGGTGCGCCACCTCGACGTGCAACTCCCCCGCCTGGGAGCCGGGTTGGACGGCACCCGTGTCGCCCTCATCACCGACACCCACTACGGCCCGCTCGACCGCGCCCGCTGGTCCTCACGGGTCTGCGAGACGGTGAACACCCTGGAGGCCGACCTGGTCTGCCACACCGGCGACATCGCGGACGGCACCGCCGAACGCCGCCGCGCCCAGGCCGCCCCACTCGGCACCGTACGGGCCACCCGGGCCCGGGTCTACGTCACCGGCAACCACGAGTACTACAGCGAGGCCCAGGGCTGGGTCGACCTGATGGACGCGCTGGGCTGGGAACCGCTGCGCAACCGCCATCTGCTGCTCGAACGCGGCGGCGACACCCTCGTGGTCGCCGGCGTGGACGACGTGACCGCCGAGTCCTCCGGCCTGGCCGGCCATCGCGCGCACCTCGCCGGAGCCCTGGACGGCGCCGACCCTGACCTGCCCGTCCTGCTCCTTGCCCACCAGCCCAAGTTCGTCGACCGCGCGGTGGCCGGCGGAGTCGACCTCCAGCTCTCCGGCCACACCCATGGCGGTCAGATCTGGCCCTTCCACCACCTGGTCCGCATCGACCAGCCCGCTCTCGCCGGCCTCAGCCGCCACGGCGACCGCACCCTCCTCTACACCAGCCGCGGCACCGGCTTCTGGGGCCCACCGTTCCGCATCTTCGCTCCCAGCGAGATCACCCTGCTCGTACTCCGCTCCCCGCAGCGGCCTCCCACGCCGTAACGCGGACGAGCAGACGCTCCCGCATGGCCCGGCTCCCACGTCAATGCCCGGCCCCCTTCCCTCTCCTTCCCTGCGCACAGGCCTGCGGCCGGTCTCACCTCCAACCCCGACGGAGCGTTGGTGACGCGATCTGCGTAGGCGTGCGGCAGGGGATCGAAGCACGCGCGACCCCGGGAACCGGCGGCATACAGCCATGCACGGCGATGTACAGCGACGTACGGCTGTAACAGAATTCGCCGGAATGCTTCTCCTGGTTCATGCGGGGCTGGTGGGCTGACCGCGCTCAACTCACCGATCACAGGAGGCGTGCGTGAATCTCGTCGTCAACGGCGACGCGGAGAGCGGGTCCGGCGGCAGTGCCGACCCCGTCTCGAAGGTCCGCGGCTGGAAGGTCACCCAGGGAGCCCCGGCCCTCATCGACTACAGTCTCGGCGGCGGTTACCCGACCGCCTCGGACCCCGGCCCGGCCCACCGCGGCAGCCGCTTCTTCTCGGGTGGCAACAGCCCGCGTACCGCGTTGATGCAGGACGTCGACCTGCCCAGGAGCGGTCCCACCGGACGCCGCGCCGTCGACGCGGGCAAGGTCCGCTACACGCTGGCCGGCTGGCTCGGCGGTTTCGCCGGGCAGGAGGACGGCGCACGCCTGTCCGTGGAGTTCCGTGACTCCAGGGGCACCCCGATCGCCCTCAGTGTCCTCGGACCGGTCGGCGCGGCCGACCGGCAGGGCAAGACCGGGCTCCTGGAGCGCACGGCTGAGGCCGCCGTGCCGCCCACCGCCCGCTCGGCGCGGGTCCTTCTCGTCTTCACGCGCAGCGGCAGCGGCACCTCCAACGACGGTTACGCGGACGCCCTTTCCCTCACGCTCAGCACCACCGGAGGCCGCCGATGACCGTCAACCGACGTGACCTGCTCAAGTCCGCCGCGGCCGTCGGCGCGCTCAGCGTCGCCTGGCCACTCGCCCCGGGCCTCACCCCGGCGCAGGCCCGCGAGGCCGCCGAGAACCTGGGTGCCGAGTACGACCACGCGCCCTTCACGCTCGGCGTCGCCTCGGGTGATCCGCAGCCGCACTCCGTGGTGCTGTGGACCAGACTCGCCCCCGAACCGCTCGCCGCCGAGCAGAGACTTCCCGACGTCGTCGAGGTCGATTGGGTCGTCGCCAAGGACGCCCGGCTGCGCCACGTCGTCGCCCGGGGCACGGCACCCGCGTCGGCGACACTCGGCCACAGCGTGCACGTCCCGGTGAGCGGCCTGGCTCCGGGCCGCCACTACTGGTACGCCTTCAAGGCACTCGGAAAGACATCCCGCACGGGGCGTACGAAGACTGCGCCGCGCGGCCACATCTCGAAGGTCACCTTCGCGGCCGCCAACTGCCAGGCGTTCCACGACGGTTTCTTCGCCGCTCATCGCGGCATCGCCCGCGAGAACGTCGACTTCGTCGTCCACCTCGGTGACTACATCTATGAGCACGGCCAAGTCGGCGGCGTACCCGAAGAGCATGTCCGGGACCACGACGGCCCGGAGATCCTCACCCTCGCCGACTACCGCAAGCGGCACGCCCTGTACAAGGGCGACAAGTCGCTGCGCGAGGCGCACGCCGCCCACCCGTGGTTCTTGACCTGGGACGACCACGAGGTCGTCAACGACTACAGCGGCACCGGCGGCGGGGCCCCGTTCATGCGGCGCCGCGCAGCCGCGTACCAGGCATGGTTCGAGCACATGCCGCACCGTGATTCCTTCGGCGGGTCCGCACTGCCCGACCCGGAGATCCACCGGGTGCGGCGCTGGGGCGACCTGGTGGAACTCACCGTCCTGGACCTGCGCTCGTACCGCTCGGCGCAGAACTTGCCGGACGGCACCATCCTGGGCGCCGAGCAGAAGACGTGGCTGAAGAAGACCGTCGACCGCGCCCCCGACGCCTGGCACATATGGGCCAACTCGATCATGCTGAGCCAGCTCCGGGGCCGTCCGGGCGGCTCGTACATGTTCACCGATCAGTGGGACGGCTTCCTCGCCGAGCGCAAGGAGGTCCTCGGGCATGTGCACGAGAGCGGTCTGGAGGACCTGGTCGTCATCACGGGTGACTGGCACTCGGCGTTCGTCGATGACATCCGCACCGACTTCGACGAGCCCGAATCCCCCTTGCTGGGAACGGAGTTCACCGCACACTCGGTGACCTCGGGTGCGTACTCCGCGGACTGGAACGCGGCCAACGGCCCGCTGATGGGCAAGGCCAATCCCCACCTGAAGTACTTCGAGGGCAACCGGTACGGCTACGACGTGTACGAGGTGACGCCGGAGCGGTTCAGCGCACACATGCGGGTCGTCGGTGACCGCCGCGACCCGCGCTCGCCCGTCCGTACGCTGACGACGTTCCATGTGGACCGGGGCAAGGCCGGCTCCTACGAGGACGAGGACACCAAGGGGTCGCCCGCGCAGTACCGCCGGGACTGACACCGGGTTTCGACGCGCGGCACGGTCGAGTCCAGGGGTGGGCCCGGTGGGCACCTCCTGGACTCGACCTCGCCTGCGCACTTGGGAACGGCTACCGAGTCGCTGATTCGGTCACTTGCAAGGAGGAACCGCGCCGTTGGCCTTCACGTAGCGAGCGGTGACCCATCCCTTGGGCGTCTTGACCTGGTACCAGGTGCGGTTGCCGCCGACGGGCTGACCGACCTTGCGGCAGATCAGGTCGATGGACTGACCCTTCCGGTAGGCGCCAGTGATACGCGAGCTGGAGGTCGGCTGCTGGCGTACGTGCACGCCGGTCTTTGAGATGACCTTGCCCTTCACCGGCTTCGGGGACGGTGCGAGAACGGTGAGCTTGGCCTTCGCCGTCCACTTTCCGCAGCCGACTCCCCCGACCATGACCTGGTGAGGACCAGGGGCGGCATTCGCCTTCACCCCTGCAGGGCCCGAGTACACCGGCGGGTTGCCCTTCTTCGCCAGCGTCACCGGCTTGACGAAGGCATCGGACCGCGCCGATACCGAACGACACGTTTTCGGGGCGCCGACGACCTTTACCGCGACCGTGGCCTTCTGCTTGGCCACCGTCGGAGTGACCGTGACCCGCGGGGCTGGCGCCGTATGGGGAGTCGGCCCGGTGGGAGCATCTGCGTGTGCGAGACCGGTCATCGCCACGGAGGCGACGGCTACGGCCACACACCCGCTGACGGCATTGCGAACCAGCATTTCCATCTCCTTGAAGCGGTGAGCCCCGAGCGGAGTCCGGGACCCTGCACTGTCGAGGAAATGTAGGTCGCTTGTCGGACAGATCGGGTTATCTGCCCCTCGACGCGCGGTCCGTCACCGCATTGCAGGAACAAAGGATCAGCCGACGGACCTGCTGAACCAGAGCCGACGTCGGCGCTGACGGGCACATGAGGCCGGCAAGTCCTGCGCACCGCACTTGTTGGGCGAAGGGTCCGTCGCCCCAGGTCGTGGCCTGCTCGATGCGTCAGAACGCCATGCACAGCGGTCGGTCCCGCGCGGCCTCACATCCGGGATCTCAGAACGTCGACCTCACAACCCGGCAAGAAGGGGTCGAAGCCGTGCTCGATCAGCCAGCGCACTGCCAGGAGGCTTCGCAGCGACCACCACGCATGGATCACGTCGAGGTCGATGTCGGCGCCATACCCGGCGAGGACGTCGTCGAGGTGCTCCTCGTGGCCGAGCGTGAAGGTGGCGAGGTCGTACAGGGCATCGCCCTGGCCCGCCTCGGACCAGTCGATGATGCCGGTGACCTCGTCGCCGTCGACGAAGACGTGCGCGATCTGCAGGTCGCCGTGCGTGAACGCCGGAGTCCACGGCCGGAGCGCGGCCTCGGCGACCTGGCGGTTGCGGGTGACCAGATCGGCGGGCAAGACGCCCTTCGTCACGAGCAGCTCGCACTCATCGTCGAGTTCCGCCGCCAGCGCGACGATGCTCCGGCCGGCCCGGCCCGGCCGGGGTGGCAGGGGCGCGTCGTGCAGCTTCCGGATAGCGGCGCCTGCCGCGGCCCACGCCGCCGGCGACCCGGTCGACGGCCCGCCGAGGCGCCCGAGCGTCGTCCCGGGGAGTGCGGCGATCGCCAGCACGGGCGGCCTGCGCCACAGGACTTCCGGGGTCGGGACCGGTGCGAACGACATCGCCTCGACCTCGGCGTCGATGCGCGCCTGATCGGCGTCCACCTTCAAGAACACGTCACCGACGCGCAGGGTCGCGCGCTCGGAATGGGCGACGACGACTTTGACCTCATCCATGGGCGAGCAGTATCCCGGGAGTGATCGCCGACGTCTCCAGGTTTGTTGCGTGCGACGACGCGGCTGACCGCCTCCAGCTACCCGACGGCCTCGCGCACGGACCTCTTGCAACAGCCTCCTGCAGCCTGCAGGAGGACGACACCACGCCAGCATCTCAAAACGCCCACCTCCTCCCGACGGCGACTACGGTTCCTGATGTGACTGATCGTCAGAATGCCATTCGGGGCCGTCGACGGGGTGGCTATCTCCGGGCCGCCGGGGCCTTCGCCGTGTGCATGGCCGGCACCACGCTCCCCACTCCGCTCTACGGTCTGTACCAGAACGAGCTCGGCTTCTCCGAGCTGATCGTGACGGTCGTCTTCGCCGTCTATGCCTTGGGGGTGATCGGTGTCCTGCTGCTCGCGGGCAACGTCTCGGACACCGTCGGCCGCAGACCGGTCCTGCTCTGCGGCCTTGGGCTCTCCGCGCTCAGTGCCGTGTGCTTCCTGTCCGAGGGCGGCCTGCCGTTCCTCTACCTCGGACGGCTGCTGTCGGGGCTCTCCGCCGGACTGTTCACCGGCGCGGCGACCGCATATGTGATGGAGTGCGCCCCGCCCGGGAAAGAGGGGCGGGCCGCCTTCGCTTCGACCGCGGCCAACATGGGAGGCCTCGGCTGCGGCCCGCTGCTCGCGGGGCTGCTCGCCGAATACGCGCCGATGCCGCTGTCCCTGCCGTTCGTGACTCATCTCGTCCTGGTGGCGGTCGCGTTCGCCATGATCTGGTCACTGGCCGAGACCGTGCGCGACCCGCGGCCCCTGCGCACGGCACGCCCCCAGGGACCCAGCCTGCCGCCGGAGGTCCGGCCGGTCTTCGTGCCCGCCGCACTCGCGGCGTTCGTCGGCTTCTCCCTGCTGGGGGTGTTCACCTCGGTGTCCCCCGCCTTCCTCACCCGGACGCTCGACGTCACGAACCTGGCCCTCATCGGCCTGATCGTCTTCCTGGCGTTCTTCGCGTCCACCATCGGCCAACTCCTGGTCAGCCGGCTCGGTGTGGCAAGGGCGCTGCCGCTCGGTTGCCTGGCGCTGATCGCCGGTCTGGGCCTGCTGGCCGGGGCGTTGGCCTGGGAGAAGCTCCCGTTGGTGGTGGTCAGTGCGCTGGTGGGCGGTGCGGGTCAGGGACTTGCCCTGCGGGCCGCGGTGGCAGCCGTGGCGGACGCCGCTCCCCAAACGCACCGGGCAGGCGTCATCTCGTCGCTCTTCGTGGTCGCGTACACGGGCATCTCCATCCCCGTCATCGGCATCGGCGTGCTCTCCGAACCACTGGGGCTCGAAGAGGCCGGGCTTGTCTTCATCGGCGTCATGGTGCTGCTGGCCGCTGCCGCCGGCGCCTATCTGGTGCGGCGCCGGGCAGTGGGCGTACGCAACGGAAGAGCGTGACTGCTCCTCGGTACCTGTCTGCAACCGCCGGCCGTCACCAGGCGCCTGGCCCTGGCCGCCTATCAGGCATGGGCTGCCTGGTCCTCGTGGTCGGTGGACTCGGAGACCTTCCGCCAGGTGTGCAGTTCGGCGACCTGGGTCTCGAGCTTGGCCTGGGTAAAGCCGTAGGCGTCGGAGCCGAGGACCAGCCGCAGCGGCGGCTGGGCGAGCTCGGTGAGGTTCACGATCGCCTCGGCACCCTTGACCGGGTCACCAGGTTGCGCGTGGTTCACGTCCTGGGCATGGGTGCGGGTGGCGCCGGCGGTGTCGGCGTAATCGTCGATGACGTTGTGCTCCGTGCTGAGGCTGGAAGTGTCGAGGAAGTCGGTGCGGAAGTATCCGGGCTCGATGAGGGTCACTTTGATGCCGAGCGGAGCAAGTTCGTGGGACATCGCCTCGGTGAAGCCCTCCATGGCGAACTTGGTCGAGTTGTACAGGCCCCAGCCCGGGATGCCGACCACTCCGGCGACAGAGCTGATGTTGACTATGTGCCCGGAGCGCTGCTCGCGCAGCTGCGGCAGGACGGCGCGCTGGACGTTGAGCGCGCCGAACACGTTGACGTCGAAGGCCGCACGCACCGCTTGGTCAGAGACCTCTTCGACCGCGCCGAGCAGGCCACGGCCGGCGTTGTTGACGACGACGTCGATCCGGCCGAAGTGCTCGGTGGCCGCGTCGACCGCCCGCGTGACCTCCGCTGCGTCGGTCACATCGACGTCAAGCGCGAGCAGGTTCTGGCTCGCCCCGGGCAGCAGGGCGGCGATGTGGTCGGAGCGGCGGGCGGTGGCGACCACCTTGTGTCCGCGAGCCAGCGCCTCACGGACGATCGCCAGGCCGAAGCCGCGAGAGGCGCCGGTCACGAACCACACATCGGAGCCAACAGGAGCGTTGTCGCTGCTGGAAGTGTTGTGCGAGGTGGCGGGAAGGCTGCTCATGAGGGGTCTTCTCCTGACGGGAGTTGAGGTGTTCAGCGTCGGCGTTCCCGGCGCTGACCTCAATGTTTCGCCACCCCAGCCAACCCACCCAGCCCTCCGGTCAGCCTACGTCTGCCAGAAGTACCTTCGCTCTGCCGGGCCGTCACCGGCCATCGGCCATCTGTCACCGCTCCCGGGACACCGGTGGATTTGCCGATGGCAGCCCTGCACGGTCCGTCGAGACTGCGGTCTCAACCCATTGGGACACGCATTCACGGAGGCAACCCGTGCGCATGCTTGCTCGGTTATTCCGGCGGTCCGTCACCGCCACCGCGCTGGGGGCGCTGCTCTGCGGCGCCCTCCTCGTCGACCCGTTGGCCCTCCCGGCCGCGGCCTCCCCCGCCACGACCGCGAGCCCAACAGTCACCGTCCCGCCCGCCGGCAGTCACGGCTTCCCGTTCCTCGCCGCGGCGGAGGACCTCGCCTCGTTCGGCTACACCGAGAGCGAGTACTTCTTCTCGGGCACCGCCACCTCGTACGCCAAGTCCGGCCTGTGGACCTCGGACGGCCGGTGGAACGTCCGCGCGTCCGGCACCGCCGACTACAAGAGCCGTCTGCTGGTGCGCCGTCCCACCGATCCGGCGAAGTTCAACGGCACCGTAGTGGTGGAGTGGCTCAACGTCAGCGGCCAGCTCGACCTCTCCCCGGACTACTGGTTCGAGCGGGACGAGCTGCTGCGTGAGGGCTACGCCTGGGTCGGCGTCTCGGCGCAGGCCGTAGGGGTCAACGGCGGACGGGGCGAGATCAAGGGTCTGAAGGGCTGGGACCCGGCCCGGTACTCCGGCCTCGTCCACCCCGGTGACGCCTTCGCCTACGACATCTTCTCCCAGGCGGGCCAGGCGCTGCGCACCCCGAACGGGCCGGACCCGCTCGGCGGGCTCCCGGTCCGCACACTGCTCGCCGACGGCGAGTCACAGTCAGCGGGCTTCATGACGACGTATGTCAACGCCGTCCAGCCGGTCTCCAAGGTCTACGACGGCTTCATGGTGCACAGCAACAGCGCGATCGCCGCCCCGATCAGCGGTGTGCTCGCCGACACCCTGCTGATGCCCAACCCCTCCCGGATCAGGACCGACCTGGCGGTGCCGACCTTCGTGGTGCTCACCGAGACCGACGTGCCGGGCGCCGCGACCGCTCGGCAGCCGGACACCAGCAGCGTCGTGCACTGGGAACTGGCCGGCACCGCGCACGGCGACCAGTGGGCCTTCGACCTCGGCAGCGCGACCGTACAGAAATCGGCGGGCTCGGCCGCGCCGTCGCCGGACTGCGCCGCTGGTTCGGCTCCCTTCAATGACGGGCCCGGCCACTGGGCGATGAACGCGGCGCTGCGTCACCTGGCCGTCTGGGCGCGGGGCGGTGCGCGGCCGCCGAGCGGTCAGCCGCTGAGCACCGTGCTGCGTGACCCGGCCACCGGCCTGGCCACCGGCGGTGTCCGCCTGCCGGATGTCACGGTGCCCACCCGTACGCTCACCGGTTCGCGCGACACCACCGGCAGCGGCGTCTTCTGCGGCCTGTACGGAGCCCGCGACCCGTGGAACGGCGACACGGACGCCTGGGACCGGCACGACGACGGCGACCCCTCCGATCCGTCCCTCCCGGCCACCACGGAGCCGGTGCTCAGCCGGCTCTACCCGACCCACGCCGGCTACGTGGGCAAGGTGCGCACGGCCGCGCAGACGTCCGTGAACGCCGGATACCTGCTGCCGGAGGACGCGACCGCGATCGTCGCCGCCGCGCAGGACTCGGAGATCGGCGGCTGACCCGCCGTCGTCGGGCCGCTGCCCCGCGCCCCGGCACCACTGCGGCACGGGGCAGCGGCCGGCGTCCGTGAGGGGTATTGAGTACCCGCACAGTGGTCTTCCGGAAGCGATCCGAAAATTGTCGGGCGATGGCCTCGGAAGTTGCGGGCATAGGAAGGGTGCGTCAACGGCAGGTGCATCAACGTCCCTACCAACATGGGCCGTTGACACCCCCGGGAGGCTGCCCCTCCGCTACGCGCGGCGCGGCTGGGCCGTACTCGCGCGGATCACCAGCTCCGTGGCCAGCTCCACCCGCGGCGAGGCCGGCTCCACGGAGCGGGCCAGGTCGAGCACGGCACGGGCCGCCAACTTGCCCATGTCCGCCAGGGGTTGACGCACCGTCGTGAGGGGCGGGGACGACCAGCACACCTCCGGCAGGTCGTCGAAGCCGACGACGCTCACGTCCTCCGGCACGCGCAGGCCGCGCCGGCGCAGCGCCTCGATCGCGCCGAGCGCCATCTGGTCGCTGGCGGCGAAGATCGCGGTGGGCGGTACGTCCAGGTCCAGCAGCCGGTTCGCGCCGGTGAACCCGGACTCGTGGTAGAAGTCCCCGGGCACGATCAGCTCGCCGTCGACCGGCGCCCCGGCCGCATCGAGCGCGGCACGGTAGCCGTCGAGGCGGGCCCGGGAACACAGCAGCCGGGGCGGGCCCTCGATGAACCCGATCCGGCGGTGGCCGAGCCCGAGCAGATGCTCCGTGGCGGCCATGCCGCCCGCCCAGTTGGTGGCGCCGACGGTGGGTGCGTCGGTGGCAGGCGATCCGGCCGGGTCGATCACCACCAACGGCACGCCCAGGCGCCGCAGTTCGTCATGGAGCCCGGGTTCGAGCGCGGAGGTCACCAGGATCACGCCGTCCGAGGCGCGGGCCCGCAGGTTCGTCATCCACTGGCGGGCAGCGCCCGCCCGGCCGTGGATCGCGGAGACCACGGTGCCCACGCCCTGCTCGTGCGCGACCTCCTCCACACCGCGGATGATCTCCACCGCCCAGGGGCTGTCGAGGTCGTTGAAGACCAGGTCGAGCAGGGCCGCCCGGGCCCCTGGTGCCACCGGGCGGCGGCGGTAGCCGTGCCGGTGCAGGAGGTCCTCGATGCGGGCCCGGGTGGCGGGCGAGACGTCGGAGCGCCCGTTGACGACACGCGAGACGGTCGGCACGGACACCCCGGCCTCCCGTGCGATCTCGCTGATCGTCACCTTGACCGCCCCGACCGGGCTCCGCGTACCTGTATCGCGCTGGGCACGTTTCCCGGCCACAGTCCCCACCTCCGTAGCTGTGCACCCGAAAGCCTCCGAGCGCCTTCCGGAAACCGTAGAACATACCGTCGGCCGTCGGCCGCTCACCCCCATTACCGACGATGAGCCGGTGCAGTTCCGGCTGGGCTGCGCTTGCGCGGGATGTTCTCGCATGCGTACTTCGACCCGGTGGACGACATGCAGGCACTTGGTGTCTACCAGGCGTCCCGTGGGGCCGGGCCGCGTCCCACAAAACCTGAGCGTGGTCGGCTTTGACGACATGCCGGTCGCGGTCTGGGCCGGTCCCCGCTGACGACGGCGTATCAGCCGTTGAGTGAAATGGCTTCCTCCGCCGCCGAGTTGGCTCTCTCACTCGACCACGGGGAGAGGGTGCCGCAGCTCGGCCCGGAGATCTTCACGAAGCTCGCGGTCCGCCGGAGCGCGGCCCTGCCGGCGAGCTGAGCGCGGCGGCGTCCCGGGCGGGGCTTCCGGTGCGGCCAGGCGTACGCCAACTGACCCGCTCACCACAGGGGTTGAAGCTTTCGCACTGGAAATGGGAGCGCAAAACTTTCGGATGATCGCCGAAAATGTTGCGCACACAGCATTGACCGGGCCCCGTCAACGGCACCATTATTTTCACGTCCGAAGACCCGGCCACTGTTCGGTATTTCGACCACGCGTAGGGCTAGCCGGCCCTGGCCGTACAGCCGGCCAAACCGCACGACGCATGCGTCCCATTCGAGCCGCCATGGAGCTGCCCATGCCCTTCCGGTGGTCCTCCACAGGACCGGTCATCTCACCGCAGCAGGACGGCAGCAACTCCGTCGCCGTCAAGGACCCGTCGGTGGTCCGGGACAAGAACGGCAGATGGCACGTCTTCATGACGCCGTCTACCGCGTCAAGGGCACCGACACCTACCTGCTGATCTGGGAAGCCATCGGCGGCGACGGCAACCGGTACTACCGCCCCTTCACCTCCAAGGGCCTGACCGGCACCTGGCAGCCGCTCGCCGCCACCGAGGCCAACCCCTTCGCCCGCTCCACCAACGTCACCTTCCCCGGCGGCGCCTGGACGAAGGACATCAGCCACGGCGAGCTGATCCGCGCCACCAACCACCAGACCATGACCATCGACCCCTGCCTGCTCCAACTCCTCTACCAGGCACCAGGCCCGCAACCCCAACTCCGGTGGCGAGTACTTCCAGTTGCCCTAACGGCTCGGACTCGCCACCCAGACCAACTCCACCTGCTGAGTCCTCCCTGTCCCCCACACAAGGAGCCACACATGTCGTTGAACCGACGAACCTTCCTCGGCCTGACCGGGGCCGCGACAGCGGGCCTGAGCACCCCTCTGCTCGGCTCCGCACTGCATCCCGCATCCGGTGCCGAACTTCCGTCGCCCGCCGGTGAGTTCGCCGTCGGAGTACGCCAGTACCACTGGAGCCGCGGCACCCGCTCGCTGTTCACCAAGGTCTTCTACCCCACCCCCGGCACCCCCGGCGGCACGCCCGTTCCCGACGCGCCACTCGCCGACGGCGTGTTCCCCATCGCCCAGTGGAGCCACGGAATGGGCGGCAACTGCGACTCCTACGCCTCGCAGACCCACGCGATAGCCTCCGCCGGCTTCATCTGCCCCGCCCCCTCGTTCTCCGACAACACCAACCTCGGCTCCGTGTACGGAGGCGAATGGTCGAGGGACGTCTCCGAGGTCATCACCCGGACCCTGGCGCTCCACGACGCCCCGGGCGGCCCCTTCGCCGGGCACATCGCCCGCGAGGCCGGCGTCGGTGTCTCCGGGCACTCGATGGGCGGCATGACCACCCACGGTCTTGTGACCGCCTGGCCCGACGACCGCATCGCCGCCGCGGTCCCGGTCGCCTGCGTGGACATGGGCGCCCCCGCCCCCTCGGTCCCCGCGGGCGTGCTCTTCATCCACGGCGACAAGGATCCGACCTGCGACTACGCCCTGGCCCGGCGGGCGTACGAGGAACGCTCCGCGCCCAAGGCATTCCTCACCCACATCGGCGCGGACCACGCCGCGTACCTGAATCCAGGGTTCCGCACCTTCGGCCAGACCCAGAACACCCTCGTGGACTGGTTCCGCTGGCGTTTGTACGACGACACCGCCGCCCGCGACCGTCTCCCCACCGACGCCTCCGCCGACGGCACCCGCTGGGAAGCCGCCCTGGCCTGACGGCCGCCAGCCATACCTATCCAGACCCAGCATCCCCCCACCCCCCATCAGAGACGGACTGCAATGACCGACAGATCCTCCATCAAGCGCGCCCCGCGACGCATCCGGACCGCGATCACCACCGGGGCCACCGGCGCCCTGGCGGCAGCCGCCGTCCTGGCGTTCTCACCCAACGCTCACGCCGCCGACAGCCTCGGCGCCGCGGCCGCCCAGAGCGGCCGGTATTTCGGCGCCGCGGTCGCTCCCCACCTCGGTGAAACGGACTACGAGTCCACTCTCAGCCGGGAGTTCTCCAGCGTCGTCGCCGAGAACGCGATGAAGTGGGACGCCACCGAGCCCAGCCCGAACCAGTTCAACTTCAGTGGTGGCGACGAACTCGTCAACTACGCCAAGGCGCGCGGCAAGTGGGTACGCGGCCACGCCCTGGTCTGGCACGCCCAGCAGCCCGGCTGGGTACAGGGACTGACCGGCGACAGCCTGCGCCAGGCGATGCGCAACCACATCACCAAGGTCGCTGGACACTACGCGGGCAAGGTCGATTCCTGGGACGTGGTCAACGAGGCGTTCGAATGGGACGGCAGCCGACGCCAGTCCAACCTCCAGAAGCAGCTCGGCAACGGCTGGATCGAAGACGCCTTCCGCACCGCGAGGGCAGCCGACCCCAAGGCCAAGCTCTGCTACAACGACTACGGCACCGACGGCATCAACGCCAAGAGTGACGCCATCTACCGGATGGTCAAGGACTTCCGCGCCCGGGGCGTGCCGATCGACTGCGTCGGCTTCCAAAGCCACCTGGCCTCGAACGAAAACCTCAGCACCTACCGACAGAATCTGCAGCGCTTCGCCGACCTCGGCGTACACGTGCAGATCACCGAGCTGGACGTCGGCGGCTCCGGCGCGGCACAGGCCAATGTGTATCGGCAGGTCACCCAGGCCTGCGTGGCCGTCGCCCGGTGCAACGGCATCACCGTGTGGGGCGTCACCGACAAGTACTCCTGGCGCGCCCAGGAGACCCCGCTGCTCTTCAACGGCAGCTATCAGAAGAAGGAGGCGTACGGCGCGGTCCTCGCAGCCCTGAACAGCGCGGCGCGCTGATACCGGCCGGGCCCGGCAACGTTTTCGCCGGGCCCCGCACCGTACGCCCCGCGCGCTCGCCCCTGACTCGGCGACTCGGCGCGGCTGGTCCGGCTGGTCCGGCTGGCGTGCTGTGGCACCCCAGTCGGATCGCTTCGGGAGCCGGAGGAGCTTCGGTCCGATCGAGTGGGCTTGCGAGGACGCCTACCGCAGGAGCCCCCCTACGTACGCGCGAGCGGGGTGGCCGACACCGCCACTGGTGAACCGATGACCACCGGCCTCTACACACGGATCGGCAGCGAGACCAAGACCTTCACGGTCACCGCCCTGCTCAAGCTCGTCGACGTCATTCACCGGCGGGTGCTCCACCCGGCCCACCTCGACCAGACGCTGAGCGGTGAGGTCGAGTACTCGACCGACTGGAACCCCAGTCGGGCCGGAGCGGCCGAGGCGATGATCTGGAACATGCACGACCTGCGCCGCCGGGCCAAGACCCTGGCCACTGGGACGCTGCTCCGCCCGGAGACCCAGAAGCAGCGTCTCCGGATGCTGCCGACCGGCCACCCCGGTACGAGTTCCCCCGCGCTAGACGCCCCGGTCCAGCACCTCACCCAAGGCGAGGTGCTGGACATCGAGACGCTCACCGACGAAGCCGAGATCAAGGGCGCCGTTCGCTACGGAAGGCTGTGCACCTTCGGGCCGACGGAGTTGGACCAGGTGTTGCCCGCCGTCGCGTCCCAGTTCGTGGACCACGTCATGGCGCCGCGCAGTCCCGGGTAGGTCTTGGACGGCTTGAAGGCGCCGCAGCCGGTGCCGCGGGTCAGGCAGTCCAGGGCGTTGTTCACGACCGACGGGGCGACGTAGCCGCTGCCCGCGCCGCGTGTCGATGCCGGGACGCCGATCCCGACCTGCGAGGGATCGAGACCGCCCTCCAGCTGGATGCAGGCGAGCGCGGTCAGGAAGTCCACGCTGCCCTGGCTGTAGACCTTGCCGTCACAGCCGAGCATCGAACCGCTGTTGTAGTACTGCATGTTGACGACCGTGAGGATGTCCTTCACGTTCAGCGCCGTCTGGAAGTACCCACCGGAGGTGGACTGCATGTCGATGGTCTGCGGCGCCATCGTGAGCACCAGCTTCGAGCCTGCCTTCGCCGCCAGCTGGCGCAGCGCCTTTGTCATGTAGGTGGGGTTGAGGCCGTTCTCCAGGTCGATGTCGACGCCGTCGAATCCGTACTCCTGCATCAGCGCGTAGGCGCTGTTGGCGAACGCCGTCGCGGAGGCGTCGCTGTTGACCGAGATGGTGCCCTTCTCGCCGCCGATCGAGAGGATCACGGACTTGCCCGAGGCGTGCTTGGCCGCGATGTCCGCCTTGAAGTCGGCGGTGGAGGAGTAGCCGACGGCCGGGTCCAGGTTGAAGGTGATCTGGCCCGGTGTGGTGGTGGCGTCGGCGAAGGAGACGGCGATGATGTCGTACTGCGACGACACGTCCCGCAGCTTCTGCACGGTGGCGCCGTTGTCGAAGTTCTGCCAGTAGCCGGTCAGCGCGTGCTTGGGCACGGTGCCGCCGTCTCCGCCGCCGCCCTTGGTGGTCCGTGCGGACACCGCCGTCGACTTCGCCGACTCCCCCGCCGCGTTCGAGGCGCTGACCTGGAAGCTGTAGGTGGTCTCCGGCGTGAGGCCGGTGACGGTCGTGGAGGCACCACTGGTCGAGGCGACCTTCGTACCGTCGCGGTAAATGGTGTAGCCGGTGGCCGTGGACACCGGGGTCCAGGACAGGTCCACCGACGTGGACGTCGTCGTGCCCGCCTTGAGACCGGCCGGCACCGCCGGTATCTCCACCGGGTCGGTGCCGCCGCCCCCGTCGGGTCCAAGAACGCTTATGTCGTCCGCGTAGTACGCGCTCTGCCCGTACCAGCCGTGCGTGTAAACGGTGACCGACGTGGTGTTCGCGCCGGTGGTGAAGCTGGTGGAGAGCTGCTGCCAGGACGAGGCGCCCGGCGTCCAGGTCGACACGTCGGTGGTGCCGGTGCCCCGGGCGCCGAGGTAGACGTAACTGCCCTGCACCCAACTACTCAGTTTGTAGGTGGAGTTGGGCTTCACTTTGACGATCTGGGAACACTCGGCGCTGCTCTGGCCCGCCGGGGTCGCCTTGAGCGCCTTCGCGCCGCCGTGCACGGGGGAGGTGACGGCGACACCGCTGTTCTCGGCGCATGTCCAGTTGCTCAGGTCCGACTCGAACCCCGCATTCTTGGCAACGTTGACGTCTGCCGCCTCGGCGTCCGCCGACTGCGCGGGCGCGGCGAGACCGGTGACGGCGAGCGCGGCGGCCGCACCGACGGCGAGCGCCGCGCCGATTCTCTGCCGAACGCCGGATCTGCCCTTACGTACACGGTCCACGGAATGCCTCCAGGGAGAAGCGAAGGACGAAGGTGAGAGCCGGTGGCCACCGCTACTGTGCGCAAAGCTGGTCCAGACCAATCGAGTTGTCAAGACCTCAGGCGAGGCAATCCCAAAAGAAGCACGAGAGCCCCGTGGCACTCTGCTGGCCACTCCCACTCGGGAACACCCAATCCCCGGACGCCGTGATCCACGTACTCCACAATGGCGAACAATGCGTCGCCGCCGCGGCGGCCGCCCGTCCAGAACACCCCGCGCACGGAACACCTGCCTGGAACACCTCGTGGGCGAACGAGAAGGCGAACGAGAAAAGAGGAAAACGTGAGTGAGAGCCAGTACCCGTCAGATGTGTCGGGCAGGCTGAACACCACAGTCGCGCACAACGCACGTGTGTGGAACTACTGGATCGGCGGGAAGGACAACTACGAGGTCGACCAGCAAGTAGGCGACCAGGTCGCCACGATGTTCCCGGTGATCCGAGACGTGGCCCGCGCCGACCGCCAGTTCCTCGGCCGCACGGTCCAGTTCCTGACGGCCGACTGTGCCGTACGGCAGTTCCTGGACATCGGCACCGGCCTGCCGACCCTCGACAACACCCACGAGATCGCCCAACGCATCGCGCCCGAATCCCGGATCGTCTACGTCGACAACGACCCCATCGTGCTGGTCCATGCCCGCACCCTGCTGACCAGTTCCGCCCAGGGAGCCACCGACTACATCGACATCGATGTCCGCGACCCTGCCGGTGTCATGGAGGGCGCGTCGGCAACCCTCGACCTCGACCAACCCGTCGCAGTCATGATGCTGGGCATCCTCAACTTCGTCCTCGACACGGACGAGGCACGGGACATCGTGCGCCGAGTCATGGCCGCGGTCCCCTCCGGCAGCTATCTCGCCCTGACTCACCCCACCACCGACACCGACCTGGGCGGCGAGGGCAACGTCGAGGCCATGACCTTCTGGAACGAGAACGCCACCCCGCCCATCACCGCCCGCAGCCGCGCGGAGATCAGCTCCTTCTTCGACGGCCTGGACCTAGTCACCCCCGGCCTCGTGTCATGCTCGCAATGGCGCCGTGAACCCAACTCCGGATCCGTGCTGCCCCAGTTCGGTGCACTTGCACGGAAACCCTGACCCGTGGCCTCGTTCCCGGCCCCGAAAGAGTGGTGGGCGCAAGTTTTACGTGGCGCCGAGTTCTGCGTGGCGGCGCGACCTCCTTCGAGGCCTGCACCCCCTCCTCTGCGAAGATGACCAGCATGGCCCCGCCCCCGCCCCGCCCTGTCCGCACCCCGCCCACCAGTAGTGATGTGGCACGTGCCGCCGGAGTGTCCCGGGCCACGGTCTCCTACGTGCTCAACAACACCGAGGGCGGGCGGGTCGGCGAGGCGACACGCGAGCGGGTGCGGGCGGCGGCCCGGCAGCTCGGCTACGTGCCGCACGCCTCAGCGCGGGCCCTGCGGTCCGGGCGCAGCGGGATCGTCTTGCTGACCGCACCGGCGGTGACGGTGGGGCAGCTGTTCGCGCGGGCGTTCTCCGAGCTGCAGCAGGCGCTGTCGGAACTGGGCCACACGGCTGTGCTGTACGGCCCGACCGGGACCCGAGGTGCGGCGGCCGGCCGCAGTTGGGCCGAGCTGCGGCCCGACGCCGTGCTGTCACTGATGGACGACAGCCTGGACGAGGACGCCGTGGCCGTGCTGCACCAGGCTGGCGTCGAGGTCGTACTCGGCTTCGGTCCTGCACCGGTCGCGGGCGCACACGCCCTGGTCACCGACGAGGAGCAGGTCGGCTTCCACGCGGCGACCCATCTGTTGGCGACCGGCCGCAGAACCCTCGGCGTGATCATGCCCGCCGATTCCTCGCTGCGTGGATTCGCCGAGCCCCGGCTGGCCGGTGTCGAGCGGGCCGTGCGGGCCCATGGCGCGGGCACCGTCGTACGGCATGACCTCGCGCTCGACGAGGAAGCGGCACGGCGATGGGTTCAGCAGTGCACAGCGGACGGGGTCGACGGCCTGTACGCGTACAACGACGAGTACGCCGCGCTGGCCGTGCGCGCACTGCAGGACAGCGGCGTGCGCGTACCGGAGGACATCGCGGTCGTGGGCGCGGACGATCTGCTGATCGGCAGGCTGCTCCGCCCCCGGCTCACGACGATCCGTCTCGACTACATGCCCTCGCGCGAGATCGCCGAGCTGCTCGACCGGCTGATCGGCGCCCCACAAACGCCGCCGGAGACCCACGACATGCTCCGCGCGCGCCTCGTCGTACGCGAATCAGCCTGACGCCCGGCGAGCCTCGCGCCACCTACTGCCTTCAACTTCTCAACATGATCCCTGGCGCGAGCGCGCCCCCGTTCTAAGTAACGAAACCATCCCGGGCGGTACGACACCTTTCCAGGGTTACACGTGTCATCTACGCTCCTGCGGAACGCGTGCCCCCAGACGCGTCCCGTTCTCTTAGGCATCGCCTTTCAAGGGGCCCTCATGAGTCATTCACTTCCTGCAGACGCGCCCGCAACCGCCGTGGCCGATCACGCGGGCGTGCACGTCGACGAGCCCGTCGTCGCCTCGCGGCTGCGCCTGCTCCGGCTCACGCTGCCGGTCGCCAACGTCGCCCTCTATCTGCTCTGGTTCGGCGTGGGCAGCTTTCTGCTGCCTCTCCAGGTCGCGCGGATCACCGGCACGAACGACACCGCCGCCCTGTCCACGGCCAGCACCATCGGCGCGGTCCTCGCGACCGTCGGCAACCCGGCCTTCGGCCAGCTCTCCGACCGCACCCGCTCCCGGCTCGGCCGCCGTGCCCCCTGGATCCTGCTCTGTGCCTTCCTGGGAGCTCTGGCCCTGGTGGCGCAGGCCCACGCCGCCAGCATCGCCATGCTCGGACTGAGCTGGGGCGTGGTGCAGTTCATCATGAACGGCTATCAGGCGGCCCTGACCGCCACGATGCCCGACCGGGTCCCGGCCGCCAAGTACGGCACCTTCTCCGCCCTGGTGGGTCTCGGCGTACCGCTCGGCACGATTGTCGCGGCGCTGGTGATCGGCGGTGTGCCGGGCGTGAAGTTCGGCCTGGACGGAGTGATCGGCGGCTTCGGCGGCCGGTTCGCCGGGGAGAACGGGTACTACCTGATCGCGGCGGCCGTCGTCGCAGCCGCCGTCATCTTCGTGGTCGTATCGCCGGACCGGGACGCACGCACCTTGCCCCGGAAGCGATTCTCCTTCAGGGCGTTCCTCGCCAACTTCTGGGTCAGCCCCAGGAATCACCCCGACTTCGGCTGGGCGTTCCTGTCGCGCCTCGGCGTCATGCTCGGCTATTTCATCGTCCTCACGTACAACATGTTCCTGCTCGCCGAACACATCAAGATCCCGCCGCGGGATCTGTTGCCGACGGTCGGTTTCCTGATGATCGTCAACGCCCTGTGCACGGTGGTCGCCTCCGTCCTGGCGGGGCCGATCGCCGACCGGGTCGGCAGGGTCAAGCCCTTCGTGCTCACCTCCGGCATCGCCGCCGCGCTTGCCCTGACCCTGCCGATGCTGTGGCCCACCGAGAGCGGCATGCTCGCGTACAACATCGTCGGCGGGCTGGCCTTCGGGGTCTACATGGCCGTCGACATGGCTCTGATCACCAAGGTGCTGCCGCGCAGCGAGGACGCGGGCAAGGACATGGGCGTCATCAACATCGCCAATGCCGGCCCGCAGATCCTGGCCCCTTCCATCGCCGGCTGGATCGTCGCCGCCGGTGGCTACGAGGCCCTCTTCCCGATCGCCGCCCTCTTCTCACTCATCGGCGCGCTGGGCGTGCTGCGCGTCCGCGGTGTCCGGTGAACCGTCGGCCCTCCAGTACAACACCGCCTGCTGTTCCCGAACTTGGCCCGTCCGTCACCGCCTTCTGAGGAACTTCACCGTGAACCGATGCAAGACACTCGCCGCCCTGACCGCCACGAGCGCCATGCTGTTCGCCTGCCCCCAGGCGCAGGCCGCCCACGGCCGGCCGGGATCCACGCCTGAGCGGCCCGCGCTCGCCGGCCTGCGCGTCCTGCTCAGCAACGACGACTCCATGCAGATGACCCGCCCCAACGCCTCCGACGGCAAGGGCCTGTACGAGGTGCGCCGCGCGCTGTGCGCGGCCGGCGCCGACGTCGTCGTCATGGCTCCCTGGGCCAACCAGAGCGGCGCGGGCACCAGCGCCACGAGCGGTGGCCAGCTGACCGTCCAGCGCCGGACCACGCTGCCCGCGGGGTACGCGAACAACTGCTCGGGAACGCACGGTGGCGGCGCTGTGTACGGGGTCTGCAAGGGCGCGGCGCCCTGCGGGCAGTCCACGCCGAGCGCGACACCCGCGGACACCGTGCGCCTTGGCATCAACGGCGGGCTCGCCGCCAAAGTTGGCTGGAAGGACGGCCCGGATCTGGTCGTCACCGGCAGCAACTTCGGCCCGAACGTCGCCTCTGTCGTCAACGAGTCGGGCACGCTCGGTGCCGCGCTCGCCGCGATCGACGAGGGCGTACCCGCCGTCGCCCTCAACAGCGCCTACGACCCCGCCGTGACCGACTCCTTCGAGGTCGCGGACCACACCTACCGCAGGACCGCCGCATTCGGGGCCGAGCTCATCGCCGGTCTGCGCGAACACGGCCTGCTCACGGCCAAGTACGTGGTCAACGTGAACTATCCGCACCGTGCCGAACGGCAGCGTCCGCGGGGGACGGCCTGGACGTCCGTCGGCACGCAGAAGATCGTCGGCCTTCACTACACGGCCAAGGGCGACACGTTCACCATCGGCTCGGAGCTGTGCGTGCCGCGCTCACCGGACTGCCGCCCCGAGACCAAGCCCCGAGCGGACTTCGCGCTGCTCCAGCGGGGCTACGTCACCGTGACACCGATCAGCCCGGACCGTACGCACACCGGCCCGGCAACCCGGGGTCTGGAGCGCTTCGTGCGCGGCGGGCACTGAGGGCCGGGGTGGGAGCGGCGCGGCCCATTCCGCCACTTCCACCCCCCACCACCACGAGCCGGGGTCCGAGCGCTCCGGGGGGGCGCCCGGGCCCTTTCACGACATCAGGGCCTCACCACCACGGGCTCGATGCCTGCGATGTGGTGCCGAGGACCTGATGCCAGAGGTGAGCTCAGATCCAGCCGTCCAGGGACTTCAGGAAGGCCTGCGGGTCGTCGCGGTGAATGCAGTGCCCCGCCCGCCACACCCGGCACACCTCGAAGCCGCGTTCCTCGAGCTGCGCCATGCCCCGCGAGTCGATGCACAGGCTGGGGTCGGCGAGTTGCACCAGCGACGGCACCACGGCCGACTCCGGCAGGTAGGCCTGCTCGAAGTGCTCCATGGAAGACAGGAACCCGGGGTCGAACAGCGCGAAGCCCGCCAGCTCCGTCTCCACATCCTCCTGCGACCAGCGCGGGTTCATGGCACGGACGCTCTCGGCGGTGGCGGTGGCGACCATCTGCCGCATGCCCGCCGTCGCCCCGGTCGGCACGTTGCGCAGCAGGAAACCGGGATCGGAGTACACGGCGCGCTTGGGCCGCAGCCGGGAGGCCGCCAGCGCGAGGGACAGACCGCCCAACGAGTGCCCGATCGCCACGTCCGCGTCGGTCGGCAGGTTCTCCACCAAGTCCTCGGCAAGGAGCTCCGGCCGGTACTCGCCGCGCGGGCTGTGGCCGTGGCCGCGCAGATCGGGGGCCACAACCCGGTAACCGAGGCCGATGAGGTGCTCCTCGACCGCATGCCAGGTGCGGTGGTCGGACATGCCGCCGTGGATCAGCAGCGCGACCTTGTCACCAGCGGTAGCACCGTCGCGGGAACCGCTGTCATGAATGTTCAGCTTCATCGATGGAAGGCCTTCCACAGAGATGATTACACGTGTAAGCATCTTCAAGCACGGAGCACCCGGCAGGCAAGAGACCCATCTCAGCAACACCACCCCTCGCTCATCACCCACACGCACACACCCGCCCTCAAAGGAGGCACCGCCATGCCCGAACCTCGCGTCATGGCACCCCGGGCCACCACGACCAATCCAGACCAAGCGCACGATGCGGCCCTCGATGCAGACACCACGCGGCTCGACATCCCGGCGCTGATCGCCCGGCTCACGCTCAAGGAGAAGGCAGAGCTGCTCGACGGCTCGGACTTCTGGCACACGCAGCCCGCCGCGGGCCTGGCCTCCAGTCGGGACGCCTCCCTGCTCACCCGCGTGGGAGAGGCGAACGGCCGCGAGTCCCGAGCCGAGCATGTCGCGGTCGGCGGGAGTCACCTCCTGGGTCGTGGTGGTGGCCGGCGGCATCCTGCTCGGCAGCATGCTGGTCGCGATGCCGCCTTCGCCCATCCCTGGACCAAACGCGTCACCGGCAACAACACCGTCGCCATAGGGCACTTCGGGACAGCCGGCTACATCATCTCCGGAGCGACGGACAGGCCATCGGCAAGAAGAGCCGCTCCGCGGAGGAGATGAACCCTCCCCGAGGGCCTGCGCTTCCTGCGCGACTCGATGGTGGCGACAGCCCTGTCCATGGTCCTCATCTACATGATCATGGCCGTTGTCTTCCTGGCCGAGGTAGGCAGGGCGGAGGCGTTCCAGGCGTACTCGCCGGGCAAGGGGACCCCGGCTCGACCGGCATCGGCAACTACCTGATGTCCTCGCTCGGTCAGGGCCTCCAGTTCGCCATCGCCGTCGCCGTCATCCTCTTCGGCGTCCGTACGATCCTGGGTGAACTCGTGCCCGCCTTCCAGGGAATCGCTCACAAGGTCATGCCCGGCGCCATCCCCGCCCTGGACGCGCCCATCGTCTTCCCGTACGCGCAGAACGCCGTCCTGGTCGGCTTCATCTGCTCCTTCACCGGCGGCCTGGTGACGCTGGGGCTGCTTGGCCGGGGTCATCAACCCGGCGTTCGGCACGGCCCTCGTCCTGCCGGGCCTGGTCCCGCACCTCTTCACCGGTGGCGCGGCGGGCGTCTTCGGCAACGCGACGGGCGGCCGCTGCGGGGCCGCCCGTCGGCGCGTTCCTCAACGGCGTCCTGATCACGCTCCTGCCGGCGTTCCTGCTCGGGGTGCTCGGCTCGTTCGGCTCGGCCAACACCACTTTCGGGGACGCTGGCTTCGGCTGGTTCGGCTTGATCATCGGCAATGCGGCGAAGGCGGGCTCGGTGGCCGGCATCGTCCTCATGCTCCTGATCGGCGTCGCCGTCCTCGTGGCCGCGATCGCCTGGCAGAAGAAGGTCGTCGACACCGGCTGGGACCCGGGAGCCGCGCGCGACAAGCTCCTGCCTGCGCAGGCGCGGGAAACCTTCGAGGCCCAGGAGACCTCGGCCCCGACCACGACCCGGGAGTACGCGAAGTTCGCCCCACCGGCGGGCGCACCGAAGCCGCCGCGGCCGGAGGACTTGTAGGAGCCTGCAGGACGGTCCGCCCGTAGCTGGTCGCGGGCAGCCTGCCGGCGCTCGGTGCGGTCGTGTCCCTCCGGCCAGCGGGCGCAGCAGACGCGGCGGTCGTTGCGCCCGCCCCGAGTACGCAGCTCGCCGTCTACGCGGCGGGGGTGAGTTCGGCGCGGCCGAACAGCAGGGCGTATCCGGTGGGGAGTTGGCCCAGGATGCGGGTGATGAGGTCGGGGCCTGCATGGGCGGCGACGGCGGTGAGGACGGATCCGGTGTCCCAACGGGTGGTGGCCAGGGAGCTACCGGCGCGGGCGGCAAGGTCCTTGACGAAGGCCCAGCCGGTCATGGGTCGGGGGTCGGGGATCTGCGCGGTGAGCACACGGGCGGCCTCCAACGGCAGCCGTGCGGCGAGATCGACGCGCTCGTCGCCCGTCAGCCGGCGCCCCAGCCCCCCGAGGACCAAACGGACGGCTTCGTCGGCCCGCTCGCGGGTGGGGTAGGCGCCTTCGTGGCGGACCTTCTCCAGCATCTGCTCATACGCCGTTCCGTACGGCTGCCGGTGCCCGAGCGGTACGCGCGCCTCGGAGATCACTGCGGTGCATTCCTTTCATGGAGCCAGGATGGACGGGGTGGCACCGGGCGTGCGGCACCCCTCGTCATGGTCAGGTGGGTTGGGGGCGGCCGAAGAGGAGGTCGTAGCCGACGGGGAGCTGGAGCAGGATCTGCCCCAGCAGGTCGTCGCCGGCCGCGTCGGCGACGGTGGACAGCACCGCGCTGACATCCCAGGCCGCGGTCTGCTCGGTGGCGCCCTCGATCCAGGCGGCGGTCGCCCGCAAGAACCGCTCAGGAGGCAGCGGTTCGGCGCTCTGCAGCGGGTTGAGCAGGATCAGGGCGAAGCCCTCTGGCAGGCGCGCCGCGAGATGGGCGCGGACGTCGCCGACCAGATGGGCGCCGAGGAGGGCGAGCACCACGCGGGCCGCGCGCTCGGCCTCCTCCGCGGTGCCGTATGTGCCGCGTTCCTTCACGTGATCGAGGAACGCTTCGCGTCGCAGAGTCATCTCGGCCGTCACCTCTTCCTCTTCGGACTGCTCACGGGCCGCGGAGGGCGGGGTGAAGGTGAGGGGTGAGTTCAGGTGCCCGCCCTCCGCACGTGTCAGGCGGCGATCTCCTTGTGGCCGGAACCGACGCCGACGGAGATCTTGCGGGGCTTGGCGCGCTCGGCGATCGGGATGCGCAGGGTGAGCACGCCCGCGTCGTAGTCGGCCTGGATGCGCTCGGTGTCCAGGGTGTCGGCGAGCACGATCTGGCGGGAGAAGGCGCCCACCGGCCGCTCGGACAGCTCCATCTGCACGTCATCGGCCTTTGCCGCCGGGCGGCGCTCGGCCTTGACGGTGAGCATGTTCCGCTCGACGTCGATGTCAAGGGCCTCGGGGCTGACGCCGGGAAGGTCGAAGGCCACCACGTACTGGTCGCCCTCGCGGTAGGCGTCCATCGGCATCACCGACGGGCGGGGGGACGTTCCCGGGCCCAGCAGCTGCTGTGCCATCCGGTCGAGCTCGCGGAAGGGGTCAGTGCGCATCAACATGTGAGAACACCTCCAGCAGGTTCAGGCAGTTGCTGCCAATGCGCTGCACTGACACTGTTGTAACATGTCATCCATTGGATGACAAACATGATGTCGTCTACATGATGACAACCTGAGGGAGGTATCCGTGACCGCAGCCGACCAACCGCCCACGACCAGCACGAACCCCCACAGCCCGGCATCGTTCCTCGCCGCTGCGGCGGCCCTCGACGCCATAGACGACGCCCTGCGCGACGCCCAGCGGGACTCTCCGGACACGCCCCAAGGCCCCGGCCCCGGACCGGAGCGGGCGCTGGCCTCCCTGATGCTGCTGCGGCAGGTGCGCGAGCAGCTCGCCGGATGGGAGTCCGGCCTGATCGAGACCGCTCGCGACGCGGGCGCCAGCTGGGCGGACCTTGCTCACCCACTCGGCGTCGCCAGCCGCCAGGCCGCCGAACGCCGCTATCTGCGCGGCCGCCCCGGCCCCGCCGGGACCACCGGCGAGCAACGCGTGACGGCCACTCGCCAGGCCCGGGCCACCGAACGCACCACCGCCGCCTGGGCCCGCAACAACGCCGCCGACCTGCGTCGCCTCGCCGGGCAGATCACCGCCCTCACCGACCTCCCCGCCGCCGCTCGCCGCCCGCTCAACAAGCTCCACGCGGCCCTCGCCCACGACGACCCCACCGACCTCATCGCCCCCTTGGCCGCCACCCGCCCCCACCTGGCCGCCGCCCACCCCGACCTTGCTGCCCGACTCGACACCCTCACACCGCCCTGAACCCACCCCTGGTCGCCAAGCGGGCGCGAGATCCCCCTGCTGTCACGTGACACGACTCTGCGCTTCTTCGCATGTGGAGTTGGTGAGCCCCCCCTTGACTCGCCTGACTCGCCCGCGGCTCAGCGGGGTGCGTCGAGCACGTTGCGGATGCGGGTGGCGACGTGCGGGTTGAGGCGGGTCTCGACGTCTGCGGGCCGTACCGCTCCTCACCGCCGTGCTCGATCGGTACGCCGCCACCCACGCGCGCGAACTGGCCCTCTACCGTTCATGGCTGGCGGTTGCCCTCGCCGACGCCGCACCACAAAGCGGGCCGCCAGCGAGGTGGTCCCGGGGCGATCCGCGCTCGGCGGCTCGGCCCCGACCGACAGCGCGAACCAGGCTGAACCTGGGGAAAACCCCTAGGACAGTCCCACCCCACCGCGAGTCCCCGAGGCCCGCCACATGCCGCCCGACCGGCCAGCGGCGTGGGACCGATCGCGACGAGCCTCGACGTCTCAGTGTGGGCTCCCGCCCGCGAGCAGGCTCCTGGGTCCCAAGGTCGGCCACTTCAGCCTCACCTACGCCAGATGGCGATGGTGCTGGGACAGCAGTCAACTCCTGTGGGGTGTGGTGCTGGGCATCGCGCCGGACGCAGCGGTCATGTCGAGGAGGAGCAGGGCATCGTGGCCGGGGGTGCCGGGTTCGGCGGTGTAGACGCCGATGCGCTGGCCGGGGGTGCCTTCGACGTGCAGGGACTGCGAGGTGAGAGTGATGGTTCCGACCTGCGGATGCTGGAACGTCTTGTGGGCGGGTTTGCGTCCGGTCACCTCGTAGCGTTCCCACAGGCCCGCGAAGTCCGGGCTTTTCAAGAGCAGTTCCCCGACGAGCTGGGTGAGGTCGGGGGCGTCCGGGGCGGTGCCGGCGATGGCGCGCAGGCGGGCGACGCACGCGGTGATCTGCCGGTCCCAGTCGGGGAAGAGGTCGCGGGCCGCGGGGTGCAGGAAGAGGTAGCGGGCCAGATTGCGGTGCTTGACCGGCCAGTCCTCCAGACCCGCGTACAAGGCCAGGCCGCCCGGGTTCCAGGCCAGCACGTCCATGCTGCGGCTGATGACGTAGGCCGGGTTCGGACGCAGTGATTCGAGCAGCAGCTTGAGGTGAGGGCGCACGGTGCGGCTGGGCGCGGGCGGGGGTTCGGCGACGTAACGGGCCGCGCGGGCGGCGAGCTCACGCAGGTGCTGATGCTCCTGGTCGTCCATGTGCAGGGCGCGGGCGAGCGAGTCGAGGACGGCGGGGCTGGGGCGGGTCTCCTTGCCGCGCTCCAGACGCACGTAATAGTCGATGCTGATGCCGGCGAGGGTGGCCAGCTCCTCGCGGCGCAGGCCGGGGGTGCGGCGGATGCCGGCGCCGACGGTGAGGCCGACGTGCTCGGGCCTTGTCTGGGTGCGGCGGGCGCGCAGGTAGCGGCCCAGCTCGGCGCCCTCGCTGTGCGCGCTCTCGGATGCCATGGCTCCAGTCTCACCCGCCCGGTACCTGGCGCGCAGGGCCGAGGGGGGCCCTGTCATTACCCCTGAAGAGCCCGCCCTGCCACCCGGGCGCGGTCCGGGCGAAGGTGAAGGAGCAAGACGCCGGTATCCCGGTCTCTTTCCCGTCATCCCCGGCGCGACCGCCGGGCTGGGTGAGGGCGAGGCGGCCAGGTACACCACGGATCGAAAGAGGGCGAGATGCGGTACATCAAGCTGCGTGACCTGAAGGTTTCCCGGATCGGGCTGGGCGCGATGGGCATGTCCCACGGCTACACCGGCTCGGGCACCGATGAGGCGGAGTCGATCCGGACCGTGCACCGGGCGCTGGAACTGGGCGTCACGCTCATCGACACCGCCGAGATCTACGGCCCGTACACCAACGAGGAACTGCTCGGGCGGGCTCTGAAGGGGCGCCGCGAGAAGGTGGTGCTGGCCACCAAGTTCGGTCTGGTCTCACACGGTGGCGAGGGCGCGTGGAACCTGGACTCCAGCCCGGCCAACGTCCGCACCGCGGTCGAGGGCTCCTTGAGGCGGCTGGGCACCGACCACATCGACCTGTACTACCAGCACCGCGTCGACCCGAATACGCCGATCGAGGAGACCGCCGGCGCAGTCAGGGAGCTGATCGCCGAGGGCAAGGTCCGTGCCTTCGGCCTCTCGGAAGCCGGACCGGACACGATCCGCCGCGCCCACGCCGTCCAGCCCGTCACCGCCGTGCAGTCGGAGTACTCACTGTGGACGCGCGACCTCGAGGAGCGTGTCCTGCCGGTCCTGCCGGTCCTGCGGGAGCTGAACATCGGCCTGGTGCCGTTCTCCCCGCTGGGCCGCGGCTTCCTGACCGGCACCGTCCGCTCCCCCGACCAGTTCGACGAAGGCGACTTCCGGCGCGACAACCCGCGCTTCACGGGCGAGAACTTCAAGCGCAACCTCGCGCTCGCCGACGAGGTCAAGGCTTTGGCCACCGAGGCCGGTGCCACGCCCGCGCAGGTCGCGCTGGGCTGGCTGCTCGCCCAGGGCGACGACATCGCCCCGATCCCCGGGACCAAGCGCGTCAGCCGGGTCGAGGAGAACACCGCCGCCGACGCCATCACGCTCACCGATGAGCAGCTTCACCAGCTCAGCAGTCTGCCGCCCGCGGCCGGTGCCACCCACACCGCGGCTCAGGCACAGATGCTCGAACGCTGATCATCCACGTCACCCCGCCCGAATCCCGTCTGGAGTACCTCTCGCATGCGTGCAGCAGTCATGTACGGAGCCGGCGACGTCCGCGTCGAGGACCGGCCCGACCCGAAGATCGTCCAGCCCACCGACGCCGTGGTGCGCACCCTCGCCGCGTGCGTGTGCGGCAGCGATCTGTGGCCGTACCAGTCGATGCCCGCCACCGACACCGGCCGCCCCATGGGCCACGAGTTCCTGGGCGTCGTCGAGGAGACCGGCGCGGACGTGACCGGCCTGAAGACCGGTGACCTGGTCGTCGCCCCGTTCACCTACAGCGACAACACCTGCGACTACTGCGCCAAGGGCCTGCACATCTCCTGCCGCAACGGCGGACGGTACGGCTTCGACGGCGTGGACGGCGGCCAAGGCGAAGCCGTCCGCGTCCCCCACGCCGACGGCACCCTGGTCAAGCTGCCGGCGGCCGCCGACTCCGCGCTCCTGCCGTCCCTGCTGGCGCTGAGCGACGTGATGACGACCGGTCACCATGGCGCCGTCACCGCCGGTGTCGGCCGCGGCGACACAGTGCTGGTCGTCGGTGACGGTGCGGTCGGCCTGTGCGCGGTGATGGCCGCCAAGCGGCTCGGCGCCGAACGGATCGTGCTCGCCGGCCGTCACGAAACCCGCACCACACTGGGCCGGCACTTCGGCGCCACCGAGTTGGTCGCCGAACGCGGCGAGGAGGGCATCGCCCGCCTCCACGAACTGACCGGCGGCGTGGACAAGGTGATCGAGGCCGTCGGCACCCGCCAGGCCCTGGACACCGCGCTCGGCGCGGTCCTGGACGGCGGCACCATCAGCCGACTCGGTGTCCCCCAGTACGAGCAGGGACCCATCGGCCCGGCCCTCTTCATGCGGAACATCACGCTGACCGGCGGCGCCAGCCCCGCCCGCGCCTACATCGAGCAGCTGCTGCCCGACATCCTGGACGGCACCATCGCCCCCGGCCTCGTCTTCGACCAGGCCTTCACCCTCGACCAGACCCCGGACGCCTACCAGGCCATGGCCGACCGCCAGGTCCTCAAGGCCCTCATCCGCCCCTGACCCCCAACTCACCTGCACCACAAGAGACTTACCCCATGCTGTACGTGACCTTGAACAACGGTGTCGAGATGCCGCTCCTCGGCTTCGGGGTCTACCAGACCCCCGCCGAGGACACCGAACGCGCCGTCTCCGATGCGCTCGCCGCCGGCTACCGCCTGCTCGACACCGCCGCCGCCTACGGCAACGAAGAAGCCGTGGGTTGAGCCATCAAGTCCAGCGGCGTCCCGCGCGAGGACCTGTTCGTCACCACCAAGCTGTGGGTCCAGGAGGCCCCCGCCCAGGACAACACCAAGCTCGCCATGGAGGCGCTCCACCACGAGGGCGTGGCCAAGGCGATCGGCGTCACCAATTTCCATCCCGACCGGCTGATCGACCTGATCGTCAACAACGAGATCACCCCGGCCGTCAACCAGATCGAGACCCAGCCGTTCTTCCAGCGCGCCCGCTACCAGGACCTCATGCGCGAGCACGGGGTGCAGATCCAGTCCTGGGGCGGCTTCGCCGAAGGCAAGAACGAGCTGTTCACCAGCGTGCTGCTCGCCGGGATCGGCAAGGAGTACGACAAGTCCGTGGCCCCGATCGTGCTGCGCCGGCTGACCCAGCGCGGCGTCATCGCCATCCCCAAGTCCGTGCGCGCCGAGCGTATGGCCGAGAACATCGAGGTCTTCGACTTCCGGCTCACCGGCGGGCAGATGGCTCAGATCGCCACCCTCGACACCGGCAGCTCCCTGTTCTTCGACCACCACGACTCCGAGATCGTCACCTGGCTCGTGGGGCGCCGCCTGGATGCCTGACCCGCAGATGCACAGGGGCTGGCTGCACTACGAGCAGGGACCCATCGGCCCGGCTCTCTTCTCGGCTTCGCCGACAGCCCGCGGTGTGACCGGCGCCCACGCCGACGGCGGCGCGAGGGCGGGTTGGCGTGGCCCGATGATCAGCGTTCGCGTTCCGGGGGAAGCGTGGACCCGGTCGGAGTGTGCTGCATGAGACCGCCCAGGATGAGGGCGAGGCCCGCCTCGAATGCCGCCTGATGATCGATGATCGGGACGTCGGCGGGCAGGTCTCCGCTTGGGCCCGCGTCCGCCTGCTCCTCCAACACGCAGCCGACCGTGTACCGGCCGGCGGCCAGCATCGCCATCTGCGCGTCCTTCTCGGGCACGCCGGAGGTGATGAGAAAGGCCATCTTGTGCCGGATCCGGTCGAGGTCGCCGGTCGGGGTGCTGCCGGCGTGAAGGCGCGCGCCGTCGCGGCGCTGCAGCAGCGTGCACCGGAAGCTGCGCGAGTTCTCCAGGAACCACTCGCGCCAGTCGTCCCCGGACGACGGGAGCGGTGCGGTGGCGTGAGGGGCCATGGCGGCCTCCGCCATGGCCGCCAGGAGATCCTTCTTCGTCCGGAAGTGGTAGTAGAGCGACGGCTGTTCGACGCCGAGCCGTTTGGCCAGCCGCCTGGTGCTCACGGTTTCCAGGCCCACTTCGTCGAGCAGGTCCAGCGCCTCGGTGACGACGGTCTCGCGGTTCATCTTGGTCACGTTGACAATCTATCGGTGATAGAAGAATCTGGAAAGGAATCAATCACCGATAGATTTTGGGTGGTCGCCATGACGGACAAGATCACGAAGCGTGGCCTGCGGGTTCTCATCGCCGGTGGCGGTGTCGCCGGGCAGGCGCTGGCTTTCTGGCTCGCCCGCGGCGGTCACCAGGTGACGATCGTCGAGCGTTTCCCGGCGCTGCGCGCCTCGGGCGCCCAGGTCGACCTGCGCGGGCAGGGCATCGAAGCAGTCGAACGCATGGGGCTGCTGGACCACGTGCGCAATCAGCGCGTGGACGAGCCGGGCGTCGCGTTCGTCGATGCCCGCGGGAAGCCGAGAGCGACGATCATGGCGAACACCTCCGGCAAGGGCCGACAGACTCTCACCTCGGAGTACGAGATCATGCGCGGCGACCTGGTCCGCATCCTCCACGACGCGACCAAGGACGACATCGAGTACCTCTTCGGCAAGAGCGTCGACGGCTTCGACCAGGACGAGCGCCACGTCATCGCCCACTTCTCGGGCGGCGATTCCGGAGAGTACGACCTGCTGATCGGCGCAGACGGACAGGGCTCACGTATCCGGCAGGCGCTCCTGCCGGAGAGCTTCGACCCGTACTGGCGCGCCGGTATCCACATGGCGTACTGGTTCGTCCCGCGCGTCGCCTCCGACAGCAACATCCGCGACACCTACATGGTCCCGGGTGGTCGTCAGATCATGCGGCGCAGTCACAACGCGACGGAGACCCAGGTGTACTTCGTGATGCGCGAGGAGTCGGCGGAAGCCACCGCGATCCACCGCGCGGCCATCGACCATCAGCAGGAGTTCTGGGCCGACCGCTTCCGCGACGCCGGCTGGCAGACCGAGCGCTTCATCGAGGGCATGAGGACGAGCCCGTTCTTCTACTCCCAGGAGATCGCCCAGGTGCGCACCGACACCTGGTCCAAGGGCCGTGTGGTCCTGGCCGGCGACGCCGCACACTGCGCCTCTCCCTACAGCGGCATGGGCATCTCCGGCGGCTTGGTCGGCGCCTATGTCCTGGCCGGCGAGATCAACCGGCACTCCGACGACCTGCCGGCCGCCCTGGCGAACTACGACCGCGTCCTGCGGCCTTTCGTCAACGAGATCCAAGCCGAGGTCAACCCCCGCCTGTTGCGCGTCGGCATGCCCATGAGTGGGCGCGCGATCAGCGCGTTCCAGACCGCCACTGCTCTCGCCTGCTTCTTCCACATTCCCGACCTGGTCGCGCGCTTCTCCAAGGAGGACCGCGGCGGCGACTGGCAGCTCCCGGCGTACCCCGTCCCGATCGCCGCCTAGTGGCCGCGTGCGACCTTGCTTGCCAGGCTCGATCAGGCAGAAATCCGGTATCGCTGCAAGCAGCCGGGGCTTTAGCCTGCGGCTCATGCATCAGCCGCGAAGGCGCGACCGCCGCCTGGATCGCCGCGTATCGTCAAAGCCGACCCGTCGTCAGGCGTTCCGCATCCCTGCCGCGGGCGCCGATGTGAACCTGTCCTCCGGCGGCTTCAGGACTTCGACCACGTGCCGGAAGTCCGCGCCGTGCTGGACGACCACGGGCTCCTGCTCACCACATAGCGGGCGGCCAGCGAGGGGGTTGCGGGGGTGGTCCGCTCTGCGGTCTCGGCTCCGGCCGACGATTGGCTGTGGTTGGGCAGTTGCGGGGTGAAGCCCTTTCGGGGGTAGACGGATGAGGGAGCTGCGCCTCACCGGAGGGGCAGCGTGTGCGTTGCGCTTCCGACCGGTTGGTGAGGAGTGGGATCAATGTCGATGGACCTGCTGGGCTTCTTCGGGGTGGTGCTGCTGGCGTATCTGCTCCCCGGACCTGATTTCCTCGTCGTCGTACGAGCGGCGACGCACGGCCGGGCCGAGGGCCGCGCGGCCGCGCTGGGAGCTCAGAGCGGGCTGGTCGTTCACATGGCGGCCGCGGTGCTGGGACTGTCAGTGCTTGCCGCCCGCTCCGCGGCCGTCTTCCAGAGCATCAAGTTGCTGGGCGCGGCCTACCTCATCTATCTCGGTGTCCGCTCGCTGATCACCGCGCGACGCGCCCGATGCCGTCTCGCCGAAACGCCCCCGCACGAAAAGCGGGTGAAGAGCGTGCTCCCGTCTGGTGGGGGCACGGCTCCGGACGGGCGGCGGCGCAGCTTCACGCAGGGGTTCCTGACGAACGTGCTCAACCCGAAGGCGGCGCTGTTCTTTTTGAGCGTTCTCCCGCAGTTCGTTGACACCAGCAGCGGCACCACGACGCAGCAGATCCTTCTTCTGGGGGCCGCCGACATCGCGATCGGCGTCGTCTACTGGTGCGCAATCGTGGCCGTGGCCGGCCGCGCTCGGGTGCTGCTGGCCCGACCGAGGAGCCAGCGGCGCTGGGACATCGTGTCGGGGTGGCTGTTCATCGGAATCGGAAGCGCGGTTGCCGCCTCCGCCTAACCAAAGAACCGCGGCCGCCGTCACCTCAGTGTGCCGGGTGTCGTCGAGGGCGGCATTGGTGGTGCTACACAGACGGAACAGTACGTTCAAAGCCGTCCTAGGGGCGGCGGGGCGAGACCCGGCTTCGGACCAGCACCTGATCTGCGGGTGTGTTCAAGAAGCTGTTCAAGAAGCTGTTCAAGAAGCCCGCCGACCATGACGACACCCCTCACTCCGCCGGACACCTTCGCGAGTGCTATTCCTTGCCGCCGGTGAGCGCGGACAGGGCGGCGTCCAAGTGGCGGGTGGCTTCCTCCGCGACGGGCTTGAGGGCGTCCCGTCCGGTCAGGGTGACCATGGCGCCTGGGTCGAGAGCCTGGACGGCGATGCGCTCGCCCTCGGATCGCACGACGACGTTGCAGGGCAGCAGCAGGCCGATGGAACGGTCCGCCTCGATCGCTCGGTGGGCCAGGAGTGGGCTGCAGGCGCCGAGGATCAAGTAGTCCTCCATCTCGTGGCCCAGCTCCTCCTTCGACGTGGACTGCACGTCGATCTCGGCCAGGATCCCGAAGCCCTGCTCGGCCAGTGCCTCGCGCGCGGCAGTGACCGTCTGTCGAAACCGCCGTCCACGTGCAGGGTGCGTAGGTCCTGGCCGTTGCCCTCCTTCGCGTCGCGCGCTGCGGAGGCCAGGGTCCGCCGCGTCCCCGATCAGGTCCGGGCCCAGTGTGAAATATACCCCCGGGGGTACAAGTGTTACGGTGGAAAGCAGATACCCCCCGGGGTAATTTTCAGGCGAAAGGAGTCTCCGCGTGTTCTTCGTTGACACCATCGAGCTGGAAGGTCTCGGCAACCGCAGCTACCTGGCCGGCGGTGAGAGCGCCGCGGTTGCGGTGGACCCGCCGCGCGATGTCGACCAGATCCTGGCGGTCGCCGCCCGGCACGGTGTGCGGATCTCCCATGTGGTGGAGACCCACATCCACAACGACTACGTCACCGGCGGCCTCGAACTCGCCCGGATCACCGGCGCCCAGTACCTCGTGCCGGCCGGCGCGAACGTCGCCTTCGCCCGCGTCCCCGTCGCCGACGGCGACACGGCGGACATCGATCCCGGCAGCCGGCTGACCCTGACAGCGATCGCGACTCCGGGACACACCCCGCACCACACCTCCTACGCACTGCACGAGGCGGGGCGGCCGGTGGTCGTCTTCACCGGCGGGTCGCTGCTGATCGGCACGGTGGGTCGGCCCGACCTGGTCGAGCCGCGGCTGACCGAACAACTGGCCCGTGCCCAGCACGCCTCCGCCCACCGGCTGGCCGCTGATCTCCCCGACGAGACGGCGGTGCTGCCCACCCACGGCTTCGGCAGCTTCTGCTCCTCGGCCCCCTCGGAGGGAGAGGCGACCACCATCGGCAAGGAGAAGAGTGCGAATACCGCGCTCACCGTCGACGTGGACACCTTTGTCCAGGACCTGCTTACCGGCCTGGAGGACGTGCCCGCCTACTACGCGCACATGGGCCCGGCCAACGCCGAGGGCCCCGCACCGCTGGACCTGACACCGCCCGACCTCGCGGACGCCGAAGAGATCGCCGCCCGCCTCGCGGTCGGCGAATGGGTCGTCGACCTGCGCAACCGCGTCGCGTTCGCCGAAGGACACGTGGCCGGGACGTTCAACTTCGAGGCCGACGGCAAGATCGCCACTTACCTGGCCTGGATGATCCCCTGGGGCAAGCCGGTCACCCTGCTCGCCGAATCGGCCGAGCAGCTCGCCGACGCCCAGCGCGAACTGGTGCGGGTGGGCATCGACCGCCCGGCCGCCGCCGCCACCGGCACCCCCACCGACTGGCTGCCCGCCGGGCAGGCCCCGGCCTCCTTCCCGCGCTCCACCTTCGCCGAGCTCGCCGCCCACAGCGGCGACGAGTTGGTGGTCCTGGATGTGCGCCGTGACTCCGAGCGGGCGGACGGCTGGATCGAAGGCTCGGTGCACATCCCTGTCCACGAGCTCCACGGCCGCCTCGGTGAGGTTCCGCCGGGGACGGTGTGGGTGCACTGCGCCGGCGGCATGCGCGCCGCGATCGCCGCGTCCCTGCTCGATGCCGCAGGCCGCGACGTCGTCGCCGTCGACGACGGATTCGACGCCGCCACCGAGGCAAACCTGCCCCTGACCACCGGCTGACACCCCGCCCACCGCACATGAAGGAGAGGGGAAAACGCAATGGTCCTCTTCCGCCGCGGCCAGCCCCGCGTCAGCGTGGACCAGGCCCGCAGCCGCACCAGCGGCGACAGGCCGGACACCGTCCTGCTCGACGTCCGCGAGAAACCCGAGTGGAACGCGGGCCACGCTCCCGGCGCCGTCCACGTGCCTCTGTCGAAACTGGTGGCCGGCGCCGACCTGCCGGCCGAAGCCTCCGGCCGTCCGCTGGTGGTGATCTGCCGCAGCGGACACCGCTCCCAGCAGGCCACGAAACTCCTCGCCCAGCGCGGCCGGGAGGCGGTCGACGTCAAGGGCGGCATGAACGCGTGGATCGCCGCCGGGCATCCGGTCGTCGACGAACGCGGAAACAGCGGCCAGATAGCGTGACTGCGATCGTTCTCGCCCTCATGGCCGGGGCCGTCATCGGCCTCGCTCTCGGCGCGCTGGGGGGTGGTGGCAGCGTCCTGGCCGTGCCCGCCCTGATCTACCTGCTCGGCTTCAGTCCGTCCGCGGCCACCACGGCGAGCCTGATCATCGTGGCCGCCACCTCCGCCACCGCCCTGTACGCCCACGCCCGCGACGGGCACGTCGCCTGGAAGACCGGATCACTGTTCACCGCCGCCGGCATCATCCCCGCCTACCTCGCGGGGGCAGCCGCTGGACGCGTACCCGAAGCGACCTTGACCATCACGTTCTCCGTGGTCGCCGCACTGGCAGCGGTACGGATGTTCCGTCCGCCCTCTTCCCGGCCGCCCAAGCGCATACGGCCCGGCAAGTCGGCCGCGGCAGGCGCCGGACTCGGTGCGGTGACCGGCTTCCTCGGCGTCGGCGGCGGCTTCCTCGCCGTCCCGGCCCTGGTGAGCGTTCTCGGCCTGGCCATGCGGCGGGCGGTGGGCACCAGCCTGCTCGTGATCACCGTCAACTCGCTCGCCGCCCTGGTCGCCCGTACCGGGACGGGTGACGGCCTCGACTGGGCGTTGATCGGGCCGTTCACCGGAGCGGCGATCCTCGGTGCCTGGGACGGGAAACGCCTCAGCACCAAAGTCTCCGGCAACAGCCTGCAAAAAGTCTTCGCCGGTGCGCTTCTGGCGGTAGCCGTGTTCATGCTGATCGACGTGATCGTATGAACACCACGGCCACCACGACTCTCAGGCCAGGGACAGGAACAGCTTTTCCAGCCGGGCCCGCATCTGATCGCGGTCACCGACCGCCTGGCCGCCCTCGGCCATACAGTGCTGCAAACCGGTCGCGATGATCGCGAACCCGGCCCGGTCCAGCGCACGGGAGACCGCGGCGAGCTGCGTGATCACGTCCTCGCAGTCCCGGCCCTCCTCGATCATCTTGATGATCCCCGCGATCTGGCCCTGAGCCCGCCGCAGCCGATTGAGGACCGACTTGAGCTCGTCGGCCGCCATTTCCAGCTCCATCATCCACCTCCATCAATACCCCTAGGGGTATTGTACCGGGTTCGGGCGACCGCTCCCGGAACATCGCGGAAGGACCCCGTACATGACCACGCCCACCGCCATCACCCCCGCAAAGGCCGCCGCCCGCCTCGAGGACTACGCGATCATCGACGTGCGCACCCCCGGCGAATACACCTCCGGCCACCTCCCCGGCGCCCACAACATCCCCCTCGACCACCTGCACACCGCACTGCCCGCCCTCAAAGCCGCAGCCTCCCGCGCCGCCCTCCTCATGGTCTGCGCCTCGGGCAACCGCTCCACCACCGCCTGCACCGAACTCGCCGCCGCCGACATACCCGCCATCACCCTCAGCGGCGGCACCACCGCCTGGGCCGGCGAAGGCCACACCCTCCACCACCCCGACAACGCCCGAGCCGTCTGGCCCATGGAACGCCAGGTCCGCCTCGCCGCCGGATCCCTCGTCGTCCTCGGCCTCGCCGCCGGCACCGGCTGGCGCCCCGCACGCTGGCTGTCCGCCGCCATTGGCACCGGCCTGGTCTTCTCCGCCGCCACCGACACCTGCGGCATGGCCGCCGCCCTCGCGAAACTCCCCCACAACCAGCCCCGCACCACCGACCTCCACACCACCCTGCAAGCACTGCAGGGCTGACGCGGCCGCCATGGGCGAAGGGCACTGCACCCGTAGTGCGCGTACTCCGTACTTCAACACGCCCCATTTGACGGAGGAACGGTGCGCGACAACGGCCCGGGAACGGCGATGCCCGCAAGCGCATCGACCGGAGCACCCTGCCAGACCAAAAAGGAACGGGTTGGCGCGCGTGGCAAGGCGAACACGGCACGGCGCTCGGCGCGACTCGGACGAAGCGGTGCGCACCTGCTCCAAGCGCTCGTCGGCGGCGGTGGGCCGATCAGACATGGCCAATCCGACACTCCGGACGACCTGGTACCTCACCTACTGGCAGCTTGCCGGGCTTTCAGTGGGCACGGGTGGCACTTCAGTGAGTGGCCTATGAATGCGCCGCTTCGTCAGCGCGGCGGTGTTCGGCGTTGATGCGCTGGGCCTCCTCGAGTTGGTCTTCGAGGATGACGATGCGGCAGGCGGCCTCGATGGGGGTGCCCTGGTCGACGAGTTCGCGGGCGCGGGCGGCGATGCGCAGTTGGTAGCGGGAGTAGCGGCGGTGGCCGCCCGCGGAGCGCAGCGGGGTGATCAAGCGGGCTTCGCCGATGGCGCGGAGGAAGCCCTGGGTGGTGCCGAGTATCTCGGCGGCCCGGCCCATGGTGTATGCGGGGTAGTCGTCGTCATCGAGACGGCCGAACGTGTCGTCTGCTGTCATTGCACCTCTCTATGTGCCCGGAACATCTGGAACGCGTGGAGGGGCCCTGGTGCCGTACTCGCACCAGGGCCCCGAAGGAACTGCTACACCATCTGCCGGCCCTAGGACTGCGCCGGCCTTCTGTTTCCGCCTGCCCGACCGAACTGCCGTCGGAGCTGCGGGGATCGCGGTTGCTTGACCGGAGACCACCTCACTATCGATGTCCTGCGGTACCCGGACTCAGAATTCCGCCCGGGCGATCCTGATGGCGCTCGGCTCCTCCGTTCTTCCCTCTGGGATCAATCACTTGCCTACTGCGAGTACTGCTCTCCTGCGTACTGCTGGTGATGCGAACTGCACTTACCTGTACTGCACTTGCGGTCCTGCTGGTGGTGGCCCCTGATCACTGCGGGCCACCCGGTCCGGTCGTCAGCCCCGTCGCCGTCCTGCAACCGCTCTGGCTTCGAAACTCCACCACCGCACCGTCCTGCGAACTGCACCTGCGGGTACTGCTGCCCGGCAGTTCATCTCTGCCGGGCCCTGCTTGATCTCGGCTACGAGAGAAACCATAACCACACCACCACCCAATGTCTACTCCAGCCAACATAGATTTTCGCGCGTTCGACGGTGAGGTAGTCGCCGTCGAACAGCACAGCGGAAGACAGGCATCACTGGGTTACGGCGCACCCGGCAGGCATCGCCGGGTTGGCGCCACAGATGCAGGGCACACGCACCCTGGCAGGCAGGGCCGACCGACGACGACCAGCTACCAGGGGGACCTGATCCCGATGGACACGATGAACCTCGATGTCGCAACCGCCCATTTCGCGGGGTCCCTCGCCGGCGCACGCGAGCGCGCCCGGGACTTCCTCGACGGTCTCACCCGCCCTCTCGCAGGGGAAGTTGCGGATGCCGTGGTCCTGGTCGTCTCGGAGCTCGTCACCAATGCCCTGCGCCATGGCGGCGGAACCTGCACTCTCCACCTGACCGCCCGCCCCGACACGCTCGAGGTGGCCGTCGACGACCCCAGCCCGGAAGCACCGCGGACGCGCTCCCCGGACTTGAAGGGCGGCACGGGAGGCTTCGGCTGGCCCATGGTCAACCACCTCGCCCGCTCCACCGCCGTCACCCGCCAGTCAGCGGGCGGCAAGACAGTGAGCGCCGCCCTCGCTCGGTAGCTCCAAGCCGACGGACCCTGTGCCACCGGATTGGACGCGCCCTCCGAGTCGTGGGTAGGGCCTGAATTTCTGAAACGCTGCACCCCGAGCGGGGAAATATCTGTGACCGCGATATGAGGGTTTACCACCCAGGGCGCGAAGTGTTTTTTCGGTCCAGAATCGAGCAGCGTTATTTTCCGTACGCGGCCTGGTATCCCATGCTACTGTCGATCTCAGTTGCAGTTGTGGTTCCCAAAAACTTCAAGCCGCAGTACCGGATTTTCCCGTTACTGCAAGCTTCTTTGTATTTCCGGTTTCCCTCCGGACGGGGCATCATCGCGGCGACCCGGAATCCGCACATCGCGGATCCCGGCGTTCTGCCCCCAGAGGAGATATGACATGGCGTCAGGCACCGTGAAGTGGTTCAACGCGGCCAAGGGTTTCGGCTTCATCGAGCAGGACGGCGGGGGTGCTGACGTGTTCGCCCACTTCTCGAACATCGCCTCCCAGGGCTTCCGCGAGTTGCTGGAGGGCCAGAAGGTGACCTTCGACATCGCGCCGAGCCAGAAGGGCCCGACGGCCGAGAACATCGCTCTCGCCTGACGGTGACGCACACTTCGTAGCTGGGGCCCGCATCCCTAGGGGTGCGGACCCCAGCTGCGAACATTTCCCACAGTGGTGTCGCCTGTGGAACAACGCCTGACAGCCCCACCCTCGGGATGAGCGTCTTTCGTAACTACGACATTACGACGGACCACATCCGGGGTTTTATGCCCCCATGGCGTCTCCTCTTCATGGCTTGCATCCAGCACGGGTGCAGTGCAAGGCGCATTCTCTTTCGCATTCCTTTTCGCATCCCTTTTCGCATTCCATTCGGTTCGTGCTTGTGATTCCCCGCGCTGCTCTTTCGCTGCGGGAATTCCTTGATGCGCGCCGTATCAAGGAAGGTTCTCGATGAACCCCGCACGTACGAACACTCGTTCCTCCCGCCCCCGCCGGACCGAGAACCCCTCTTTCGGGTCCGGCGCCGGTTCGAGGCAAGACACCCGCTTCGGCGCGCCCGCCCCGCGCCGTTCCGGCGCCCCGAGCCGCCCCGGCGGCCACGGCCGCCGGCCCGCCGCGGTCCAGGGCGAGTTCGCCCTGCCGAAGACGATCACTCCCGCGCTGCCCGCGGTCGAGGCGTTCGCCGACCTCGACATGCCCGCCCCACTGCTGGCCGCGCTGACCGCGCAAGGTGTGAGCGTCCCGTTCCCGATCCAGGGTGCGACCCTGCCCAACACCCTCGCGGGCCGCGACGCCCTGGGACGCGGGCGCACCGGCTCCGGCAAGACCCTCGCCTTCGGTCTGGCCCTGCTCGCCCGTACCGCCGGTCAGCGCGCCGAGCCCCGCCAGCCCCTGGCCCTGGTCCTGGTGCCCACACGTGAACTGGCCCAGCAGGTGACCGACGCCCTCACCCCCTATGCCCGTGCGGTGAAGCTGCGTCTGGCCACCGTCGTCGGCGGCATGTCGATCGGCAGGCAGGCCAACGCGCTGCGCGCCGGCGCCGAGGTCGTCGTCGCCACGCCGGGGCGGCTCAAGGACCTCATCGACCGCGGTGACTGCCGGCTGAACCAGATCGCGATCACCGTCCTCGACGAGGCCGACCAGATGGCCGACATGGGCTTCATGCCCCAGGTCACCGCGCTCTTGGACCAGGTACGCCCCGAGGGCCAGCGGATGCTGTTCTCCGCCACCCTCGACCGCAACGTCGACCGCCTGGTCCGCCGCTACCTCACCGACCCGGTGGTCCACTCCGTCGACCCGTCCGCCGGTGCCGTCACCACGATGGAGCACCACGTCCTGCACGTGCACGGCGCGGACAAGCAGAAGACGACCACTGAGATCGCGGCCCGTGACGGCCGGGTGATCATGTTCCTGGACACCAAGCACGCCGTCGACCGGCTGACGCAGGACCTGCTGAACAGCGGTGTCCGGGCCGCCGCCCTGCACGGCGGCAAGTCACAGCCCCAGCGCACCCGCACCCTGGCCCAGTTCAAGACGGGGCACGTCACCGTGCTCGTGGCCACGAATGTCGCCGCACGCGGGATCCACGTCGACAACCTCGACCTCGTCGTGAACGTCGACCCACCCACCGACCACAAGGACTACCTCCACCGCGGCGGCCGTACGGCCCGCGCAGGCGAGTCCGGCAGCGTCGTCACCCTGGTCACCCCCAACCAGCGCCGCGACATGACCCGCCTGATGGCCGCCGCGGGCATCACCCCGCAGACCGCCCAGGTCCGCTCCGGCGAGGAGACACTCAGCCGGATCACCGGCGCCCAGACCCCCTCCGGCATCCCCGTGACGATCACCGCGCCGGTGGTCGAGCGACGTCAGCGCGGTACGTCCTCACGCGGCCGGCGCAGCCCTGCCTCGGCGGCGCGGCGCGCGAACGTGCGGCAGACCACCTTCGACGCGGCAGCCTAGAAGCTTCGTGATCAGGAATCTGACGCACCACTGCAGGAGGCACCTTTTGACACTGGTTCAGATGCAGCCCCGCCCCGCACGTGCCGCCCCCGCGCACAGGACAGCGGCCGAGGCCATGGATGCCGGCGGACCGCAGGTGTGCGACGACATGACCATCGAGGTCGCCCTGTCCGTCATGGCCAGTGCCCGCACCGGACACCTGCTCGTCTGTGACGACGACGGCCTGTGCACCGGACTTGTCACCCAGGCCAAGCTCACGGCGGCCCGAGACGGCTCCGCGTACACGGACCGGGTCCAACTGCGCGACATCCTCGGCGATCGCGGCCCGTTCACTTCGCCCGTGGCCACCGTGGCCGAAGCCCAGCACGCGATGCGCTACAGCCGACTCGATGCCCTGCCTGTGGTCGACGAACACGGCAACGCCCTGGGCGTCCTCGCCCTTGCCGGCTGAACTGTCTCCACCGCGGTCTCAGCCACGGCAGAACCACTCCCCTCGTTCGTTTTCTCCCTGTGAGGCATCATGCGCTGTGTCATCGCCCGCTTCCCGTTCGACCTCACCAAGAGCGGCGTCCTGGAATCGATGAAGGGGATCAAGCCCGAGCAGGTCTCCGGTGAATCCGTGATCATCGGCCGCCGTACCTACCCCGTCAAGCAGGTAGGACAGGTCATCACGCGTCAGGACCGTCGCGACTTCAGCTCCGGCGAAGTCCTGCGGGCCATGACCCAGCTCGGTTTCACCTGCCGCCACCTTGCCCCGGCCGCCGTGCCCACGCGCGTCCTCAGCCCCTGGCAAGAGGCTTCCGCGATGCTCGGTGCCCCTGCGGCAGCCTGACCGACGGGCAGACGCCGCCGTCAGAACAACAACGTGAGGGTCCGACCGGAATACACCGGTCGGACCCTCACTGCGTACCAGCGGCGCTCAGCACGTTACCGCCCGTCTCCGGCCGGCCCCGCCGCGTCGGTGCGCCCTCGCGAAGGCGAAATCCTCCAGGCCGCCAGGCACGCGCCGTCGACTCCATGGAAGTCCTGCCGGAAGTGCCGCTGCTGGGCCCCGACATGGGCTCGCCCATCCTCAACTCACCGTGGTCGGGCGCTCTTACGATCAACCAGGTCAGGCTCTTGAATGACGGCCTCAGCAATCGGGTATGAGGTATCGGGATGTCAGGCCTCCCCCGTTCATCAGCCCCGCCAAGCACCTGGTGGGGTTTGCGGCCGCGGCCCTCGGAGCGCCCCTCAACCCAGCCAGGGCCAACTGGAGCCGCATCGCCGACAGCGCGGCTCCAGTCGCTGTCCTCTCGGTGTCGATCGGGCAACCCGCAGCCTCGCCACCGTGGAGGCCATCCCGTGCGAGGAGGCACCGAGGATAAGCGTCCTCGTTCCTCGCACAACCGACGGCACGCTTGCCGAGCGGGGTTCGACGGCACGCGCCATACGCAATTTCCGATGCAGCGCTGAGCACCGGGGATTACGGAGGTGCCGCACTCCAGCCCACGATGCAATGTCCACTATGGCCGGCTTCGTCGGGCACTGCATTGATGAGCCGCACGACGACGCGCTTCCCGCCCGGGCTGCGGACGCCGAAGGGGCGCTCGTCGCCCGGTTCGTCGTGCGTCATCCCCCGCGATTACGGCGGTCCTGAGCCGCGCCCGCGACGGTGGTCGTCTGGGCATGTGCCAGGAGGCCCATCCCCAGGCGCATTTCAGCGATAGGGATCCTTCTTCAGGTGAGTGATCCCGTACGACTCACCGTTCGAGATCACGCAGGTCGGCCGGATAGACCGGGCTCAGTTGGCAGTGTCGCGCCATTCCGCGCGGTTGCCCTGCACCTCGGCGATGCTCGGGTGACGCACGGCATCCAGGCCGTCATCGGCGAGAAGGTCAGCGATCAGGGCCGGGGGACCGAAGACCTCGGTGGCGCTCAGGTCGCGGTCGGTCAGGACGAACCAGGAACCCTCCAACGGCCACCAGTGCGCGGGGAACTGGGTGCCGGTCGTCCGGTCGGGCCATCGGCAGGCATCGTGGTGGGCGAGTGCCTCACCCAGCCGCCCCCGACGGGCCAAAACCGGGCGGCCCATGTCTTCGATCGCCGCCTGGGCCCAGTAGCACTCCGTACGAGGCCCTTCAGGGCTGTGACGGGTGAGGACCTCGACCAGGCGTGCCAGGCTGCCACGGTCGATTTCCCCAAGGTCCGGCTTCTCAAAGGCTTCGGGCAGGCCCCGCCCCTGGAAGACCCTGAAGGAGGGGGTGTACTTCCAGTCCTCCAGGTGCTTGCCGACGTGCGCCAACACGTCGTTCCACCGAACTCGTTCGCCTCTCACCGTGACGGTGTGCAGCACCCAGCAACGGTCCGGGAAACCTTCCTGGGGCTCATAACCCAAGACGGCATCATCCCCGTCCAGGATCGGACGCATACCGCCCAGCGAATCGTCATCCGACACCGGCTCCAACACTGGATCCCTCGACACACTTCGATCACGCATGTGACGTTCTGTCACTAGTCGAGGTTAAACGCCCGCTCGGCCACGGCCGACCTGCGCATGCGGGGGCAGGCCTGACGACACCCGTTCAGGCTGGGGCGGGCAGCTGGATCGAGGCGAGTTTGGCCGGGTCGATGACGATGTGGATGCCGATGATCCGGCCTTCTGCGACGGTGAAGGCGATGACGGAGAGAGGACTTCCGTCGGGGCGCCAGGACATGTGGCCGGGGATGCCGTTGACCAGCACAGGTCGTTGGCGGGCGGCCTTGCCGGAGAACATGCGGGCACCGGAGGCGACCTTGGTGGCGCCGAGCGTGACCACCATGCCATCGGGGGTGTCGACACTCAGCTTCACGTTCGGGTCGAGGACGCGCAGGAGTGCTTCGAAGTCGCCACTGAGGGCAGCGGCGCCGAATGCCTGGACGACCTGTCGGTGCTCACGGTCAGAGCCCGCAGGCCGGTCCGTGGCGCGGACCTTGCGGCGGGCGCGGCTGGCGATCATCTTGGTGGCGTCGGCGGATTTCCCCAGGATCTGGCCGATGTCGTGGAACGGGACAGCGAACATGTCGTGCAGGACGAACGCCAGACGTTCGCTCGGGGTGAGCGAGTCGAGCACGATGAGCAGCGCGAGTCCGACCGAATCGGCCAGCGCCACCTGTTCGTCCGGCGAGAGGTCGTCGTCTGGTGTCACCACGAGGTTCGCGAACTGTTGCTCGTAGTCGGTTGCCGGACGGGCCCGGCGGGATCTGAGGAGGTCCAGACTGATGCGGCCGACCACGGTGGTCAGCCAGCCCGCCAGGTTGCCGATGGTGGTCTGGTCCTGGCGGACGAGACGCATCCAGGCTTCCTGGACCACGTCCTCGGCGTCGGCGTGCGAGCCCAGCACGCGGTACGCGACGGCGCGCAGCCGATCGCGCTGGGCTTCGAACGCCTCGGTGAGGAGGCCGGACGGGTGGGCGGTCACGGCTTGCGAGGCTGTCGCAGGGAGACCCGGTTGCCGTCGGGGTCCACCGTCTCGATGCGGAGCCCGAACGGATACTCCTGGGGTTCGGCCTCATCGAAGGTGACACCGCGTCGGCGCATGGCCTCGCAATCCTTTCGCAGGTCGTCGGATTCGAGGATCAGCGGACCGGGCACGCCGACCGGCTGTCCCGCGACCGCCGCCTGCGACCACAGATTGATCTGTACGGGGTTGTGGGGAACACCGACGGTGAGGAAACGTCCGTCAGGTCCGGGATGGTCGATCCGCTTTTCCAGGCCGAGCCCCTCGGTGTAGAACTCCAGCGCGCGGTCCTGATCGGTGACGTAGACCGTCACGTACATGATGTTGGTCAGCATCCGGTTCTCGATTCACTCGTGGGTCCGACGACCGTTCGTATTCGGTCGTCACACCTATGACGAGCGCCGACGGGCGAAGGTAACAGGACCGCTCCGGCTGGACGGATACAGGGAAGTGAGGTCCTCCAACAACGACGTGGTTTCGATCAGCCGAGTCCACGTCCTGGGGCTGCGCCGTGCTGCCGAGCCACACCTCATACGCAGATTCCGCCCACGGCAGCGGCGCCCTCACAGACGTACGAGTTGAAGTCCAACCTAGGAACCCTCGGGAGGCGTCACTCCGGGCTCCGCCGGTGGAGCCACTGCCGTGTACTCCACCGCGACGCTGATCACCGCGAGCCCCGCGAAGACCAGTCCCAGGGTGCCGTGCCCGAAGCCGGAAAGGGAGAATGCGGCCACGCCGAAGACCGCCAGCTTGATGATGATCTCCGGGCCGACCGGCAGCGGGATCTTCGGTCCCCCGGCCGCGAGGAACGTCCCCCACACCACTGCCGCCAGGGCCGCGCTCGCCACGCCGATGACGATCCCGGAGAGGGTGCCCGGACCGGTGGCCATGCCCCAGAGAAACAGTGACACCAGGAGCCCGCCCTCCAGGGCGAGGGCCAGTGCCGCGTTGGCGATGGTGAGCGGGGTCCATTTGCGGTCCTTCACGGGACCCGGCTTGGCGACTCTCACGCTTCGACTGCCTTCTTGAGGCCCTTCAGCCACTTCTCCAGGGCCGTGTGCAGTTTGGCGTCAGAGAAGAACAGGATGAGGAACGGTCCGCCCATGGACTCCTCGGTACGCAGACGCCTCTTCTTTGCATACTCCTCATGCAGGACTTCCATTGATGGACCTCGGTAAAGCAACCGGTTCAGCATGCCGTGCCTTCCAGGGGGTACGGGGAGACCTACTTTCTCAGGGCCGGACGTCGATGCGGAGACGACTGCTTCAACTACTTCACCGTTCCGCTGACGAACTCCAGCAGATCGGCGTTGAGTTGGTTCATGTGTGTCAGATGCAGGCCGCGTGGTCCCTTGTCGTATACCGTGAGCACGCTGACCGAGAACGACCTTGGCCAGGCCTGGCCGCGCGCTCTACGGTGGCAGCGTTCCGGTCCCGGCCCCTCCCCCGGTCTCCGCCGACTGTTGGGGGCTGACAAGCCTCAGGACTCGACCACCGCGACAAGCCAATGATGCGTAAACGTTGCCCTCTTCGGGCACACGTACCGCCTCAATCACCGGTGCCCGGGAATGGCAGTGTCGCGAACGAGCTCGCCCTTCGGATCCGACCTGTGCGGTCCGGCGCCGAGACGACGACGGAGAAGGCCATGGCAGCCGTGCGCGCACCTATCGTGGTCAGGGTTGATGCCGACCCGTCCCGCCGCCACGCCTTGGCCTGGGGAGCCGATGAGGCCTTACGGCTCAGCCTGCCACTCCAACTGGTCTTCGCCCAAGGGCATTCGGCTCACCGGAAGCCGACAGAGCCCGCGCACATTTCCGGACAACGAGCCTCTGACACCGCGGAAGAGACTCTCCACGACGCCGTCTCCTTCGTGAAGAACCGGCACCCCCAGGTGGAGGTCTCCACACTGCTGGCCACAGACGCACCTGTTTCGGTTCTTCGCGAACAGGCCCGCACCGCCACCACTTTGGTCTTCGACTCGCAGCGACCCAATCGGCGCGGAAGCCCCTTCGGCCCACGGCGCGACGCCCTGGCTGTCATAGCTCACGCACCGTGTCCGGTTGCAGTCGTGCCCGAACACGCCCACCACGGTCAACGTGGTCACCAGCCGTTCTTCGTCGTTGGTACAGATGTCGCCTGGTTCGGACGCCGACCCTCCGCAGCCGCCCTCCACCATGGATTCGCAAGGGCCGCAGACCACGGTGCCGAACTCCGTGTAGTACACGTGTGGCATCCCCCGATCCCAGGTGTGCTGGACGAGCGGGCGGCTCTGCGTGAATGCCGCCGCCTGCTTTCGGAAACCGTGGCCGGTCTGCAGACCCTTCATCCAGCCGTGAAGGTCCATCACGCGCTGCTCCACGGCCCCGTGGCGCACGTGCTGGCCCAGGAGTCCGCGCATTCACTCGGGCTGATTGTGGGGCTCCGGAGTCATCGCCATGCGCGCCGATCGCCGCTCGGCTCGGTGCTCGGTCGCGTGCTGCGTCACGCCCGGTGCCCCGTTATCGCTGTTCCGCAGGAGGCCACGTATCACCGTCCACCAAGGCGGCCACGCATCAGCGGACTGTCCCGCCTGGCCCGGAAGGCCGTCGGACGCTACATCCGCCTGGTCACTCATCCCACCCGCCCGCGACCGGCCATGACACCTCCCGCATTTCGTGCAGATCGAACCGATGGGTGACGAGCGCCGCTCCGAAGTCCAACTGCTGTCCGGAACCCTGATGGTCAGCAGGCCGTCCTTGTACTCAGCCCTCCCCCGCACCCTCTTCCGGAGTCGACGCTTCGAGCATCCGACGGAGCCGGGGCGGGGCCGATGGGCTGAGCGGACGTGATCTGGGGCCGGTCGGCCCATGGAGGCAAGCGAGCGTCCTGCGGACGGTGGACGCGTACATAGCTGGGCTTACGACGGGTCTGTCATCACGCCCGGCCAGAGGAGGGCATCGCTGGTGCTCCCGCGTCGGAAGAGATCCGGTGCCCCGGCAGGCTGGAGGGCGACCGCGCCCCCGACCCGACCATGCCGGGGGACGATAGGGCGTACTCCTCGCGCCGCAACGAAGTCGAGCGGACCATGAACAGGTTCAAGAACTTCCGAGCCATCACCACGCGCTACGAGGAGAAGGCGTACGTCTTCCATGAGACAGTCACCGTGGCCTCGTTCCGCCTATGGCTCCGCCCTGTGTGAAGTGCCCCGCTCAGAGGTCCGTTGCCCCCGGGCAGTGGCGGCGGAGTTCGCTGAGTACGCGCTCGTCGACAGTCCTGGCGTCCCACAACGGGCGGTCCACTTCCGTCAGGACGACCATCACCGTCTCCTCGGCGAACCCGCGTGCTTCGGCATCGATCAACCTGCCTGGAGTTCGTTGGCGAGCACGGCGAGTTCGATCTCCCGGCGGCCGTGAGACAACTGCATCGGTGTGGCGGGCGCACGCCTCGAAGGTATGCGTCAGGCGCCGCCCCAGACCGGGGCGTCCGTTCCCCATGGGCCCGGCGGACGTGCCCAGTTCGCCGGGCCCCCGTCGTACGACACCGGCGGCAGCGCGTGCCGCAGTCGGCCCATGGGGGTGTCGGTCTCGGTCAGCCAGTGTTCGGCGTCGAAGCCCTCATCCTCGCCCGGAGCGGGTGCCAGGTCGTGGACCAGCCAGTGCGCGGTCTGCGCCAACGCCAGGCGGACCAGCCGGGTGCCGCCCGTGCGGTGCTGCTCGGTGAGCGCGCGCAGGACACCGGCCGCGAGGAGATAGCCGGTGCCGTGGTCGAGCGCCTGGGCGGGCAGAGTACCGGGCGAGTCCGGCGAGCCCTCCAGCACGGCGATGCCGGTGGCCACCTGGACCAAGCTGTCAAAGCCGCGCCGCTCGCGCCACGGCCCGTAACGGCCCCACGCGGAGAGCTGGGCGATGACGAGACCTGGACGGCGCTCGGCGAGCGCCTCGGGCGTCAGTCCGAACCGTTCCAGCGCGCCCGGCCGGTAACCGGTGACCACCACGTCTGCCGCATCGAGCAGTTCCTCGAAGAGCCTACGGTCGGCGGCCTGGCGCAGGTCCAAGGTGGTCGAGCGTTTCCCCATCCCTGTGTCGTTGTGGGCCTCCTGACTCTCTGGCAGCTGTGGTGCGTCGATCCGCAGCACGTCAGCGCCGAGCAACGCAATTGTTCGGGTGGCGACCGGTCCGGCCAGTACTCGGGTCAGATCCAGGACGCGCAGCCCCGCGCACGGCAGGGCGGCATTAGCGAGCAGTCGATCCGGGGCATCATCGATGCGCGCCGTCGTCAGCAGCGGCTGCCCGGCAGCCATGACCCCCTGCTCGCTCTTGGCCCAGGCCTCGGGGCCGCGCGCCGCGACGGCCAAACCGCCCGCCGCGTACACGGTCTCCTCCACTTCTAGCGCGGTAAGCCCTGCGATCGCCTGGGATACCGCGTCCACCGCCTCCTCGTCGGCGTACTCCGGCACCCCGAGCGCGGCGAGCAGTCGGGCCCGGTGATGCGGGTAGTTGGCGTGCGTACGAACCCATCCATCGGTCGCCCGCCAGAACCGGGACAGGGGCGAGAAGGTCGACCACGCTCGCCCGTCGACCCGCACCAACCGGTCGCTGAGGAACGCCGTCGCCACTGCCTCGTCATCGACCCGCACGCGGGGCACGGGGCGCCCCGTGCGTACGGAAGTGAGCTCGGCGGCCGCGAGCGAGCACACCGCGACGGTGGCCCGCGCCAGCTCCATGACGGGCAGCCGCGCAGGCAGCCCTCCGGATGGACCGCCGTAGGACACCCGGTCGAGCAGCGAAGAATCGGCACCCAGTGCCGCCCAAGCCTGCGAGGCCCCCGAGATGATGGGAGAAGTCATGCCCACACTGTGACACTGAGTGCCATCCACGGGAAGGGTTGTGTAACGGGCCCAGGCCCTCGCCGACGTACTACCGAGATTCGGCCACAGACGCCGCCCGCTGGCGAGGCGTCGGGCGGCGGTGGTGACGGCGAACTCGTGCTCGCCCGGCGCGAAGCGGGGCGCGTCCTGCTACCTGCGACCTACTTTGCGGCTGGTGTCTGAGCTCGGACACCGGGCCTTCTCAGGGTGGGCGTGCATGGGCCGGATTACGTCCGGTGGGTGGTGGTGAGGATGGTGGTGAGGTCGTCGACGAGGGTGGTGTCGTGGTCCTCCGCGCTTGCCCAGGCGACGTGGCCGTCGGGGCGAATGAGGGCGGCGCGTATGCCGGACCAGTGGGCCGGGAGCAGGTGCGGGGTGCCGGTGTGCACGCGCAGGCCGGGCCGGACGAGGTGGTGGAGGGGCTTGTCCGGGCTGCTGGTGAGGTCGAGCAGCAGGTGGCTGTCGGCGCGCAGCAGGGCGAACAGGCTGGTGTCGTCAACGGCGAGGCCGTCGGCGCGGGTCCCGGTCAGTTGCTGGGCGCCGGGCGCGCTCGGGGGGTAGGTGACGTCGAGGGAACTGACCTGTGCGGCGAGGCGGTCGTTGAGCTCGGGCAGGGTGGTGATCAGTTGGCTGAGCAGGCTGCGCAGGGCGAGTCCTTCTGGGGTGAAGGCGGTCATGAGGGCGACTTGGGCGCGGCTGGTTTCGGTGAGGGTGACGCCGACGGGGTGGCGTTCGGCGTGGTACGTGTCCAGGAGCGCGTCGGGGGCCCAGTCGTTGAGGGTGGCGGCGAGCTTCCAGGCGAGGTTGGCGGCGTCCTGGATACCGACGTTCATGCCGACTCCGCCGGCGGGGAAGTGCTGGTGGGCGGCGTCACCGGCGAGGAAGACGCGGCCGTTGCGGTACTGGGCGGCCAGGCGGGTGGCGTTGCCGAAGCGGGAGAGCCAGACGGGATCGCGCATGCCGAAGTCGGTCCCGGCCATGGTGATGACCTTATCGCGCAGTTCCTCCAGGGTCAGGTCGCCGGGCCAGGTGGTGGTGATGTCGCGGGGGGTGATGCCGACGATGCGGTGGAGGCCGCCGGGCATCGGGACGGCCATCAGGCTGCCTGCCGGCCCGAAGTAGCTGTGGCCGGGGGCCGGGGGCGCATCGAGGATGACGTCGCCGAGCCAGCCGAGCACGGTGGACGGCGTGCCGGGGAAGTCGATGCCGGCCGCGCCGCGCACGGTGCTGCGTGCGCCATCGCAGCCCACCAGGTAGGCCGCCTCCATGGTGAAGGGGCCGTCGGGGGCCTGGATCTGGACGCGGACGCCGTCCGGCCCCTCGCTCAGTCCGGTGACCTCGTGACCGCGCAGGATCGTCGCCCCCAGTTCGAGAGCCTGCTGCTCCAGCAGGGCCTCGGTGCGCTCCTGCGGCAGGGCGAGCGTGTACGGAAAGGGGCTGGACAGGCGGCGGAAGTCCAGCCGGGAGTCCAGTGCGCCGAAGTGCCCGCCGGGCAGCGGCATGCCCTCGGTGATGAAGGGGTGATGCACGTCGCGGGAGGCGAACGTCTCGATGGTGCGGGGGTGCACGGTCAGGGCGCGGGAGCGGGTGTCGCGCTCGGTGCGCGTTTCGATGACCGCAACGGTGATTCCGCAGCGGCGCAGTTCGGCGGCCAGCCACAGGCCGACAGGCCCGCCTCCGGCGACGGCGACCTGGTAGTTCATGATTCTTCCCCTTCATCCATCGCCTTGGTCAGCGACCAAGACCTGTTCTGAAGTAAACTAGGTCAGTGACCAAGAAGCAAGGCAGGGAAGACGCCGCAGGCCAGCTCACGCGCACGGCCGTGGTCGATGCGGCACTGCGGGTGCTGGAGGACCGGGGACTGGAGGGCTTGTCGACCCGGGCGGTGGCCGACAGCCTGGGGGTGCGCATGAACACCGTCCTGTGGCACGTCAAGACCAAGGCGCGAATGCTGGAGCTCATGGCCGACGCGGTCGTGGGCGGAATCGGCTACGAGGGCCTGCCCTCCCAGCCGCGGCAGCGGGCGCGGGAACTGGCTTGCCGATACCGGCGAGCGCTGCTCGCGCACCGCGACGGCGCCGCCCTGGTGACCGGGACCTACCCGGCCGAGCCGCACACGCTGCGTTTCGCCGACCGCCTCGTCGACGCCCTGCTGGAAGCGGGAGCGGACGAGGAACAGGCAGTCTGGACGGTGTGGACGGTCATCTACTTCCTCCTGGGTCTGGTCCAGGAAGAACAGGCCGCGCCCGACCAGTCCGACGACCGGCTGGCCCAGGCCGTGGACGCCGGTACGTACCCAGCACTGCAACGGGTCGCCGCGCACATGCGGCAGGACGCCTTCGAGGACCGCTTCACCTTCGGGCTGGAGGCGATCCTTGCCCGCCTGCCCGAGTAAAGGCGACGAACGCTCCCGGACACCGTTCGCCCCGACCACCGGCGCCCGCGCGAGGATCAACTCTTCGCAGCACCGTCAACACGGCCTGGCCGTGCGGAATTGCGCGCAACGCGCGAGGACGTCGCCGTGTGCTCGTCAGGCGTCGAAACGCCCGCGTGCGCTCTCGATGTGACCGAGGTGCTGGTGGGTCCAGCCGCATATGGCGTCGACAGCGGTGCGCAGGGCCCTGCCCGGCTCGGTGAGGGTGTACTCGACCCGCGGCGGGACGGTGGGGTACACCTTCCGGTCGACCAGGCCATTGCGCTCCAGCATGCGCAGGTTCTGGGTGAGCATCTTGTGGCTGACGCCTTCGACCTCGTTGCGCAGCTCGCTGAAGCGCAGGGTGCGCTCGCCGAGCGCCTCGATGATCAGGAGCGCCCATTTGTTGGCCACGTCAGAGAAGATCTCCCGCGCCAGGGAGTCCGCGCGCCGCAGGTCAGCGTCTTCCGGCAGGCCCTTGAGCAGCTGCTTGGTCACCATCAGGTTCCTCAGTCACCGAAAAGTGCGTTCTTCCAGGTCAACGTTCACTCTCCTACAGTTTCCGAGTAACTACAAGAGAGCGAACAGGAAGGGCCAGCACTGTGGCCACCGTTGATGTCTTCACCTACGACGTGCCGGCCGAAAGCGACTTCGGCTACTCACAGGCGATCAAGTCCGGCGAGCTGATCCACGTCTCCGGACAGCTCTCGTTCGATGAGGCGGGCGAGTTCCTCTACGCGGGCGACTTCGCCGCCCAGCTCAAGCAGACCTACGCCAATATGGACAGGATCCTGGACCATTACGACGCCACCCGGAACCAGGTCATCTCGCAGACCCTGTACGTGGTGAACCTGCGGCAGCACGCCGCGGCGACGGCGGCAGGCAACCTGGGATACTTCGGCGACCACCGCCCGGCCAGCACGGTCGTGGGCGTCACTGAACTGACCTTGCCCGGCCAGGTCATCGAGATCAGCTTCGTCATCGACACGCAACTGCCCGCCTGAGGTCTGCTCATCGCACGTCCCACAGCCCTGGACTCAGGCGTGCGGGACCACCGCGACGGGACAGGACGCGTGGTGGAGCACCGCGTGCGCAACCGGGCCGACGTGCATGCCGACACGGGTGTCTCGTTGCTGGCGCCCCACTACGACGAGCGCGGCTGTGGCGGACGCGCGGACCAGGGCGGTGGCGGCCCTGCCTTCGCAAACGGTCTCGGTCACGGGGACTTCGGGATACTTCTCGCGCCAGGCGCGCAGTGCCGCGGTCACCGTGCGCTCGTTCTCCGTGAGCAGTTCCCGTCCCGACGTCGGTACCGGCCCGCCGTCAGACACGTGATCCGGTGCGGCACCGAAGGCATGGATGGCGTGCAGTGCTGCATGGCGGCGCCGTGCGGAGTCGAAGGCGAACTCGATCAGCCCGTCGCAAGGGTGGCTGGTGTCCAGGCCGAGGACGACGTCGCGGTACGGGGTCTCGACTATCTCGTCCGGCGAGATGCCGTGCGGGGCCGGGAAATGCTCATCGGCAACGCTCTCCCCGGCGCGCACGAGTACGACGGGGCACGTGGCCTTGGCGATGGCCCTCTGGGACACGGACCCCATCACGAATCCCATGACACCGCCGAGCCCACGTGAGCCCAGCACCAGCAACTCCGCCTCCTCCGTCGCCGCGAGAAGAGCGGCGACGGAGGATTCCCCCACGAGTTGTGCGGCGATCTGCAGTCCCGGGTGCGCGGCCCGCACGCTGTTCTCCGCCCGTTCCAGAGTCTGTTCGGCCCACTCGCGCTGGAGGCTGTCGGCAGGTACGGAGGGACCGGCATGCGGATGCCATACCCAGCCGTGAACCACGGTCAGTGAACTTCCGCGACGCAGCGCTTCCCGGGCTGCCCAATGCGCGGCAGCAAGACTCTCGGTGGATCCGTCGATCCCCGTGACAACGTGCCGGAGCATCACGCACACCTCCCGTATCGCGCTCTGCCTGTCCTTCCGGCGAGCCTCGTACAGGAGCGGATGCGCGTGCAGGGGCCGCACAGCCCTTTCCTGGGCCCCTTCGGCCCTCCGCGCTAGGCCGGCCGGGTCGGCTGTGGGGCCTGGTGGCCCCTGTTCCCGCCCTCAGCACGGCGACACCCTGGAAGTGGCCGATTCGTCCACCCGTCCTGGAGGTACATCATGAACGCGCCCCCCGCGAACGCCATGGTCCGGGCGTTGACCGCCGAACACCAGCAGCGGTTGATGCGGATGGCGCGTGAGGTGTCCTTTCCTCAGGGCACACGCCTCTTCGAGGAAGGCGGACGAGCCGACCGGTTCTGGATCATCCGCACCGGAACTGTCGCACTGGATATGCACGTGCCCGGCCGCAAGGCGGCCGTCATCGAGACCCTCAGCCACAACGAACTCGTCGGCTGGTCCTGGCAGTTCACTCCCCACGCGTGGCACCTCGGCGCCGAGACGACGACGCCGGTACGGGCATACGAGTTCGATGCCGTCGCCGTCCGCTCGGCATGCCAGGACGATCCGGCACTCGGCATGGCGGTCGCACACTGGGTGGGTGGCATCGTCGCTCACCGCCTGCGTTCGGCCCGCACCCGGCTGCTGGACCTGTACGCCCCGTACGGCAGCGGCGACCTCCGCTGACCGGCTGCCCGAATCCGCCCGGGAGCATCCCGCAACCAGGACAAGGAGAGGCCATGCACGGCAGCCCGCACATCGTGAGCGATGTGATGACCCATACCGTCGCCGCCATCGGCCGCGGGGCGACCTTCAAGGAGATCGTCCGCATGATGCAGGACTGGAAGGTCAGTGCGCTGCCGGTCCTGGAGGGCGAAGGCCGCGTGGTCGGCGTCGTCTCCGAAGCCGACCTGCTGCCCAAGGAGGAGTTCCGCGACAGCGATCCCGACCGCTACACGCAACTGCGCCGCCTGGCTGATCTCGCCAAGGCCGGCGCGCTGACGGCGGGCGAGCTGATGACCTCCCCGGCCCTCACCATCCACGCCGACACACCACTGGCTCAGGCCGCCCGCACCATGGCGCAGTCCAAGGTCAAGCGCCTGCCCGTCGTCAACCAGCTGGGCATGTTGGAAGGCATCGTCAGCCGCGCCGACCTCCTCAAAGTGTTCCTGCGCACCGACGAGGAGATGGCGGAGGAGATCCGCCGGGAGGTGGTGTCGTATCTCTTCCCCGCGCCGACGCCCTCGGTTCGGGTCAAGGTGCGTGATGGCGTGGTGACCCTGGCGGGTCACATCCGGGACGCGTCCCTGATCCCCGTGGCCGCGCGTCTGATCCGGGCCGTCGAAGGCGTCGTGGACGTGGATTTCGACCTCGGCGACCCCGTGCCCGGCTCCTCGTGGGAGTCGGACGCGGACGCGCGGGAAGGCGGGGGCGACGGTCGGCCGGGGTGACGTGGCCCGATGGCGCAAAGACGGGATGCGGCCTTCTGCCCACCGGTCTCTGTGTCCCCTGATCTGATACGGGTATGAGGCCGGTCAGGGCGCTCGATGTGGCGTGTAGGGCCCAGTCGGCCCTAGTGCGTGAGCCTCCCACGCGTGATGATCGTTGTCACGGACAGCCCGCAGTCCGTCCGTCGCCGGGGAACAAGGGGTCGTCATGGCTGAGGCACGCACCTTCACCGAACAGGAGCCGATCCGGGTCTTTCTGCTGGACGACCACGAGGTCGTACGACGCGGCCTGTCCGACCTCCTGGACGCCGAGCCGGACATCTCGGTGGTCGGCGACGCCGAGAACGTCGAGCACGCGCTGGTGCGTGGCCCGGCCCTGCGACCGCACGTCGCCGTCCTCGACGTACGCCTTCCGGACGGCGACGGCATCACGGTGTGCCGCGAGCTGCGCAGCCAGATGCCCGAGCTCGCGGTCCTGATGCTGACCTCGTTCGACGACGAGGACGCCCTGCTCGACGCGATCATGGCCGGGGCCAGCGGTTATGTGCTCAAGCAGATCAAGGGATCCGACCTGGTCTCGGCCGTGCGGACCGTCGCTTCCGGCCAGTCCATGCTCGACCCCGCCACGACCGCGCGCCTCATGCGCTCCCTGCGGGCGGATCCCGCCGATGCACCGGCGGTCGCCCCGGAACTGGCGAGCCTGTCGCCGCGGGAGCAGGACATCCTCGCCCTGATCGGTGACGGGCTCACCAACCGCGAGATCGGCAAGAAGCTCTACCTCTCCGAGAAGACCGTGAAGAACCATATCTCCCGGCTGCTGGCCAAACTGGGCGTCCAGCGCCGCGTTCAGGCCGCGGTCCTCGCCTCGCATCTCGGGCAGCCTCCGTCAGGCGAGCGCCCCGCCAGGTGACCTCCGCGCGCCCCGGCGAGTGGCATTCGCCCGTGGGCCGTCCGGCTCCCTCCAGGGCCGGAGTGACTTCAGCACCACGGGCCGATGAGTTTGCCTGCTACCTGAGGTCCGCCACGTGACATAACCGCCCGTCGGGGCGAGGGAGCGTCCCCATGTCATGGAGGAGAGAGGGAGGAAGGCCAGCATGAGCAATCCGATTCGGCTGTACATGTCGATGTCGCTCGACGGCTACGTCGCCGGTCCGGACGATCGGCCGGGCCAGGAGCTCGGACGCGCCGGTGGACGTCTTTTCAACTGGCTCGACGACCGGGAATCCGACGGTCCCAGTGGACAGGTTTATCGCGAGGCGCTGGCGACCGGCGCGGTAATCTCAGGCCGTCGCACCTTCGAACTCGCCGGGCGTTGGCAGGGTGACCACCATGACGGTGTGCCGATCTTCGTCCTCACCCACCATGCGGACGAGGGGGACGTGCCACCCGGCCACGCCCGATTCGTCACCGACGTCGAGGACTGCGCCCGTCAGGCTCGCGCGGCCGCCGGGGACCGGCCGATCATGGTCCATGGGGCGGGCGCGGCCCAAGCGCTCCTGCGAGCCGGGCAGCTCGACGAGATGGAGATCCACCTGGTTCAGGTCCTTCTCGGGGGCGGCCGACGGCTCTTCGACCACCTCGGTGGTGATCACATCGAACTCGACCTCGTCCGAGTGTTGCGGGACCGAGACGTCACGCACCTCCGCTACCAGGTACGCCGCCCTGATGAGGCCTCATGAAGACGCTCTTCGTCGCCTACCGCGTCACCGACCTGGACCGCTCGCTCGACTTCTACACCGCCTTGGGCTACGTCGAGCTGGGCAGGGTCGTCGCCGGGGACGGGAGTCATCTCGTGCTCCTCAAGTTCCCCGGCGAACCGGCGGCCTCGCTCGAACTGGTCCACCGTCCCGTCGGCGGACGCGTCGACGTGGGCAGAGGTTTCGACCACCTCGCGATCCAGGTGGACACACTGGCCGCCGCCCTGGAGCGGCTGACCGCCGCCGGCCTGGAGCCGGGGCCTGTCCAGTACCCGGGCGGGCCCGCGGGCCCGAAGACGTCGTGGCTCACCGACCCGGACGGCTACCGCATCGAGTTGGTGGAGTGGCCCCCCGGACACCCCGACGGCATCACCGCCGCGGACTTCTCCTGAGCGGTCCGGTCAGCAGCGGGCGCCCGCGCGGCGCGGGAATCAGGCCGTCCCGGCCAAGGACCGGGCGATGTGGAACTGCTGCTCGGCCTCGGCCGGGTGGCCCGCTGCCTCGTAGGTGCGGCCGAGGCGACGGCGGACCTCCATCTCCAGGGGCCTGCTGGTGTGTTCGGTGAGCGTCGCCAGGGCTTCCCGCTGGAGAGTGATGGCCAACGGCAGGTCTCCGTGGCCGTGTTCCGCGGCGCCCAGCAAGGACAGGCTCGTGGCTCGCAGTTGCAGGTCGCCGACTTCCTGGGCCAGGTCCGCCGCGCGCCGTGCGAGGCCTTTGACCTCGGTATGCCGGCCCAGTGCCAGCTGGGCCTCGGCAGTGAAGCACAGGGTCTTGCTGATCATTCGGGGGCGGCCGATCTTCTCGGCGAACGTGAGGGAGGTGGCGTAGTACCCGAGCGCTTCCTCATGCCGCCCCTGCTGGTCGTGGAGGGCGCCGAGGTTGCAGCTCGACATCCCGGCCAGCCAGTCGTCGTCGAGCCGGGCCGCCTGCCCCATCGCCTCGCTCAGGTGCGCGGCCGCCTCAGGGAAACGGCCCAGCGCACGCTCCGCGGCGCCCATGGAGGCGGTCGCCCGGGCCTGCTCGCGAAGGTCGCCCTGGTGACGGGCGAGGCGCAGCGCATCGGTGCACCAGGCGTGCGCCTGTGGGAAGCGTCCTTGATAGATGTCCGCGATGGCCAGGCAGTTGCGCAGGGAGGAGGGCATCCGCGGGTCGTCGGCCAGGTCGGCGCCGGGCAGCGCGAGCTCCAGGGCCGAGCGGCACTCGTGGAAGCGGCCCTGGCGGACCAGCGGGTCGACCAGGGACTCGGCGATCCAGCAGGCGTACTCACGCTGCCCGGTGGCCGCCGCGAAAGCGACCACGTCGAGCAGCTGGCCGCCCGCGGCCTCCAGCCATGCGTCGGCTTCCCGCCAGTCCCTGAAGGGGGAATTGGAGACATCGGGGCCGGTCGGGTAGCCCTCGGGGCCCCAGTCGCTGGCCATGCGCCCTGCGGCCGTGTAGAGGTGCAGCACGGCGGCGCGGTCCGCGGCGGCCTCATCCGGCATCTCGGCGGCGAGGCGGCGCGTGTGGTCGCGTACGAGATCGTGCAACCGGTAGCGGCTGGGCCGTGGCTGCTGCAGCAGGCTCGCGTCGACAAGACGCTCCAGGAGGTCCTCGGTGTCCTGGAGCGAGCGGCCCAGCATGACGGCGGGGGTGAGCCCGTCGAACTCAGCGGTCGGTGCCTGGCTCAACGCCCTGAATCCGCGGCGCAGTTCGGGGGCGAGCAGGTCGTAGGACATCCGGAAGGCGGCTTCCACGCTGCGGTCCTCCGCCCGGAGCTCGCCCAGGCGGCGTTCGTCGTCCGACATCCGGCCGACCAGGTGGGCCAGTGTCCAGGACGGGCGGTTCTGCAGCCGGGCCCCGGCGATCCGCAGAGCCAGCGGCAGTCCGCCGCAGCGGCGGGCGAGTTCCTGCGCGGCCTCGGGTTCCTGGCCGGCGCGCGTCTGACCAAGGAGGCGCGTGAGCAGGGTGACCGCCTCACCCGTGTCCAGCGGCTCCACGGTGAGCCGCCGGTCGGCGTCGAGGCCGGGCAGGCGCTGGCGGCCCGCCACAAGGACGCGGCTGCCGGGGCCCGCGGGCAGCAAGGGGCGCACCTGTTCCGCACTGCGAGCGTCATCCACGACCAACAGCAGCCGCAAGGAGCTGGTGGCCGCCCGCCAGGCTGACACCAACTCGTTGAGTTCGTCGGGCAGTTCATCGTCGGCAGCGTTGACGGCACGGAGCATTTGATGCAGGGCGCGCTGCGGGCGCAGGCTCTCGTGGGGAGCGCCAAAGGTGTGCAGGTCCACGAACAGGCAGCCGTCCGGGTACTGGTCGTGCAGCGTCCAGGCGGCGCGGACCAGCAGCGCGGTCTTCCCGACCCCTGCCGTGCCGTCCACGGCGGCCACGGAGACGCAGTCGGCGGGCACCGGTTCGGTGAGCAGGGCCAGTTCTGGCTCCCGGCCGACGAGCCAGGCGGTGTCGCCGGGGAGTTCGTTACGGCGGGGACGCGGCGAGGACGGGGAGCGCTCGGGCGCCGGTGGCTGGGTGTGCTGTGTGGGGGCGGCTGCCGGGGACGCTGCTTGCGAGGTGGTGGAGTTCGTGGTGCGGGGCGGCGGGGTCCGGCCCAGCAGCAGCGGGTCATCACGGCGCAGCACGCCCTGGTGCACCCGTTGCAGTTCCTCGCCGGGTTCCACGCCCAGCTCCTCGCGCAGCCGGTCTCGCGTCTCCCGGTAGGCGGCGAGTGCCTCGGCCTGCCGGCCGCTGCCGTACAGGGCGCGCATCCGAAGAGCGGCGAGTGGTTCGTCGTACGGCTGCGCCGTGGGCGCGGCCAAAAGCTCGTCCAGGGCCTCCGTATACCGGCCCAGAAGCACCAGGCACTCCACTCGCTCCTGGTGAAGTGTGCGCCGCTGCCGGGCGAGACGCCGCCGCTCGGCGTCGGCGAGCGGGCCGGGCAGGCCGGCCAACGGCTCTCCGCGGAACAGGTTCAGTGCCCGCGTACAGCCGTCGAGGGCGGCAGTGAGGTCCCCCGCGGCCTTCGCGCCGCGTATGACGCCGGCTTGTGCGGTCAACTCGCCGATGTCCGTGCGCGCTTCGCCGGGCATGAAGCGGTATCCGCCCCGCTCGCCGCGGATCACGGATGTGGTGGGGCGGGCGCCGGGCCCGTCCAGTGCCTTGCGCAGGGGATAGACGTAACTGGGCAGGACCTGGCGCCCGGTTCCTGGTGGTTCAAGTCCCCATACGTCGTCCAGGAGTTGCTGGTGGGTGACGAGCGTGTTTGCCCGCAGGACCAGCGCGGTCAGCACCGCCTGGCGTCGTACGGGCCCCAGGTCGAGGGGCTTCTCGCCGCGGTGGGCGCCGACCGGGCCGAGCAGGGCGAGACGCAGCCGACCTGCCGCGCTCTCCGCGCCTTGCGCACCGGGCGTATCAGGAGCCGTGGCCGTGTCGGCTGTGTCAGCCCTGTTCGTGCCCACTTCGAATCTGTTGGTGCCCACTTCAAACTCCCCCGTGGTCTTTGCAGTTCCCGCGGTTCCCCGTAGTCCCTGCGGAAACCCAATCCTCTGCTTCAGCAGAATTTCATCAGCATTGCAGTGTCTCGCGAGAGGGTTCGGCGCGTCGTGTCCGGTCCCGGTCGACCGGTTCCGGCCACTTCCCCTGGGGTGGGTTCCTGCCCCTCCCAAGGACCTGGACCGTAGGAAAGCGAGCTGTTTCGTGAGCGAGAACCCGCAGGTGGGCCCCCCGCAGGGCTTCGGAGACAGCCCTCAGGGCCCCGGCCAGGCGCCGCCCCCGATGCCCGGCCAGGCGCCGCCGCCGGTCCCGCCGCACGCGCCGGGCCCGCCCTCGGCCTGGTCGCAGCCGGTTCCACCGGACGGCCACCGCGGCCCCGGCGGCTCGGGACCTCGTGGCGGCCGTTCTCGCATCTGGCTGATCGGGGGCACCGCGGCGCTCGTCGCGGCCGTGGTCATCGGCGTGGTCGTCGCCACGTCGGGGGACGACGACGACAAGAGCGCCGCGAAGGGCAAGCCCTCCGGCGCTCCGGCAGGCGTCGCCAAGCCGAAGGCGCCGTCAGGGGGCAAGGCGTACACCAAGGTCCCCAAGGGATGCGAGCTGATCAAGGCGTCGACCATCGACAAGATCGCGCCCGGAGGCAAGTGCACGCCGGGCCTGATGGACGAGAAGGATCTCCCGACACTGATCAGCAGGATGCCGAGGTGGGAGCCCGCCGACTACGGCGGCAGCTATCAGAGCCTGAGTGTGAGCCTCACGGTCGGCGCGAGCGCCAAGGGCCAGTACGACACGAAGAAGACGACCGCTACCAGCGACCTCAAGGGCATACGCAAGGTGGAGGGTTCCCGGCCGGTGAGCGGGCTGGGCGAGGAGTCCCTCCTCGTGGACACCGTCGACGCCCGGGACGGGTCGCTGGCCCAGTCAGAGGTGGTAGTCCTGCAGGGCAACGCCGCGCTCAGCGTGGACTTCACCTACAGCCGGGAGAACTCCGACACCACCAAGAAGCAGGCCGAGGACGCCGCCATCGCCGCCGCCCGTGATGTGCTCGGTTCGCTGAGCTGATCGCCGCGGCGACGACGTGCCTACACCTCCCCACGAAAGCAGCGACCCCACGGCTGCGCGGCCTGCGCACACCACCGTGCCCCAGCCTCCGGTCGCCCCGACCCGGCCTCTCACCGGCCTCCCGCAGCCGCCCGGTCAGATCCCTGGGCAGGTCGCTGGGCAAGTCCAGGGGCAAGTCCCGGGCCAGCAGAGCCCTTCCCGTATCGGCCCCTACGAGGTCTTCCAGCTCCTCGGCGAAGGCGGCATGGGCAGGGTGTTCCTGGCCCGGTCGCCGGGTTCGCGGCTGGTGGCCCTGAAGGTCATCCGGCCCGAGTACGCCGAGGCGCCGAACTTCCGCGGGCGTTTCCGGCGCGAGGCCGAATCCGCCCGCCGCGTGAGCGGCTTCTTCACCCCGCCGGTGCTCGACGCGGACGCGGACGCCCCGCAGCCCTGGCTGGCCACGGCCTACGTCCCCGCGCCGTCGCTGCACGAGGTCGTCAGCGGCTTCGGTGTACTGCCCGAGGCGGGCCTGCGGGCCCTTGCCACCGGCCTCGCGGAGGCGCTGCTGGCCATCCATGACGCCGGCATCGTGCACCGTGACCTCAAGCCCGGCAACGTACTCATCGCCGAAGACGGGCCCCGGGTCATCGACTTCGGCATCAGCAGTGCGGTGGACGCCACCCAGGTGACCCGGACCGGTGCCGTAATGGGGACGCCCGGGTTCATGGCACCCGAGCAGATCACCTCGAGCCGCGAGGCCGGACCGGCGGCCGACCTCTTCTCGCTGGGCTGCGTGCTGGTCTTCGCGGCCACCGGGCGCGGCCCCTTCGGCTCCGGAGGGACGGCCGAGATCCTCTACCGGGCCGTCCACCATCCGCCCCAACTGGACGGAATATCCTCGGCGTTGACGCCCCTGGTGAGCGCCTGCCTGGACAAGGACCCCGCCCGCCGGCCGCCCGCCGCTTCAGTGCTGGGCGCGCTGGGGACCGCGGACCCTGCCGCCCTGCTCACGCAGGGCCTGCGGCAGGATCTGGCGCGGCGGGAGGCACACGCCGCCGTTCTGGTGTCCGCGCCGCCCGTACCCATGACGCCCCTTGGGCTGCCAGAGGACCCGTTCGCCACCACTCCCCCCAGGGGGTCCAGTCGCCGCAGGTTCTTGTGGATCTCCGCGGCCGCCACCACCGTCGCCGCGGGCGGCGGGGCCGCGGCGCTGACCGGGTGGCGGTCGAAGCCAAGCACGACACCGGCCCGCGGCGGCGGCAGCGCGGGCACCACCGGCCGACCCGAACCCAAGGTCCCGGATGGCCCGGAGCCGCGGTGGACGGTCTCGCTGAAGAAGCTGGATAGTGCCCAACTCCAGCTCCTGGGCGACGTATTGGTGCATTGGGAACAGAGACGCGCCACCGCCTATGACACCACTGCGGGGAAGGAACTCTGGGCTGGGTCGCTGCGCCTGCCCTCCGGCACGTCAGGGGACCCCAAGTGGCTGGGCGTGCACGGGCCGGCGCTGTTCGCCTCGGCCTGGAGCGGCGAGCGCGGCTATCTGTTCGGCGTCGATGCCACAGGCAAGCAGAAGTTCACCCACGCGATCACCGAGCAGGGCGCCGACCCCCAGTTCGCCGACTTCGTCGAGAGCGTCCTGTCCGTCGCCGGTTCGGTGGCGGTCGTCGGCACCAGCGGTCACAAGGGATATGGGGTGCTCGCGGTCGATCTCGGCTCGGGCGAGGTGCTGTGGTCGCGCAAGGTCAAGGGCAGCGATTTCCAGGCGCACGCCGTGGGAAGCCGCTGCTTCCTCCAGGACAACGGCACGCTCCGTGGCCTTGCCCTGCGCTCGGGTGCCGAACGGTGGGAGGTCCGGGACGTCATCAAGCCCGGCGCCTATCCCCACCTGTCCACCGACGGCAAGACCCTGCTCGTCACCAGCACCAAGGTGCAGGCCTTCGGCGCCACCGACGGCGAGAAGCTGTGGACGGCCGTCAACGAGACGACCACCATCAGCCCGGCCAGGGTCCGCGGCAAGCGGGCCTATCTCCACGACGGACCGGGCACCGTGTTCGCCCTGGACATGCGCAGCGGTGAGCAGGTGTGGCACACCGAGAGCCCGGTACACCTGACGACCACCGGCGGCGCACAGGACCAGGGGCCCGTCGTCTCCTCGTCCGTAGTGGCGATCCCTACCTGGGCCACCGGTGACGTACCGGGGTTCGTCGTCCTGCGCGCCTCCGACGGCAAGACGCAATGGGCACACCAGCCCTCCGGCGCCAAAGCCGGGGGCAAGAGCAACTGGCTGCTCCAGATCTCCGGCAGCACCCTCTTCGCCGCATCCGAGACCACCCTTTACGCCTTCCGGAGCGACACGCCGTGACCATGCCACCCACACCACCCGTGCCGCCGTCCGCACCCGCGGCGTCGGGAGCGACACCGCCTGGGCCAACGCCGCCCGGACCAAATCCGTCCGCGCCTCCCCCGCAAGCCGCCTCCCCTGCCCCTGCCACGTACATCGGCCCCTACCGGGTGATCCGAGAGCTCGGTGCGGGCGGCATGGGCCGCGTCCACCTCGCCGCGTCGCGCAGCGGCCGTGCGGTGGCCGTCAAGGTCGTGCGTCCCGAACTGGCCGCCGACCCCGATTTCCGCCGCCGCTTCAGGGCCGAGGTCGAGGCCGCCCGCGCGGTGTCCGGTGCCTTCACCGCGCCGGTCGTCGACGCCGATCCTGAGGGGCCCCAGCCGTGGCTGGCCACCGCGTACATCCCCGGCCCTTCCCTCACCGACGCCCTGGACGCCCACGGGCCCATGCCCGAGGCCACCTTGCGCGTCCTGGGCGGCGGCCTGGCCGAGGCGCTGGCCGCGATCCACCGCGCCGGGCTCATCCACCGCGACCTCAAGCCGTCCAACATCCTCCTCACCCGCGACGGCCCCCGGGTCATCGACTTCGGCATCAGCCGGGCCGTCGACGGAACCGTGCTCACCGCCGAGGGCCAGGTCGCGGGATCGCCCGGCTTCATGTCGCCCGAGCAGTCGCGCGGGGGCGAACTCACCCCCGCGAGCGACGTGTTCGCCTTCGGCTGCGTACTCGCCTTCGCAGCCACCGGCGTTCCGCCCTTCGGTACGGGCGCGGTCCACGCCCTGCTCTACCGGGCCGCCTACGAAGCGCCGCAGCTGAACGGCGTCCCCCACGGCCTGCTCGGCATCATCACCGCCTGTCTCGAAAAGGACCCCACCCGCCGCCCCGCCGTCGAGCAGCTCCAGAGCTGGCTGCGCCCGGAGACCACCGCCGGCTGGCTCGGCGCGGTCGAGCTCCAGGTGACCGAGGACCAGCGCATGTTGCAGGGCGCCCTACGCACCCCGCTGCTCAGCCGCCGCCGGTTGCTGACCGGCGGCGCCGTACTCGCCGTGAGCGCGGCAGCCGGCGGTACCGCCTGGTTCCTTCGCTCACGCGGCGAGGACGGCGGGGACACGGTTGCCGCCCCCGCTCTCGACTGGGCGAAGGAGCTTCCGCAGCCCGGCATGTTCCTGCGCGCGGTCACCAGCTCCACGCTGCTGTGCACCGAGAAGGCCTCCGGTGCCTGCTTCGACCGGGGCACCGGCAAACTCCTGTGGAAGGACCTCGGAGGCCAGAACACCGACGCCCTCCCGGACGACAAGCGCGTCTACACCGTGCGCACCGACGGCAAGGTGCACGCGTTCGACGGCCGGTCCGGAAAGAAGCTGTGGGACGCGCCCCCGGCCGGAGACAGCGCGCCCAAGCTGGACTTCTCGGACGGCGAGTTGGTCATGACCACGAGCGGCGGACGCTTCCGGGCCCTTCAGGCGTCGAGCGGTGAGGTGCGGTGGACTTCGCGTGACGTGAAGGACATCAGCATGGTCATCGGCGCCACACCGGCAGGCGCGCTGCTCGCCTGGGGCGGTGCGTCGAAAGTCAATCCGGCCGCGATGCTCAGGGGCTACTCCGCCCTCGACCGGAAGACGGGCGAGCGCGTATGGACGAAGGACCTCGTCACTCTGTACCCACCCGAGCGCCCGTCGGAGGGCCCGCAGGACAAGAGCAAGGTGCTCTACGGCATCGACGCCGGCATGAAGCTGCTCGCCCTTGATCCCGACGACGGCAGAACTCTCTGGAGCAAACCCACCGAACTCCCGCCCACCAACAGCGAGGTCCTTGGCTGGGCCGGGTCCATGAGCCTGCTCGGGGGCACCCTGTTCTGCTACCCGAGCACCGGCTTCAACGGCTCGACCCGCGGCTTGCTCGCCGCCTTCGACCCCGCGTCGGGCAAAACCCTGTGGACGGTACAGACCGCCGCCCGCGGCAACCGCGGTTACGCACGCGCCGGTTCGACCGTCTGCTACCTGGACAAGAAGGTCCTGCACGGGCTCGACGCCAAGACCGGCGCGAAACGCTGGACGGCAGGGGCGGGACTGGGTGACCTCGACCAATTGGTCACCCTGCACGGACTGTTCGTCGTCGCGGGCACGAAGGGTCTGTATGCCTTCCGCGCGGACACCGGCGAGCAGGTCTGGCACTACCGGGCCACCGGCGGCTCCGGATCCTGGACCGCGCAAGCCGTCGGCGACGCCCTTTACGCCACTTGGTCCGGCAAGCTCTTCCGCTTCTCGGTGCCCAAGCCGTAGAAGAATCCCCGTGCGGATCGGGTCTCTGAACCGGCGCGGGCTCCGATACGAACCCTGCTGCCCACCGCTCGCGCACGAGCGGTGGGCAGCAGGAGAGCGTGGCGGTCGTGGTGCGATCAGTAGAAGCGGCGGACGAAGACGTCCGACTTGCCGTTGGTGTCGCCGGGCACGATGTCGTCGGCCGTGGAGTGGAAGACCACGTCGCGCCCATCGGCGCTGACCGTGTCGGTTCCGGCCGTGGCGGGCTGGTTCGAGACGATCTCGTCGGTGCCCGTCTGCAGGTCGCGCAGCACGAGCGACGGTCCGGTCGTGTCGTTCGGGGCGTACAGCAGATAGCGGCCGGTGGGATCGATGGCCAGGCCCCGTACGTTCGGCACCAGTTGGTCGGTGCCCGAGCTCTCGTCCTGGACGTAGGTGTCGGAGCCCGACAGGTAGACGATCTTGCTGCCGTCCTTGCTGATCTGGACGAGTTTCGCTGCCTTGGACGGGCCCTCGATCGGGCCGGCGGAGGTGTCGTCGGTCCGGTCCCACACGAAGACGTCCTCCGCCTTGCCGTCCTGGTAGGCGACAAAGCGGCCGTCGCCGCTGATGGAGGGCCGGGACGAGACGGTGTGGTCGAACTCGTAGACGGTCTCCGTGGTGTTGGCGCGCCAGTCCCGTACCTCGATGCGCTGCCGGGACGGCGGTCGGTTGAAGGTGGCGACCTGGGCGATGTAGCGGCCGTCCGCACTCAGCGATGACTGGCTGCAACTGAGTCCCGCGCAGTTCATGCCGATCGTGCTTCCCGAACTCACCTGGGACAGGAAGGACTTCGTGTCTCTCATCCACAGCCCCCACATGGCAACGTACTGCCCGTCACCACTGATCACCGGGGGCTGGTCCGGGCGGACGGGGGTGCTCATCAGCGTGGTCTTGCTCATCCGCTGGTCGCGGACGTACACCCTTTCCCGTGTCGCCGGGTTGTCGGGTGTGAGGTTGTTCGCCAACGACGAGAAGGCGACACTGCGGCCGTTGGTCGTGATCGTGGCGGCGGTGGAGTCACCGTCACCCTGGGTTCCGTCGGGCGCGACACTGATCCGCTCGACCCCGGCTCCGCTTTCGCTCGCGACGCCCGCCACGGTCATGGGCTCGGCCGAAGCGACTCCGGGCAGCACCGTCGTGACCGCGCAGACCACGACGGTGGCGCATAAGGCGGCCCGCACACGTCTGATGCCGCGCCGGTTCGTGGTTCCCCTCATTTTCCCCCCAAGACAAGTCATGGCCCCTCTTCCCGGTCCCCACCGGAGGGCCACAAGCATGCAACCTTGATGGTGCTGTGGGGTCAATGCGTCGCGTGACTATCGAGAGGCACGGTTCCGGTCGAGTGAAAGTGGTCGGCTTCGCAAGCAGAAGGGCCGTTCGCAGCGTGGTTACTGCTGCTCCCACTGCTCCTTGGTGATCTCGTACCGGACGCCTCCGTGCTCGGAGCCCTCGACCATCTCCATGTCGGAGGGGGTAGGGATGGTGTCCGCGAGCGTCATGCCGAGCTTCTCCATGATGTTGCGCGAACCTCGGTTCACGGACATCGTCTCAGCCCACACCATGCGCACACCGAGCTCGCTGAACGCCTTGCCCAGCAAGGCCCGCGAGCCCTCGGTGGCATAGCCCTTGCCCCAGGACGGCTGCCGCAGCCGGTAGCCGAGTTCGACTTCGTCCAGCGGGCCCTCCGGCTCGGGGCGCAGGATGAACCAGCCGATGAACGCGCCGCCGTCCTTCTCGTGCGCGGCGAAGAGTCCGAGGTTTCCGCCCCACTTGTCGTAGCCGGCCATGATGTTCGGCAGGTGCCGCTCGCGGACGACCTCCGGCGCGGTCGGATTACCGCCGGTCAGGTAGCGCATCACCGCCGGGTCACTGTCCAGCTCGATCAGCAGGTCCGCGTCATCGGCGGTAAAGCGGCGCAGGGTCAGCCGCTCGGTCTGAAGGTAGATGTCCACGAGCCGATCATGTCTGAAGCAGGTCGGGCATCCCAACGGTTTTTATGCCTGTCGCGGCCGGCGAGACGTACGCCGAGGAGCGAGCTATGCGCCGTCGTTGCCATCACGCAGGGAATGGATCATGCCCTGCAGAATCCGGAACGCGTCTGACTGCTCGGCCTCGGTCATGTCGGCCAGCATTCTGACCTCGACTGACCGGACCGCCACGCTCGCCTTCTCCAGGCTCCGTCGGCCGCGAGGCGTGAGTCGCGCGGGAAGAACCTTCCCGACGGGCGCCTCCGCAGGCCTGGTCACATAGCCCTCTCGTTCCAGGTTCTGGAGCAGCACGTTCATCGACTGCCGTGTCACGAACGCGCCACGCGCGAGCTCGGAGTTCGACAAGCCCGGCCGTTGAGCCAGCAGCTCCAGGCAGGAGTAGTGCGTCACGCTCATCCCGAGCGGCCGCAGCACCTCCTCCATGGCTGCGCGCAGAGCGCTCGACGCCTCTTTCAGCAGGTAGCCCAGTGATTTGTCCAGGTCGACGCCGACACCCTTTTGACTCATGTCAGAAGTCTGACATACGTTGACCCGTGTCAGGAATCTGACACGGACGGAAGGAGCAGCATCATGCCCGTCACCGGCCCCGATTTCATCTCGCTCCAGGTACGCGACCTCAACGCTTCGCAGGCGTTCTACGAGCAGTACCTCGGCCTTGTCCGCTCACAGGCCGGGCCTCCGCACGCCGTCGTCTTCGAGACGGAGCCGATCGTGTTCGCACTCCGCGACGTCATCCCCGGCACCGATCTCGCATCCGTTGCCCAGCCCGGCATCGGTCTCGCGATCTGGCTCCACGCCACGGACGTCCAGGCCATCCACGATGCTCTCGTCGCCGACGGTCACACCGTCGTCTCCGCGCCGATCGACGGCCCCTTCGGCCGGACCTTCACCTTCGCCGACCCCGACGGCTACCACGTCACGCTCCACGACCGCGCCTGACAACCCGAAAACCCCCGACGGTCACCGCCGGCCCGGAACGCCCTGTATCCGGGCCTCCTCTCAGCAGAACGCCGAACTGATGTCGCGCCTGCTCAGGCCGGAGTCCTGAAGGCAGTACGGGCATGGGCCAGGAACGCCCGCGCCGCCGGGCTCTGCGCACCCGCCTCCCGCCACGCCAGGGCGAGCCGACCGCAGATGGCGGGGTGGGTGAACAGCACATGCAGCTCGTCCGGATGGTCACGGGCGATCGGCTCGGGCAGGATCGCCACGCCCATGCCGTACGCCGCGAGCCGCGCCAGCACCCTCGGGTCACTCGCCTCGAAGGCGATGCGCGGCCGGAAGCCGGCTGCGGCGCAGGCGGCGTCGATGTCTCCTCGGGTGCCGGTGGCGTGGGTGAAGGTGATCAGCGTACGGTCGGCCAGCTCCGTGAGCGTGAGCTGGTCCCGCCCGGACAGGGCGAGCGGGTCATCCCGGCTCACCGCGGCCACCAGCGGTTCATCGGCGATGATCTGGAGCTGGATGCCGGGCGGCGGAGCATGGGCCGGGGCGAGCACGGCCGCGTCGAGCCCGCCGGCGGTCAGGGCGGCGGCCAGCTCGTCCGAGCTGGACTCCCGCAGGCTGATGTCCACGCCCGGGTGGCGGCGGTGAAAGGAGGCGAGGAGCCCGGGCAGATCGAGCTCGGACGCCATGGTGACCGTGCCGACCGCGACCCGGCCACGCAGCAGCCCGGTGTACTCGTCCACCGCGAGTCGGGCCCCCGCCACCGAGGCGAGCGCGGAGCGCGCGTACTCCAGCACGGTGGCACCCACCTCGGTGGGGCGGACCGTGCGGCCCGAGCGATCCAGCAGCCGCTGGCCCAGCTCGCGCTCCAGTTGCCGTATCTGGGAACTCACTCCCGGCTGGGTGACGTGCAGCCGGTCCGCGGCCCGGGTGAAGCTGGCCTCCTCGACCACGGCCACCAGGTATTCGAGCTGTCGCAACTCCATAACTGGGAAGCATAGTTGGACGAAGAAGAACTACTTGGACTTCTGATCGCCTGCTGATCGACAGTGAGTCCATGGAAATAAACGACCTCAGCAGTGCGGAAAGGACCGGCGTGCTGATCGTCGGGGCCGGAATCGGCGGACTGACCGCCGCGCTCGCCCTGCACGCGCAAGGCGTCAAGGTGACCGTCATCGAACGGGCGCGGCAGATCGCCTCCCTTGGCGTGGGCATCAGCCTCCAGCCGCACGCGGTGCGCGAACTGACCCGGCTCGGCCTGGGGGACACGCTCGCCGCGACCGGCGTCGCCACTGCCCAGCAGGTCTACGCCGACGAACGCGGCAGGCGCCGATTCGCCGAGGACGTCGGCATGGCGGCCGGGTACCGATGGCCGCAATACGCCATCCACCGCGGCGAATTGCAGCTCCTGCTGCTCGACGCGGTACGGGAGCGGCTCGGCCCGGCCGCGGTCCGCACAGGAACACGGCTCGAGTCCTTCGCCGACGGACAGGACACCGTACGAGTCAGGGCAACCGACCGGGCGACCGGGCTGCCCGCGGTGATCGAGGCCCAGGCGCTGGTCGGCGCGGACGGCGCCCGGTCGACGGTGCGGGCGGCGCTGCACGCGAACGAGGGGCCGATGCGGTGGTCGGGGGTGCGGTTGTGGCGGGGCGTCGTGGAGTCGGCACCCTTTCTGACGGGCCGGTCCGCGATCATCGCGAACGACGCGCGGAACATCCAACTGGTCGTCTACCCGATCTCGGCGCGGCGCCCGCTGGTCAACTGGGTGTGCCTGGCCCCGGAGGCGGGCCCGGGGCCGCTGATCGAGGACGTGGGCTGGAATCGCGAGGGGAGCGCCGACGACGTACTGCGCCACCTTGAGGGCTGGGACTTCGCCGCGCTCGGCGTGGACCTCCAAGGGCTGGTCACCAGCACCCCCGCCATCTTCGAGTACCCCATGGTGGACCGCGATCCGCTGCCGCGTTGGGGTCGGGGGCGCGCGACGCTGCTCGGCGACGCCGCCCACCCCGTCTATCCGACGGGCGCCAACGGTGCCTCCCAGGCAATCCTGGACGCCCGGACGCTCGCGACGGAACTGGCCGCCGGGGGCGGCGTGCCCGCCGCGCTCACCCGTTACGAGGCGTCGCGAGTCGGCCCGACGGCGGACGTGCTGCGCGCGAATCGGGAGATGGACCGGAGCATGCGCGAAAGGACGAACGGGGATTCGGTCGCCGCCATCACGCAGCGGTACCGACGGACGACGGGCGGGGACGTGGCGGCGGTCAACGCGAAGGCGTGACCCGGGTGCGGGCCTTGTTCCCGCCGGTCGTCGCGCTAAAGGCGTGCACCCGAACGCGCTGCGCAGGACGGCGAGTTGGCCCCCGTCCCTTCGCGGAACGATCAACGCAGAGTCAATTTTCCTCGGTTTCAAAAGTGCGCAGCAAATCGGCGGCGACACTCACGGCAATGGTCGCCGGTTCCTTGCCGGTGGCGTCGGGCAGCCCGATCGGGGTCTTGATGCGATCGATGGCGGCCTCGTCGTGATCGCCCTCGGTGGCGAGGCGCTTGCGGAACCGCACCCATTTGGCCGCCGACCCGATCAGACCGATGGACCCCAGATGTGATGTGCGAAGGGCTGCGTCGCACAGGGCGGCGTCCTCGGCGTGATCATGGGTCATGATCAGGATGTGGGTGCCGGACGGAAGCTCCTCAAGTACCTCTTCGGGCAGCAACGGCGTGTGATGTACGTGCACTTGGGCCACCGCGTCGGCCAGCACCTCGAGCCGCGTCGCGGAGAGGATGTCGGAGCGGGTGTCGATGAGATGGAGGTCGAGGTCCTGGCGTGCCAGGATGCGCGCCAGTTCCAGGCCGACGTGCCCGACGCCGAAGATCGCCACCGCCCGTACCACGGACAGCGGTTCGAGCAGCACGGTGACCGTTCCGCCGCAACACTGCACGCCGTGCTCGTTGGTCACCTTGTCGTTCAGGGCGAAGTCGATCAGCTCCGGCTCAGGCTTCGCCGTCGTGACCATCTCGCGGGCCCGGTCGATCGCGACAGCCTCGACATTCCCGCCACCGATCGAGCCCCAGGTCTCGCTGCGCCCCACCACCATCTTCGCGCCGGCATCACGCGGGGCGTGACCGCGCACGGTCACGACGGTCACCAGCACGCCGGATTCCCGGCGTGCTCGCAACCGTGCGACCGCGGCGACCCACGTCATGTCAGGCACTGTTCAACGCTACTGCGCCGGTGCGGATGGTGACGTCGCCGGACGGCCGCTCGGGGTCGACGCCGTTCACGGCACGGTCGTCCCGGGAGGCATCGCCCTGGCGTGCTCTCTCGATCGCCCAGTACACCGCCTCCGGCGTCGCGGGCGAGGCCAGCGTGACGCTGACCCCGCTGGGCCCGAACGCCGCGGCGGCCTGCCGCAACGCTTCTCGCACCGAGAACGCCAGCATCAGCGGAGGCTCTCCCACGGCCTTGGACCCGTACACCGAACCTTCCTCCGTGGCGTTCTCCAGCAGGGTGACGTTGAACTCCTCGGGCATCTCCGAAAAGCTCGGCAGCTTGTAGGTGCTGGCCGCCTGGGTCAGCAGGCGGCCGCGGTGCGGACCGTCACTGGAATCCCAGCGCATGTCCTCAAGCGTCAGCCAGCCCGCCCCCTGGACGAAGCCGCCCTCGACCTGACCGATGTCGATCATCGGGGACAGGCTGTCGCCGACGTCATGGACGATGTCCACCCGCCGGATGCGGTACGCGCCGGTGAAGCCGTCCACTTCCACCTCGGCCGCGGCGGCGCCGTAGGAGAAGTACTTGAACGGCGAGCCGGTGAACGTCTTCGCGTCCCAGTGCAGACCTTCGGTCCGGTAGAAGCCGGCCGCCGACAACTGAACCCGCTGGAAGTACGCGGCCCGTACGAGATCGTCCCAGGCCAGCTCCTTGTCGCTGCCCAGACCGCGCGCCAGGCCCTCGACGATGCGCACGTCCGCGGCGTTCGTGCCCAACTGGGTGGCAGCCACCTGCAGCAGACGGTCGCGCAACTGCTCGCAGGCGTTCTTCACCGCCGCACCATTGAGGTCCGCCCCGGAACTGGCCGCGGTCGCCGAGGTGTTGGGGACCTTGTCCGTTCGCGTCGGGGCCAGGCGGACCTTGTGCAGCGGGATACCCAGTGTGGTCGCGGCGACCTGCAGCATCTTTGTGTGCAGGCCCTGGCCCATCTCGGTGCCGCCGTGGTTGATCAGGACCGAGCCGTCCTTGTAGATCAGCACCAGCGCGCCGCCCTGGTTGAAGGCGGTGAGGTTGAAGGAGATGCCGAACTTGATGTTGGTGAGCGCGAGCGCCCGCTTGGTGTGCGGGTGCGTCGCGTTGAAGGCGTCGATCTCGCGGCGGCGCTCGGCGACGGCGGCGTTCTCCTGGGTCTTCCTCCAGACGGCGGAGATCCGTTCGGGCTGGGGCACGGGCTGGCCGTAGGGCGTCGACTGGTCCTGCCGGTAGAAGTTGCGCTCCCGCAGTTCCATCGGGTCCAGGCCAAGCAGCGGCGCGCACCGGCCCATGATGTCTTCGATCACCAGCATGCCCTGCGGTCCGCCAAAACCGCGGAAGGCGGTGTTGGAGACCTTGTGGGTCTTGGCGATCCTGCCCGTGATGCGGGCGTTGGGCAGCCAATAGGTGTTGTCGATGTGGCACAGTGCGCGGGCCACCACCGGTTCGGAGAGGTCCAGGCTCCACCCGCCGTCCGCGGTCAGGGTGGCGTTCAGGGCCTGGATGCGGCCCTCGGCATCGAAGCCGATCTTCCACTCGGCGTGGAAGCCGTGCCGCTTGCCGGACATGGTCAGGTCCTGGGTCCGGTTGAGGCGCAGCCGGACCGGCCGGCCGGTCAGCTTGGCACCCAGCGCGGCGACGGCCGCGAACCCGTGCGGCTGCATCTCCTTGCCGCCGAAGCCCCCACCCATCCGCAGACACTGCACGGTCACCTCGTGACTGTGCAGACCCAGCACATGCGCGACGATCTCCTGGGTCTCAGAGGGGTGTTGGGTGCTGCTCTGGACGAACACCTGCTCGCCCTCGTCGACATGGGCCAGCGCCGCATGCGTCTCGAGGTAGAAGTGCTCCTGGTCGGAGAACTGGAACTCGCCGGTGAACACGTGCGCGGAGTCGGCGAAGCCCGCCTCGACGTCACCGGTCAGCATCACGGGCCGGGCGCCGTGGAAACTGTCGGCCGCGATCGCGTCCTGCAGCGTGATCAGGGAGGGCTGCTCGTCGAGGTCCACTTCGACGGCGGCCGCACCCAGCCGGGCCGCCTCCAGGGTCTCGGCGAGGACCCAGGCGACCGCGTGCCCGTAGAACATGACCTCGTCGGGGAACAGCGGTTCGTCGTGCTTCATCCCGGCGTCGTTGACGCCGGGTACGTCGGCGCCGGTCAGCACGCGGACCACACCGGGCACGGCGAGCGCGGGCTCGGTGCGCAGAGCGGTGATCCTGCCGTGCGCCTTTGTGGCCTGGACGGGGTAGGCGTGCAGCACGTCCTTCGTGCGATGGACCAGGTCGTCGGTGTAGAGCGCCTTGCCGGTGACGTGCAGGGTGGCGCTCTCGTGCGGCATGGAGACGCCGACGACGGGCTTGTCGGGGCGCTGGGACAGTTGGCTCATGACGAGACCGCCTCGGTGGTGTGCGCGTACAGCTTCAGCAGGCTCTGGCCCAGCATCGCGGAACGGTATGCGGCGCTGGCACGGTGATCGCTCATCGGGGTGCCCTCGTCCCGCAGCACCCGGGCCGCGGACTCGACCGTCTCCGCGGACCACGGTTCGCCCTCCAGGACGGCCTCGGTGGCAAGGCTGCGGATCGGTGTGGCGGCCACTCCGCCCAGGCCGATGCGCGCCTTGCGGACGATCCCGTCCTCGACGTCGAGCGCGAAGGCCGCGGCCACGCTGGAGATGTCATCGAAACGCCGCTTGGCGATCTTGTGGAAGGCCACGACCGGCGACAGCGGCAAAGGAATGCGCACCGCGCGGATCAGCTCACCGGGACGACGCACGCTCGTCCGGTAGCCGGTGAAGTAGTCCGCCAACGGGACCTCGCGCTCACCGTCGGCGTCGGCGAGTACCACCGATGCCTCCAGCGCGAGCAGCGCGGGCGGACTGTCACCGATGGGAGAGCCCGTACCCAAGTTGCCGCCGAGGGTCGCGCCGTTACGGATGAGCCGGGAGGCGAACTGCGGGAACAGCTCGGCCAGCAGGGGGACTTCACCGTCGAGGCGACGCTCGATCTCGGTGAGCGTCAACGCCGCCCCGATCTCGATGACGTCGGACGCGACCGTCAGCTCCCGCAGTTCGGGCAGCCGGTCGATGGCGACCACGCAATCCGCGCGACGGGAGCGGATGTTCACCTCGACGCCCCAGTCGGTGGAGCCGGCGAGGACCACCGCGTCGGGCCGCTCGCGCAGCAGCCGCAGCGTTTCGGCCAGAGTGCTCTTGCGTACGAAGGTGCTGCCGTCCCGGGTGTATTCGGTGGCGGCCGGTGCGGGCGGGGCCAGCTCGCGACGCTGCGCCAGCGGGTCCTCGTCGGCAGGTGTCCCCACGGCGAACGCGGCGTCGCGAATGGGGCGGTAGCCGGTGCAGCGGCACAGGTTTCCGCTCAGCGCGTGCAGATCGAAACCGTTGGGGCCATGCTCGGCGTCGGCGTCGGCGCTGTCGTTGCCCTCCGGGCCCGCGTGCGCGCAGCGGTTGGGCCGGTAGTACTCGGCCGCCATGCTGCAGATGAATCCCGGCGTGCAGTAGCCGCACTGGGAGCCGCCGCGTTGCGCCATCTCCTCCTGCACCGGGTGCAGGACGGGCGGCGTACCGGGTGCGTCGGCGGTGGCCAGCCCTTCGGAGGTGACGATCTCCTGACCGTCGAGTGCCGCGACCGGGACCAGGCAGGCGTTGACCGCCACCCAGTCGGTGGGCTTGTTCACCCCGGGGCGGGCCACCAGGACCGAGCAGGCGCCGCATTCACCTTCGGCGCAGCCCTCTTTGGTGCCGGTGAGCCCGCGCTCGCGCAGAAAGTCCAGCGCTGTGGTGTGGGGCGCAACGGGTGAAATCGACGCTTCTTCCCCATTGACCGTGATACGCGCCGCAACCATCACAAACCTTCTTTTCGGAGCATGGGCGGTCGATTCATCGTCTTCGCCAACGTCAGGCAGCTTTCTGTGTTCAGAGGCGCCACGCAAGAGGAGCGGGCGCAAGACAGCACGCAGCAACGACGTGCCAGTGAATACAAGTGGATGACAACGGAGAATCCGGAATGCGCCACAGACGGGCACATCAGAACGGCGTGTCAGCAGCCGTGCGCGATCCGACCCGGCACCCAGACGGTGCACTGGGCGAGGCGACCGAGATCAGAGCTGGTGTACATCCGCTGGTCGCCTCCTTCGGTAGTCGTGGACCTACGATCACCGCAAAGTAGTGGCTGGGGCCGTGTGGGTCAATACCTTGGCCACATCGCCAGGGGCGGCGCACGCGTGCACATGCAGACTGGTCGCCTGGGGGCACAAGACCTGAAGCATGTCACGGAAGGCTGTGAACCGGCGTACTGGGCGGGCGTGTTGCCGTGGCCCGGCCATGCGGTGAGGCGCGGCGTTCATACGGGCGACGGCCCGAACTGGGACGCACACGGGATCTGTTGTTTCAGGACCAGACGAGTCGCCCTTCGGCGACCTCACAGACCGGATGGTTTCGATCGGAGATCTTCGTCAGCATCTCCGCCACGGAGTCGAAGTAGTGAGCCAGTGATTCGTACTCACCCGTGACCGTGGTCTCGCCCACGAACCACCTGCCGATGCGCCCGTCCCGCACGTCGATGAACTTTCCCGTCCAGCCGTCCTGGTCCGACAGGAACGGGATCCACTCATTACGCCAGAACGGATTGTCCGGCTGGTCCGGAGGGTCGAATCCACCGGGCATGGAGCGGTTCGCATAGAGCTTCTCCATCGCCCGGATGCCCAGAAAGAAACTTCCCTCATCTGGGAACCCGGCGAAGCCGCAACATGCCACATCGTCGTCCACATCTTCCTCAGGAAGATCCAGATTGTTCTGCACCAGCCACGCCCGCAGATCCTGCGGCGGCGGGATACCCATCCGTTCCTCGGCGGCGGCGAGCAGCTGTTCCGTAGCGGGCCCAGGCAGATCCGCGTGGTCGGCCGGGGCGTGCTGCCGAAGAAGAGTCATCACGCGGGACCAGCTCTCCACCACACTCGTTGCCCTCTGCACCCTCTGCCCTCTCACACGGATACCCATACGACTGCGCCACTGCGGGGGCCCGTTCGAAGCGTCGATGCCGGATGCCGTGATCCCGAAGCGCGTGCGGAGAAAGCCACATTGCGGGGCGCCGACCGGGCAACCTCGCAGGGATGGTACTCCGAGCAGGGATCCTGCCCCACCTCCCCCACGATCACCTTCTGCCCCAAAGTACAGCCCCCGCCGCACCACGTCAGTCAGTAGGTTTCGGACCCACTTGGCGATCGTTCGGGCATGATCTGTCAGTGTGTTTTGGCCCCACCCTGGCGTCGCGGTATGTGGTTCAGGGGACGGCTGTGGCCCGTGGGGGTATCCATCGAGGGGGAGATGCCGTGATCATCTGGGTGAACGGCGCGTTCGGCAGCGGGAAGAGCACGCTGGTGGATGAGCTGCGTCCGCGCCTGCCCGAGGCGCTGGTCTTCGACCCCGAGATGGTCGGCTTCGTGCTGCGCGAGATCGTGGAGGTCCCGACCGGCGATTTTCAGGATCTGCGGCTGTGGAGGCGACAGGTCGCCGACCTGGCCAAGGGACTCGTCGAGGAGTATCAGCGGCCCGTTCTGGTGCCCATGACCCTGGTCGACCCCGGCTATGTCGAGGAGATCTTCGGTGCGCTGCAGGACACGGGGGCAACTGTTCACCACTTCTTCCTCAAGGTCTCCGAGGATGCGCTGGTGAAGCGGATCGACGGGCGAAGCTTCACGCCTGACGATCCCGCGCAGGATGAGCGGGTGCGCGGGTGGTGCAAGTCCAAGATCGAGACGTGTATGGCCGCGGTGGACACCCTGCCCCGTGACACCCTCTTCCTGGACGGCGAGCTGAGCCCACGGGAGTTGGCCGACCACGTACTGGCCCGGGTCGGCGCGGTCCCGGGCCGGTGATCCGGGCTCTCGTTCGTGCCGGAGTCGGCGTCGAAGTCGAAGTCCCGCAGTTCCTTCTGGCGTGGGAAGCCAACCGCCCGCCGCAGTCGGCGCACAGCTCGCCAAGCTCGGCCGCGGTGAACACACGTTGGTCAATGCGCTTGTGGCCGGCGCTATTCAGTAACCGCATCGAGGTCGAGGCCGGTCAGATCACAACTCGCCTCCCACAGCCGCGCCGCGACTGAGGTATCGGCGAGGTGGTTCCACATCGGCTCGCGTCGGGGCTCGCCTCGCAGACCGAAGACGCGTGGTCCCCACAGCTGGCCTCCCCGCACCGCCGGGTCGAGCACGGCTCGTACCGCGGGCCAGGCGCCGGCGTCCTTGCCCTGGACCAGAAGGGCCGCGGGTGCCATCTTCACCCGTGCGCCAAGAGTCCGCGTGTGGAGCGGCGGTCGCGACGGGGTGAGAGAGTCCAGCGCACCGCCCGGGTGGACCACGATGCTGGCCACCGTGCTGCCCGCGACGCGCAGCCGACGGTCGAGCTCGACACCGAAGTACATCTGCGCGAGCTTTGAACGTCCATAGGTGCGCTTGGGCTGGTATTCCTTCTGGGACTGCAGATCATCCAGATCCAGCCTCTCGGACTTGGCCGCGAAGCTGCCCATGGTCACAATGCGGGCCGTCGGCGCTGCCGACAGCAGCGGCATGAGCCGCTGGGTCAACGCGAAGTGCCCCAGGTGGTTCGTGCCGAACATGAGCTCGTGACCGTCCGCAGTCGCCCTTCGTGGCGGGTCGTCGAGCGCGACGCCTGCGTTGTGGACCACCGCGTCGAGGCGTTCCACGTCCAGTGCTTCCACCGTCGTTTCGAGCGAGGAGAGGTCGGCCAGGTCCAGCCGCACGGCCCGCACCCGGGCATCGGGAACACGCGCACGGATCGAAGCCATCGCAACCTCGGCCTTCGAGGTGTCCCGGCTGCCCAGCACCACGGCAGCCCCGGTTGCTGACAACTGCTCCGCGACGAAGTACCCGATGCCGGCGTTGCCGCCGGTGACCAGGACGACGCTGCCGTCGGCCCGAGGCAACCGTTGAACGTCCCAGGGCGGAGTGGAGGACGTGGACGACATGGCGAGGGGCTCCCCTGCTGCTGAAGGCGGCTACGGCCGCCCGGCGGGCAACCCGGCACCATGATCGCAACGGCCACCGACATCCCACCGACGGATCACCGACAACGCCGGGACCGGCCCCGCGACTGGCCATGGCCTTGACGTCACCTAAGTGCCCCGTTTTTGTGAGACTGGCCCGGCAGCCTCATACGCAACGCGACGGGAGACAGACATGGGCAAGGTCGGGCTGTACGTCAAGTTCCGCACCCAGCCAGGACAACGCGATGCCCTGGTCAAGCTCCTCCTGGAGGCTGCGGAACACGCGCAGGATGCCCCCGGGTGTGAGCTCTACATCGTCAACACCGCACCCGGCGAGGAAGACATCGTGTGGGTCACCGAGATCTGGCGCAGCGAGGCCGACCACACCGCCTCGCTGTCCGCGGCCGGAGCCAAGGAACTGACCGGGCAAGCTCTCCCCCTCCTGGCTGGCCCGCCCGAGCGGATCGACCTCTCCCCCGCCGGCGGAGCCGGACTACGCGGATGAAAACTCCGGGCAGCGCTCACGACGGCAACGGGTAACGATCTCCGCGTGGCTCACCAACGCACAGGGAGCGCCGCGAGCCCGCGCAGCAGGCTGGGGCGCCAGGCCGGAGTGCCGTTCGTACCGTCGAGCCGTAGATCCGGGCAGCGTTGGAGGAGGGCGCGCAGGGCGATCGCGCCTTCCATCCGGGCGAGTGGTGCGCCCAGGCAGTGGTGGATGCCGTGGCCGAAGGCCAGGTGGGATGCCGTGGTGGCGGGGTCGCGGTGGATGTCGAAACGGTCGGGGTCGGGGAAGTCCGCCGGGTCCCGGTTGGCAGCGGCGAGCGAGAGGATGAGTGCGTCCCCCTTGGGGATGTCGACGCCGCCCAGGGTCAGAGGCTCGGACGCGTAGCGGTAGGTGACGGCCAGGGCCGGGGGTTCGTAGCGCAGGGTCTCCTCGATGGCGCCGCTGATCAGTGAGGGGTCGGCCCGCAGGGCCGCGAGTTGCTCCGGGTGTTGCAGCAACAGGTATACGGCGCTGGAGATGAGGTTGGCGGTCGTTTCGTGTCCGGCCACGAGCAACAGGAAGGCCATGCCCAGGAGTTCCTCCGGGGTCAGCGCGGCATCGGCTCCGTCTCCGGCCAGCGCGAGGGCGGTGAGCAGGTCGTGGCCTTCGCCGGAGGAAGTGGCGGAAGGGGATGGAGATGAGGACGCCGCCGTCTGCGCCTTGCCGGGGGCGTCGGCGTCGGCATTCACCGTACGAGTGGACGCGTCGATCTTGTCCTTGATGAGACCGGTGAGATAGCTGGTCATCTCCTGACCGGCGACCACGGCCGCCTCCGGGTCGGTGGCCGTGACGATCAGCGCCGACCAGGCTTGGAAGGCGGCGCGGTCCGCCGTGGGCACCCCCAGCAGTTCGCAGATCACGGTCACCGGCAGCGGGAAGGCGAACGACTCGACCAGGTCCGCACCCTTCAGGGGAGCGAGTGCGTCGAGCAGGTCCTCGGCGATCTGCTCCACCCTCGGCCCCAGCGCCTTGACCCTGCGGTGGGTGAACGTACCCGCCACGAGGCGGCGGAGCCGAGTGTGGACCGGTGGATCGACCTGCAGCATGTTGAGGCCGATGGCGAAACCGCCGTCGGCCTCCCAGGTGCCGGAGTGCTTGATGTCGTTGCACAGCCGCGGATCAGTGAGAGCCGAGCGGACTTCCTTGCCGCCGGTGACGATCCATGCCGGGGCGCCCTGCGGCAGCATGACCCGCTGGACGGGGTGCGTCGCACGCAGCTGTGCGTACCGGAGGTGGGGGTCAGCAGTGAACTGCGCCTGATCCGGGAAGAGGGGCGGCAGCAGCTCCTCCGTGGTGACCGCACCGCCGGGTGCGGCCCCACCGACGGGCGCGGACTCACCTCCGGAAGCGGCCCCACCGACGGACACGGGCCCACCGCCGGAAGCGGGCGAATCCGAGTTCTGTGCGTGCATGACGTCCTCCAGGGGCGAGCGGCAAAGGGGTGCTCACGAACAAGTGGGGAGGACTCCCCACTTCCCGTCGTTCATACCGTAGCAGCAAGTGGGGACACCTCCACGCTTGCGCTACGGTGGGCCGGTGAGACAAGACGCGCTGAGGAATCGTGAACTCGTGCTGGCCGCCGCGCGGGAGGTCTACGCCGAGCAGGGCGTCGAGGCTCCTCTCGACGTCATCGCCCGGCGCGCGGGCGTCGGCAACGCCACGCTCTACCGGCGCTTTCCCGACCGCGCGGCGCTCGTCGAAGCCGTCTTTCACGATGCCCTCACGGCCGCGATGCAGGCTGGGGAGGAGGCGCGCCGCGCGACCGACGCATGGGTGGGCCTCACCTCGTATGCCGCTGATGTCTTCGCCGGCCTGGCCGCCGATCGTGGTGCCGTCGAGCTCATGACGACACGGATCACCGGCGTCCCCACCCTCGAAGCGCTACACGCCCACAACGCGGAGACCTACCGCCTGCTGCTGGAACGCTGCCGCGCCGACGGCACCGTCCGGGACGACGTGACCGTGGAGGACCTGCTCCTCGCCCTCGCGGCGCTGGGCTGCGCCCTGCCCGCGACCGAGGCGGCCGCCCCCGGATCCTGGCGTCGGCTGCTGGCGCTGCTTCTCGACGGGCTGCGCAACGCGGACAGCGAACCCCTCCCCGGTAGTCCGCTGAACGGTGAGCAACTGGGTCACGCCCTGGGGGCACTTCACCGCCTCCCGACCCCCTCCGCGGGACAGGAGTGACGGCCGGGGCGGACGCCGGGAACTGCGTCACCTGACTACGCGGCCGGGCTCGGCGCCCGGCGACGCGGCTGGCCTCCATCGGCCGCAACGCATCGGCGGCCTCGGTCCGCCGAGCGGCGCGCTCATCGATGGCGGCAGCCAGCCGATCCACCGAGCGCTCGACTCCGGCCGACAGCACCGGATCGACGGAAACTCACCCGACATCAGTCGAGCGAGCCGGGCGGGGGCGAACGATGACTTCCCGCTCAGCCTCAACCCGCCCAAGGTCGCGACGGGCATCCTCCGAGGCGGCATTCGCCGCGTCGCGGAGACCACCGTCGCGACGCCGCCCCCGACCCACCCTCATCGAGACCGTGTCCCACGGCCTTCTCGATCAGCCTTCTCGATCAGCATTCGAGACCCAGTGGTCGAGGACCGTGGACCACAGCCAGGCGGGCTGCCTGATGCCGATTCACCCCACCGGGACCGAGTCCAGCCGCTCCGCTGGATAGAAGATGTCGATGTCGACCTCTTCCCCACCGACGATCTGCGTGTCCCACGCTCCGCTGCGGACCAAGGTGTACAGGCTCTGACTGCTCAACGTGTCCAGATGCTTCAGGAGCGTCGCGTCGTCGGGCATCCCGGGGAGCCGCGGCGCCAGTCGGTCGCGGATCTCGCGCAGTTGCCGCATGAGTGCTTCGAGGTCCGACTGCCGGCCCACGTCCAGGTCCAGGCCCCGCTCCGCGGACTCCGAGATGCTCTGCTGGATCTTGTCCTTGATGGCCCGGGTCACCCCGTGCTCATCCGTGGTGATCATGGAGTTCCAGGCGCGGCTCTTGTGCCGGTACTGGAGCATCGACATGGCCGCCTCATGGCGGACGAAGTCCGCGTCGCGGAACGGCCGCCCCCGCCAGGTGCCGCTGAGCGACCGGGCGAGCGAGATGACCGACCCCCAGCCGCTGTTGAGGCCACGCCCGGGCCAGAAGTGGATGGCGTTGGCGGCGTCCCCGAGCAGGAAACCGTACGTGCCGGGGTCGGTGGACGTCCTGGGGTACAGCCGGGCGGTGAACCGCGGCCGCTGCACCATGTCGAGGCGGAATGCGGTGACGGCGGTCAGGTCGGACTCGGGCACGCCGAACAGCGCCAGCCCCTCCTTGACCCGCTTCCACAGCGCCGACCCCTTGATCAGGGCGGGCAGGAACAGGGTGCTGTGGGTGTCACAGCAGAAATCGCCGTCCTCGCTCCGGTTCATCACACACGGGCGAGAGGCGATGCATTCCTCGAACACCTGCCGTACGGGGTCGATCCCCACGACCTCCTTCGCCTCCTCGTCGGTGAGCCTCATGTTGAGGAAGCCCTCGCCCCGCAGGGAGTTGAGGAGGAAGCGGTTCTGCGCCACGGTCAGCAGCACGGACATCGGATCCGGGAGCGTGGACTTCACCTTGAGGCCGAGCACCACGTCCTGCAGATGCGCGCCTTCCAGGGAGTAGATGGACTTGTCGGCCTGGCCGAACTTCTCGGCGAAGTGCCCACGCGTCCGGGAGCGGCCTCCCTCGCAGATGGCGAGCACATGGTCCGCGGCCGCGGTCTCGCGGTTCCCGACCGCGTCGAACCGCTCCGGGATCAGACGGATGCGGTCCGGCTTCTCGTTGGCCAGCTCGAGCAGCGTGTCCTCCACGTACGCGATGCGGATGTTCCGCGGGTTGTGACCGTCGATCGAGTCCGGGCCCGCAGGCCACATCTCGCTGTATGTGCCATCCCTGAACAGCCTGTCCCGGACCTCTTGGGGAAGACCCAGGTACTGGCGGCTCTGGACCGTGACGACCTGCTGCCGCCGCACGTTGCCCTGCTTCTCGTTCTTCCATATGACCTTGCCCCCGTCCCGGGTCCATCGGCCGTCGTAGACCGTGATGGCGGCCCGGGGGCCGAGAAGGGACTCGAGCAGCAGGGCGAAGGCCAGCCCCACGGGCCCGCCGCCCGACACCGTGACCTTGAGCACCGGCACCGGCTGCTCGACGGGCGGCGGCGTGAGCGCCTCGAGCACGGAGAGGTCCATGATGGTTTCCATCGGACTGGCCGCCTGGAAACGGAACGTTTCCTCGCCGATCGTGATCAGATCGCCGGGCTGGAGCACCCGGGAGGTCATGCGCTCCCCGTTGACGAACGTGCCGTTGCTGCTTCCCAGGTCGTAGAGCATGAAGCCGTGGCCCTCGCGGCGTACCTCGGCATGGAAGCGCGAGATGCTCGCGTCGCGGATCACGACGTCATTCGCGGGCTTGCGGCCGAATGTGAGGGGCTTCGCTCCGATGCCGAACCGCTCACCGGCCAGGGCGCCTTGATGACTGACAATCTCGGGGGGCATGGTTCCTCGGATTCCCTTCATTCAATGAGCCAGGACCAATGAGCAGGGTCAGTGAGCAGAGCCAATGAGCCAGGACCGCACAGCGAAGGCGACCGAACCCGCGGCCGCCCTTTCTCTGAGCCCATACGGCCGGCCGTGCCGGTGCGTTCAGTGGGACATTTCGATTGACGGAAAACCAGTGCTGTCTGTTCGAGACCTGCCGGGACCTGCCCTGGAACCAGCCGGGACCTGCAAGGCGTCGCCCACTGTCACCCCTGTGCACCACCGACCCGACAGATACCGTCGCACCAGTGACACGCAGGGCTCAACCGTCCAAGTGTCCACCGCACGACCGCTGTTGTGTATACGCGGAAGCGCCGCCATGTTGACGGATGACCCCCAGGATCATCGTCACTCATCCGCTCCACCGCGCTCATGCCCGGATAATCCCGCCGTGCTGCGCCCAGCAGATAGCGGCGAAGTCCACAGTCTCGGAGATCAGCACCTGTCAGGAATCGGTGCGGCAGTCTCGTCACCGGCCGGTACGGTGCGATGCAGGACCAAGGAGGGTGAGGGGGGGGAAGATCTGGTGCGCCCCATGCTGATGGTTGATGTGGACGGGCCGCTGAATCCGTACGCCGCAAAGCCGCAGCGTCGACCCGCGGGCTATGAGACACACCGCTTGCTGACCCCTCGGTGGGAGGCAGCCGAGCGGCGTCGGCTGACTGAATGGGGGCTGCCGAACAAGCCCGTGAAGCCGCTGCGGGTGTGGCTCAACCCCGATCACGGCCCGGCCCTGGACGGACTCCCCTACGACCTGGTGTGGGCGACGACTTGGGAGGAAGAAGCCAACGCCTTCGTCGCACCGGTCCTCGGATTGCCCGAGCTGCCCTTCATTCCCTGGCCCTCGCCGCGGCCAGAGCCCGGGGGTGGCGTGTTCTGGAAGACGCCTGAGATCGTCGCGTGGGCGAAGGGCCGTGCGTTCGCCTGGGTCGACGACGAGATCACCGAGGCGGATCGCACGTGGGTGAAGGAACGCCACGGCGGTCCCGCCCTACTGCACCGGGTCGACCCGCGACGCGGCCTTGCCAGCGCCGACTTCGCCGTGCTGACGGCATGGGCAACCGGCCTCGACTGACTCCGCAGCCGGTCGACAGCTTGCTGTCACGCAGTCGTGCGTGATCACTACTGGACATGTCTTACGCATCATGAACAAGTTGACCGTCCGTTCCACCTCTTCTCACAGCAGCCCGGGGGCAGCGCAGGCTTGTGCAGCGAACAGGCACGCTGGCGTGATTCTGTGTACCCGATTCGGCATCACGTGTTCGGCGCTGTCCCTGTCACCGAACTCGGCCAGCTCCGACGCTGACCACGTTTTCAGATGGGAACGACCAGCGGTAGGGCGCGCAATGGCGAGGTGCATTGGGCGCATCGCCCTTCCCTGTGGTGTTAGGGCTTGGAAACGTTAAGAGTGGTGGCGGTTGCGGCGCGGCCAGGACCCCGATGTGCCGACCGCACCACGCAAGCCTCTGCCGGTGGGGAGCCGTGGTCGCCGTCCGGGGACTGCGCTGGATGCTGTGGGGCACGGAACTCCTCAAAGGGCACCGTGTTCCGCAGGACTTCAAGGCCCCGGGTCGCCTCGGTGGCGATCCACAGCGCCTGGGGCTCATGCTCCTCCTGTACGGCATGGTGGTGATGGGCTTCGGAAACTTCGCGGCCATCAGCCAGTGAGGCACCTGCCGGAGGGATGAAGGGCTGTGGCAATCGCACGATCCGCCCGACGCCGGAGCCGAGCGAAGCCTCATCCGCGGGACCGGCGCGCACCGGGAGGCCACACGACATCGACCGTCAGTCCCGCCGAGCGGGCAGCGGCCACAGCGTCCGCCGTACCGCCGCCCAGGCCGGTCGGCGCGCTGCCGTCCCAGACGGCCAGCAGGCGGTCCGCGCCCTGCAGCAGGCGGAGGTTGGCCGCTTCGTAGGCCGCGCGCTCCGCGTGCTCGAACGGCATGACCAGCACCTCGTCGGCGGCATCACGCAGCGCGTCGAACCTGACGAGGTCCGCCGGGGCCACCACGGCGTCCCGGTAGTCCCTGCAGGGGATGATCGCCGTCAGCCGGCCGCCGAGGGCCAGAATCTCCTCGGCAAAGAGGGTGTCAGCACCGGAGGCCAGACAGGAACGCCCCACGAGTGCGTCGCCGCGCAGGCCGACCAACAGGTCGCGCAGCGCCGTACGCACCACCCCGGTTGCCTCGGTGGCCAGGTCCATGTGACCGGTGACGGCGACTGTGACCACGCGGTAGGCCCCTTCCGGACCGGACGACGGGGCCGTCACTCTATCCCGTGGCAGTGGCGCGCTGATCTAGCGCTATCGCGTGTAGGCCGGATTCACAGTGCGGCAGCGGCAGCGAAACCCAGCACATAGGAACCGGCGAACAGGAAAGGGATCCACCGCTCGACCCGGTTCAGCGGCAGATAGATGCGCCAGTCCCGGCCCTCACCGAGCGCTCGCCACTCGGCAGCCACGAAAGTGCGGGCCGGCAGCCGCTCCTCCAGGGCTCCGATCACGGCGAACTTGCCCCGGTTCAGTTGGTGATAGGAGCGGACGGTGAACCACCAGGTGACACACATCCCCAACAGGACCAGCAGAGCCGCGAGGGCGACCACGACCGGCACCTCACGGTGAGGATCCTGCGACAGCCACGCGCCGAAGAATGCGAGCAGGGCGGTGTGGAGGGTCAGGAAAAAGGTGTTGGCGAGGTTCCGCCGGGCGCTGACCCGGTCGGCCATCTCCACACACAGCTTGTACTGCTCGAAGATCGCGGCGTGATAAGTGGCTTTCGCGTCACGGTAGTCCTCCGCACCGACACCGTTGTTCCACAGCGATTCACTGATGTCAGCCATGGCAGCATCTCCCCGCGGTCGTCACGTTCGCCAACTCTACTGAGACGATACGTGCGTTGATCGGTGGGCAGGGCACAATGCCCTCTGGGAGAAGGTGAGTTGATTGACACGAGGCGAACAACCGGTCGACGATGTCGAGGCAATGCTGTCCATCCCCCCGGAGAAGTTGCGGAGGCATCCCAGGCTGCTGCACGTCGAGCGCGCCAGCGAGGCGGCAGCCAAGGCACTGGCCTATGCGCGGCGCGAGGGCGCTGACGCCGGCGAAGAAGGGAATCCACGGACGTACGACGGCATCGCCCACCGCTACCTGAGCGCCTGCCCGCAGGTTCCCTTCCTCGGCGTCGAGACTCTGGCGGGCCTCGCTGTGCGTGAACGGCGCACGCAGCGAGCGGGGCTGCCTCCTGACCTCGCCCGGCTCGCAGAGCAGCACGACTTCCTGGCCCACCGGCGCCTCGTCGTTCCTGACGGACAGAGCCGGTTCGGCATCGAGCGAGGGCTGCTGTACGTCATGGCCGAACCCGGGGGCGAGATCACCGGCAGGTTTCCGCTGGCGGTCCCCAACCGCACCCTGGACGCCATCGCCAAGCCACAGGACATGCGTCCTCAGCCCACCATGTCCCTCCGGCAGCACCTGACCGAATCGCGCTGGCTGCCCCTGGACGAACTCATCGGGCTCGCACGCTTCCCCCCGATGCGCGAGGCGGCCTCCAGGCTGGCACGCGGAGTCTTCCCCGGTCGGCATCACGTGTTCGTCTCGCACCGTTGGCTCGACGTCGAACAGCCCGACCCGGACGGCACCCAGGCACGGCTGGTCGCATGGCATCTGTTCGCCGCGCTGTGCGAGGCGGTCCGAGTCGCCCACCGACGTGGACTGCACACCCCTCGCCGGGTGGCTCACGCCGCGATGAACATGCCGGTCGGCATGGCCGGTTCGGACATGGCGGAGTGTCTGCTGGTCGGGGTCCTGCGGGAAACGTTGAACGACGCGACGTTGGCACCGGTGGCCCATGAGGTGGAACGGGTAGGTGTGGACGCGATCGAGCGCGGTGCGGCTGAGGCATGCGACGACGTCGGCCTGCGGCGCCTGAGCAGCCTGCTCGATGCCTTGCCCTCGCTGCGGCCGCTGCTGGAACGGGTCCATCTCTGGTACGACTACAGCTGCGTGCCACAGGCCCCGCGCACCCCCGAGGAACAAGCACTGTTCCGGCGCACCCTCCAATCGCTGTCCTTGCTGCAGTTCGCCGCGCGCACCTTGGTACTGCTGGACGATGTTGGCGACTACCTGAGTCGGGCCTGGTGCAGCCTGGAGGCAACGACCTCGCTGGTGCACACGATGGGCGGAGTCCCCGACGTCCTGCTCACCGGCGGACCGGCACGGCCGTCGGGCCCCACCACTCACGCCGAGTCGCTGCGCGGACTCGTACAGGACCGCCAACTCGTCATCTGGCGCGGGCTGTTGGACACCGAACTGTTCCGGCTACAGACGCGCGAGGAGTGTGTGCACCGGCTCGGACTGTCCATGGCTGATCCTGGCGACCTCCCCCACCTCTACGACAGCATGCTCTCCCTTGCCGTGCCGAACGGCCGCACGAGCCTGCAGGCCCTGGTCACGGGCGTGGTTCCGCTGCCTGACATGGGAGAGGGCGGGGTTTTGATTCCGGCACCGGACTACAAAGGGTCCCAGCCGATCGGAGGCAAGCTGCCGGTCAAGGTGATCGGCTCCCTGGATGCGTGGGGCGGTCTGAACCTCCGCGGTTACCTCGAGGAGGGACACGCCGATGCCGGCGCTCCCGACGTAACGCCGTACTGGCACACCCCGGGACGGGACGCCGTCGGCACCGCACCGACCTGTCACGTCGCGGTCGTCGCCGAATGCGAAGGGGAGGCCGTACTCATCGCGTCCTGGATACGACGGCATCACGCGGAGCTCGAAAGGCTGCTGCGGGTCAGAGTCGTTTCCGGGAGCTGGACCGCCGTGGACCCCATCCCCGTGGGGCATCTGCCGCATGGGCGACTGCGGGCACAGCCGGTCCGGGCCGACGTATGGGTGGTGGCAGGAAAGTCCGGGCTGGTGGCGAACGACGTGGGCCAGGCACTGTGCCGCGTGCTCTACGAGGCACGTCTCCCGGTCCTCACCGTGTCCTTGGACCTCGCCGCCGAGAACGTGAAGCAGGTCATCGGCGACGTCGCGCCCAACGCGCCGCACAGCGCCCTCCTGTCCGGGTGGGGCACCGGGCACGAACATCCGGCCGGGCTGCTGTACCTGCACTTGTACGAGCATCTGCTGCAGTGGGGAGCCCCGGTCCGGTGAAGGCGCCACTTGTAGGGGATTTCGTCGAGGGAGAGCTGGGACGGGTACTGCGCGCCCTCAGCGTGGCCGACCGGGACGGGGACCGCGTCGGTTTCAGCGCACTGTGCCGACAGCACGCCTCCGAACTCGACGCCCGCCGGGACGAGTGGCTTCGGGTTCCGGAGGAACTGCGCGAGCCCCTCCGCCGCAACACGAAGGCCATGCTCGCCTACCCCCAGACCATTCAGCGGCTCGCGCGCGAGCTGGACGAGCTGGGCCGCCCCGACGCGCTCCGTCAACTGTCGGGCGCCGACTTGCCGGGAGACCCGCTGGGGAAGATCCAGGAGGCGGAGATCCTCGCCGAGGACGGGGAGTACGAGGCCGCTGACGCGCTGCTCCACGCAGAACTCGCTCAGGGCCTGAGCGACGACGTCCGGAGGGCAGCCATCCACTCCCGTCTGGTCAGGAACGCAGCCATGCAGGACGACCTCGACACGGCCGTCGACCATGCCCGCCTGGCTCACGACCTGGCGCTGCGCTCCGGGGATCAGGGAGTGGAAAAAGCAGCGGCGGTCCTGGACGACCTGCTCACCGCCCGCGAACTGCGGCGCGGCACACTCGACGGACGCCAGCTCGGTGCCTGCCGGGAGACCCTGACAAACGCGCAGCAGCTGAGCGACCGAGCCTGGTTCGCGGAAAGCAACCAGGTGCTGCTTCGGCTCCTCGACGAGCTGGACGCACTCCCCGAGGAGGCCTCTGCCCGCCGTTTCCTGGGCAAGCTCTGCGGCCTGATGGGGCTGAACCACTTCCACGCGGGCGAACACGACGAGGCCAGGGCCTGGACGCGGAAGGCCTTGCAGGATTGCCGGCGACACGAGGACCACACCGGAGCGGAGGTCTACGCGGCCAACTTGAAGGAGATCGACCGGGCGGCTGGCGTGTGAGTGAACCCGCTGGCCGGTCAGTCGTCGAAGTAGGCCTTGCCGACGGCGTAGGTGTCCTCGTAGAGGTGATAGCGAGTGATCTGCCCGCCCCGGACCGTGGCGTGCAGGGCGAACGCTGTGTCGATGTTCCTGCCCGTCTTCTTGACCTCGGAGACCATGCGCCCGATCAACACCACGTCGTCTCCCTCGGAGATGACGTGCTGCAGGTCGAACTCCTTGGGCTGGACATGGGTTCGCAGCAGTTCGAAGAACGTCTGCATTCCCTCCGACGAGTCGACCACCGGCACCCACGGAATGCCTGGTGGATGCGGAATCGAGAAGGACACCGAGTCGGCGAACAGGGCCGCCGCCTCCGCGGTCTTCCCCTCGGCGAGCAGCGGGAACAAGCGTTGCACGGTCTGCGCGGGCGACTCTGCTGTCATGTGCGTCGATGCTAGGGAAGCCGCTTCGCGATGTCATGCCCTGCGGAGACACGAACCGGGTGCGACACCGGTCCTCATTGTCACGATGCGTGGCGCGAAGACCGGCAGGCTCCGCAAGATTCCGCTGATGCGCGTGGAGCACGAGGGGCAGTACGCGGCGGTGGCCTCGAAGGGCGGCTTCCCGCGCCATCCGGTCTGGTACTTCCACCTCAAGGCCGACCCGCAGGTGGATCTCCAAGACGGTCCCGAACGCCAGGGCATGGTGGCCCGTGAGATCACCGGGGACGAGAAGGCCCAGTGGTGGCAGCGCGCGGTCACCGCGTATCCGCCGTACACCGACCATCAGGCGAAGACCGACCGCGTGATCCCCGTCTTCGTACTCGAACCCGAGCACCTGGCCCGGCCGGTGGAGGCCTCTGCGCCGACGGGGAACTGAGCTTCGGGGACCGGGTCGTGCCGTGCGCTGCCGTCCGTGGGTTCAGTCGTCGACAAAGGAGAGGCAGACCGCGGCAGGCTCCATGACCACCTGGTCCTGGGTGTAGCAGTCTGCCTGTCGGGTGGCGACCTCGGCTCCGCAGCCCGAGCAGACAAGGTTCGGGCCGTCACCGCCCGCCGGCCCCTGGCAGCAACCGATCCATCGCATGATGTCGGGGTGTTGATCGGTGCCGATGACGTCGTCCGGATGGACGACGAAGCCCGGCAGGTCGATGGCGAACTCCTCCAGACGGAAGTTCGGGGCGTAGGTGCCGCGGGGCATGCGTACAGGCCGCGTCCGGACGCCGGGTACCTCTGACATGGGGACCAGCTGCGGAACCTTGATCTTGGAAACAGGTCCGGTGAGCGGCTGTCGGCAGTGGTCACACAAGAAGCGCGGCATACTGCTGAGTCTTCCTGCCGTGTAATGGCCTGGCCATCGATTTGTGACTGATCACGGCTGCCGGATCCATCTCGTGGTCACAGGCTTGGGCTCGGGTGGCCGCGGCCGGCTACCGTTGCGGTCCCCGAGCTTGGGCTGCTTCTCCTCGTCAGGAGTGGCGTCGGTGTAGGACCAGTCGCAGTTCGCGTCGCTCTGGTAGTAGCCGTAGGTGCGCAGCTCGCCGGTCCAGCCCTGGGCGGTCATCGCGTCCCGAGCGGACTTCCACCAGTCAGCGCAGTCGTATCCCCAGGGCACCGGGTTGCCCAGACAGGGGCGCTCGTGAAAGCCGTGGATCATGATGACCGGTTCGTCGACACTGTCGTCGCGAGGCGGCGCGTCGGCCGCCAGCGCCGGCGAAGCCTGCCCCAGCAGTAGGGCCAGGGCGGCGACCATCGCCAGGATCAGCGCGGCTCCGGCGCCTCGTCCCCGCCCGCCTCTATGCGACGCGATCGGGGCGTTCGTCGTGCGGGTCAGCTGGTGGGCGTGGGCCAGGGGACATCGGTTTCGACGGTGGCGGTGTAGTCGACGCCCGGGACGGAGAAGCCGTAGAGGCGCCGGACTTCGCTGCTGAACCAGTCGAGGTCGGCGAGTTCGGTGATGGTGTCGCTGGTGGCGGCACTCCAGCGCTCGGCGACGGTGTTCTGCACGGTGGGATCGAGTTCCCAGCCGTCGAGGCGGACCCGGCCCTCGTCGTCAAGATCGAGGGGACGGGATCCGGTCAACTGGGCCCACAGGTCAACGAGTTGACCGATCGGAGCCACCATGGCGTCGCCGAGGACGCCGCGCAGCAGCCCGACGTACAGGGCGATGCCGGGGATGGCGGTGGAGGACTGTGTGACAGCGGCGGCGTTGACCGAGGTCACGGCCCGGCCGCCCAGCGTCTTGCCGAGGCGCTCGTCCAACTTGCGTGCGGTGGCTTCCAGATGAGACTTCGCGGCGCCGATCGTGCCCTGCCGGTAGATCGCCGCGGTGAGCGGTGATCCGATGTAGGACAGGGCGGCGGTGGTGAATCCGTCGGCGAGCAGGGACTTGTCGGCCAGGAACGTGATCCACCGTTCCCAGTCGATGCCGCCCATCACCGCCACGGTCTGCTCGACATCGTCGCCCTCGGCCGACGCGGTGGTGACCTCCTTCACCTCCGGGGCACCGGACTCGTCGAAAACCAAGGTCTTGGTGGTGTACGGCGAGCCGATCGGCTTGAGGGCCGAGGCATACACGTTGCCGGTGTCCGGGTCGGTGCGGCGAGGCGCGGCCACCGAATAGATCAGGAAGTCGAGGCGTCCGCCGAACCGTTCGGCGAGGATGTCGGCGACCTGCTCCTTCACCGTGTCGCTGAACGCATCACCATTGACGAAAACCATGTCCCGCCCGTGCTGTCGGGCGAGCCGTGCGGTGGCGGCGGTGCGATACCAGCCGGCCGTGCCGGTGCGCCGCCCGGGCGCCTTCTCGAAGCACACGCCGATGCCACGGATACCGACACGGGCCAGGCCCGCGATCGTGGCGGCCAGGCCATAACCCGCGGACGAGCCGATGACCAGAGCGACCGGCCCTTCGCCTCCGGCGGCGACCGGGGTGGGAACGGCCTGCCACATGTCGTCCACCAGCTGTCGGCAGCCGCCGGGATGGGAGTCGAGGAACAGGAAGCCCCGGCTCTTGGGCGCGATGACGCGTTCGCTCATGGTGTGGTGCCCCAGGTGTCGTCACGGACAAGGACGCGGCAGCCACCTGGGCCACCCCGTCCCGCAAGTCTGCGGCCGTGCGGATGAGCACGGTGATCTTGGGCGGCACAACGATGATCGGCCGGGCTTGGAGGGTTCCCACTAGCTCTGGCGGAGCGAGCCGGCGACACCCGAGTCGCGCCTTCCGGGCTGTCGACCAACCGGTTCCGCCGAGCGGCAGGGCCGGTTGGTCGACAGCCCCCATTCGGCGGCGGCACGCTGGGCACGCGTCACACCGGGCAGCAACCGCCTCGGTGGCCACGCCGCCCCTGGGCCTGCCCCACCAAGATTCTCGGCACGATCACGATGTGCGAATCGGTCTGAGGGCAGTCAGCCGCGGGCCTGAGGGACCCAGAAGGAGGCGGGCAGCAGGCCCACTTCACGGGCGGCCTGTTCCAACTCGGCGGCAACCGGCTCCAGCGCGGTGTAGACGGGGTCGCCATCAGCGGCCATACGGCGGATGACGTCCGCGTTGGACCTGGCCCGCGCGGCCACCACCGTCCCGAACGCCGAGCGGTCGCCTTCGTATCCGTAGGCGTCGAGCAGCAAATGCAGCCGCCGGGAGCGGTCTTCGAAGGCCGTGAACCCGGTCCGCTCGGCGAACCGGCGCGCGTACAGCGGGACCCAGGTCAACGCCATGAAGGCCAGGTCGAACTCACGCGTCGACGGACCGGCGGTGTCCCAGTCGAAGAAACCCGCCAGGCCTCCCTCGCGCCAGACCGCGTTCCACGGGGCGGCGTCATGGTGGCCGATGACCAGACCGGGACGCCACGCCTGCCCGGCGAGCCAGCGAGCGTCGGGCGGCGGCACGAAGGACCGGGTCGCATCGTGCAGTCTGCGGGCCCATCGGCCCACCTCCACGAGCGCGGTCTCCGAGTACACCCAGGCAGGCCACGGGAGGTCCTCGCCCGCCGTCTCGCCTTCGAGGTGGGTCAGGATCTCACGCCCTTGGCCGTCCACTCCCAGGACCCGGGGTACGCCCTCCATCCCGGCCGCCTCCAGATGGCGCAGCACCGCGTGCACCGCGGGTGTCCAAGGCTGGACGGGCCGGTGCACGGCGTCACCGCGGCGCACCGCCCCAACTGTCCTGCCCCCGGGCAAACGTCGCTCCTCTTCCATGGGTCGGTTCTACCCGCCATTGCATGCGCATCGAAAGGTCAGCGGCAGACTTCATCGAGCCCTCGCCGCGTTCCTGACGTGGGCGTCACACATTGATGACAGCCCCTGGCTAGGAGAGTTTGAGAAGCAGTTCGCTGAGTTCGCCCGGCATAGTGATCATGCAGTCGTGTCCGGTCGGCAGCTCCCATACCTGGGCGGCAGTGCCGTTGGGCTGGATCGAGGGGACAGGACGACGGGTGACGCCCGCCGGCATGGCGCCGACATTGTGAATGTGCGTGCGCGGGATCGCGTTGACGGCTGGGTTGCCCAGTCGCACCGGCTGCTGCAGACAGCGCACCGGCTGATCCGAGAGCATCCCGCGCAGCCAGGCGACGTCGACCGGGTCGGTGACGCCGAACAGGCCGAAAGGCGCGGGCTGCTCGGGCATCGGCGGCACGCGCCAGCCGCTCTCGGACTCTTCAGCGAGCTCGATCAGTTGCCGTGTCACGGGTTGGACGTCAACTGCGGACTCGCCGTCCTCCGGGACCATCGCATCGAGATAGACCAGGTGCGCGATGCGTTCCGGAATCCGGTTGGCCACGGAGGAGATCACCAGCCCTGCGTAGCTGTGCCCGACGAGTACGACGTCGCTGAGGTTCTCCTCGGTGATCAGCCCGACCACATCGTCGACGTGCGTATCGAGACCCACCTCCGGCCCGAGCAGGTGTGCCTTGTCGCCATAGCCGGTCAGGGACGGCGCGAACACCCGGTGCTCGGCGGCCTCCAGCAGCGGTACCACCCGCTCCCAGCACCGTCCGTTGTGCCAAGCACCGTGTACCAGCAGAAATGTGGACATCGATCTTCCTTCACGGGAGCAGAAGAGCACGGTCACGCGCAGGCCGCTGGTTCGCGGCTCTGGCGGTTACCTTTCGTGCCTCGGTACTGTTTGAGTACCTAGAGCATGCTGGTGCACACGAAGCGCCGCGGGCAATAAGGCACTTTTCGGTGCCCCGGTTCTCTGGAGGTAACCATGGACGCGGCACAGGGCGATCCTCAGTCGGCGGCGCAGCCCGGCGATGCGTGCCGGACCCGGGTGGTGCTCGACATCGTCGGAGACAAGTGGTCGCTGCTGGTCGTGCGCAATCTCAGGGACGGACCGCGCCGTTTCACCGAGCTCAAAAGAGCCATCGACGGAATCAGCCAGCGCATGCTCACCGTGACGCTGCGCAGCCTGGAGCGCGACGGAATCCTGACCCGCACCGTCCACGAGGTGATGCCGCCACATGTCAGCTATGAGCTCACGGAGATGGGCATCACCCTGCGCGAGGCCACCGCGCCCCTGCTCGAATGGAGCGTCGCGCACCTCGCCCGGATCGACGATGCCCGCTCCGTCTACGACGCCCGCACGGATCCCCGATGACCTCATGGCGGAACGGGTAGCCGAGTATCACCCGCCAATCCCACTCTGAAGACGCGTCCCAGGGCAATCAGTTCCGGGCGCAGGCCCGCGCTTCGTCGTGAAGGCCTTCCGATGCGGTTCGGCCTTCGGACGGCATCGCCGGTCGTATGCGGGGGGCACGTCGACGCGACGCGCCCTTCGCGCTGGCGCAGCGCATCGCCGCTGCCGTGATCGCCCGCGGGCGGGGGTGACGGTCAGCGCCCCTCCTCCCAGCAGGCGATCCGCGCCTCCGGCGACAGCGGCCCTACGGTGTCGGCTCCAGAGTCGCGCTCGTCCACGCCGCGCGCAGCGCCTTCTTGTCCACCTTGCCGACCTTGGTCGTCGGCAGCTGATCCAGCAGGACCGTCTTGCGGGGCGTGTACAGCTCTCCCAGGTCGGCGGTCACCAAGGCGGCGACGTCGTCCGGGTCGACGTCCACGCCCTCGGCCGTGGCCAGGAAGATCTGTACGGCTTCCCCGTACTCCTCGTCGGGTACGCCCAGCGCGGCCGCGTTGCGGACACCGGGCAGCGTGAGCAGGAAGTCCTCCAGGACCCGGGAGTAGACGTTGTCGCTGGTGCTGCCGGTGACGATGATGTCCTTGGCCCGGTCCACGAGAAAGAGGTACCCCTCGGCGTCGAGGTAGCCCAAGTCGCCGGTGCGCAGCCAGCCGTCGTCAAGGGCCTCGGCGGTGCGCTCCGGGTCCTCGTAGTAGCCGAGCATCACTGTCTCGCCCCGGACGCATACCTCGCCGACCTGCCTGGCGGGCAGCGCCGCCGTGCTGCCTTCGGCACGGATCTCGATCTCGGTGTCGGATATCGCGCGACCGCAGCTGCGCCAGAGTTCGGGCCGCTGAGCTCCCTCCGAGGCGAGGTCCTCCGCACCGAATGCTGCGATACCGAGCGCCTCCGACTGCCCGTAGCCCTGGCTGAGCACGGGCCCGAAGACCTCGACCGCCTGCTGGAGCCGGGTGGGCGACGAGGCCGCGCCTCCGACGACGATCCGCCGCAGGGCCGGGAGGACCCCCGGCTCGCACTCCGGGTGGTCAAGCAGCGCGTACAGCATCGGCGGCACGAACATGGTGGCGGTGATCCGCTCCTCGCGCAGCACCGTCAGCGCCGCGCTCGCTTCGAACTCGGGCAGCACGACGAGGACGGACCCTGTCACCAGCGCCTGAACCGCGATGAGGTGCCCGCTGCCGTGAGTGAGCAAAGTGGAGGCGAGCACGCGGTCCGTGCCCGGTTCCATGGTCGGGAAGACCGCCGGGCGGGAGTCCTGTGGGGCGCCCTTCACCAGGTCCACCAGCGCGTCGTAGAGCCGGTGGCTGTGCGCGGCGAGCTTCGGGCGGCCCAGGGTGCCACCGGTGTAGAGCACCGTGACGGCCTCGTCCGCTCCCGGCGCGGGCACACCGTCGGGGCGCACTTCCGGGCACTCGGCCTCCAGCGCCAGCAGGTCCGCGCACGGCTGCTCGCAAGGTCCGAGGCTGAGCAGCACAGGGGCGTGGACACTGCGGCCGGCCGCATCGGCGGCCCGCTCCGCGAAGAGGGGGTCGGTGACCACGGCACGCGCCCTGGACTGCTCGACCAGCGCGGCGAGTTCGCCGGGCCCGGGTTCGGGTGGCAGGAACACGACGCGGCAACCGACGAGGTGGACCGCCAGCTGCACCAGGACGGAGTCCACCCGGTTGGCCAGGAACAGGCCCACTCCGTCGCCGGGCTCGAGCCCCTGGCGGCGCAGCGCGTGGCCCAAGCGGAACAGGCGCTGCCTGGCCTCCCGCCGGGTCAGCCGCTGCGTGCCCTGGACGAGCGCCTCGGCATCCTCATCCTGGTGCCAGTGCTCGAGGATGTGGTCCACGTACGTCCACGGCTCATCTGTCTTCTGCGCGTCTATGATCATGAACATATGCAAACATGCCGCTCGGGAACCGTGACCTCACAGGGGGCTCTTTCGGTCATCAGCTGACGGAGTATCATGCCCCTGTCAGCACTCATGTCCCCGGCGGGGTCCACCCAGCCGATTTATGTCAGGCCTGGTCACGCGCTTGAAGGCTCCCGACCCGGTCCCGATCAACGTCATCACCGCGGCCATGTGACCTCGCCCCGGAGCACCGAAACGCGGCGCATCCCGACCAGCGAGACCGAGCCCAGTTCGACGGCTTCGCCTGTGACAACATGTGCGACTCCCCCCTAGTGCGTCCGCTGCCACAAAGCGGCGGGAAGTTGCCTCAGGCGCGATCCGAATGGTGCGTGAGCGGCCGACGGGCATGGCGGCGCCGACGCGCAGGCATGGGTGTGACCGTGCGACCCCGGGGATTCTCAACGTTCGGCGTCAAGGTCCCCTTGTTGCCCTGCGAAGGGCAACAGCGCACGTAATCCAGCTCGGTCCAGGGCATCCTGGACGCACTCGCTCGCCGCAGTGAGCGCAAGGCTGCCCCCGGCGTGGCTCGCGGCGTGCCGGATACCAAGGAGGGTGTAGAGGCTGCCGTTGTCGCACTGTGTGACCCCGGCGAGGTCGATCAGCAGGTGCCGCTGGCCTGCTTCGAGTTCACGGACGACGGTGTCACTGAGCTTACTCACGTTGAAAACGTCCAACTCACCGACCAGCACGAGGGTGAGAAACTGTGGGGTACCGGACAATGTCTCCCTGATAGCCAACCGATCCATGGTCGCATTTTGCGCACCATCGGGGAGAGTCGGCAGCGGGGCAGGGAAAGTGCATCCCAAAGAGTTCGATGCACAGCCGCTTCCACTACATGGGGGCACGGTTAGGGCCGTCGCTGAGCTCATGCCATTGACGTCGACGTTGACGCTCGCGACCCGACGCCTCACTCACCAAGGCCCGTGGTCGCCAAGGCTCGTGGTCATCAGACCCTTGGCCGGTTTTGGCTTCGCGCCCCGTCGCTGGGCAACGGGAGAATCGATGCCTTGGCAGCACCGACGGGACGGGCCCCTGAGACGCGACGTCGTTTTCCGTCCGCGTTTGTGGGGTGGGTGGTTCGATGGCCGGACCGAGTCGGCGCGTGCGGCCAAGTGGGGGTGGACGTGCCGGAATTCGACTTCATCGTGGTGGGCGCGGGCACGTCGGCGCCGGTCTCCATGACCATCCGATCGCCGGCGTCGTGTTCAGTCATGAGTTCAGGGGCCGAAGGTCACCGTCACCACGGGCGCATCGCAGGGCATCGGCGCTGAAGAGGACAGAGCGCTGGGCACTAGACGCCGGATTCGGACGAGCGGCCCCACAGCCTTGGCGGCCCGACAGCCTTGAAAGCCACGCCACGGTTTGCTCGGCGCTGAACACACCGTGTTTGTTCCCCAGGCCGGCCCAGGCCGTGTTCTAGGTACGGGGTGAGTCTTGGGCGGAGAGTTCTTCGGCCAGTTCCATGCAGCGCAGGCGGGCCGGGGAGAAGTCGTAGGGCATCTTGCCAATGGCTTCGAACGCGCTCATGGAGCCAGCCTTCCGCCTGCCGGAGCTGAGGTCGGCCTCGTCCTCGCCGTCATCAGCGGTGGCAGAGTGCAAAGTGTCCCAGGCGTCGAAGAGGGCATCGTCGTCCTTGTCCAGGCCGGACTCCTCGATGGCGGCCTGCAGGGCGCTTTCGAAGGCATGCCGCTCGACGGCCACTTGAGCCACCCGTGGATCATCGACGGCGACACTGTCATCGAGCGCCTCCTCGGCGCCATCGATCCGGTCGGAATCCTCCCGCAGAGAGGGATGCATGGCCAGGACGACGAAGCGGGTCGCCTGGACGGCCGCGCCGAGCGGACCGAAGATCCGCTCAGTGACCAGCAGACTGTCCAGGTCCGCCTGACGCAGGGAGCCATCGGGCAAGCTCTTGAGGCGGTCGGTGACGAAGTCGGAGAGCAGGCCCATCCGGCTGCCTTCGGTGCGCATCCGCTGCACGGCGGTCCGCTGCCGCCGCAATTCGGCCTCCTGTTCAGCGAGGGATTCCTCCAACTGCTCCAGGATGCCCGCGATACCGTCTCCGCTGTCCGCACCGGCGGAATCCGTGCCGGTGACAAAGGCGTCACGGATGTCGTCCAGGGCGATCCCGGCGTCGGCCATCTTGCGAATCCACAGCAGGCGGATCATGTCCTCGTACCCGTAGCGACGACGGTCATCGCCGCCCCGCTCAGGCTCGGGGAGCAGGCCGATCTCGTGGTAGTGGCGAATCGCCCGCGGCGTGCTGCCCGCGAAGGCCGCCGCGTCACCGATCTTGACCTGGCGAGGCGGCATGAAGGACGAATGCATGAGCAGGGGCCTTTCCTCAAGGGACCGGGGCGTAAGTCCACCGGACCACATGCCGCTACGGAAGGTGCAACCCATACACACCGCCCCGGTTCGGCGCTCGCTCCGTCAGGCGGCTCCCTCTGCACAGCACCGCGCCGACGGGCAACCGGCAGCATGCTGGTGTGCCCGGCAGGCCGCCTGGCATGGGTTCTGACGGAAGCAGTGCACGGCCGGGTCGTAGACAGGTGCGATGAAGCGGGTGCCGGTGATGGCGTCAGGGAACGGCGTGCCGGGAGTGGTGGTCAGCGGGATGTAACCAACCCAGGCCTCGATCTCGTCGTCCTTGGGCTGGTCGCGGGCGAACCCGGCACGTACCTTCATCCCGAGAGCCGGCCCGGCACCACGCTCTCCACGACCCGGGGCGCCGCCAGCGGCGGTGGTCATGAACCGGCCGAAGGCCGAGCCGTGCAGCAGCAGTTGGTCGACCTCGCGCATGTGGAGAGTGGGAACGACGACCGGACCGTCGTCGGTGGCGAACCCGGCATGGACCGCGAGCGCCTCGTCCAAGATCGCGTAGACGGCGTCCCGGTCGTAGTTGACCCGTTCGGGATAGCGCTGCGCCGTGGTGTGTGCGGTCGGAGACACGCCTGCGACTGTAAAGCGCCGCCCTGTCGGCAAGGCGGGAGGGCGACACCACCCTCGGCACACGCCACCCGAACGGTCAGGGCGGCAGTGAACGTGCAGTCACTGGCACGCCATCAGGGAAGAGCAGCACGGTGCCGGCCTCCGGCCGTGCCCGCGTACCGCCCTCGGCTGGATGGAGCACAGTCGCGCGCGGGTTCGTGAACCGCGGGTGACTCTGGACGTCCCACCGCGCTCACGTTTCAGGAGTCCTCCCGTGCTGGTTCCAAGCTCCCCGCAGGGCCGCCTGCCTCTTGTCGCTCTGCTGGCCGCCGCTGCCTGCATCACCGGGTTGGTGCAGGCCCCGGCCCAAGCCGCGGATGCCTCCGCCGACGACAACCGCTCAGGCTCACTGCGACGGCAGTTGCAGGAACTGACCACCGCGCCCGGCGGACCGCCCGGTGCGATTGCCGTCCTCAAGCGAGGGTCCCGCACCGAGGTCTACCGGGCCGGCGTTGCCAAATTCGGCACTGATCGTCCGATCAAGGCCACCGACCACATGCGCATCGCCAGTACGGCCAAGGCGTACAGCGGCGCGGTCGCCCTCAAACTCGTCGACTGCGGGAAGCTTCGCCTGAACGACACCATCGGCAAGGTTCTTCCCCGGCTGCCGCGTGCATGGCATCGCGTCACATTGCGGCAGCTCTTGCAGCACACCAGCGGACTCCCGGACTTCAGCATGGACCCGGAGTTTCTGGAGCTGGTGACCGAGGACCCGCGCCGCCACTTCGACTCCCGCCGGCTGCTGGACTTCGTGGCCGGTGAGCCGTTGGCCTTCCGCCCGGGGAGTCGGTACACCTACTCCAACTCCGACAACATCGCCGTGGCACTGATGGCGGAGGCAGTGACCGACCGCCCCTACGAAGACCTGCTCGCCGAGCTCGTGTACCGCCCGTTGGGTCTACGCAGCACCAGCCTGCCGCAGGGCTACCGGATGCCCAAGCCCTACATGCACGGCTACGACGTCACCCCTCCGAATCCGCCCGAGGACCTCAGCGAGGTGCTGAGTGCGTCAGGTGTGTGGGCGTCGGGCGGGATCATCTCGACACCGAAGGACATGACGGCCTTCATCCGCGGCTACGCCGGTGGAAAGCTGATCTCCGACCGGACACGCCATCAGCAGCGGAACTGGGTGAACGGCGCATCCGAACCCGCAGGTCCCGGCACGAACAAGGCCGGTCTGGCCATCTTCCGGTACGCCACCCGCTGCGGTGTGGTGTACGGCCACACGGGCAACTTCCCCGGTTACACGCAGCTGATCGCAGCCACCCCGGACGGCAAGCGGTCGCTGACCGTCTCCCTCACCACCCAGGTCAACAAGAAGAACAAGCCGAAACTCCTTGAGCGGCTGCGGACCGTGGAGGAGAACTTCGTCTGCGCGCTGCTGCGCAAGCAGTAGGCGGGAGGTGCGTGCGCGAAACCGCGGTCTACGGCCTTTCTCAGAGCGGGAGTTGAGGTGAGCGCGGACGAGGCGATTTCCCGGGGCCGCTCCCCCCACGGTCCTCGTTGCGGGCCGACGCCCGCCGGTTCGCCTGCACGAAAGCGCCGGCCGTGAAGATGGCCGTGCCCGCGAAGGAGCTCGCCAGGGCAGGGTTGAGCCAGGACGGCACCACCGGGCTGGCGAACAGGCGGCCGTCGGTCGTTCGGCACATGACGTCCAACGGAATGAACCGCACCTCGTGCTCCAGCACGTGTGCGCCCTGCGGGCCATGGGGGGCCTCCTGGCACTCGCGCATGGGCGTGGAATCCGCACCCTCGCCTACTTCGCTGACAGCGAGGCCAATGGCCAAGAGTCCCAGGAGGTAAAGGGCAGCGGTGACAACGGCGGAGAAGATTGCCATGCCACGTAGGCACGTCGATTCGCTGCCACCGTCAGGTTCGACCATGGAACACACCGTATCGGGGCAGCGCGGCGGCCGGGCAGGGCTCATGGCTTCCCGCAGCACGGCAGTGCGCCAGGGCGCCAGGGCTCACGGCTTCGCGAAGTTCGCCGCACAGATATCCTGCGCAAGAACCGCACCTCGAATCCGTACAACCGGCGCAGGCTTTCGGCGGTCACACCAGGTAGTCCGTACCCCCGTCGACCGAGTGGGAGCCTCCATGTCTTACAGCCGCCGCATCCTGGCATGCGCCGTCGCGGCCGCCGCTGCGGCCACTGCCGGGTTCGTGTTCCCGTCCGGCGCCACCGCTGCCGCACCGAGTACCGCCACGAGCGACTTCAACGGTGACGGTTACGCGGATCTCGCTGTCGGCGTCCCGGACGGGACCGTCAGCGGCCAGGCCAAGGCGGGGTACGTGAATGTCGTCTGGGGCGGCCCGAGAGGCGTCGGCGCCCACGGGAGCATCCGTGTCACGCAGGCCACTGCCGAGGTTCCCGGCAGCCCGGAGGCGGGTGACCGCTTCGGCGCGTCCGTGGCCCTGGTGGACCTCAACGGCGACGGCATCGCCGAGCTGCTCGCCGGTGCCCCCGGCGAGGATGTCACCGACCGCGGTACGGACGCGGGCATGGTGATCGCCGTAGGCGGCTCGAAGGACGGGCCGGGACCGGGGTCGACGGTCCTCACCGGGCCGTCGCCGTCGGCTGCGTACGGCAAATCGGTGGTGGCGGCCGATCTGACCGGCGGCGCCAACAAAGCGATCGTGATCGGCGGCACGGACAAGGTCGTCGCTCGTGTCATCCAGGGCGAGGACAGCATGGTCACCACCGTCGTCACCGCCCCCATGGGCGGCCGTGCCCCCGTCCTGACCACCGGAGACTTCGACAGCGACGGCACGGCGGAGCTGGCCGTGGCGTACTGGACCGCGGGCGACCCCAACACCCAGTCCCACGTACGCCTGTGGAAGTGGGACCCCGAACGGTCCGAGATGGCCAACTTCTGGAACACGGACAACGCCGGGGTGAGCGCCCTGGCCGTCGGCGACTTCGACGGCGACGGCCGCGACGACCTGGCACTCGGCGAATGCCGTGAGATCGCCGACGAGAACATCGACGACCCGTGCGGCCCCGAGAAGCTCGCCAAGGGGGGCGGCATCCACATCCACTACGGAAGCCCCCAGGGCAGCCCCTTCGGCCGCACCCAGACCCTCAACCAGGACACGGCGGGCGTCCCGGGCACGGCCGAGGACGGCGACCGCTTCGGCGCCGCCCTCGCCGTCGCCGACGTCAACCACGACGGCCGCTCCGACCTGATCGCGGGTGCTCCCGGTGAGGCCATCGGAAGCAAAGCGGGGGCGGGCGCCGCCTGGCTGCTCCGCGGCGGCGCCAAGGGCCTGCTGGATGCCGACGGCGCTGCCTCGTCCGTCGACTGGAACCAGGACACACCCGGTGTCCCCGGCGTCGCCGAGGCGGGCGACGCCTTTGGTACGGCGGTCGCCACGGGCGGCTACAACACCGGCGGCGTACCGGATGTCACGGTCGGATCCCCGGGCGAGAACGCCTCCCTGGGCGCCGCATGGCTCCTCCCCAACGGCTCGGCCGACGGCTCGGCGGCCTTCTCGCCCCGCACACTCGGCCTCCCGTACCTCTCCACGGCTCAGAAGTACGGCAACCCGCTGAACAGCCACTGAGTGTGCCGACACCTCCCTGCCGAGGAGCATGTGCCCATACGGTGGCCCGATGATGTCGATCAAGAAGTTCCAAGTCACCTTCGACTGCGCGGAACCCGAGCGCCTCGCCCGCTTCTGGTGCGAGGTGTTGGGGTACGTCCTGTCGCCGCCACCGGAGGGGTTTGCCACGTGGGACGATTTCAAGCGTTCCCTGCCACCTGAGCAGCAGGACGCGTGGTGTGCCTGCGTGGACCCCTCAGGCGAGGGCCCCCGGCTGTACTTCCAGCGCGTACCGGAAGGAAAGGCCGCCAAGAACCGGGTGCATCTTGACGTGCGGGTCGGCACGGGCCTCAGGGGGGAAGAGCGCCTCGCCGCACTTGAGGCCGAGCGATCACGGCTGGTCCCGCTCGGCGCGGTACACGTGCAAACGCTGTACGACGGCAATGACTCGTGCATCCCGATGCTGGACATCGAGGGCAACGAGTTCTGTATCGACTGACGAGTTCCGCATCGGCTGACGACCGGGCGCGCGCTGCGCCGCGGATTTGCTGGAGCGCGCTCCCGCACCGTTCAGCTGGGCAATGCGGCGCCGTCCAACTGCGTCTGTTCCTCCTCGCTCAGCTTGAGATCGGCTGCCTTGGCAGAGTCCTGGATCGATACCGGGCGGCTGGCTCCCGGTACGGGGATCACTGCCGGGGAGCGGGTCAACAGCCAGGCCAGGGCGATCTGTTGGGGACTGACGCCACGCTCGGCCGCGATGCGATGGAAGGCGGTGTCCGCGACTTGCCGGCCGGAGGGGCCGCCGAGGGAGCTTCGGGAGATGCCGCCCAGTGGGCTCCAGGGCAGGAAGGCCAGCCCCAGCTGTGAGCTCAGCCGCAGCTCGGGTTCACTGTCGCGAACCGCGGGCGAGTACTGATTCTGTACGGAGACGAGGCCGTCGCCGAGGATCGCGTGGGCTTCGCGGATCTGGTCCGTGGTGACGTTGGAGATCCCGGCGGAACGGATGGTGCCGGCGTCGAGCAGGTCGCGTAGCGCGCCGACGGAATCCGACCAGGGCACGGTTGGGTCCGGCTTGTGGAGCTGGTAGAGGCCGATGGTCTCCGTCCCCAGGCGCTTGAGGGAAGCCTCGGCTGCGCGCTTGAGGTGGGCGGCAGTGGCGGTGACGGTCCAGGTGCCGTCGCCGGGGCGGCCGCGTCCGCCCTTGGTGGCGACGAGCAGGCGGGAGGTGTCGCCGCCGTAGCGGGCCAGGGCGCGGGCGATGAGGAGTTCGTTGTGGCCGACCTCATCGGCGTGCCACTGGTAGCTGTCAGCGGTGTCGATGAGCGTGACCCCGGCGTCCAGGGCCGCGTGGAGGGTGGCCATCGCCCGCTCTTGGTCCGGGCGGTGCTCGATGGACAGTGGCATGGCGCCCAGGCCGATGGCGCTCACGGGGGTGTCTCCGATGGTGCGGTACTGCATGGTGGATGCTCCTCAGGTGGCGGGGGCTTCGGAGGTGTCGAGAGCTGCGGTGACGGCGCCGGGGAGCCAGTCGGTGGTGTGGGAGAAGGCGAAGCCCAGCTTCTTCGCGCGGGAGTTGCCCATGGCGTAGTGGCGGTCGAAGGAGAACGGCGAAGCCGGCTCCCCCTCGGCGATGAGGCGGTATAGGGGCTCCCGGCCGATCTGTGCGGCGATCACAGCGCTCAGGTCGCGGGCGTCGAGCGGGCCGTCGGAGCAGGCGTTGAGCGGGCCGGTGAAGTCGGTGGCCGTGGCCGCCCATGCCAGCAGCTCCGCCAGCTCCTCGTAGTGGATGAAGACCGTGGGCAGCGCCTCGGCGTGCACCCGGATCTGCGTGCCGTGGATGATGTGCTCGATGTAGTGCGCCAGTCGGCCGGTGAACTCCTGGGAGCCGCCGCCGAGGACGTGGGCGCTGCGTACGGCGGCGAAGTCGAATCCTTGGTGTTCGTGGCCGAGCACTTGGTGTTGCGCGAAGACGGCCTCCGCCTGGCGCTTGCCCTCGGCGTAATGCGCTTCCAGGTACGCCGCGTTGTGCCAGGGCAGGTCCGTCCGCACCAGCCACGTGGCCGGGTCCACCGTCTCCTCCGGCACCGGTGTCCCCGGCGGGAGGGCGGGAAGTGCGGCGGTTGCCGGATCGTAGACCTCGATCGTGGAGGTCATGACGTACCGCCGGGTGCGACCGCTGAAGGCGCGGGCGGCGATCGCGGCCTGCACCGGGGTGTAGCAGACCTGGTCGACGACCACGTCGAAGCTGCGGGAGCCCAACGCGGCGATCAGGACTGCCTCGTCATCGCGGTCGACGACGAGGTGTTCGACCCCGGCCGGCGGCGGCGTGGAGCCGCGATTGATCACAGTGACCTGGTGGCCCGCCGCACGCAGACGCTGTACCAGGAGTTTGCCGAAGTAGCGGCTTCCGCCGATGACGCAGATCTTTTGCATGCGCCCCAGCCTGAACACTTAGGGTCGACAGCAGAACTACCCACCTACTGGATACGTGTTAAGGAAAACTGTTGATAGATGTCCAGCGGCTCCGTGTGCTGCGGACCGTGGCCGAACACGGCAGCTTCAACCGGGCGGCAGCGGCCCTCCACCTCACCCCTTCCGCTGTCTCGCAGCACATCGCCGCACTCGAGCGCAGCCTCGGCGCCCAGATCGTCGCGCGCAGCACCCGCGGGGTCACCCTCACCCCGGCCGGGCGGATCATGGTCGGGGCCGCCGAATCGGTCGCCGCGGAGCTCGTGCACGCCAAGCAGCAGGTCGACCAGCTCGGCAGCGGTCTCACCCAGCTCACCATCGCCACCTTCACCAGCGGAGGCAGACTCCTGCTGCCCGGCGCGCTCGCCCACCTCACCGCCGCCCACCCCGACACCGTGGTCCACGTCAGGGAGGCCGAGCCCGAACACAGCCTGCCGCTGGTCCGCCAAGGTGCCGTGGATGTCGCCCTCGCCTACCACTTCGACGGCCCGCTGCCCGGTCAGCTCGGCCCGAGCTCCAGCCTGGCGTGGACGGCACTCATCGAAGACCCCCTGCATGTCGTCCTGCCCGACGTCCACCCCCTGGCCGGCCGCGAGGCGCTCGACATCGCCGAACTGGCCGCCGAGCCATGGGTGCTGGGCTGTCTGAAGACCGAGGCATATCTGCGCCGCTACGCCGAGCGCGCCGGCTTCGAGCCGGACGTGCGCAGCACGACGACCGACTACTTCTTCGCCCGCTCGCTCGTCGCCGCGGGCCTGGGGGTCTCACTGATCCCCTCCATCGCACAGACCCCACAGGTCGCAGGCGTACGCACCATCCCGATCTCTCCGCCAACTCCTGTACGGCACATCGGCGTTGCCACCATCCTGCGCCGCGATCACCCCCAGGTCATGACACTGGTTCAGGCCCTCCGGGGAGAGGTGGCGGCGCTCGACGCCAAGACGTGGGCCACACAGCCGATCCAGCCCCGTTCATATGTACGTGACTGAGGACCTCCCTAGTGGTCCATACGTGGCTCAGGAGGCCCCCGAAAGGACGCCAGCAACGTCCGGCGTGTTCATCCGTGTACGCGGGGTACCGGATGCGCCGGTGCGCCGCCACTTTGTCTACTCCGCCCTGCTGGGAACAGGGGTGTCCGTGCGCACTCAGGCGCACGTATGACAAGGTCGTAAAATGTTTCCCAACGACAACAGTGTTGAACTCTCCCCGCACGAACGGGTCGCCGTGGTCGCACTGCGCCACGAGATCGACCTCCAGGACGCGCACACCGTCACCGAAGTCTTCCACCGCGCCCGCAGCCACAGCGAGACCGACGCCACCTTGCTCGATCTCTCCATGCTCACCTTCGCGGACAGCACTCTGCTCGGCCTGATCCTGCAGGCGCGCATCGACCACGAGCAGGAACAACGCCCCTTCGTCCTGGCCGGGCCCCTCCACAGCGCCGTCCAACGCCTGCTCGAGCTCACCGGTGTCACCGGCTTCCTGCCCCTGGCGGACACCCGCGAAGAGGGGATGCGGAAACTCCGCGCGCTCCTCGACGCCGGGGCCGGCGCCGAGCTTCCTCCCTCTCCCCCTGGCAGGCAGACGGCTACGGACCCCGCGTCAGATCCGTCGCCACCGTCGGCGTCGGCGTCGGCGTCCTGACGTGGACCACCACATGCCTGCCGTGATCCTGGTCTCGCATGGTGGTCGAACCCTGGACTCGGGTGCTGGTCAGTGTGTTTACATGCGCGTAACGCTTGAGTGTCCCGCGCACGGCAACGGCGCCGAGCGCCCCGACCGGGTCGTTCCGGAGTGCGCCGCCAGTGCGCCGCGCACCGTGACGGATCCCCGGTGTCAGCCGTGCCAGAAAGGGCTCCCTTGACCACGCGATCCGAGACGAAGACCACGCTCGCGCAGTTGCTCACCGAGATCGAGGACCGCAACCCGGCCCAGCCGGAGTTCCTCCAGGCCGTTCACGAGGTCCTGGAGACGCTGGCGCCGGTCATCGCGGCCCGCCCCGAGTACGCCGAGCCCGGACTGATCGAGCGGCTGTGCGAGCCGGAGCGGCAGGTCATGTTCCGGGTGCCGTGGCAGGACGACCGGGGGCGCGTCCACGTCAACCGCGGTTTCCGGGTGGAGTTCAACAGTGCGCTCGGCCCGTACAAGGGCGGCCTGCGCTTCCACCCCTCGGTCAACCTCGGCGTCATCAAGTTCCTGGGCTTCGAGCAGATCTTCAAGAACGCGCTGACCGGGCTCGGCATCGGCGGCGGCAAGGGCGGCAGCGACTTCCAGCCCCACGGTCGCAGCGACGCGGAGGTCATGCGTTTCTGCCAGTCGTTCATGACGGAGCTGTACCGGCACATCGGTGAGCACACGGACGTGCCCGCGGGTGACATCGGCGTCGGCGGCCGGGAGATCGGCTACCTCTTCGGCCAGTACCGGCGCATCACCAACCGCTGGGAGTCCGTCCTCACCGGCAAGGGCCAGGGCTGGGGCGGCTCGCTGATCCGTCCGGAGGCCACCGGATACGGCAACGTCCTGTTCGCGGCGGCGATGCTGCGCCAGCGCGGCGAGGACCTCGAAGGCCGTACGGCGGTCGTCTCCGGCTCCGGCAACGTCGCCATCTACACCATCGAGAAGCTGGCCGCCCTCGGCGCCAACGCCGTGACCTGCTCGGATTCGTCCGGCTACGTGGTCGACGAGAAGGGCATCGACCTCGACCTGCTCAAGCAGATCAAGGAGGTCGAGCGCGGCCGGGTCGACACGTACGCCGAACGCCGGGGCGCCTCCGCCCGCTTCGTGCCGGGCGGGCGCGTCTGGGAGGTCCCGGCCGACATCGCGCTGCCGTCGGCCACCCAGAACGAACTGAACAGCGACGACGCCGCCACCCTGATCGGCAACGGTGTGAAGGTGGTGTCGGAGGGCGCCAACATGCCGACTACCCCCGATGCGGTGGACCTGTTCCAGCAGGCGGGTATCGCGTTCGGGCCCGGCAAGGCGGCCAACGCGGGCGGCGTCGCGGTCAGTGCCCTGGAGATGGCCCAGAACCACGCGCGTACGTCGTGGACGGCGGACCGGGTCGAGGAAGAACTGACGCACATCATGAACGACATCCACACCACCTGCCACGAGACCGCCGAGCGCTACGGCGCCCCCGGCGACTACGTGACGGGCGCGAACATCGCGGGCTTCGAGCGGGTGGCGGACGCGATGCTGGCCCAGGGCGTCATCTGAACCAAACCACCGACCGCGGCGTGATGGCGGGTCCGAAGCACGACCCCGCTCACCATCACGCTGCGGGCCCGGACGCCACTGCTACGGCCCGGGGCACGGCATCAGCCCGCGCCCCGGGCCTCTTCGTGTCCCCAACTCGGCGAGGGGTGGGAGATCCTGTGTCGGTGAGGACTGGCACTTCGGGGCGAATGGCGCATCGGCCTGGACCCGAAGATGCAGGCCGTGCGCAGGCTCGCCCGGACGTACGGCACCCAACTGCTCGCCGCCGACGGCATGTTCGCCGAGCCCGGGGCGGCCTGGCTGCGCCGCTTGCGTCACAGCGGTACGCCCCTTCGTTCAGCCACTCGGGCACAGGCAGCCCTCGGGCACGGGTCCGCCGCACCGCCGCACCGCCGGGTTCGGCAGCGACGTCCATATCGGCGACGGCTTCTTCGGGAACGTGAACCTCACGTTCGTCGACGACGTGGACATCCGCAAAGGCAACGACGTCATGATCGCGCCCGGCGTGACACTGACGACGACGGGACATCCGGTGCATCCTTCGCGACGTGCCGACTTCGGACGGTTCTCGGAACCGATCGTGATCGAGGACAAGGTGTGGATCGGTGCCAACGCGGTCGTCCTGCCCGGCGTTCGCATCGGGTACGGGTCGGTCATCAGCGCCGGAAGCGTCGTCAGTCGCAGCATTCCCCCGATGACCGTCACGGTCGGAGCCCCTTGCCGAGTGGTCCGCCCCATCACGGACGAGGACCTCACCACACGTACCGCCGAGCATGGGTAACGCTGTGGCCGAGCTTTTCGTACATGTCCTACGTCTCCCGGAGGCGGTCCGTCGCCGCCTTCGTCCTCTCGTCGGCCTGAGGGTCGGCGACGTGCCTGGGTGACAGTTCGGGCGGGGTCTCCCCCGCGGCCAGGTGCTCCAGTACCTCCGCGAGCTCCCGGCAGGCACTCTGCACCGACCGTCGGGTGGCGCGCTGTTCGGCGACCATGGCGGACAACAAGAGCGCCGTCAGCGCGGTGGCACCGTTGAACGCCTGGAGTTTGGTCATGATCTCGATGGCCGACAGATGGAGGAAGGCGCCCTGCTGCGTGTTCGCCGCGCGGGTGGTCATCACGGACGCGAACAGCGCGCACAACATGCTCCCGGCCAGTTGAAAGCGCAACGCCACCCAGATGAGCAGCGGGAAGACGAGGAAAAGCAGGCTCAATTCGCTGACCACGGCCAGAGGTACGACGATCACGGCCGCGAGGCCCAGGAACAGCATCTCCTTCCAGCGCCTCAGCCGCAGGGGCCCCGTGGCTCCCACCAGTACGAGCAGGAGCGGAGTGACGAGCAGGACGCCCATCGCATCGCCCACCCACCAGGCCAGCCACACGGACCAGAACTCCCCCTTCGCCAGCCCACCGGTCAGCACCTGCAGCCCGACCCCCGCCGTGGCACTGATCAGCATGGCGCCGAGCCCGCCGAGGAAGACCAGGGCGAGACCGTCCCGCAGACGTGAGATGCCGACCCGGAAACCGACCCGCCGCAGCATGAGATAGGCGCAGACCGGGGCGAGGGTGTTGCCCGCCACCGTGATGAGTGTGGGGAGCTGCGGAGTGGTGAGGGAGGCGATGACGAGGAAGGACCCGACGGCGATACCGGGCCAGACCGACATTCCGTAGACGAGCAGTGCGGCGACGGCGAGGCCGGTGGGCGGCCAAATGGGTGTGACGATGACTCCCTCGACCGTGAGCCGGCCCAGCAGGCCCAGACGCCCGGCCACGTAATAGCAGGCGGCCACGGCCAGTGTCTTGAGCACTACCTCCAAGGACAGCCGGAACCGACGAGTCACCAACACAGCAGCCATCAGACACCGAGCGGGCCACTTCGGCCATGCGAGGGCCTCCGTCCGCGCCCCTGTCGGCCCCTCTCGGGCTCGGGAATCCGGTGGGCATCACCCCAGCGCGCCGCCGTCGTGGCCGACGACGAGGACGGCGGCGTCGTCCTCATGCCCCACCGTGTCCGCCAACCGCATGACACCGCTTACGAGAGTGTTGATGCCAAGCCCGGCAGCGGTGGTGATCTCGGCGAGCCGCATCACCCGGCTCAGGCCTTCGTCGAGGCTCAGCGACGGTCCCTCCACCACGCCGTCGGTCAGCAGCACGACGACACCATCCGTGGTGAGCCGGTGGCACACCACGGGATACTCGGCGCCTTCGAGCACGCCGAGCGGGGGGCCGCACTCTCCTTCGTCGACACCGGAGCGGCCGTCGGCCGTGGCCCAGATGTGGGGGATGTGGCCGGCCCGAGCGCACTCCAGGACGCCGCTGGCCGGATCGAGCCGGAGAAAGGTGCACGTCGCGAAGAGGTCCTCGCCCAGGGAGACCAGGAGATCGTTGGTACGAGCGAGCAGTTCCCCCGGGTCGCCCGTGACGGAGGCCAGCGCACGCAGGCCGACACGGACCTGCCCCATGAACGCCGCGGCCTTGATGTTGTGCCCCTGTACATCTCCGATGGACAGGCCGATACGGCCGTCCGGCATGGTGAAGGCGTCGTACCAGTCCCCGCCGACGTTGAGCCCGTGATTGGCGGGCATGTAGCCCACGGCCAGCCTGACGCCCGGAGGGTGCGGAAGGTCGTGAGGCAGCATGCCGCGCTGCAGGGCCACCGCCAGCTCGACCCGGGAGCGCTGCATCTCCGCGAGCTCCCGTGCCCGGGCAGTCAGCGCCCCGAGCCTGGCAAGCAGCTCGTCACCGTCGTCCGCCGCCTGCGAACGGAACATTGGTCGCCCCGGTTCCGCGAGAGCACCTCGCGTCAGTTCAGCTCTCTTCCGCCACGTGCACCACTGGCATGACCTCGCGATCAACTTTGCCCGCAGATGACGGCGATCGCACCCTGGGTGCCGAAGACGCCCCCAGCGGTCCGGCAGGAGGCACAGAGCCGTACGGAGCTGAACGGTTTCCCCGCCATCCGCGGCTCCGCATCGGTACCGTGCCGGACAAGCGAGGTGCTGGGGCCTCGGCCGGGTGGGGCACGCAACGGCGACGGGGGCCTGAGTGAGACAGCGCATCAGCAGGACATGGTGGATCGAACTTGCCGTGTACCTGGCCCTCGGAGTACTGGCTGCGACGGCCCTGTGCCTGGCTGCCTCAGCTCTCCTGCTGGGCCTCCCCCATGGTTGGCACGCAGGGACGACCTGGGTGCACATCGAGCACCGCTTCATCTGGCTGACCAGCCGGCTCGTGCCGGCTTCGGTAGCGGCGTACCTCCTCGTGCGTCTGCGGCGTCGTGTGATGGAGCACCTGACGCGGAACAGCGCACTCACCTCGCCTCGCTACCGCGGTCAGCACCGGTGAACCGCCTCGGCATCCTCGACGCCGCAGGTGACGGCAGTCGCACCCCACCACGTCAGCTCTTGGCTGCACCGGCCACGATGTCGGCGAGCACCACAGGGTGGCTGAGCGCGACGCAGTGGCTCGCGGCGATCTCGTCCGGGACCACTCCAAGACGTTCCAGCGCGAGCCGGCGCAGGAAACCGGGAGGAAAGAAGCGGTCCTGGGTGCACAGCACGAACCTGGTCGGCACCGCCGGCCAGGCATCGAGCGGCCACGGCTGGGCTGACGCCGCCGACGACGGGTGAGCCCGTTCCCTGCTCATCGCCTCCGCGGCAAGCGCGCGGGGCACGTCGTGGTAGAACCCCACGTAAGGATCGTCGCTGCCCGTGAGCCCGCCGTCCCGGGCGGCCTGGCTTCGCACGGCCTCGGCGTAGCCGGTGTTGCTCCACCACTGGTCCGGTGATTCGCCGGGCGCCGGGACCATCCCGGCGACCAGGATCAGCTCCTCGACCCGACGGCGGGCCGCGACCAGGGGCGCGGTGAACGCGCCGAACGACTGGCCCACGACCACAAGATCGTGGCGGTCGCCGACTGCCTCGACCACTGCGTCGGCATAGTCGTCCAGCGTCAGTGAGTCATCGTCACCCGGAAGATCGGGAGCCACCACGTCGTGCCCACGCGCCCGAAGCTCCGCCTCGACCAGATGCCAGTACCAGCCGACGTCACCGGCACCGTGGACCAACACGAACGTAGTCATTGCAAGGCTCCGCTTCTCGGCACCACCACCGGCCGACGGCAACTGGATGTTCAGGCGTTCCGCTCGCCCTGTTTGATGGCCTTGTTCGTCATGTCCACCGTGTCGGCGGGCTCAGGTGCCTTCACTGTGACGTCGGTGCCGAAGTCGCTGAAGTTCATCACGACCTCCGCTTTGACCTTCTCGGCAGACGTCTTTGATGTGCTGCCTCCAGCTGCCTTCCCCGGCATGGACATCTTGAGCTGCTGGCGCCTCATCAGACCCTTACCGTCGATCCACAGGTCCATCGGGACCGTGTCGCCGAGCTGCTGACGGAGATTCTTCTGCTGCTCGGGGCTGCCCTTGGCCAGCTTCCTCACATCGACCGCGACCCGGTAGTGCGTGGTCTTCACGCCGCCGACCTGCTCTTGTCCGACCTTCTTCACGTCTTTCTCGGACAGCGACTTGGAGTAGGCGAATGAGTCCGCGGGATCGCTGACCTGATTTCCGCCCGGCCCTCCCGCCGCCTGGAGCCGGTCAAGGTCGATCTTCATCCATGCTTTGCCTCCAGGCAGTCCCCCGCTCCCCTTGGGGGGCTTCTGGTGCAGCACCTTGTCCACGATCCGCTGCTCGATCCGCTGGCCTTCCTGCCCCAGCTCGATCCGACTCGTACCGTCCCCGAAGTCCATCACGCCCGAGCCCTTGATGGTTTCGCTGCGGCCGCCGGAAGTGGCGGTCGTCTCCAGCTTCCCCTGGGCCGAACCAGCCTTCGACGTCTTGGCGTTCGTCGCCTGGACCACCTGCGCCGCAGACTGCGGGCTGCCCTCACCCCCCGACCGCGCCGCCCGATCGCCACCGTCACCGTCATCGGAACCGCAGCCCGTCAACGCGGTGGCCCCCAGCAGACCGGCCGAGCCAAGCAGCGCCAGGCGGAACGTGCGGGACTTTGCGCTGATCATCAAATCCACTCCTCAATAGGTGCACTGAGTCCGTGTCAGGTCAGCGCCCCAAGTGCCCCATGCATGACACCCCACGCATTCAGGCGATCTTTCTACGCTCCCTGCAGTACACACGGTGCAGGAGCGCCGTCAGGGTCCAGCAGCCGAACAGGCGCGGTCTACCTGTGCTGTTCCGTGTAATGCGCGCGCAGCAGGTCGGCGCCCCAGTCATGGCGCATGTGCCGCCAGACCGAGTGGGCGTGATTGCCGTTGTCCTGGGTGTTGTCGTACTCGATGAGGAAGTCCGGGGCGCGAACGCAGTAGTAGTGCCGGTCCCCTGGCGCGCGGCCACCGGCCCAGGCGAACGTGAGGGCATCCAGCCCCTGTGCCTCGGTGTCGGACCAGCACTCCCGCGCGTACGCAGCGGGCGCACGGTCCAGGTAGCGGCGCACCAAGCGCTCGAGCAGCTGCTGTTGGTCGGGCGTCATGTCGCCATGGGCCAGGCCTGTCGGCAGCAGGTCCGGATCGGCGAATGGGTCGTGGCGGGTCAAGATGTCGTCCGGCGGGGCAGCGGCGAAGACAGCTTTGCCCCGCCGACCGTCGTCCAAATCGGTGACCAGTTGCCGCGCCAGATCCTCCTCCGGCCCCAGCAGTCGGCGGCCGGCCTGCGGACCGTCCGCGATGCGCGCCGGTTCCGCCCCGATGAAGTGCGGCGTCACCCGGATGCCCACCGCCGTGATCAGTACGTGTACGGCAAGGTGATGGCCGTTCATCCGCCAGCCCCACGGCCCGTCGCCCTCCGGGTCGCCCGACAAGCGCACCCAGTAGCGGTCGGCACCCGTACCGCCGGCCGCAGCGCGGCGATACCGCTCCACTTCGATCGCCCCGCGAGCCAACTCCGCCCCCGCCGCGCTGTGCGCCGCGGCCAGCACAACAGCGACCGCCTCGCGCTGCCGAGCATCGAGGCCTTCAGTGGTCAGCCCCGGGCGTGAGCCCGGCAGATACGTCCACTCCCGCAGCTCGGGTGCGTCCAGGTGGGCGGGCCCCGCGCGCAGCACACGTACCTGCTCCGGCTCCAGCACGCTCAGCAGCGCACACACCGCGTCCCGCAGTCCCGCGGCCGCCGCCTCCCACCGATACCCGTCCACCGTGCCTCCTCCACCACGGCGCCCGCTTCGGCGCGCCCGCAAGGCGATGTCGTTCCCTGAGATCCATGGTGCGCCACCCGGCGACGACACGACACCGGATCCCGGCCTGCGAGGGCTCATGGGCTACGGGCTCAGCGAGGCATCCAGCTGTCCACCTGCCGCGCCCGGGCGTCGAGAGCGTCGAGGGTGCCGAGCGCGTCGGTGACGGAGTCCTCCGACGCGGTCCGGGGAGTGCCTGAGAACTGCACGTCGTGCTGGACGCCATCATGAACACGGTCGGCCCCAGCCCCCCGTTCGGGCAACTCGACCTCGATTCCTGCGCGCCGCGCGAGTGCGAGTGCCGTCGCCACGAATCCTTCGGAGAGTGTGAGGACCACGGAGTGGCCCACCCGACAGTGCCAGGCGACCAGGCCGCGCGCGAACTCCTCGTAGGCGACCGGGTCGACCTCAAGTGTGTCCGGATCGCACCAGTTCTCGCCCTGGCCGATTCCCGAGGGCAGCCCGAGTTCCGCCTCGAAGACCTCGACGTGCCGGAGGAAGAGGCGGCCCGCCCCATTCGACGGGTTCCACAAGGTCTCGTCACCGACATCGAAGTACATGCTCATCGTCGATCCCCTGCTCAGCAGCCTCGGCACAGCGTAGAACCTCATGTCGCGATCATGCGCGGCGGGCGGGATGCGGCCGCTGTCACATGGCCGCGGTCGTGATGGCGGTGCGGGTGCCCGGGCCGTAGACGCCCAGCGGTTCGGGGATGGCGCGCGCCTGTTGCATGCGTGCGACCGCGGCTGCGACGTCGTGGCTGTAGTAGCCGTCCACGGGGCCTGTGTAGAGCCGCAGTTGCCCCAGCTGCTCCTGCAACTGCCGTACTGAGCTGCCCGTGCTGCCCAGGTGCAGCACGCTCGGTGCGCTGTGGGCCGCCGCAGCCGATCGGGCTGGCGGGGCGTCGGCGTTCGCCGGGGAGCCCGGGTGTGGCCTGGGCTTGCTCGGCGGGGCGGGCGCGGAGGGTTCCTTGTCGGGTGCGGGCGGAGACACGTGACGGGGAACGTCCGGTTGCTGCGCGGGCGGCGCGGCATGCGGGGTGACGGGGGCGGGCTCGTGGGGCGGGGCCACGAGCGCGGCGGTCAGGGCGAGCAGGGCTGCGGAGGCGTAGCCGTAGGAGAGCGGTGGGATGCCTCTCCTGGGTCTGATCGCACCGTGGCGAGGGAGGGCGTGGAGGCGAGGCTGCCGACGTGCGGAGGCGGCTGCGCGATGGCGTCCCTTGCCCGCGCTGTCAGGAGCTCTGCCAGGAGTGGGTGCTCCGCTCGGTGGCGCGGCGTACGTGGGCCCGTCCGCCGGGCGTGACGCCCCGAACGCCTTGCGCACACGTTGATCTGATGTGCGCGTCAGGTAGGAGGAAAGCGCTGGGTACATGGACGGGTCTGGGACTGCTGCTTGGAAACTCACACGACCGAACGTAAGCGTCCACTTGCCGCCGATCCCCCGCTGTCGGCTCCAGAGCGTGATCCTTAAGGCTGCGTTGATGATCGACTCAGGGCCAGATAAGCCCGACCGGCCAATGTCCCCCATCGTGGTGTCCCGGCATCACCAACGCTTGGCCGGTCCTATTGCCCAGCCCACGGATCGCCGACGACGCCACCGATCCGTACGAGCCCGACCGCGCCGTCGGACTCCACGACTACGCACGCGGTGTACGACCAGCCCTCGGCCTCTGCCTGCTCCTTGGCCCAGGCCAGCACCTCATCGGCATCAGCGTCCGTGACTTCGTGCTCGTGTGCGTGCATGGCCGTTCTGTCCCAGAAACACACACGGTACGCAGGGCGGTCCGCTTCCCACTGGGTGTCCCGGGGGTCGACAAGTCGAGTCTTCATCGTGACCACGATAGAGGCGTCTTCCAGGCACGGAACAGCGACTTCCAGGGGAAGCAGCCCCCGACGGACGGAGAGCCTCATCGCCGGGCCGGTGAGGCGTCTCGGCTACTTCGGCGGGTGGAGCTTCCGGAAGTACGTCCAACTCGTCTCGTTCGGCTCGCTCCACTTCTCCGGGGCCTCGGCGAACTGCGGGTGGTGGCCGGCGATGTAGGTCCGGGTCCGCTCGGGGACCTCGGCGTACGAGCCGAGCTTGCGACCCCGGCAGTGATACGTGAGGCCGCCGGGCCGCTGACCGCGTGCCATCCACGGAAGCCACTGGGACATCCGGGTCCACGACATGCTGGCCGGGATGCTGGGCGCCGAGCCCGCCAGGTCGGCGCGGTCCGCGAAGAACTGGAAGAGCTCCAGGGCCCGGTACGTGTCGTCGGCCGAGTTCAGCGGGTACTCCGAGACCGGCAGCGGAGAGGGGTAGGCAAGCGGGATCTCCAGGCTGAAACAGACCTGTCCGCCCAGATCGGTCGTCGGTATGGGAAAGGGACGCCACCGCTGGTTGGCCGGGTCGTTCCAAATGTGCACCACCGGCAGGTCCTGCCAGGTCTCCAGGATCTCGCGCGACACGGGGTCCAGGTAGAAGGCGGCCTCGCGGGTGAGCAGTTGGTAGGCGTCGGGGCCGGCTTCGGTGTCCTGGACGAGGCGGGCGACGTTGAGCCCTTCGAAGCCGAAGAGACGCTGGTAGGGCTCATCGGGGCCCCAGGAGTACACGTCTCCCGACCACCAGTACGTGACCTGCTCACCGTCGAGCGAGGCCCGGGTGCGGGCGAAGGAACGAAGCAGCTCTGCGGGTGTCGTCATACGGAGTACTTTGCGCGATTACCGCACGGGCCGGGCGAGCAACCCCCACGCGGGGGTGAAAGTGACCGAAAGAGCCACTTCCTGGGCCCTGTTCGTGCCAACGACCCTCTTTCACGGCCGACGGACCCGCAGTACGCCGGTGAGCAGAGGTGCACGTCAGCTGTCTCGGCGCGCCAGCTGGCGGGCGTGCCACGTGGGCCGATTGCTGCGCTGCCGCTGACACGTGCGAGCTCGGCAACCCACTCGACCTCGTCGTCCATGAGGTTCCACAGATGGCCGCGTCGGGCTCCACCGCGATGGCCTCGGCGCCCAGCGCGACCAGCGTGGCCGTCAGCTTGCCGGTTCCGGCACCCAGGTCGAGCACGCGTGGGCCAGGAGCGGGTTCGAGCGCCCAACGCACCGCGGTCCGCGCGCAGTCCGGACGGTGCTCGGCGTATGCGGCCGCCGCTGCGCCGAACGACGAGGCGTGAAGCACCAGTTCATCCTGATCCATACGGCCACGGTAACTGCGCCGCATCTGGCGAGCGGGGGCGATCGAGGATCGCAGGGCGCGGCGGACATCTCAGGACGGGGTGGCGGCCACCCTCAGGGTGAGTTCGGAACTGGACGTCACCTGGCCGAAGCGGGGCAGGTTCAGGGTGATCGCCGCCTGGTGCTCCGCCGTTGTGAGGGCGGTCATCGCATCCTCCACGAAGACCAGCCCGTAGTCATGGTCAGATGCTGCGCGCGCCGTCGATTCAACGCCCATGTTGGTGGCGATGCCGGCAAGGACGAGGGTGGAGACGTCCCGCCCCTGCAAGAGCTCATGCAAGTCGGTGTGGTGGAAGCCGCCGATGGTGCCCTTGACGACCACTGCGTCGGCCAAAGCCGCTACCCGCTGGTGCAGTTCGCTGCCGGGCGGCTGTTCCACGACGTTCGGTCGTTCGGTCCTCACCGCGACCACCGACGCACCGCCGGCTCGGAACCGTTCGGCCAGAGCGCAGGCAGCATCCAGCGTGTCGGTGCCGGAACGAGGGCCGAGCGGCAGGTCGATGATCCGGGGCATCAAGTCGACCAGGACAAGAGCCGTGCTCGCGGGTTCCAGGGTGACCATTGGCGCAGCCTACGCATGATCTTCGTGGGCTGCCCTGGGTTTCCCCGGGCTTCGCTGGCTTCCCCGGCTTCCCTGGGGGGCAAGTACGGGCGCCGCCTGCATGTCAGTGGCACCGTGCATGATCGCAGGCATGACACATGGATCCTCTGAGGAGTTGCGCGCCCTCGCTCAGCAGTACCTCTCCCCCGAGACGGCAGAACGGTGGCTCGGTCTGCTCCGGCCCGGCGTATGTCTTGGCGTTGGAACGAGTTCGGACAAGGCAGTCGGTCAGCTGGGGGGTCTGCCGAGGCTGCCGGCCCATGCGGAGTGGCCGTGGTGGGACGGGTACGGGCCCTTGTCCTTCATCGCCTCGGTCGACTGCTCGATGTTGCCCGCAGGTGTTCTGGACATCGATCTGCCGGAGGAAGGGTGCCTGCTGTTCTTCTACTTCGACGGCCAGGTTGATGACGGGGATGCCCTCGTCCTGCCCGAGGACCCGGAGAGCTGGGCGGGCGCCCGCGTGCTCTACGTGGCAGGCGGAGAGGTGGCCGTGGAGCGCGCCGCTCCTGAGGAGCTCACGCCGTATCCGGCGGTACCGCTGGCCGCCCGGCCGGAGATGACGGCGGCCGAATCCTGGCACCCACGCGTCCGGGAGGCGTTCGCGCCGGAAGCTCCACTGGGGCATCGATACGACCACCCGGTGTGCGCCCAGGAGTTCCTCGAAGCGCTGTGGGACTTCGACGGCTCCGTGGGCCACCAGATAGGCGGCCACGCCCACCCGGTCCAGAACCCGGTGGAGATCGAGATCGCGCACGCGGCCCTGGGCGGCGACACGTCCTGGGACGATCCGCGCCTGTCCGACGAGGCGGGTGGCTGGGTGCTGCTGGCGCAGATCGACAGCGAGAACGCCGCGGACATGATGTGGGGTGACTGCGGAGCCCTGTACTGGCTGATCCGCCCGCAGGACCTGGCCGAACGACGCTTCGAACGTGCCATGTTCACCTGGCAATGCGCCTGATGCACTCGACCGCCCGCCCGCCAGCCTCAGGAAGCGTCACGCATACGATGCTTCGTGCGGCTCAGTGCCGCACACCAAGTCACATCCGCACCACGGGGGACAACACACATGCGCAGGACAACGACGATAGTGGCGCTCGTAGCGGCGGCCGGGCTGATGACCGCGTGCGGCGGTGGCGACGGCGGCGCCAAGGACGACGGTGCGAAGGCGGAACGCGCCGACAAGGGCACGGGCGCCTCGCCGTCGAAGCCGGCCCCCCGTGGGCCGGACAAGTCCTACGAGATCACCTTCGAAGTCGGCGGCAAGGGCAAGTCCAACGTCTACTACAACCTCGACACGAACCACTCCGAGCAGGTCACGCTGCCGTGGAAGAAGTCGGACACGCTCACCTTGAACAGCACCGAACGCAAGGTCGGGATCACCGTGTCCATCGTGCCGGGATCGGTCATGCTGTCCGACGGCCGGTTCGCCGCAGCACCTTGCTCGATCACCGTCGACGGGAAGAAGGTCGCCAAGGATCCCGGCGGCGTCAAGGGCAAGCACATGTGCAAGCACACTCTCCGCTGACAGCACATCGGGCGAGGATGCCGTGCCGGTGCCGGTATCTCAACCACCGCCAGGGTCAGGGAGACTTGGGCGCCGCTGAACCACCTCCCGCCGCAGCGGTTCGCACGGCGGCCGTTTCCAGAACGGTCTGGACGAACGCGCGCACCTTCGGGATGTTCCCGGTGGCCGACCACAGCAAGCCGTACTCCACCGGCGGTGCGTCGCGGAAGGGGACGTAGACGATGTCCGGGCGGGAGTAGTACTGGGCCGCGCGTGCGCTGGTCGGGGAAACTCCCTTGCCGGCGCCGACCAACGCGAGCACTTCCTGCCAGGCGGTGGTCGACGGACCGCGCGGTATGCGTCGGCCGTTGGGTGTGCGCCGGGGGTAGTGCAGGTCCAGGAAGTACTGGGGCTGTCCGGTGATGGTGATCAAGGGGGCGTCCGCGAGGTCCTCCATCGAGACCGTCTCCAGCTCGGCGAACGGGTGGTCTGCGGGGACGACCAGTGCGCGCGGCTCGGAGAAGAGCACCGGACCGTTGACGATGTCCGGCTCGTCGATCGGCAGCTCGATGAGCTGGAGATCACGACTGCCGTCGCGCAACGGGCCCAGGGGGTCAAGCATGGGTGACTCGTAGATGTGGACCTGGCAGTCGGGATGGCGGGTCCGGAAGGTGTCGGTGGCCGCCACGATGAGATTGCCGCACCACGCGGTGGCATAGCCGATGTGGAGTTCCCCGATCATGCCCTGCCCGGCGGCTGCCGCGGCGGCCAGCGCCTCCTGGATCTGCCGGTAGCCATCCGCCAGGCCGTCTCTCAACTGCTTCCCGATGGGCGTCAGTTGAACGTTGCGACTGGTCCGCTTGAACAGTTCCGCGCCGATGACACGTTCCTGCTTCTTGATGGCCTGGCTGACGCGGGCCGGAGTTACGTGCAACCGGTCAGCGGTCCGGCCGAAATGCAGCTCCTCGGCCAACGCCAGGAAGATCTCTATCTCCCGCAGCTCCACGTTCCCCGCTCCCCGCTTTCCGCCCGCGGTTCGTGAACCGCTGAGTTAACTCTCGTTGCACGATACGTCGTTGATCATCCTTTCCGCAGTGGCGATGCTTGACCGTGATGGCGAGCACCGTTCGCGGCGCTCGCCGCGCATACCGCCGCCGCGCAACCGAGTACCCCCCATTCCCTGCCCCCTCATGCCTCACCTCACCCCACCCCCTTGCAACTTCAAGATCCGAACGGGAGGGCCCATGCCTTCTTCTGCTTCGTCTGTCATGCCCACAACGAGACAGGGTGCCGCTCCACCGTCGTCCGCTGCCATCTCCACTGTCGGTCTGCGCAAGTCCTACGGCGACAGGACCGTGCTCGACGGCATCGACATCCGCATCCCCACCGGTTCCGTGTTCGCGCTGCTCGGCCCGAACGGCGCGGGCAAGACCACCGCCGTCAAGATCCTCTCCACGCTCATCACCGCCGACGGCGGACAGACCCAGGTAGCGGGCCACGACCTCACCACGCACCCCCAGAAGGTGCGCGCCGCGATCGGTGTCACCGGACAGTTCTCCGCCGTCGACGGCCTGATCACCGGCGAGGAGAACATGCTCCTCATGGCCGACCTGCACCACCTGCCCAAGCAGGAGGGCCGCCGGGTCGCCGCCCAACTCCTGGAGCGCTTCGACCTGGTGGAAGCGGCGAAGAAGCCCGCCTCGACCTACTCCGGCGGCATGAAGCGCCGCCTGGACATCGCCATGACCCTGGTCGGCAACCCGCGCATCATCTTCCTCGACGAGCCCACCACCGGCCTGGACCCGCGCTCCCGGCACAACATGTGGACCATCATCCGCGAGCTCGTCACGGACGGCGTCACCGTCTTCCTCACCACCCAGTACCTCGAAGAGGCCGACGAACTCGCCGACCACATCGCCGTACTCAACGACGGAAAGATCGCCGCCGAAGGCACCGCCGAGGAACTCAAACGGCTCATCCCCGGCGGCCACGTACGCCTGCGCTTCGACGACCCGGCCGCCTACCAGTCCGCCGCCACCACCCTGCGCGAAGTCACCCGCGACGACGAAGCACTGGCCCTGCAGATCCCCAGCGACGGCACCCAGCGCGAACTGCGCTCCCTCCTCGACTGGCTGGACTCCGCAGGCATCGAAGCCGACGAACTGACCGTGCACACCCCCGACCTCGACGACGTCTTCTTCGCCCTCACCGGCCCGGCCGCCGTCCCCAACCAGCCCAAGGAGAACGTCCGATGAGCTCCCTCTCCCTCACCGTGCGCGACTCGTCCACGATGCTCCGCCGCAACCTCCTGCACGCGTGGCGCTATCCGTCCGGAACCCTGAACCTGCTGCTCACGCCGATCATGATGCTGCTGCTCTTCGTCTACGTCTTCGGCAACGTGATGAGCACGGGCATCAGCGGCGGCGACGCGGACCGCTCCGACTACATCGCCTATGTCGTCCCGGGCATCCTGATGATGACCATCGGCAGCACTGTCATCGGGGCCGCGGTCCACGTCTCGATGGACATGAACGAGGGCCTCATCTCCCGCTTCCGCACGATGAAGATCTACCGCGGCTCCATGATGATCGGGCACGTCGTCGGCAGCGTGGTGCAGTGCATGGCCAGCGTGGTCCTCGTCTCTGCCGTCGCCGTGGCCATCGGCTTCAGGTCCATGGATGCCACTACCCTGGAGTGGCTGGCCGCCTTCGGGCTCATCGCATTGTTCGCCACGGCGCTCACCTGGATCGCGGTCGGGATGGGCATGGCCAGCCCGAACGCAGAAGCAGCCGCCAACAGCGCACAGCCGCTGATTCTCCTGCCCCTCATCTCCAGCGCCTTCATCCCGGCCGATACGATGCCGGGCTGGTTCCAGCCCATCGCCGAATACCAGCCCTTCACCCCCGCCATCGAAACCCTCCGCGGGCTGCTGCTCGGCACCGAGATCGGCAACAACGGCTGGATCGCGCTCGCCTGGTGCCTCGCCCTGATCACGCTCGGCTATCGCTGGTCGATGACCCAGTTCAACCGCGACCCGAAGTAGCCGCCACGGCACTGCGTCAACCAGCCGCCTTCCAAACGGTGTTGGTCGATACCAGACCGGGCATGCAATGGGAGGCATGCGCTGATCGAGCGGGGTGAAGGATGCTGAAGGTCGGTTCGGGGGCTCTGTTCCTGTTCTGCTACGTAGATGCCATCGCGGTTCTCGCCATCGGAGACTGGATTTCCGACGTCGGGCCCCCGCTGCTCTACGGCGGCCCGGCAGCGTTCATCGCCGGACTCTTCGCTCCTGCCGCGCATGATGCCTATCTGCGGAACCAGGAGCGTGACGCGGCCCGATAGGCCCTTCCCCTCCGTCCGTCACCGGACCGCTCCGTCCCTCCCGGGCCGCTCCGTCCGCCCCGGGCCTCTCAGCGGGCGAGGGAGACCGCGAAGGGCCTGAAGCCGTCCCGGCGCAGAAGGTGGGGCACGACCAGGATCATGGCCTCGGTGGCACGGGCCGTGGTGATGTCCCCGAGGTCCTCGATCCACGCGGGCTGCCAGTCCAGGTCGGCGAGCAGGCCGGTGACGATCCCCTTCGCGTGCTCGTCGTTGCCCGAGACGTAGGCGGTCGGCGGGGTGGCCAGGATTTCGGGGGCGGTCATGACCATGAACAGCATGGTGTTGAGGGTCTTGACCACGCGGGTGTCGGGGAGGGCGGCCTGGAGTTGCTCGGCGAGGCTGCTGCCGGGGTAGCAGAGGTCGCCGGGCAGGCCGTCGGCGGCGTCGCGGGTGGCATTGGAGACGTCGACGAGGATCTTTCCGGCTAGTTCCGTACGCAGATCGGTCAGGCGGTCCAAGGCGCTGTCGCCTGGCGTCGCGTTGATCACGATGTCCGCGGTGCGAGCGGCGGTGCGTTGGTCGGAGTAGGAGATGCGGGGGCTGGTGTCTGCGGCGGGCGCTGCGGTCGGCCCTTTCGGGCTGCGGACGCCGAGGGTGACGTGGTGGCCTGCCGAGGCGAGCTTGTCGGCCAGGTTGGTGCCGACGCGGCCTGCGCCGAGGATGCCGATGCTGGTCATCAGGTGATGCTCCTTGTGATGCCGGGATGATGCCGGGGCCCCGGGGTGAGATGCCTGGGCGCCCGGGTGATGTCGTGCGGGTGGGACGGGAGTACGCCGCAGCGCTGTCGGGCGATCGGCGCCAGGATGCGGTCAGGCGATCGGCCTCAGGATTTCGAGGGCGGCGGCGTGGATGCCGGGGGCGGCGGCGAGGAAGTCTCGGCTGCCCGCGCTCCAGGGCTCGCCCGCCAGGTCGGTGACGGTGCCTCCGGCCTCGGTCACCAGCAGGGCACCTGCGACCAGGCCGGAGCGGACGTCGGAGAACTGCCAGAACGCGTCCATGCGTCCGGCGGCGACGTGGATGAGCTGCATCGTGGCAGGAACGGACACCCGCACGACGAGTCCGCCGGTGAGCATGGCGGTGACCGAGTCGCCGATCCGCCGGAAGGTGTCCTTGTCCTCACCGGGCTTGGCCTGACCGGTGCCGACGAGCGCGGCACCCAGGTCCGTCTTGGCGGACACCTTCAGGGGACGGTCGTTGAGGCGGGTGCCGCCGCCTGCGACGGCGGTGTAGGTGTCGCCGGTCAGCGGCAGGTGGACGACGGTGAGTACCGGCTGGTTGTCGCGCACCAGGGTCGCGGTGACGGCCCAGTCCGGCATGGCGTGTACGTGGTTGATGTTGCCCTCGGCGGGGTCGACGACCCACCACTCCCCCGGCGGGAGCGCGCCGCCCGCCAGCTCGTCCTCGGCCCACCGCGATCCCTGCCGGGCCCGCAGCAGCGGTTCGCGCAACACGCCCAGCACCGCGTCGTCGTTGGCGTGGATCTCGTCGACGACGTCGCTCAGGCTCACGCCTCGGGCGTGCGTGGTGTAGCGCTCGCGCAGCGTCAGCCCGGCTGTTTCCACCGCGGCCTTCACCTCGGACATGAGCGTCGCGTCGGCGTCGAAAGGCATGGCTGTGCTCATGGCGGACTCCAGGGGTTTCGGTGTGGTGCGGGCGGGGCGGCTTGGCCCGCTCCCGTGCTTCGAACCTAGGCCGCTCGGTGATTAACAACAAGTGCATGCTTTTCACTCATAGAGTTACTCTCATGCAACTGGATCTGAACCTGCTCACGGCCCTGGACGCGCTGCTGGAAGAGGGCAGTGTCGCGGGCGCCGCGGCCCGCCTCCATGTCACCGCACCCGCGATGAGCCGCTCGCTGGGCCGCATCCGAAAGGCCACCGGCGATCAGATCCTGGTCCGCACCGGCCGCAGCATGGTCCCCACCACCCGCGCGCTGGCCATCCGCACCCAGGTCCACGCCCTCGTGCAGCAGGCCCATCACCTCCTGTCCGAGCAGCAGGAGCTCGACCTGCCGGCTCTGGAGCGGGTGTTCACCGTGCGCTGGCACGACGCCCTGACCAGCGCCTGCGGGACGGCTCTGCTCGCCGCCGTCCGCAGTCAAGCCCCCGGCGTCCAGCTGCGTCTGCCGGGCGAACCCGGCACGGACACCCCCGAGCTGCGCCGGGGCGAGGTCGACCTGGCATCGAGCTCCAGTCCGCCGGTCCTGCCCGACATCCGCCACCGCCTGGTCGGCCACGATCAGCTCGTCGTCGCCGTCAGGCCCGGCCATCCCCTCACCGAAGGCCCGCTGAGCCTTGAGCGTTACGCGGCCTCCGAGCACCTCACGGTCTCGCGGCGCGGGCGGCTGCGTGACCCGATCGACGATGCCCTGGCCACGTGCGGGTTCGAACGCCGTGTCGTCGCCGCCGGGCCCACCGTCGCCTTCGCGCTGCAACTCGCCCCCGAGAGCGACCTGGTGCTCACCCTCCCCGACGCGGTCACCCGCGCGGCCCGGGCCCGGCTCGGCCTCATCACGCTGCCGCTGCCCCTGCCTCTCCAGATGCCCGATGTGCCGCTGTATCTGCTGTGGCACCAGCGTCACGACGACGACCGCGCCCACACCTGGCTGCGCGACCTGGCCACCGAAACCGTCCAGGCACTGTTCGCACCACCGGCCACCTCCCCGTAGGCCCTCGCCGTCCAGCGGTTTGTATCCAGTGGGTATCAACGAGCGCTTGGTCGGCCATCGGTTCGGGGGCGCCGCCCCCTGGGTGGCTGGGGTCCAGGGAGCGCGTGCCGGGTGTCTGTGTGCCGTTTCGTCCGCCTGACCTGCGGGTCTACGAGCGGCGAACCCGGCATAGGTGCGGTGTGTGTCCGGTGCGCGGCGCGGTTGCCGCGTCCGATGCCTGCCATATCGTTCCTTGCGGGCCGTCGGTCGCCGCAGGTGCGAGTACCCGGGGGCCCGCCCGACGTCCGACCGGCCGACCGGCCGTCTGTCCGTCCGTCCGTCCGTCCGAACAGGAGTGATCCCCGTGTCGTCGCCCACCCCGGCTCCTGCCGCCCCGCAGCCCGTTCGTGTGCTGCTGGTCGAGGACGACGACCTGATGCGCCGCTCTTTCGCCGTCGCCCTGGAGCGCTACGGCTACGAGGTCAAGGTCGCCGCCGACGGGCTCGCCGGGCTCGAACTCTTCCGCGAGGAGAGCTTCGACCTGCTGATCCTCGACGTGATGCTGCCCGGTCTCGACGGGATCGGGCTGTGCCGAAAGGTCCGCGAGACCAGCCTGGTGCCGGTCCTGATGATGTCCGCGCGCGGCGACGGCCTCGATGTCGTCGCCGGTCTGGAGGGCGGGGCCGATGACTACGTGGTCAAGCCCGTGGACACCTACGTCCTGGTGGCCCGAATCCGCTCGCTGCTGCGCCGGGCGACGTACGCGCCCGCCCACGGGACCGGCCCGGCCGGGGGCGAGGAGGCGGCGCCGTCCGATGAGAGGATGCTGGTCTTCGGGGAGCTCACCATTGACACGGGTGGCCTGGAGGTATCGGTGTCCGGGCGGCCGGTGGCACTCACCCCCACCGAACTGAAGCTGCTCCTCGAGTTCGCCGCTCATCCAGGGATCGTGCTGGAGCGGCACACTCTGCTGCGCAACGTCTGGGAGTACGGCTGGGACGGCGACAGCCGGGTCGTGGACCTGTGTGTGCAGCGGCTGCGCGGCAAGCTGGGACGGGATCGCATCGAGACTGTCCGCGGCTTCGGCTACAAGCTCAGGCGTTGAGGCCCGTGTCATCGTTCCGTCGGCGGCGGCCGGTCCGCGTTGCCCTGCGCTGGAAGATCGCCGCGCTGGCAGCGGCCACAGCCTGTCTGGTCGCGGTGGTGGTGGGCGTGCTGGTGCACCTGTGGACCGCGCAGGACATCCGCAGCCGGGCAGAGGCGACCGCCTTCAACACCGTCTACTCCGCGATGGACGTCTACCGCCGCACCGGGTCACTGGCGGACGGCGCCGAGCTGGATCCGGACGATCTGCCCGCCGCGCTGCGCCATCCCTCCGACGGCGATCGGCACACGGCGTACGACGAACGCGTCGATGACAACCTGGGGCCCAGCTACTGGGGTGCCCAGCGGGTCGGCGGTACGGGCAGCCGGGTGCTGGCCGTCCGGGTCAACATGAGCCCGGAACTGCACGAGCTGCGGCGGCTCGACGTGGTCATGGCGGTGGCTTCGCTGCTGGCGCTCGCCGCGGCCGTTCCCCTGGCGGTCTACGGGGCCGGGCTCCTCGGCCGCCGGCTACGGCGGGTCTCGGAGACGGCGGGCCGGATCTCCGCCGGAGATCTGGACGCCCGGACCGGGTCGGCCGACGGCCGCGACGAGGTGGACGACATCGCCGCCACCGTCGACCTCATGGCCGACAGCCTTGCCCGGCAGCTGCGCTCCGAGCGCCGTTTCACCGCGGACGTGGCCCACGAACTGCGCACCCCCGTCGGGGGTCTGCTGGCCGCCGCCGACCTGCTGCCCGCGGGCGAGACGGAGGATCTGCTGCGGGCCCGGGTGCGCGATCTGCGCGGCCTGGTCGAGGACCTCCTCGAGATCTCCCGCCTCGACGCGGGGGCCGAACAGCCGGTCCGGGCCCATGTCCCGCTGGCCGCGGTCGTCTCCGAAGCGGTGGCGCGCACCGGCCTCGGCACCGAGATCGCCGTCGCCGACGGAACCGGGGGCCACACTCCCCAGCGGCGAGCGCCGCAAAAGAAGACGTGGCAAGAGCCGGCTTCGCAGACCGTGGAGACCGATCCGCGCCGCCTCGAACGCATCGTCAGCAACCTCGTCGTCAACGCCCATCGGCACGGGAAGACCCCGGTGCGGGTCACCGTCGAGGGGCACACCGTCGTCGTACGCGACCACGGTCCCGGCTTTCCCCCTGACGTACTGCGCGACGGGCCGCGGCGCTTCCACACCGGCGCGGCGGAGCGCGGCTCGGGACACGGCCTCGGTCTGACCATCGCGCTGGGTCAGGCCCGGCTGCTCGGCGCCGAACTTCGCCTGGACAACGCCCCGGACGGCGGCGCCGTCGCCACCCTGCGCCTGCCCACCTGAGCCGCGCACACCGCATGCACCGCACTCGCTCCACCCACTACACAACCGACGCACACCAAAGCGGCCATCGATACGTCGCGGCCCAGGCGCCGATACGTTCCCCGGACACCCTTCGACGTGCACCTTCCGCACCGAAGAGGAGTTCTCCTGTGACCCCCGGATCCTTTGCCCCGCACCACCTGCACGCGACCACCGGGATCGCGGCCGCCACCACCGGACTGTCGAAGGTCTACGGCAGCGGAGACACCCGTGTCCGTGCCCTGGACGAGGTCAGCATCTCCTTCCGGGAGGGCGAGTTCACCGCCATCATGGGTCCGTCGGGCTCCGGCAAGTCCACGTTGATGCACTGTGCCGCCGGACTCGACTCCTTCAGCTCCGGCTCCGTACGCATCGGTACGACCGAGCTGAGCACGCTCGACGACCGGCAGCTGACGCAGCTGCGCCGTGACCGGATCGGCTTCATCTTCCAGGCGTTCAATCTGCTGCCGACCCTGACCGCCATCGAGAACATCACGCTGCCGCTCAGCATCGCGGGCCGTCGCCCCGACGAGCAGTGGCTGCGGCGCGTGGTGTCGATGGTCGGCCTCTCGGGGCGACTTGACCACCGCCCCGGGCAGCTGTCCGGCGGGCAGCAGCAGCGCGTGGCGGTGGCCCGCGCCCTGGCGTCCCGGCCGGCGATCATCTTCGGCGACGAGCCCACCGGCAACCTCGACTCGCGGGCCGGGGCCGAAGTGCTCGGCTTCCTGCGCGACTCGGTGCGCGAGCTGGGCCAGACCGTGGTCATGGTCACCCACGACCCGGTCGCCGCGGGCTACGCGGACCGCGTGGTCTTCCTGGCCGACGGCCGCCTGGTCGACGAGATGGCGAACCCCACACCGGAACGGGTCCTGGACCTGATGAAGACCCTCGACACCGGCCCGCGCACCAGCTGACACACCCGCACCCCGGAAGCGCGCCACCCGCGCCGCTCGCGCCCCACCAGCCAACCGCTCGCGCCCGTCGAGCCTGCCTCCCAGGATCCGCCTCGTATGTTCCGTACCGCTCTGCGCAACGTCTTCGCGCACAAGGCCCGCCTGGCCATGACCGTCCTCGCGGTCTGCCTGGGTGTCGCGTTCGTCAGCGGCACCCTCGTCTTCGCCGACTCCTCGGCCGCGGCCTACCGCGCCACCGCCTCCCAGAACTTCGCGGGTATCGCCGTCACCGTGACCCCGAAGGACCCACCGCCGGGAACCCCTGTCGACGAGCACTCCCCCGCACTGGACGACGCCCTGGTCAGGAAGTTGGCGGGGGTGCCCGGTGTCGCCGCGGCGCACCCGGCGGCCGACGGCTCGGCAGTCCTGAACGCGGCGGACGGCACGCCGCTGCGGGCCGACAAGGCATGGTCCAACCTGGGCGCCGCCTACGTACCGGGCAAGGACGGCCAGGACAACCGCTATCCCCTGACCGAGGGCCGCGCACCGCGCACCGGCAAGGAAATGGCCGTGGACAGCGGGACGGCATCCGCCGGGCACCTCGGCATCGGGGACCTGGTCACGGTGGCCACCGACGGCCCGGTCATGAAAAAGCGACTTGTCGGCATAGTCTCGACCAAGGACACGCGGGTGACGGCCGGCGGCACCCTCGCCCTGTTCGACAAGGCGAGCGCCCAGCGGCTGTTCGCGTCCCGCGGCCACTACACCGGCATCGACCTCACCGCCGCTGACGGCACCGACCCGTTCGAGCTCCTGCGCCGCGTAGAGGACGTCCTGCCCGCCGACCGGGCCCTGGCGACCACTGGCAGCGCACAGGCCGACCAGCAGGCGACGAACATCGACACCATGACCCGTGGCTACGAGAAGATGCCCATGATCTTCGCCGGGGTCTCGCTGTTCATCGGCTCGTTCCTCGTCGTCAACACCTTCACCATGCTGGTGTCCCGGCGCACCCGTGAGATCGCGCTGCTGCGGGCCATCGGAGCCGATCGCCGCCAAGTGGTGCGCTCCGTCCTCCTGGAGGCCCTGCTGACCGGCCTTGCCGCGTCGGCGGCCGGTTTCCTGCTCGGCCTGGGCATCGCCGCCGTACTCCCGGACGTCCTGAGCGCCACCGGCGACACCCTGCCCGACGGGCCCTTGGTGATCGGCGCGCGTCCGGTCCTCGCGGCGCTCGGGGTGGGGGTGGGCGTCACGGTGCTCGCCGCGTGGCTGCCCGCGCGCAGGGCCGCCAAGGTCGCCCCCGTCGAGGCGCTGCGCGTGGCCGAACAGCCGCCCTGCGCCGCGCGATCCCGGCGGCGCGGCATGGCGGGGCTCGCCCTGCTGGTTCTCGGCGCCGGTCTGCTGGTGTCGCTCACCGGGGCCGAGGACGCTTCCGAGGAGAACCTGCGGAGCGCGATGCTCGGCTGCGCCGTCCTGGTCGTCGCCATGATCGTCCTTGCGCCGCTGCTCGCCGCTCCCGTGATCCGGCTGGCCGGGCGCCTCACCGGACGCTTCGGTGTGAGTGGCCATCTCGCGCGGGAGAACGCGCTGCGCGATCCGCGGCGCACCGCTGCCACCGCCGCCACTTTGATGATCAGTACGGCGCTGGTCGCCGGGCTCGCCGTCATCGGCAACTCCACCGGGCAGGCGCTGGATCGCCAGACCGCGTCCGGTCTCGGCGCTGACTACGTGATCGGCACCCGCACCCCCACGACCGGCATCGACCGGGCCGCCGTGCGGCGGGTGGCCGACACCTCCGGGGTTCGGACCGCGGCCGAGGTCGCGGACTCCACCCTGTTCGTCGGCGGCCACGTCCAGGAGATCTCCGGCGTCGATCCGCAGGCCGCCGGCGCGACCATGAAGCTCGACTTCGTCAGCGGCTCGCTCGACGGCCTCGGGCCGGGCCGGATCGCCCTCTCCAGCACCCTCGCCCGGAAGCAAGGTGTGGGAGTGGGCGGCAAGTTCACCGCGTCCATGGGCCGCGACCAGAAGGTCACGCAGTACACCGTCGTGGGTGTCTACCGGGACAACCCCACCGCGCACGACGCGCTGGGCGCCCGCAGCGAGGTGCAGCAGAAGAGCTTCAAGCCGGGGTCCGTGCAGCGCATCCTCGTCCGCACCGACGACGGCGCGAGCTCAGGGACCCAAGAGGAACTGCGTACGGCCGTGGGTGACAGCCCGCTCCTGAAGGTGCAGGACCGCGAGGAACTCGTGCGCGAGGCGGCCGGAGCCGTGGGCAATCTGCTGACACTGATGTACGGGCTGCTGGCCATCGGTGTCGTGATCTCCGCGCTCGGCATCGTGAACACCCTGGCCATGTCGGTCGCGGAACGCACCCGCGAGATCGGTGTACTGCGCGCCATCGGCATGCACCGCTCCGCAATCCGCCGGATGATCCGCCTGGAGGCGGTGACCGTCGCCGCGCTCGGCACCCTCCTCGGCCTGGTGGGCGGGGTGTTCGGGGCCTGGGCGGTCGGTGCGCTGGCCAACGGGGCGATGGAGCAGTACACGCTGTCGATGCCGTGGGGGACGCTGGCGCTCGTATGCCTGGCCTCCCTGGCGATCGGTGCGCTCGCGGCCGCTCTTCCGGCCCGCCGGGCGGCAGCGCTGAGCCCGCTGGAGGCCGTCGCGGAGGCCTGAGGCGGGCGGGGCCGACGCACCCTTCCCCCCTCGGCAGGAGGGGGGAAGGGTGCTATTGCTCAGCCCACGGGCTTGAGGGTGAGTGTCTGCTCGGCCGCGGTCCTGCCTCCGCCGACGCTGCCGCCGGTGGTGTCGGTCCAGGCACGCGTCGGGGTGGTCTCGGCCAGCCGCCCTCGGGCGTCGGAGAGGCCGATGACCAGGCCGCTGTAGCGGTTGACCAGGTGCGCGGTGTCCGTGGCGCGGCCTTGGGCGTCCCGGCCGGGGACGACGAACCACTGCTGGCCGACAGTGGGACCGGCCTGGGGCGCCGCGGTCACGGTGGGCTTGGCGGCCCAGGCGCGGCCGGCGTCGGTGGTGGAGTCGACGCCCAGGAGCCGCCCGGTTGCGGCGTTGGCGATGCGGTACGAGCCGTCGGCCTGGGAGGTGAAGCGCCAGTGGCCGCGCGGGGAGTCCTCGCCGGTCGGCCGTGAGGTCGTAGCGCTGCCGCCGGCCGACTGGGCAAGGACACGTCCCGCGCCGCTGCTGATGGTGTAGGCGGTGCCGGTGTCGACGGGGGCGGCCGGGCTGCTGGTCTCGATGGTGGTGTCGTAGTACTCGCCGTCGGTGCCGCCCGAGCACTGGAAGGAGCAGTAACTGCGGAACTTCTTGCCGACGATCGTCGAGCCGGTCTTGTTGACCGAGTCGAGCATCCAGCGGTACCAGGATCCGGAGTGGTAGTCGCCGGTGTCGCCGATCAGCTCCCACTTCTGGGTGGCGAGGTCGTCGGTGGCGTAGAAGCGCTGCGGTTGGGTGCTGTCCTGGACGAGGGCCTCGGGCTGGCCGATGTACTTGCCGAGGTGGGCGTCGTACGCGATGTTCATGGTCAACAGGTCCGATTTGGCGGGCAGTTCACCGGCGGCCTGCTGTTCCCGCACGGAGCCTTCGGTGACTGGATCGTAGTCGTGCTCCACGGGGGTGTAGCCGGTGGAGTTGTCGGCGTCGACCGGTTCCATGTTGCTCTCCAGGCCGCCGATGCCGGGCTGCGACCAGGCGCCGTCGTACCACTTCTTCCAGGAGCCGGGGGCCAGCTTGGCGGACATGGGGGCGCGGGCCACATGGGCCCGGCTGCCGTCCGTCCAGGCGCCCGGTACGCCGCCCTTGGGGATGACGCGGGAGTTGTAGTAGACGTAGAAATAGCCGGATGCGGTGTCCACGAACAGGCGCGCGTCGCCGTTGCCATAGTGGTACGTCTCGTGCGGGAACGCCGTGTTGTCGCCTCGCTTGGTGCTGTACGGCGAGGTGAGGACGTGGTCCTTGATGTTCCAGGTCTTGCCCTGGTCCTTGGAGACGGCGTAGTCGATCGCGTCGTAGTGCAGGCCGTCACCGAAGGGCTGCGGGGTGAATTCGTTGTGGACCAGGCCGTACCAGTGGCCGGTGTCCGGGTCGACCCACACACCCATGAGGTCGCAGTAGTTCTTCTGCGCGTAGTGCGAGGTGTCCGGGGCCGAGGTGGCCTCGCGGCCGGTGGGGCTGTTGTTGCAGCGCCAGGTGGTGTCGTTGTTGCGGTCCTTGGAGTTGGCGGGGCTGACCGCGTCGCTCAGCTTGGCGTCACGGGTGGCGGTGTCGAAGTCCTTGCCCGAGTAGAACGTCCACTTGCGCGGGTCGTTGGCGCCGTACAGGGCGTGTGCGGACTGGTAGTGGAACGAGCCGTCCTTGTCGATATAGGTGGCGGCCGGGGTGTCGTCGGGGTGGGTCCAGGGGCCCTTCTGTCCGACGGCGACCTGGTAGGTGGGCGCGTCGGAGGCTGCCGGTGCGGGCGCTGCCACACCGAGCAGGACGGCGGCGCCCGCCGTGCAGGCGGCCAGGGTTCTTGCTCTGGAACGGAGTGACACAAGGACTCCTCTCGGGGCCGGACACCTCAGGGGCGGTGCGCCCGCGAGGCGGTGGTTCACCATGCGAAGACCGCCCAGCCGCGGTGCGGCAGCGGGGTCTTGAGTTCCAGGGCGGGAACGGCCCCGGGGACGGCCCGCGTTCTGGGGGTAGCCGTTTCGGGGCCCGGCCGGGCGACGGACATTTCGATGCGGGCTTCTGCGGGTTCGGCCAGCGGTGCGAGCAGGGTGGCGCTCACGTCGTGGCCGGTTCCAGGCGGGTGGATGCGGGGGTGCGCCGGGTCGGCGCTGCCGTTGGCCACCGCGAGCCGGTGCCCCTCGGCGGAACGCGTCGCGTACGGGATCAGGTGCGGGGCGCCGCTCACCAAGGGCAGGCGGGGCTGTTCGCCCTCCAGGAAGCGGACCGTGGTGTGGAGCAGGCTGCGGCCTGCGTCGCTGCGGGCCAGGTCGGCGGGCGTCGTCGCGGCCAGGACCGCGACGCGCCCGCCCAGCGCGTTGACGAAGTGGCACCGGCCCGCGCCCCAGGGGCGGCCGTCGGGCGTCTGTATCCGGGTGAGGACGTGGGCGCCTGCCAGCGGTTCGATGCGGGCCAGCGCGGGCTGTACGTCGACGCTGAGGACCGCCCCCCTCCGTGCCGCACTCACCCGTGACCTGCTCGATCGCGTACGGGCCGGGGAGCGCCGGGTCCTCGCGACCGACCAGCTCACTCGCCCGCCCGCCCAGGAGTTCGGCGAACCCGCGCCGGGTCAGGGTGTGTGCGGCCACGCCGTCCAACAGCAGCCCGCCGCGCAGCAGTTCGTGCATCTCGTCGTCGTCGAAGGCGTGGACCATGCGGCCGAACAGGGCCTGGACCGGGGCCGGTTGCGCGGTGACCGGCACTCCGTAGCCGAGCAGGAAGTCCGCGGTCCGCGCCGGGTCGGCCGCCAGGTCCTGCATCCGGCCCGTCTCGGCCGGCAGCCGGGCGGCGGTGTCCTGCCGCCATGGCAGCCCCACGCCGAGCGGGACCCCCTCACCCTCGCCCGTACGGTGTGCGGCCAGCCAGTCGAGGGCCGGGCGGGAGCGGCGCAGCAGCCGGTCGATGCGCGGGAAGTTCTCGGCGTGCTCGGCTTGGGTGGGGTGGAGGTTCAGCAACAGCGCGTCGGCTCCGCAGAGTTGGGCGGTCACCATCTCCGACCAGGTCTGGGTGTCCGACTTCGACCACGCGGTGTGCGGCCAGTTCTCGATCTCCGGCTCGCAGGCCGTGCCGCGCGGGCGGAGCGGGCGCTGCGCTTCAAGGGACCAGAGCGCGGCGGCCAGGCCGCGTGCGGGGGTGTCGGAGTACGGGGCGAAGTGCGGCCGGTGGGTCACCTCGCGCCCCACGGACAGCGCGGTGAACAGCGCCTGCCAGTCGCGGCCCTCCACGGAGTGCATCGCGGGCAGCGAGCTCATGAGTCCCAGGTGGGAGCGGCCGCCGGAGCGCCGGTTCACCACCTCCGCCAGGCCTTCGGCAACCTCCAGCTGGGCGGTGCGCCACACCTGCTGGAGCAGGGCGCGCCAGGGGTGGGGCGGGCCGGGCGCGGTGATGGCGGCGACCGCCTGCTCCCGGGTGACCGGCTCGCCCACGACCGCGGCCAGCCGCTCCAGCATGAGCGGCTCGAATCCGCCGCCCCAGTCGAGCGGGGCATGGTTGTGGTAGCGGAAGTCGTCCTCGACCCACAGCACCCGGAAGCCCAGCTCGGCGGCGAGCCCGTAGTGCGCATAGAGCCAGCGCCGCCACGCGGGGCAGGCGAAGGACGCCTGGGCGGCGGCGACTTGGCCCGTGGGCGAGACCATGGGCGCGAAGCCGAGCGTGCCGGCCCGGCCCCGGTCCGCGTGGCCGACGGTGACCCAGGGGTTGAGGCTGACGTCCAGACCGGCCGCGCTCAGCACGTCACGGGCCTCACCCGCGGCCGCGAACCAGCGCGCCTCGTCCGCTCCGGCGAGGTGCCCGGCGTACTGCTGCTCGGCGCCCAGCAACAGCACCACCTCCTCCACGCCGTTCTCGCCGCACACCTTCGCCAGGGCGCGGGCACGGTCGGCGAGGTCGTCGCCGGGACGCAGTTGGAACCGCAGGTGATAGCGCGCTCGCCGCGCGGCCCGGGACCTCGCCGGGCCCTGCTCCGTGCCGGTGTCCATCTGTGCGGGCCCCCTTGCCGAACGCGGCTGACACGCCCTCAGCCGTAATTAGTTCGGCTAGGATCCAAAATAAAAACTCCCTAGTCAACAGGTTCACGACAAGAAATGCGGCGCTCCGACCTCACCCCCACTCCCCCGCGTCCCGCCCACCACGTAATTTGACGGGCACCCGCTATACGCGACGATCAGCATCAGCACGGACCAAGGAGCGGACCCGGTGAAGGCAGACCTACGCGGCGCAGGCGTACGCGACTTGGGCAGGACGGGGACACCGCGAGCCGGCGACCGCGCCTCGTTGCGCCGGTCCAACCTCAGCCTGGTGCTGCGCCTGCTGCGCGATGCCGGACCACGGCCCCGCACCCGGATCGCCGCCGAGACCGGCCTGCCCAAGGCCACCATCACCAACCTGGTCGCCGAGCTGATGGAGAGCGGCCTGGTACGCGAAGGAGAGACGGAACGCCACGGTTCCGTCGGCCGCCCCAGCCGCACCGTCGAGATCGACGGCCGCACCGTCTGCGGCATCGGCGTCGAGATCAACGTCGCCTATCTGAGCCTGATCGCCATCGACCTCCGCGGCGAGATCACCCTCCGGCACCGCACCCCGCTGGACACCCGCGGCACCGAACCGGCCGCCGTCCTCGACCAGATGGCACAGGCCATCGGTGAGGCGCGCACGACCCTGCTCGCACAGGGCGTGACCCCGGTGGCGGTGACCGTCGCCGCCCCCGGCGTGATCAAGGCCGGTTCCGGCGTGGTCTCCTACGCCCCCAACATCGGCTGGCAGGACGTCGCCGTCACCGAAGGACTGCGCACCCGGCTGGGCCCGGGAGCACCACCGATAGGCCTGGAGAACGACGCCAAGCTGGGCGCCATCGCCGAGTACCTCGTCGCCGCGTCGTCCGACATCCACGACCTGATCTACGTGACCGGCGAGACGGGCGTCGGCGGCGGCATCATCTCCGACGGCCGACTGCTGCAAGGCTCGGCCGGGTTCGCCGGCGAGATCGGCCACATGCCCCTGGACCCGGGCGGGTTGCCCTGCGCCTGCGGCCGGGTCGGCTGCTGGGAGACCCTGGTCGGCCTGACGGCCCTGCTCCGCCAGGCCGCGCCGCCGCACGACCCGGTCCACGACCCCACCGTCGACCTGGAACAGCGGCTGACGAAGCTGCGCCGCCGCGCCGACACGGGCGACGCCGCCACCCTCGCCGCACTGGAGCGGATCGCCGACGGTCTGGCACTGGGACTGGCGCTCCTCGCCGATGTGCTCAATCCCCGGGCCGTCGTCCTGGGCGGCTACTTCACCCACTTCGGCGACTACCTCATCGACCGCGTACGCGCCGAGTTCTCCGCCCGCGTCATGGCCCCCGAAGCGGGCGGCTGCGAGATCACGCTGTCGTCGCTGGGCTTCAGCGCGGCGGCACGCGGCGGCGCCTACCTGGCACTTGACCGCGTCTACCAGGACCCGAGCGGAACGGCTGCGTCCGTGGGTGCCGGGCATACGGAGTCATAGAGCCCCTTCCAGCCCTGCGGGCCGGCGGAGTCAGGCGGCGCGCAAGGGGTCGATGACCGCGCCTGGGTTGAGGATCCCGGCCGGGTCGAGGACCCTCTTTCCGGCCTGCAGGGCGGCGGCGAAGAGCTCGGGGCGCTGCTGGTCGTACCAGGGGCGGTGGTCACGGCCCACCGCGTGGTGGTGGGTGATGGTGGCACCCGTGGCGATGAGCGCCTGGGAGACGGCCTGCTTGATCTCGTCCCACTGCTCCACGGTCCTGCCCCACCGCCCCGCCGCGTAGACGCCGAAGTACGGTGCGGGGCCGTCGGGATAGAGGTGCGTGAACCGGCAGGTCACGACACCTTCGGCGCCGACCTGGCGCATGGCGTCCTGGGCGGCGTCGTTCACGGCCGCGCGCAGGGCGTCGAACCGGTCCCAGGTGCAGGCCGTCTCGAAGGTTTCCACGATCATGCCCTGGGCGGCCAGGGCGTCCCGCTGGTACGGCATGCGCATGAACGCGGAACGCCAGGTGTCGACGGCCGCGGTGCGCGCGGCCCGGCCGGAACTGTCGGTGTGGCGCGGCGGCTCGGCCAGGGTGCCGCCGTGGTCGCGGCACAACTCCAGCGCGCGTTCCATCCAGGCGGCGACGGGGTGGTCCGCGGATTCGAAGCCGAGGACCAGGACGGCGGTCGCGGAACCCGCGTTGATCAGGGCTTCCATGGGGTCGAGCAGGCGGCAGTTGGCCGGGTTCAGGCCGGACTGGGAGAGGGCGCGGACCGCTTGGACGCCCGCGTCGTAGTGGGCGAAGCCGACCGAGGCACCGGCCCGCCACCGGGGCCGGTCCTGGAGGCGGACCCAGGCCTGGGTGATGACGCCGAGCGAGCCTTCGGAGCCCAGGAACATGCGGTCGGGTGACGGGCCGGCACCCGAGCCGGGCAGGCGGCGCGACTCGACGACTCCGGCGGGGGTGACGACCCGCAGTGATTCGGTGAGGTCGTCGATGTGGGTGAGCTGCGTGGCGAAGTGGCCGCCGGCCCGGGTGGCCAGCCAGCCGCCGAGGCTGGAGAACTCGAAGGACTGGGGGAAGAAGCGCAGGGTGTATCCCCTGGGCCGCAGCTGCTGCTCCAGGTGCGGGCCCAGGACACCGGCCTGGACGAGGGCCGCCCGGCTGGTGGCATCGACGTCGAGCACCTGGTCCATCGACGTGAGGTCGAGGCTGACCACTCCGGCGTACTGATCCCCCACCCGGGGTTCGACACCGCCGACGACCGAGGAGCCGCCGCCGAAGGGTATGACCGCGATGCCGGCGTCGTGGCACCACTCCAGCACGTCGATGACCTGGCTGTCCGAGGTCGGGCGTACGACGAGGTCGGGCACATGGGGCAACGTGCCCAGCAGCGCCCGTACGACGTCCCGGAAGGCCTGCCCGTGACTGTGCGCCAGGCGGTCGCGCACGTCCGCGGAGACGATCGCGGCGAGGGGACCGGGCGCCTCGATCCTGCTGGCGCGCACGCCGAACGCCTCGATCGGAGGCGCCTCATGGACGGTCAGATCGGCCTTCGGCAGCAGTTCCGCCGTGCGGCGGGTGAGCTCGTCGCGCTCCGCCCCGGACACGGCGTCCTCGACGTTTCCCCAGCCCCACCACGACCGTGTCTTGCCCCTCATGGCCCGCACCGCCCATCTGAACGCAGGGTAAGTTACCTGGCGGTCACCTTGGCATAGGGTGAGGTCATGAGCAAGCAGGAGAAGGCCGCCGCTCGCGGCGTCGGCACGAAGGGAATGCCCCGCAAAGACCGGGAGCGGCTGATCCTGGACGCGGCGGCCGACGAGTTCGGCAGGAAGGGATACGCGCGCGGGTCGACGGCAGAGGTGGCGGCACGGGCCGGCATCACGAAGCCCATGATCTACGAGTACTTCGGATCCAGGGACGGCCTCTACCTGACCTGCCTGGAGCAGGCCGGCACCCGCCTGGTCGAGGCCGTGCGGGGCGCGCAGGAGGGCCCGTCCGACCTCACGCGCGCGGCCCGCACCCTCGCGGCGATCTTCCACGCACTCGAATCGCGACTGCACGACTGGGAACTGGTCTACGACTCGACGCTGCCGGCCGACGGCGACCTCCACACCGCGGCCACGGTCCACCGGCGCGAGCTCAACCGCCTGGGAGCCGTCGGAGTCGCCGAGTTCCTCCACTCCACCCCGGCCACTGATCCGCTCGACGCCGACCTCGCCACGCACCTCTGGTACGGGACGGTGAGCGCAGCGGTCGCCTGGTGGCGCCACCACCCCGAGCAGACCGCCGCGGAGATGACTTCCCGCTTCGGGCGGATCGTCGGCATGCTCGATGGGGACCCGGACGCGGATGCGGATGCGGATGCGGATGCGGATGCGGATGCGGATGCGGGCAACACTGAAGCTGAGGTTTAGCTTTAGAGATCGGTCGTAGATCACTCGATGTGCCCATTACTCATTCCCCCCGGCGAAGCCTGTGCGTGGGGCCGAGAGCCTTGAGGCCGTTCAGGAGAGTGCGCAGGACCGCGAGGCGGTGGGTGCGGAGCCGTTCCGCCGCCTCCGGCTCGTCCCGGGGCGTGTCCGACTGGCTGAGGGCTTTGCGGGTGGCGTGTGCGGCGAGCAGGCCGATGAGCAGCCGGGTCAGGGCGCGGCTCGCGGCAGCGCAGGCCAGGAGCCACAGGGCGAGGCAGCCGGTACTGGAGGTGAACATCTTGACCGTCCTTCTACGAGGGAGGTGAGCTGCCTGGTGTACCGCCGTGGGCACGCGGTTCGATGCCCCGCAGGAGCGTGGAGTTCCTCCGCGGGATCGGGGGCACCCCTGGCTCCGTGCCACCTCCACGCGCCTGAGGGGTTGTTGGCCGCATCCGCGGTGGAGAGCATGCGCGCATGGAGAACTGGGACCGGGACGACAGCGATGACCTGGACGACACGCGCGAGCCACGCTCGCACCGCAGGAAGCGGGACCTGCCCTTCCCCTACGACCAGGACCTGTCAGGGATCCTGCCGCGCCTGAACCGCCGTACCGTCTGGGGCCGTGCCCGGCTCGCCAACCACCGTGTGACGGCATCGCTCCTGGCCGCAGGGATGCGGCTGCTGGAGCAGCACTTCGGGCCGTGCGCCGAGCGGCCGGTCACGAGCAAGAGCCTGCTCCTCGGCCCTCTGTCGCAGCGCTGCGTGGGCGAGGCGTTCGGCGCCAACCCCGAGCCCTTCGACCGCCACGGCGACGGCGCGGGGCTGCTGCGGGACCGCTGGACGCCGTACTCGAATTACATCGTCGATCTGATCAACTTCGCGATGTGGAAGGAGAACTACCGCCCGGAGTTCCGCACCCAGCGTGCCGCGAACACCAGACGGCTCGTGCACGGACGCGACGGGCGCGACTTCGTGCGCGCCGTCCACGACATCGCCCACCGCCACACCACGGACGGGATGGACATGCCCTCCGTACGGCTCGGCCTCGCCCTCATGACGGTGGCCGACGCCGACGAGGAGATCGCGCGGATCGCCTCCGGCATCTACGCCGACTACCTGGGCTCATGGAAGGAGCTGTACGCCGCTGTCCTGCGCGAGCGCGGCCTGCGCCTGCGCCAGGGCCTCACCCTCGACGACCTGGCCAACGCGCTCTCCGCCGCCAACGACGGCGTCACCCTGCGTGCCCTCGGCGACCCGGCATCCGGCGTCGTCGACGACGCCCGCCGCCGCTCCCTGACCGGCACCGTCACCCTCGCCGTGATCCACGCTTTCCTCGAACCGGAGAACGACCCGAGCGGCCTGTCCCTGGAACAGGCGGTCGCCGCACGTTTCGGCGGGCGTGGCTAGGGCCGGTGGCGCGGCCCTGCCGATGCGGCGATCGATGGCCCACCCCGGACCCGAACCGTGGTCTCCCGGCCGCGCCGTGGCCGCCCGGCCGCACCCACAACCGCCGCCACCAACCCCACGCACCGAGGCCCCGGTCCCGCGCTCACCCGAGCCCGTCCAGGAACGGGACGATCACGTCGAGGAAGTGGTCGTTTCGGTCTCCGGCCACCATGTGTCCCGCGCCTGCCACCTCCACCCGTCTCGCCCGCGGGACCCAGTCACAGAACTGCTCGGCGATGTCTTCGCGCACCACGTCGCTGACCTGGCCGCGGACAAGAAGGACGGGGACATCTGCGAGACGTCCGGCCGCCAGAAGGCGCTCCGCCATGCCTGGCGGGTCCATCCGGCCCTCGAAGCTGTCCAGCATGCGGGGGTCCCAGTGCCAGACCCACCGGTCGCCCCGGCGCCGCAAGTTGTACCCCATCCCCGCCGAGCCCTCCGGGCGCGAGCGCTGCGGCAGATAGGCGCCGACCGCCGCAGCCGCCTCCTCCACGCTGGCAAATCCCTTCGGAGCGCGGCGCATGAACTCCACGATCCGGTGGAACCCGCGGGGATCGGGCCGATGGGCGACATCGACGAGTACCAGAGCACGAGCCGCCACCCTGGGCGCTTCCCCGGCGGCGAGCAACGCACTCAGGCCGCCGAGCGAGGCACCGACGAGCACCGGTCGGCCGCCGAGTTCGGCAACCAGCGCCCTCACGTCCTGCGCGAACAAATCAAGGTCGTAGTCACCGCCGGCCGACCACCCGCTCTCCCCGTGCCCGCGCAGATCCGGGGCGATCACCCGCCACCCCAGCGCGGCCAGTCGCGGCCCCGTCCGACCCCAGGCGTGCCGCGTCTGGCCACCACCGTGCAGCAGGACCACCGGCGGGCCGGACGCTTCACCCCACACGTCCGCCGCCAGTACGACCCCGCCGCCGCCCACGAAGCTTCGCGGCCTCGGCCGCGCCCCCGCCGTCACCCCGTATCCCGGGATCGCAGCGGCGCCACCAGCTCCTCGCGGTAAGGATCCGAGGCCGCCGCGGCCAGCGCGACGTCCAGCGCGAACAGCGCGCGCGTGAGGAACCGGTCGTCATCGATGAGGGCGGCCACCCACTGATGCAGCGCGCCCACACACGCGGCGCCGACCACGGCGGCCAACGCGTCAACGTCGACATCCGCACGCAGCAGGCCCCGCGTGCGAGCCTCCGCCATCGCCTCAGCGAGCCGGGTGAGCGGACTGCGGTCGAGCACCAGACCGCTCTCATCCCACGCGCGTACCATGCGACGCGAGACCACCGGATCACCCACGAACAGCTGCACCGTCGTACGGACGACCACGTGCGGGTCACCGGCCTCCGACCCCGTCAGGCGGCGCTCCAGCTCCTCCATGAACCCGGCCGCGAGCGCCTCCCAGATCCTCTCGCGCGGCCCGATCAGGTTGTACACGGTCGCCGGGGCAACCCCGGCGCGCTCGGCGATCCGCTCGACGCTGACCGCCGACTCCGGGCTCTCCCGCAGGAGTTCACGCACCGCGTCCACGATCCGCGACCGCCGCCGCGCCTTGTGCCGCTCACGCAGCCCCTCCCGCGGCCCCTCACCATCTCCCGGCATCCCCGCCCCACCTCCAAAACTTAGAGAGGACCCTAAACGTAGAGATACCTCTAAGTAGAGGCAAGCAACGAGACGCAACGAACGGCGGATCAGAGACGGCCATCCAGCAGGAACCGGTTCGTAGCAGCCGCTGCACCAGGACCGATCGGGGTCCGTGCCCAGGGGGAAGCTGCTGGGGTCGACGGAGGCCAGGGTGTCGATGTCCGCACCAGGGCCAGCTCGCGGCGTCGGTCGTGTAGGCGTCGACACCGCCGTTGCTGAGCAGCTCCCAGTTGTTGCTGGCCTTGTAGGTGAAGCCGTTCGCCACGGCCTGCTTGGGGAACCAGTCGTTCCCCTCTTTGACGAAGTCGATGTGCGCCGCCTTCCAGGTGCCGCTGTAGAGCGCCAGCACCTTGAACGGCACGGCCGTGTCGTCGGCCGCACGCGAGGAGTTGAAGGCGATTCCCCGTCGGGTCAACTCCCCGCCACTTTCTCCTTGTTGAGGACAAAGTATGGACGATGTGCGGCACTGTTCGTACGCTGGGCGTCGCTCTCGTACGGAAGTCTGCGCAAGGCACGGCCAAATGCCGCTGCCCGCACCACCGGTACGTGCATCACCTCCACTCCGCGGACGCGGGCCGAGGCGGCCCGGGGCCGCCTCGCAGCGCCCAGCAGGAGACAGAGTGACGCCACACGAGCACCACAACCCCCCGCGCCCACACCGCATCCACCGACGCACGCGCCTGAGACCACGCAGGACCCTCGGCGTACTCCTCGGGGTGCTGCTCGCCGGCGGCGCCCTCACCGCACCGGCCGCCGGGGCCAAGGAGAAGCCCTTCGCCGACCTGCCGCCGCAGGAACCCGGCGTCACGCTGCGGGTGTTCGACATCCAGTCCCCGCTCAGCAAGCTCTGCGACCTCAAGCCCGCCCAGACCCCCAACGTCGACAAGCTGATCCCCACCATCGACTGGTCGTCCACCGACGGCTTCGGGTTCACCGACAACTTCGTGTCGCAGATCATCGGCAACATCAACGTGCCCGCCAACGGCGCGTACAGCTTCCGCCTGATCAGCGACGACGGCTCCCGTCTGTTCATCGGCGACAAGAAGGTCATCGATCACGACGGACTGCACGGGGCCGAGCCCAAGGACGGCGAGATCACGCTCGACCCGGGCTACCACCCCCTGCGCATCGACCACTTCGACCGCGGCAACGACCAGCAGGTCACCCTGCAGTGGAAGCCGCCGGGCGCCGACGCCTTCACCCTCGTGCCGAACTCCGTGCTCAGCACGGACGCCGACGTCGTGCGGGTCACCGCGCCGGGCCGCAAGGAGTGCGAGGGCACCTACGACACGCCCGGCGACGGCCTCCCGCTGAAGTCGGTCAACCCCGGATACACGCTGACCGACCTGCGCCCCAAGGGATTCGAGCCACAGGTGTCCGCGATGGACTGGCTGCCCGACGGCCGGCTCGCGGTGACCACCTGGGGCGGCAGCCAGGAGACCAAGGGCGCGGTGTACGTCCTGGACAACGTCACCGGCGACACGGGCCCGGACAAGGTCACGTACGAGAAGATCGCCGACGGGCTCAAGGAGCCGATGGGCATCAAGTACGTGGACGGGAAGCTGTATGTCTCGGAGAAGCACCAGCTGACCGAACTCGCCGACCTCGACGGAACCAACGAGGCGGGCGAGATCCGGAAGATCGCCGAGTGGCCGTACGGCGGAAACTTCCACGAGTTCGCCTTCGGACTGCTCTACGACAAGGGCGACTTCTATCTGAACCTGTCCGTCGCCATCAACTACGGCGGCGCGACGACCGATCCGCAGCCCGCCGCCAATCGCGGCACCACCATCAAGGTGAACAAGAAGAGCGGCAAGGTCAGTTACCTGGCGGGCGGTCTGCGCACGCCCAACGGCATCGGCCGCGGTCCGGACAACGAGCTGTTCGTCACCGACAACCAGGGCGGCTGGCTGCCCGCATCGAAGCTGGTGCACGTCAAGCAGGACCGGTTCTTCAACCACTACACCAACCCCGAGGGCCCGTTCGACGACGAGAGCGTCACCAAGCCGGTGCTGTGGCTGCCGCAGAACGAGATCGCCAACTCCCCCAGCACCCCCATGACGGTGAAGAAGGGGACCTTCGCCGGGCAGTTGATGTTCGGTGACGTCACCTACGGCGGTCTGCAGCGCGCCGACCTGGAGAAGGTCAACGGCGAGTTCCAGGGCGCGGTGTTCCGCCACACCCAGGGCCTGGAGTCGGGCATCACCCGCATCTCCACCGGGCCCGACGGGGCCATCTACACGGGCGGGCTCGGTGCGGACGGCAACTGGGGCCAGGAGGGCAAGCTCCGCTTCGGTCTGCAGAAGCTCACCCCGAACGGCAAGACCGCCTTCGACATCAAGACCATGCGCGCCACCAGCGACGGCTTCGAGCTCACCTACACCAAGCCGCTGTCGGACAAGACGGTAGAGAAGCTGACCAGCGGGGCCTACTCCGTCGAGCAGTGGCGCTACGCCCCCACCCCCGCCTACGGCGGCCCCAAGGTCGACGAGGAATCCCTGCCCGTCACCGACGCCCGCGTCTCCGACGACCGCCGGACCGTGCACCTGACCATCCCCGGCCTCAAGAGCGACCGGGTGGTGCACGTGCGCTCCCCGCGCCCGTTCTCCTCGGCCGACGACGAGCAGCTGTGGTCCACCGAGGCCTGGTACACCCTCAACGCGCGCCCGGGCCACACCGACCCGGTCACCACCTATGACGCCGAGTCGGCGCGGCTGTCCGGCGGCGCCGACATCGACACCGAGCACGCCGGATTCACCGGCGGCGGCTTCGTCGACGGCATGAGTGAACCCGGCGCCTCCGCCACCTTCGACGTCCAGGTCCCGGCCAAGGGCACCTACGCCGTGGGCCTGCGCTATTCCAACGGCCCCAACCCGTCCGCCGGCACCAAGACCCTGGGGGTCAGCGTGAACGGCGCGGCGGCGCGGCAGACGAGCCTTCCCTCGACCGAGACGTGGAAGCGCTGGTCCACCAAGACCGAGAAACTCGATCTGCGCAAGGGCCGCAACACCATCAAGTACACCTACCGGCCCGAAGACACGGGCCACGTCAACCTCGACGCGATCGACGTGCGCCGCCCCGGCGGCCGCATCGACCTCTTCTCCGGCGGCAGCGTCTCCTCGGCCTGGCAGCACACCGACGGCCGCAGCGTCGAATGGCCCCACACGGCCGACAAGTCGATCGAGGTGTGCTGCGGGGACATCCGCACCAAGCAGGCCTTCGGCGACTTCAAGCTGCACGCCGAGTTCCGGGTGCCCAAGCTGCCGGACGACGTCACCGGGCAGGACCGCGGCAACAGCGGGATCTACCTCCAGGAGCGGTACGAGGTCCAGATCCTGGACTCATACGGAGTGGAGAAGCTCGCCGCGAACGAGGCCGCCTCCATCTACACCAAGAAGGCCGCTGACCTCAACGCCTCTACAGCGCCTGAGACTTGGCAGACCTACGACATCACGTTCCGCGCCGCCCGTTTCGACGCGGACGGAAAGAAGACCGAGGACGCCAGGATCACCGTGCTCTGGAACGGCAAGAAGGTCCACGACAACGTGGCCGTCGACGGCCCGACCGGAGCCGGTGACGCCGAGTCCGCGGCAGCAGGCGCGATCAGGCTCCAGGACCACGGCAACAAGGTCCGCTTCCGCAACGTCTGGATCGAACCCGCGAGCTGAACTCACTCTCCCTGCGGGCCGCCCGCCACCAGGCGGGCGGCCCGCACAGCCCTCAAGCCAGTGCGGGACTGCCGGCGATACCGTGCCGTCATGGCCGATCCCGCGCAGCGCCCCCTGCTCTTCCTGGACGTCGACGGAACGCTCCTGCCCTACGACGGCGCACAGTTGCCGTCGACCCTCGAACAGTGGGGCCAGTGGCAGCACCCGTCCAACCCGCAGCTGGCCAAGGTCATCCCCGGGCACGGCCCGCGGCTCCTCGCCCTGTCCTGTGACCTGATGTGGGCCACGGCTTGGATGCACGACGCCAACGCGGTGATCGCCCCACTGCTCGGCCTGCCGGAACTGCCGGTGGCCGGTCTGCCGGATGCTCCGGAGGAGGACGCGACGGGCGTGCTGCACTGGAAGACGCGAGCTCTTGTCGAGATCGCGGCGGGCCGCACCTTCCTCTGGGTCGACGACGAGATCAGCGACCTCGATCGCGCGTGGGTGGCAGCACGGCACGAGGGACAGGCCCTGCTTCACCGCGTCGATTCCACGACCGGCCTCACGGACACCGACCTAAGGGTGCTCGGCCACTGGCTGAAGGGCGTCTCCGCAGAATCCTGATCCCCGGGTCGCCCTCGATGACGAAGAGGGTGGAAGTTCCGGAAGCGGCGTAAACCCCCTCGAACAGCCTTACCGTGGAGTCCTCTTGGTGATCTGACCTCTCCGGCGTCGCCGGGGACGGTGCGAACGGGGGCGGGACCGTGTCCGACGAAGGAATCCCTCAAAGACCCACACGCCCACGCCGCCTCGCGGTCGCTGTGGCCGTCGCGGTCGGCTTGCTGATCGGCGCCCTCGGAGGCGTCGGCGCGCATCTGCTGGACTCCGACGACGCTGAGGGCGACAGCCGGGCGAACCCGTCGGCCGCCGCCACGGCTGACCCCACCGCTGCAACCACGGCAGGCCCCCGTGCCGAGCCCATCCGCTCCGCGATGCTGGCCGAGCGGCGGGTCGGCGTCGAGGTCGTCGCCCGCCAGGGCGGTGACCCCGACTCCTTCACCGGCCAGGCCCGCCTCGATCTGGTCGACGCCACCACCGCCAGGGCCGCGACCCACGTCCTGTACGACATGGGCGAAGGCCACGCCTGGTACCCGCCGGAGATCGTGCTGATCGGCAACCGCGCCGTCATCACCCCGGCCAAGGAGATGACCGGCCCCGATTTCGGCCCGCAGGGCGCGTACCGCACCGAGGCCGACGCGTCCGCCGCGGCAGCGGACGACGTCGCGGTGCGCAACGCCCTGGAGACCCGCTGGCTGGCCCAGCCCGCGCACATCGTGGCGCTCCTCGACCACGCCACCGACCTGAACACCGAGCGGGCGGACGCCACCCGTACCCTCACCGGAAGCACCCCCTTGAACGCACTCGGCGCCGACCCCACCATCGGCGGCCTCTACCGCCCCTACGCGACCGCGCGCCCCGAAGGAGTCGTGCGCTTCACCCTCGTCGTCACCACGCACGACCTGCCCAAGTCGCTGAAGATCGAGGTGCCTTCACGGTCCGGCGACGACGCCTTCCGGGTGCGGTACGGGCAGTGGGGGCGGGGGGAGGCCATCGACGCGCGGCCGGGACCCACCCCCGCACCCCAATGGACGAACCTCAGTTGAGGTCCGGCCTACGGGAAGCGCTCGGCGGCGAGGTCAGGGCAGGAGCTCGATGTACCCGTCGGTTCCGTGCACGCGGATCCGCTGCCCGTCCTGGATCAGCCGGGTGGCTCGCTCCACGCCCACGACGGCGGGCAGGCCGTACTCCCGGGCGATCACCGCGCCATGGGTCATCAGGCCGCCCACCTCCGTGACCAGGCCCGCGATCCCGACGAACAGCGGCGACCAGCTGGGGTCCGTGAAGGTCGTGACCAGGATGTCGCCCGCTTCGAGATCGGCGTCCGCCAGGTCGAGGATGACGCGAGCCCTTCCCTCGATGGTCCCGGCGGACACCGGCAGGCCCACCAGGGCGCCCTCTGGTACGTCGTCGCGCCGGTACGCCCCGGTGAGGGCCTCGCCGTCCGATGTGAGCACCCGGGGCGGTGTCAGCGCCTGGTACGAGCGGAACGCGTCCTTGCGCTGCTGGATGAGCCCTTCATCCACCTGGTTCGACCGCACGACGTCGTTCAGTTCCGGGAACGTGAGGTAGAAGGCGTCCTCCTTGTCACGCAGCACGCCGGCCTGCACGAGGCGCTCGGCCTCCGCCAACAGGGCCTGCTTGTAGACGAAGTAGCGGCTGATGATGCCGTACTTGGGGTACTCCCGGTAGCCGATGAAGGTTCTGACGCGGTCGATCATCCGCTTGGTCTCGTCGGCCTTCCGGTCCCCGTCCGGCAGGGCCCGCAGGCGTGAGAGCACGTCCTGTTCCTTTTCCTGTGCCTTCTGTCGCCCCTGCTCGAAGCGGCGCTCGGCGGCGCCCGGCTCGAAGTTCCTGACGTTGTCGAGGAGCGCGGGCGCGAGCGTGGCGGGGCTCTCGCTCCAGCGCGGCCTCGTGATGTCGATCTCGCCGACGCAGCGCACGCCGTACCGGTCGAGGTAGGCCTCGATGGCGTCGCGTGCCTCCGTCCCGCCCGCGACCTTCGCCAGCCCGTCCAGGAAGTCCTCGTCCTTGGCGTGCTGCAGATAGGCCACGACCTCCGGATGCGGGCGGATCACGTCCGCGACGTCCATCAGCGCCAGGCCCATCTCCGACGTGATGTTGTCGGGGGCGGAGAGCGTGAGCGTGTCAGCCGCGTTCTTCTCGCCCAGCCACTCCCGCAGCTTGTCGTTGAGCCACCACGTGGCCTCCATCCCCGCCATGATCGCCTGCATGCTCAACGGGTCGCCGAGGACCCGCTTGTGCTCGTCGAAGGCCTCCCGCAGGAAGTCGAAGAGCGCCGGTCCGCTCTTCGTGCGGATCTCGCGCTCCAGGGCGGCGACGGACGTCTCGCTGCGCTCGATCAGCTCGGTGACGATGGCCGGGTCGGTCTCGATGGGGGCGGGCGCACCGCCGGTCGACGGCCTGGCGGGGGCGGGAGCCGGGTCCGGAAGCGTCGGGATGAAGTCGTCACGGTCCAGGACGGTCTCCAGGGCGTCCCTGACCAGCGGATCGCCTTTCCCCATGAGGTCCAGGAGACCGGCGCGGCTCGCGGGCGAGGCCAGGCGCCGGGTGACGTCGACGAACAGCCTCCCGCCGGCCTCGTGCATCGCCACCATGGCCGTCTGCTGCCACATGGAATAACCCAGGGGCTTCATGGGGTCGGTCATCATCTGCTGATGGCCCACGGAGACGTAGACGTGGTTCTCCTCGTCGCCCGCCTCGGGGACGGGGATGGGGAACAGTGTGGTGATCGGCCGGCTCTGCACGATCTGGAAGCCGTCGTCGACCAGGCACCATTCGATGTCCTGCGGGCGGCCGAAGTGCGCCTCGATGCGCCGCCCGAGCTCGACGAGGTGCACGGCCTGGGCGTCCGTCAGCGCCGGCTGCTCCTGCCGCTGCGCGTCGATCGCCACTTCCTGCGTACCGCCGGTGGGCAGGGCTTCGATGGCACGCTCCTTGGCGGCGATCGTCTTGGCGAGGACTTCGCCATCCCGCACCGTGAAGACGTCCGGGTTGACCAGGCCGGAGACCAGGGCCTCGCCGAGGCCGAATCCGGCGTCCACGGTGGCGACCTTCCGGTTGCCCGTGACGGGGTCGGCCGTGAACAGGATGCCGGCCGCCTGCGAGAAGGCCATCCGCTGCACGACCACGGCCATGTGGACCATGCGGTGGTCGATGCCGTTGCGCTGGCGGTAGGTCACGGCCCGCTCGGTGAACAGCGAGGCCCAGCACCGGCTGACGTGCCGGAGGATCTCCGTCGGTCCCACGATGTTCAGGTAGGTGTCCTGCTGGCCGGCGAAGGAGGCCGTCGGCAGGTCCTCCGCCGTCGCGCTGGACCGGACGGCATAGGCGGCCTGCTCGCCGTGCCGGGTCAGCGCGCGGGTGATCGCCGCCGCGAGATCCTCGGGGACGGCGACGTCCTCGATGGTCCTTCGGATCTCCGCGCTCAGCGCGCGGATCGTCTCCCGGTCGTCCGGGTCCAGGCGTGCCAGCCGGTCGAGCCGGTCGTCGATCGACGGTGCTTCCGCCATGATCCGCCGGAAGGCCGCCGTCGTCACGCAGAAGCCGTCCGGCACGCGGATGCCGTCGATCCGCGAGAGCCCGCCCAGGTGCGCGCCCTTGCCACCGACGAACGCGACATCCGTCTCGTCGGCCTCTTGCAGCTCGCACACGTACTGCTGGACCATTGCGCTACCTCCGACGCAGCCGTGCTCCGTTGCCCTGCGGTCGCCGATCGGCTGACCGGCGCCTCCCACACTGTCGAACCTCACGTCGAGCACGTCCTCATCCCTGGTTGCCGTCCCTCTGCCGAGTCGGGGTTATGGCATCGGCCGACGATTGTGCGACGTGACCGGGGCCTTGCGGCAAGCCCCCCAGCACGCTATAAGTTGAGAGTGGCAAGGAGAGCTCTTTCTCCTTGCCTTTGTTTTTTGCCCTCCGATCGGCTCCATGCGGGCGGCGCGCGGCGTCAGCTCCCGAGTCGGCTCGTGGTGTCAGCTCCCGAAGGGAATGTCCTTCGGGGTGGCCATGCGGCGGGTGTCCGGGTGGGCCTTCACGTAGTCCGTGATGTACGAGAGTGACTCCCGCACCCCGCTGTCGTCGGTGCCGCAGCCCTTGGGGCCGGTGACGCCGTCGGGGTAGCACGACATCCGGTTGCCGTAGATGAGGCTGTCCACGGCGGCGCTCCCGTCGGAGGAGTCGAGCAGGGTGGCGGTGCGCTCGCCGTCGCCCTTGCCCACCGTCCAGCCGACGGTCTGTGCCAGTTCTCCGGCGTCCCGGGCCTTCCTGCCTGCCTCGAGCTCCTTGCGGATGCTGCCGAACTTCAGCGCCATGTCGAACAGCCCGTTGTCCATCACTCGCTGGCCGCCGGGGACATCCGGCCCGTGCTCGGCGAAGCCGTCCCGGACCTGCGCGTAGGTGCCGCTGTAGCTGACCGCTTCCTTGGAGTTCAGGTCGCCGAGGACGTTCTTCCAACCGCTGCCGCCCTCCTTGCCGTAGAAGCCGTAGAGCACCCGTATGCCCTTGCTCTCCAGCTTCTCGCGCGCCATGTCCCGCAAGGCGGCCACGGAGCAGTGGCGCCACTGGGGGTCGCTGCTGTCGCACCAGTCGGGGTTCTTCATGTCCAGCCAGACGAAGGAGACATGACGTCCGCCCTCGTGCTCCTTGGCCACCTGGTCGAACATGTCGGACATGGTGTCGCCGGAGCTGGTGGGGGTGCCGTCGTGGTCCGCCCACCAGCCCTTGCGCCAGGCCGTGGCGTCCATCTCCAGCGCGTTGGCCCCGTTGGCGAGCGCCCTGGTCACCCCGCCGGTGGTCAGCACCCGGTGGGCGATGGCCCAGGTGGGGCGTTGCGCGGCGGCCTTGGGTGCGCTCTGGGAGGTCTCGTCCTGCGGTACGGCCATTGCGGCTCCGGCGCCCAGGGTGGCTGCGGAGACGACCAGAGCCAGCGGGAGCAATGTGGCGCGAAGCCGACGTGGGGCGGTCATGAGGACGGGTCCTTTCTGTTCCCCGGGCTGCGTGGTGCGGCAGCCCGTCTGCCGTGCGGTGGCTGCCTGTCGTACAGCCCGGCGGGCCGACGGCCCGCGACTGGAGACCCTACGTCAAGTTACCCACGGGTAACAGTCGGGTGCGCTCCGTATGCGAGGTCGGCCCCTCGCCGACAGTGACCGCCCGGGAATACCCTTCGCCTGCCGCGCACTTGAATGCGAAGGCACGGTCGCTGCCGGCCATCCGGCACATGACCGTCCAGGCCCTGTCCGAACGACGAAGTGCGGTGATCACGCGATGAAGGCAGTGCGGTTCCACGCGTACGGCGGGATCGATGTCCTCCGGGTCGAGGACGTGGAGCGGCCGGTGCCGGGCCCTGGGCAGGTACTGGTCGAGGTCCGGGCGGCCGGGATCCAGCCCGGCGAGGCGAACATCCGTACAGGCGCGCTGCACGAACGCTGGCCGGCGACATTCCCCTCCGGGCAGGGCAGCGATCTGGCCGGCGTCGTGGTGGAAGTCGGGTCGCAGGTACGCGGATTCGCGGTGGGCGACGAGGTCCTGGGCTTCACCCACAAGCGGGCCAGCCATGCGCAGTTCGTGGTGGTCGACGACGTGAATTTGGTCGCCCGTCCGGCGGGGCTGTCCTGGGATGTGGCCGGGTCGCTGTACGTGGCCGGCACGACCGCCTACGCCAGCGTGTTCGCGGTGGACCTAGAGGCGGACGACACGGTCGTCGTCTCCGGTGCGGCGGGCGGCGTCGGTTCGATCGCCGTGCAGCTCGCGCGGCGGTCCGGCGCCACGGTGATCGGGCTGGCCAGCGAGCGGAACCATGCCTGGCTGAAGGAACGCGGTGTCATACCGGTCGCGCACGGGGAGGGCGTGGCCGAGCGGATCCGGGAGGCTTCCGTCGGGAAGGTCGACGCGTTCATCGACACGTTCGGCGACGGCTATGTGGAGCTGGCGGTGGCGTTGGGGGTGCGGCCGGAGCGGATCAATACGATCCGCGATTGGCGGGCCGCGGCCAAGTTCGGTGCGCGCGCCCACGGCGAAGGCGCTGCGGCGTGCGCGGTCGTGATCGGGCAGCTGGCCCGGCTCGCCGCGCGCGGGAAGCTGGAGGTGCCGATCGCCCGCACCTACCCCTTGGACCAGGTGCGGGACGCGTTCCACGACCTCGAACAGCGCCGCACCCACGGCAAGATCGTGCTCCACCCGTAGCCCGTAGCCCGCAGCCCGTAGCTGCGGCCCTAGGACCCGGTGGGGGCGAACAGCGCCACGGCCAGGGCGACGACGGCGAACAGGCCTCCCGCCACCGCCAGGAGGATGGCCTGCGCTTGCACCGCATCGGTGTCCTCCCCCTCCAGAGGGGCACGACTCAGGTCCCACACCGCCTGGATCTGCACAGAAAGGCCGATGACCACTCCGAGCACGACGATGGCGTCGGTCATTGCATTCTCTTTCCTCCGCGCGGCGACGGTCGCGCTCGGCGCCCTCGCAGCTCTCTTCGTGTTCCTCTCGCGGCGCTCTTCGACCAGCGCCTCCCAGGTCACCGGGGGGCTCGAGCCCGCGCCGTACCTTGTGATGATCCACCGATATTGCTTTCCCTTGACGGTCAACGCGCCGCAGCGATCCGATCTCGTTGCCCGGGGCCCGCCGGGGACACAGCTCATGCCCGGCATGGATGTGACAGAGCGTCAGGCCTACGCCAACACTCCGGGTGGCCGGGGGGGGGACAGCGCAGGCCGCCCGCGAGACGTCGGGAAACGCAGGGTGAAGCCGCTCCCACCCCCCGCGAGGCGCCCCGAAGTTCCCTTCACCGAGGCGCAGATGGCCAACTACTGTGTCTCCTGCCCGTCTCGATCGGACGACTTGAACGGTGCCGTGCCGCCCGCCGCCACAGGGTCCAGACGGTCGATCGGTCAGTCAGCCGATCTCAGCTCTGCCCGTCTTCTCCACACCAGGCCCGCACCCCCCTAGGAGCTCTCCCATGGCCCAGCCGCAGATCCTCGTCCTGGACGCCGCCGGCAGCGACCGGCACGCCGAAGATGCCGCGTTGCGCTCGCACGGACCGGCCGCACGCGTCGATGTCCTGGGGGTCGAGGCGTGGGCCGTGACCGATCCGGCCCTGCTCAAACAGCTCCTCACCGACCCGCGGGTCTCCAAAGACCCCCGCCAGCACTGGCCGCTGTTCCCCGACCAGATCCTCGGCACCTGGCCTCTCGCGCTGTGGGTGGCCGTCGACAACATGTTCACCGCCTTTGGAGGCGACCACCGGCGCCTGCGACGCCTGGTCAGCCCCGCCTTCACCGCGCGCCGCATGGCCGCCCTGCAGCCGCGCATCGAGGAGATAACCCAGGCGCTGCTGGACGAACTCGCCGCCACCCCCGCCGGGGAATCCGCCGATCTGCGTGAGCGGTTCGCCTATCCGCTGCCCATCCGGGTCATCACCGAGCTCATGGGGCTTCCCGAGCACTCCCAGCCGGACTTCCGCCGTACCGTCGACGGCGTCTTCGACACCACGCTCAGCCCCGATCAAGCGGCCGCGAACACCAAGGAGCTGTACGCGATCCTGGCCGACATGGTCGCCGCCAAGCGCGCCCGGCCCGGCGAGGACATGACCTCCGTACTCATCGCCACCCGGGACGACGACGAGGGCGGTGACGGCTCCGCACTGACCGAGCAGGAGCTCCTCGACACCCTCCTCCTCGTGATCAGCGCGGGCTACGAGACGACCGTCAACCTGCTGGACCAGGCCATCGCGGCGCTGCTCACCCACCCCGATCAGCTCGCTCTGGTGCGCGAGGGCAAGAGCGCGTGGACCGATGTGGTCGAAGAGACGCTGCGCTACGAGGCGCCCGTCGCGCACCTGCCGATGCGGTTCGCGGTCGAGGACATTCCGCTGGCGCAGGGGCTCACGATCCGTCAGGGTGACGCGATCCTGGCCTCCTACGCGGCAGCGGGCCGTCACCCCGACCTCCACGGCGCGACCGCCGAGACCTTCGACGTGACCCGCGTCAGCAAGACGCACCTCGCCTTCGGTCACGGCGTCCACGTCTGCCTGGGCGCTGCCCTGGCCCGGATGGAGGGCGAGATCGCGCTTCGGGGGCTGTTCACCCGCTTCCCGGACCTCGCCCTCGCCGTCCCCGCCTCCGCACTGCGTCCCGGGGAGTCCTTCATCTCCAATGGACACCGGGAGCTGCCGGTCGTCCTGCGCCCGCGCACCGAGAACTGACACAGCCCGGGCCCGTCAGACGGCGCTGAGCGGATGGGCCGCCGTGGCCGAGCGCGGCGGCCAGGCGCGGGGGGCGAGGATGCCGAGGACGTAGGCGCGGGCAACCAGGGCGGGGCGGGTGGCGGCGCCCAGGTGTTGCCGCAGGCGGCTGAGGTGATAGTCGACCGTCTGGCGGGACAGCTTCATCGAGGTGGCGATGTCGCTGTTGCTGCTGCCCTCCGCCAGGAGGGAGAGGATGCGGATCTGCGCGGCGGTGAGGGAGGGGTGGGCTTCGTGGGCCAGGCTCTGGTGGGTGACGACGGCCCACACGTGCCGGGCGCGGGCAGCGGAGTGACCGACCGTCGTGAGGTGGAGCTGCGCGCGGCATTGCTGCCCTTGGGTGTCGACGAGCACGGCGGAGGTCTCCACCCGTCTGGTGCGGCGGGCTATCAGACCGTTCCATCTGCGGTGCAGTCGATCCAGGTCGCGGGCGGGGGCCGGGGCGAGCAGGGTGTGGGCGCGGCGGCCGACCAGGTCGGGCAGGCCGAGGTGGAACAGTTCGGCGGCCGCGGCGCTCGCCTCGATCACGCGTCCGTCGGCCGAGAGCAGGGCGCAGGGCAGTCCGCTGTGGTCGCGCAGCGCCTGCAGGTTCTCCTCGGCCTCCTGCCGCTGGACCATGGTGCGGAGGTGGTCGGTGATGTCCACGTAGATTCCGGCGACGCAGGTCTGCGCGTTCTCCCGCACCGGGAAGCGGTGGCCCACCGCCTGGCCCGCGCTGCCGTCGGGGCGCCGGTAGCCGAGGGTGTGGCGCACCGGCGTGCCCCGGGTGAGGATCTCCTGGTCGAGGGCGCGGAACTGGTCGGCCTCGGCGGGGGCGTCGAAGTCCTCGATGTACTTGCCGGCGAGGTCCTCCACCGTGGTGCCGTAGAGGTGCGCGTAGGCGTGGTTGGCCCATAGGTAGCGTCCATGCCGGTCGCGGATGAAGGCGGCGGCCGGGGCCAGGTCCACGAGGTCGGCGAAGGCGGCGTACCGGCGCGGGGCCTCGGGGTGGGCGTCGACCTCCACCGCGAGACCACGCGTACGGCTGTGGGCGACGTTCTCGTCCAGGGTCCAGCTCACGTCGAAGGTGCGGCCGTCGAAGCGGGCCTGATGACGTCCGTCCTCCAACGGGCTCCCCGGGGCCGGTAGTTCCTGGTGCATGCGGTCCAGGAAGCGCTGTGCCGTACCCGTGTCGGCGAAGGCGCCGCCTCCCCTCTCCAGCACCTGCCACGGCTCCTCGACCTCCCACCAGAACACGGGAAGGTGCTCGAGCAGTGCCTTGAGGCTGGAATCGTCCACAGGGTTCTCTCCGTCCGTATACGGCTTTTGACGCGCAGTCACCCGCGATGCGTATCCCGTCCCGATCACGCGCATGCTCAGTTCTCGGCCGAAGTGGCACTCGGCCCGGGAGGCACTCGCGCGCACCCATCGGCAAGCCGACACGCCCCGGCGGAGCGTGCAGACATCCCAACGCGGCCTGCGACTCAGGCATTTGCCTGAGCAGCGAGTGCCCACGGTGGCCCCACGAGCACCTGCCACCTGGTCCCCTTGAGTGTGCGGGTGAACACGCCCCGCAACGTACCCCTGGTGATGTCCCGCCTTCTACGCGCGTCACCAGTCCGTACGACAACGCGTACGAGGACCCGTACCAACCGGACGAATGGAGACGAACTTCAGTGAGCAAGGTGCTGTTAGTGCATGCCAAGGGTGGTCCGCCGCTCGGTCACGTCCTCTCCAGGGCGGCCGTGCGGGCGGAGATACACCTGCTGGCGCTCAGCGCTCTTCCTCCCGCCGTGGCGAGCACCGCCCGGCAACTGTGCGCCTCGGTGGTCACACCCACCGACGCGCAGCGCTCCGACCTGGTGTCCCTGATCGTCTCGCAGGCCAAGGCCGTGGGCGCGGAAGCGGTGCTCACGTTCTCCGAGTACGCGGTCGTGGCCGTCGCCGAGGCGTGCGAGGAGCTCGGCCTCGCCGGGGCGGGCGGCGCCGCCGCGCTCGCCCGTGACAAGCGCCTGATGCGGCGCACCTGGCAGGAACACGGCCTGCCGCAGCCCGAGTTCAGCCCCGTCGCCACGGAGGACGAGCTGCACGCGGCAGCCGGTCGTCTGCCCTTCCCGCTCCTCCTCAAGGCGGCCTGGAGCGCGGGCTCCACCGCGCACCAGATCATCCGCTCCCCGCACGAGGTGTCCGCCGCCTGGCGACGCTCGCGCGAAGTGATGGCCGAATCCGCCCAGTTGGGATACTCCGAGCTGCATGTCGCCGAGGCCGACGCGGACTTCGTGGTCGAGCAGATCGTGACCGGTTCCGCCGCGCACTGGTTCGACGAGCCCGGCTGGGGTGACTACGTCAGCGTCGAGGGCGTCGTGGCGGACGGCGTGTTCCGCCCGGTCTGCCTCAGCGGCCGGATGCCCACGGTCGAGCCGTTCACCGAGCGGGCGGGCATCACCCCCGCCCTGTTGCCCCAGGACGCCCAGGACCGCATCGTGGCCCTGGCCCGGGAGTCCGTGGACGCCCTCGGTCTCCGCGACTGCGGAATCCACACCGAGATCAAGCTCGGTGCGGACGGCGGCATGTGGCTGATCGAGACGGCTGCCCGGTTCGGCGGCGCGATGACGGTGCCGCAGGTCGAGGAGGTCTTCGGACTCGACCTCGTCGGCATGCTCGTCGACCACCTCCTGGGCCGCACGGTCGCGTGGCCCGAGCAGGCTCTGACCCCGGCGCAGGCCGACGGCGCGGCGGGCTCCCTCGTCGTCCTGGCGGTCGACGGCAAGGGCGAGGCCTGGCACGACCGCAGGCTCTGGGACTTCTCCGCGGTCGAGGCGGAGGTACCGCTGAGCGAGGGCAGCGAGCTGTCGGTGGTCGCGGAGAGTTCGCTCGCCGACGGCAGCGTCGTGCCGGTCTACGACCCGGCCGCGGGCGCCAACACCATGGCAGCCCTGTGCCTGCTGTCCGCCACCGACCCGCGCACGGTGCTCCGCGACTTCAGGACCCTGGTGGACGCGCTGCCGCAGGTCCTGCCCGCCGCACCGTCCACGCAGGCCACGCACACCACGCCATCCGCACAGACCACACAGCCCGCACCGTCCGAGGAGGCTTCCCCATGACCACCCAGCTGTTCACCGGCGCCGCCGAACCGGGCACGGACCGCACCGTCATCGGCGAGCACCTCTCCCTGCCGCTCTTCCGCACCCTCTCCGGTGTCCTGGCCGGTCACCCGTACCTCAAGGTCGTCGTCGACCGCGCCGAGCACACCTGGCACCTGCTCGACACGGCCGCGCACCCCTTCCACGTCAACTACATCGCCACCCGCGTCCTGGGCATGGAACTCGCCGCCCTGGACGCGGACCTGGACGCGTTCAACGCCTCCGTCTACATGGACCCCGGACGTCGCTTCCTGCTCGGTGTGCTCTCCCTGCACACCGAGCAGGACACGGAGGGCCGCGAACGCACCTTCCTCGTCCTGGAAACGACCGAGGCCGACACCATGCACGGCGAACTGCTCGCGTTCTTCTACGAGTTCACGCGCGAACGGGTCGACAGCAGGCTGCCGGTACTCCTCAAGCCCGCCAACCACGGGCAGGAGGAGGAGCTGGCGGCGATCAGCGAACTGCGCGTGCCGCGCATCCTGAGCCACGAGCTCTTCGGCTCCCGGACCCGGACCCCGCTGAACCCCGGCGATGCCACCGGGCGCCTGCGGTACTTCCGTACGCACGAGGAGTACGCGGCGGCCGAGGCCGCTCTCGGCTGGGCGGACATCGTGGCCATGCCGTGTCTGCCGGACGACGTGCCCCGGGTGGCCGGCTTCCTCAACACCGCCCCGATCACGCCGCTTTCGCACACCAACGTACTGGCCTCCGGCTGGGGCATACCCAACGCCATCGTGCGCGACCTGGAACAGCTCGTCGACAGGGACCAGCTGGGCGACGCGTGGGTCCGCTACCGGGTGCGCGAGGACGAGATCCTCCTTGAGCGTCTCGACCACGAGCCCGACCTGCGAGCCCCGGCCTGGCACCAGCAGCGCATACGCCTTGAGCCGCCCCTGCTCGAGGACACCCCGGTGCTGGCCCTGCACCGGCTGCGCAGCGCCGACCGGGACCGCTACGGCACCAAGGCGGCCAACCTCGGCGAACTGCACCACGTACTCGACAGCCGCAGCGCCGACCTGATCGCCTTCTACGGGCAGCCCCGCCCCCCGCGCGAGGACCTGCACGGACACCTCGCGGCGCGCCTCGGCCTCGCCGCATCCTCCACTGCCGAACTACGCGCCCGCGCGGCCGACTTCGTGGCCACGACGGTCGGCGCCCCCGAAGGCGTGGCGCTGCCCTTCGCGCTCCAGCAGCACTTCCTCGCCTCCTCCCCCGCCCTCCAGCAGGGCATCGGCAAGCTCAAGATGGCACTCGAACTCGACGCCACCGACGTCCTGGACTCCCTGTGCCTACAGCTCCAGCACCTGATCCGGCACACTCCCCTCCCCGAGTCCGTCACCCGGCAGATCAGCCAGGCCTTCCCCGCCACCCCGGGCGGACGCCTGGTGGTGCGCTCCTCGTCCAACGCCGAGGACCTGCCCGGGTTCTCCGCCGCGGGCGTCTACGACTCCGTGACCACCGTGCACGGCACCGGTGAACTCCTGGACGCCGTACGCCAGGTGTGGGCCTCCCTGCTCTCGCCCCGCAGCGTGCGACTGCGCCACCAGGTCGGCATCTCCCTGGACGACACCTACATGGGCGTGATCATCCAGGAGTACGTGCCCGCCTCCCTCGGCGGTGTCCTGGTCACCTGCAACCCGACACGGCGCGAGGACTTCCGCAACGTCTACCTCAACTGCTCCCCCGGCTCTCCGGAGCAGGTCGTCGACGGATCGGTCCTGCCGCAGCAATACCTCTACAACACGGTGGAGGGCGGCGGCCGCACCGTCGCCCTGGGCTCCTTTGGCGAGGCACTGTCCGCCGCCACCCGCGCCCGGCTCGCCGACCTCTCCCTGGCCGGGCGGCTCCTGCAGTCCCACTTCAGCGGGTCGGAGCTCGGCGGTGCCGAGGTGGACAAGCCGCTGGACATCGAGTGGCTGATGACCGAGCAGGGCGACTTCCGGCTGGTCCAGATCCGCCCGTACGCGCTGTGAGCCCGCGACTGGGCCGACCGCGCATCGGCAGCGAGCCGGGCCACGGCCTGACGGACACCGCCCGCCGCATCATCCGGCTCAACTACGGCTTCCAGCTGCTGTTCAACCTGCTGTGGTGGATGCCCGTGTTCTACGCCTACCAGAAGGCGGCCGGGCTGACGGACGGGCAGATCTTCGGCATCCAGAGCATCTACTACGTGGCCTTCTGCCTGTTCGAGATCCCGACCGGCCTGATCGCCGACCGGATCGGCACCCGCAACTGCCTGCGTGCCGGGGCGGTGGTCATGACGGCGGCGAATCTGGCGCCGGTCCTCAGCGCCTCGTACACCGGCTTCCTCGTCCACTTCCTCGCCATCGCCGCGGGCCGCTCCCTCACGTCTGGTGCCGCGAGCGCCTATCTGTACGACGGGCTGCGGGCCGAGAAGTGCGACGAGCACTATCTGAAGGCGGAGGGCACCGCGCGGGCCCTGGGGCTCGCGGCGAAGGTCGTGTGCTGGCCGCTGGTCGGGCCCCTGATGTCCCTCGCCCACGCGGCGCCGTACGTGCTCAGTGCCGCGAGCGCGGCGGGCTCCCTCGCCTGCGCCATCGCGCTGCCCCGGCTGGCGGGGGCTGGCAGCGCCGGCGGCAGCGGTACGGAGAAGGCCGGCGGCGGGCGCAGAGGCGGCGCGTTCCTGCGTGACGCGGGTCATGCGCTGCGCTGCGTCGCCTCCTCGCGGTGGCTGACCCTGGTGATGGTCCAGGGCGTGGCGGTCTTCACTCTGTCCCGTATCTGCCAGGTCAACCTCTTCCAGCCGATCCTGCTCGACCACGGCATCGCGGAGGCCTCGCACGGCGGAGTGCTGGCCGCGATGACGGTGGCGGAGGCGGTGGCCTCGGCCCGCCCCCAGTGGCTGAGCCGCCGCCTGCCACCGGTCGCCTGGGTCTCGATCCTGAGCCTGGCGCTCGCGGGCACCCTGGCGGCCATGACGCTGGGCGGGCCATGGGCCGTGGTCGCCCTGCTCTGCCTGTTCGCCGCCGCGACCGGCTTCGCGTACCCCATCCAGCGCAAGCTGGTGAACGACGCGGTGCCCGCGCACGCACCGCGCGCCACCCTCCTGTCGATCGAGAGCATCGTGGACCGTGGGGTGTGCGCACTGGCCGCGGTCGCCGCGGGCGCCTATCTCTCCGCCGGGCATCTGAACGTCCTGCTGTGGCACAGCGCGCTCGCGACGGCGGTGCTGCTCGGGGTCTTCCAACTGCTCCTGCGCAGCGGGGTGGTGGAGCGGGCCGCGGTGCCGCCTCCGGAGACGGCGGACGCCGACGACGCGGGCCGCCTGACCGGAGGCAGGCGCGGCGGGCCGCGGGCCAACAGGTAACGGCTGGGGAGCGGTTACCGCCCGCTGAGGTGCGCACCCGGGAAGGGAGCACACCTCAGCGGCAGCGCTGCGCGCGGAAGTCGATCAGCCGGACCGGCGGCCGAGGACTTCGATCAGCCCGACCGGGAGGAACGTGGGCCGGTGCGGCTGGTCCACCTGGTACGGCACATAGCCGAGCGAGGCCGCGACCTGGACCTCCTCGGCCGTCTCCGCCTGGTAGACGAGCCGGCAGTGGCCCGAGCCCGCCTTCGCCCGCTCCCAGAGGGCAGGGGCCGGTTTACGTTCCGCCTCCGTGCGGGGAGTGAGAATCCGGTCGCCGAAGTCTTTCCAGGCGAAAGGCTGCGCACCCCGCCACGTGGCGTCGACCTCCTTCTTCAGCCTGGCGGCGCGCTCGGCGTCGGTCGCACCCCAGGAGGGCGGGACATTGGTGATCAGGCCGATCCTGATGTGGCGTTCACGCAGGGCGCGCAGGTACGTGGCCGCGCCGGGCTGATAGGTGATGCTGCCGTCGTCGGCGGTGTGCACCAGTGTCTCGCCCAGGTCGAAGTACACGACGGGGCAGTCGCGTTCAGTGCTCACCCGGGCGTCGGAGGCCGCTGCCGTACCGGCGCTGACGTACCCGGGCACGCCCGCGCTCGCACTCGCGGGGGTGCAGAGCACGGTCGACGCCAGGGCCGCACCGAGCGCGAGGCTCATCCGTAACGAGCCCTTGAAGACGGATCTGTTCATGGCGTCGTCGCCCTTCTCCAGGCGCATCACGAGGATGCGCATGTCCAGTTCATGACACACGGCACGCCGCCGGGATCCCCGCGGTCGTGCGGTGCCAAGGTGTCCGGCAGTCGTCTCGTCACTGTCGCCGGTCTAACGCGCTCTACCCCTGAACACCACGCGCCACTCGGGTCCCGCTGACACCGTCCTGGAACATCCGTGCGCGGGTCAGTTCCACGTCATGTTGATCTCGCGCCCCACGTTGACTTTCCGGCACGTAGGAAGGCGTTCGCCATGGGTGCGTTGCCCAGGGCTCCGTGGACGCCCGGATCCGGGCTCCCGCCTCACGGCCCACCTGGCCATGGTCGACGGCGACGGCGACGGCGACGGCGACGGCGACGGCGACGGCGACGGCGACGGCGACGGCGACAACCTGGCTCGAACCGGTCTCCGACGAGCAGTACGACGCCGCCCTGAGCCCGACGAACTGATCACGCGGCTGCCGCGCCACTCATCACGCTGCGGAGGCTGAGCGCCGCACCTGACCGAACGGGTCTGATACGGCGCTCAGTTGTCGCTCCTCACAGTGCGACGCTCAGCTCCGGGCGGTGGCCTCTTCCACCGCGGTCGCGCGGTCGGTCTCGTCCTCCGTGGGGCGGGCGCGGCCCGGGATGACGGCGGCGACCGCGGCGGCAAGGAGTGCGACCCCGCAGCCGATCGCCAGTCCGACCCGGAACCCGTCTTCGGAGGCGATGGTGTGGCCACCGCCGAGGTTGATGGTCATCTGTGCGAGGACCACGCCGATCACGGCCGAGCCGATGGTCGTGCCCAACGACCGCATGAGGGTGTTGAACCCGTTGGCGGCGGCGGTCTCGGAGAGCGGGACGGAGCTCATGATCAGGGCGGGCATCGCGCCGTAGGCGAGGCCCACGCCGCTGTTGATGACGAGTCCCACGATCATCAGGCCCCAGGCGGTGCCCATCAGCATCAGCGACAGGCCGTATCCGGCGGCGATCACGAGTGCGCCGAGGACCAGGGCGAGCTTCGGACCACGGGCGTTGATGAGCTTTCCGCCCAGCGGGGACACGATCATCATCATGACGCAGCCGGGCGCCATCCAGAGCCCGGCAGCCAGCATCGACTGCCCCAGGCCGTAGCCGGTGGTCTCGGGGAACTGCAGGAGCTGTGGGGCGATCAGCATGAAGGCGTACATGCCGACACCCACCAGGATCGAGGCGATGTTGGTGAACAGCACGCGCGGGCGGGCGGTGGTCCGCAGGTCGACCAGGGGGTCACGGGTACGCAGCTCGTAGAGCCCCCAGACGCCGAGCGCCACGACCGCGACGGCGAACAGGCCGAGCGTGGTGCCCGACCCCCAACCCCAGTCGGCACCCTTGGAGATGGCGAGCAGGAGGGACACGAGGCCTATCGCGAGGCCTGTCGCGCCAGGGGCGTCGAAGCGCTGGCCCTTGGCCCCGGCCGGGACATCCGGGACGAAGAACCAGATCAGGGCGGCGATCATCAGTGCGAGGACCGCGGAGCCCCAGAACAGCACGCGCCAGCTGGCGTATTCGGCGACCGCTGCGGAGATCGGCAGGCCGAGTGCTCCGCCGATGCCCATGGAAGCACTGACCAACGCGATCGAGCCGCTGAGCTTCGCGGCGGGCACCACGTCCCGCAGGAGGGCGATACCCAGGGGCACCATGCCCATGCCCATGCCCTGCAGACCTCGCCCGACGATCATCGGCACGATGGTGGAGGAGAGGGCGCACACCACCGAGCCGACGACCAGGGGCAGGGCGCAGATCAGCAGCATCCGGCGTTTGCCGATCAGATCACCCAGACGGCCCGAGACGGGTACGCAGACACCCGCGACGAGCAGCGTGACGGTCACCACCCAGGCCGCGTTGGAGGACGACGTGTCCAGGATCTGCGGCAGTTCCGCGATGAGCGGGGTGACCAGGGTCTGCATGACTGCGGCCACCGTGCCGGCGAGTGCCAGCGTGGTGACCACGCCGCCGGTTCTGACGGCAGGCTGAGAGGCGTTCATGACGCGAGTCCTCAGGGGTTGGTTGGGGTTGACGAATGTGCACCGTACACGCCTTTTGTATTATGCATAAGATATGGTCGATACATGCCCCGGGGGACGTGGGGGGATGAGGGCGGAGCCACAGGCCCAGGGACAGTGCGGTGGCCCGGCTACAAGGAGAGGCACCACCACATGGACAAGGCCACGAGCGAGGTCGAGTACGAGCAGATGCTGCTCAGCCGTCACGGGCTGCTGACCCGCAGAAAAGGTCGCCGCGTGGACGGCGTGATGGAGCGCAGCGCCTACGTTCTCCTCAGCCGCATCCGCGTCCAGGGCCCCATGTCCATCGGCGAGCTGAGCGACGCCTTCGACCTGGACGCCTCGACCCTTCAGCGGCAGACCTCCGCCGCGATGCGTGCCGGTCTCGTGGGGCGGATCCCCGATCCGGCGGGCGGCATGGCCCGCAAATTCCGTATCACGGACGAGGGCGCCCGACTGCTCGACGAGGAGCGCGAGGGCATGATCCGTTCTCTGGGCAGGGTCATGACCGACTGGCCGAAGGAAGACATCTCCGCGTTCGCCCACTACCTACGGCGCTTCAACACCGACCTCGAACGTATCGACGGGCGCCCGTGGCCGCGCCCGTGAGGAAGACCCCCGGGCCCTCCTCCGCCATTTCATTCGCGACCGGCCGTCGGACGGACGAATGACCCGTGGCCATTCGCGTCGACACGCTGTCCGCTTCCGCGCTAAATCGTAGAACCCGAAGACAATGCGGGAGTGCTCAATACCACGCTGCCCCGGCTGATCATTCCGTTGCTCCTCTGTGCGGTTTCCCTCAGCGCGTGCGGCAACGAAAGCGGCCAGGACGACAGCCGGTCGGGCAACCATGCCAAAGCGGCGCCGCCCAAGGCCCATGGCAGCCTCTCTTTCAGGAATCGAAGCAGCACAATCCCCCAGCTCGGCCAGCGGATGCAAAGGTCCGTGGACCGGCTCGGCGCCAAGCAAGTCGTCCTGGTGTCAGGAGACGCACCCGACTCCAGCTACGCCACGGTTCACTTGTACGAGCGCGGGGCCCAGGGCGAGTGGCGCAGAGTCTTCGAACCATGGCCGGCCCGCAACGGCCAACGCGGCTGGACCACGCGGCACACGGCAGGCGACTTGAGTTCTCCCGTGGGGGTATTCGGCCTCAGCGACGCCGGGGGGCTTCTGCCCGACCCGGGTTCCAAATTGCCCTACGACCAGTCCCCCGTCTACGAGGAGGACGGCGTCGGCTCCATGGGGCAATCCCTCAGAGGAGCCTTCGACCACGTGGTGGCCATCAACTACAACCGAACTCCCGGCACCCCGCCGAGAGACCTCGATCGGCCCATGGGATCCGAACTCGGTGGAGGCATCTTCATCCACATCGAACACGGTGGGCCGACACAGGCATGCGTCGCACTCCCCCGCAACAAGATGTCCGAACTCCTGAAATGGCTCGATCCCCGAATGCACCCCGTGATCGCCATGGGTGACATCGAATCGGTCTCACGGTGAATCCGTAAGCGCGGACGGCCCTCGCACCGCCTTCGGGCGGGACGCCGAGCAACACGGCCCGTGCGCCGGCCCGGGCCGAACCCGCCCCGCTTCCCTCCCTGAGGTCAACAGCCTGCGCCGACATCCCCTCCTGCTGGGAAGGGAACAGCAGGGGAACGGAACAGCAAAGGTGTGACCCGGACGGCCCTCCGGCGTTATGAGGCCGTGGGTATCTGGCTGCTCAACAACTTCAGCACTCTCGCGCTTGCCGGGCTGCTCGGCGGCGGCGCCGTACTGGCTGCCGCGGGCGGCATACTGCTGCTGCGGCGCAGATTTCCCCACCACGCGAACGGCACGCACAACGACATGATCGGCGTCGTGCTCGGCATGTATGCCGCGATCTACGGCATCATCCTGGCCTTCGTCGTCGTGGCCGAATGGGAAGGCCTCAACGAGGCGGAGACCAACGTCGCGCTTGAGGCCAGCCAGACCGCCGAGGTACTGCGCGATGCCGCAGCGTTCCCACCCCCGCAGGAACGTCGAGTGATCAGCGCCGTTGGGGATTACGTCCATGTCGTCGTCGACAAGCAATGGCCGCTGATGCGCGACGGACGGCCCGACCCCGGCGTCACCAACCATGAAGTGACCCAGCTTTACCAGGTGTTCCAGGACTACGAGCCGCAGACCGAGGCCGAGACGACCTATTACGAACAGTCGGTCTCGACGCTGGGCGAGATCGCCGGCGCCCGCCGTACCCGGCTCGCCGATGCCCAGCAGTCCCTCCCCTCGCTCCTCAACATCCTCGTCTACGGCGGCGCGCTCATCATGCTGCCCCTGACCTTCCTCTACGGCATCAAGAGCCTGCGCGCGAACTTGATGTTCGTCGTGTCGGTCGCGGCGCTGATCGGTGTGAGTCTGTTGTTGTGCCTGACCTTGGATCATCCCTTCGCCGGCGACCTCGCGGTTTCTCCGGCTCCCTTCAAGGAGGGCGTGCTCGCTCAGTTCTGGCAATGACCTCCATGGCGTAGGTCGCTGCACGACGCCGCACTCCGTACGTCCCACCCCGTACGCCGCTGCCATCTGGTGCCCCCGGCGTGAGTGTGCTGAGGTGCACCAAGCCCTGGAACACCCGCCCTGTGCCTCGGAGAGTGACCTTGCGCAGCCTGACCTTCGTCATCGGCACGGGCCGCAGCGGCTCCACCGCGCTGTCCCGCATCCTCAACACCCACCCCGACGTGCTCAGCCTCAACGAGTACCTGGCCTCGGTCGGTGACGCGGCCTTCCCCGAAGGCCTCGTGTCAGGAGCGGAGTTCTGGGATGCCCTCTTCCGGCCCACCCCGTACTTCGCGAACATGATCCGCAGCGGCCTGCTGATGCCCGAGTTCCTCTACACCCGCGGTCCCGGGCGCTACACGGCCGAGACCACCGGCATCCCCGCGCTGTCCCTCATGGTGTTGCCCCATCTCACCGACGACCCCGACGGTCTCCTCGACGAGATCCGCGCAGCGGTCGTCGACTGGCCCGACCGTCCCGCCACCGCACACCACGAAGCGCTCTTCGAGTTCCTCGGCGCACGGACGGGGGGCACCGCCGTCGTGGAACGCTCCGGGTATTCGACGGGTTGGGCACCCGGATTGCGGGCTGCCTTCCCGTACGCGAAGTTCGTGCACCTCTATCGCGACGGGCCGGACTGTGCCCTGTCCATGAGCCGACACACCGGCTACCGCACGATCACCTTGATCCGCGAGATCAGGGAGCGGACAGGCATCGACAGCTTCAGCGACCTGACGGAAGAACATGTGCGCTCCCTGCCACCGGACCTGGCGCCCCTGCTCGACGAGCGCTTCGACCCCGCCCTCGTACGGGATCGTGAATTTCCCCTGTCGCGGTTCGGCGCGTTGTGGTCCGAACTGGTCATCCAGGGAACGGAATTCCTCGACGGCCTGCCTGCCGATCAGCGCATGACCCTCTCCTACGAGGACCTCCTCGACGCCCCTCGGGAGGAACTAGCCCGCCTCGCGGCATTCGTCGGCGTCGAGCCATCGCCGCAGTGGCTGGAGGGCGCCCGCGCCCGCCTCGACGACAGCCGCCGCGGCTCCGCCGAGAAGCAGCTGACGGCCGCCGAGCTCGACGAGCTGCGCAGGAGTTGCGCGCCCGGGACCCGCGCGCTGCAGGGCGAGCCGGCCTGACGGCGGAGTCCTGCGGGTCGGTTCAGCTCTTGGACTGCGTGGTCTCCAGCCAGGCCCGTTCCTCCGCGTCCGCGTCGAAGCCGACCGGTTCCCAGCGCTTCACCAGGAGCGCGGCGAGACCGACGACGGGGGCGACGAGGATGACCCAGTACACATGCGTGCCGAGGCCGCTGCTGAGGATGGGGAAGAAGAACAGCGTCAGCGTCGAACCGAAGCGCAGGACCGCCTGGTTGAGGCCGATGCTGACACCGCGCGACCGTCGGGGTCTGCGAACGGTGCTGCTGGTCACCGTCGCGGTGCAGGTCGTGTTCTGGCTGAGCGTGCCGATCCTGCCGTACGGGATCCTGCTGGGCGCCGCCTTCGTGGCGGGGCTGCTGATGGTGCCGACCCAGCCGGTGACCAGGCAGGCGATCGCCGCGATGACCACGACGGGACAGCGCCGTGCCGCGTTCGCACTGGAGTCGGTGCAGGGCGAACTGTCCTACATCGTGGGCCCGCCGATCGTGATCCTCTGCGCGGCGAAGGCGTCTCCCGGCATGGTGGCGTGGGGAGTCGGCGCCGCGATCGTGGTGGGGGGCGCGGGGATCGCCCTGCTGAACCCGCCACTGCGCACCAAGGACGAGGCGGCTGCCGACACCGGCACCCGCCCCCGTCGCCGGGAGTGGCTGGGCCCGCACATGATCGCCACACTGTTGATGGCATTCGGCAGCACGATGCTCCTCAGCGGCACCGACCTGGCCATCATCGCCACCCTCGAACAAGCCGGCCAGGTGTCCTGGGCCGCCGTGGTCGTGGCGACGTACGGCGTGGCCTCCGTCGTCGGCGGTCTTGTCTACGGCGCGCTGTCCCGGCACCTGCCCACGTGGCTGCTGCTCGGCCTGCTCGGACTCGTGACCCTTCCCGCGGGACTGGCCCACGACGCGCCCTGGTTGTGCGTGGCCGTGGTCGGTGCCGGACTGCTCACCGGGCCGACCCTCTCCACGGTGGCCGCCGCGGTGGTGCAACTCGCCCCCGCCGGTGTGCGCAGCGAGGCGACAGGGCTGCGATCCTCGGCGCTGAGCGCGGGATTCGCGCTCGGGACCCCGATCGTCGGAGTGGCGATCGACGCCTCCGTGCCGGCAGCCGGCTTCGCGGCGGCCGGACTGGCCGGACTGGCCGGACTGACCACCGCGCTGACCGGATACCTGCTGCCCCACTGCTCGGCCGCCCGGGGTCGGTCACCGCTCAGCGATCCCGACCGCGCCGAAGCCCCCGACCACGAGCCCAGCGGGACCGGCACCCGGCCTGGCGCCTGAGGGAACGCACATCACACTGCCCGGGCGTGGGGCTCAAGGATGTTGAACCAACGCCGAGTTGCCTGGGATGATCGCTGCTCATGGGGCCGGACGGGTGGGGCACGCATGCGGTCGAGGTAACTGCTGCCCAAGTGGTCAAGCGGTTTTCACGCGGGGACGAGAAGCGCGCGGAACGTGAATGGCGTGCTCTGACACTGCTTGGCGAGTACGCACCCGGCCTGGCGCCTGCCCCGAGGAGCATGCACCTTGCAGCCGGAGTACCGACGGTGGTGATGTCCCGTCTTGCCGGTACTCCCCTGCGGGGCCGCTCCCCGGACGAAGAGCAGGTCAAGGCGCTGGCGGCAGCGCTGAACGAGCTGCATGCCGCAGTGCCCGCCGACGCGCTGCGGCACGTCCCTGTCGGGCCCGGGCAGCAAGGCGATCTCGTGGCCCAGCTCGATGAGTGGGCGGTGACCGTCCATCCCCGGGTCGGTGGACCGGTGGGTCGAGCCATGGGCCTCGGACTGCAATGGCTTGGAGGGTCGGGCCTTGGCACTGAAGGTGCGTCGCAGGTCGGGCCGGTCTTTGGCCCGGGGGACGGCAACCTCGCCAACTACCTGTGGGACGGCTCCCGGGTTCGCGTGGTCGACTTCGAGGACTCGGGCCGCAGCGATCGCGCCTTCGAACTCGCGGAGATCACGGAGCATGTGGGCAGTTGGGTGGAGCACCCATTCGATGTCCCCACGTTTCTGGGCCACTTCGAGCTCACGGCGGCCGAGGAGGCCCGGCTGTGGGAGTGCCGGCGGCTCCTCGCCCTGGTCTGGCTGTTTCTCCTGGCCTTCGATCACGAGCACGTCAGGAACCCGCCCGGCACCGTGGAACGGCAGGCCGATCGGCTGATGGCGCTGCTCGCTCGGGGGACGATTCAGCCCCGAAGTCGGCATTTGGGGGAATCAGCGTGTCCGGAGACCAGATAGGGCGTTGATCAGCCCAGGCGCCAACGAAGCGGGGTGCTCCGGCCTCGCGAGGTCTGTTGAGGCTGGCTTGGCGCCTTCCGGCTGAACGAACCCAAGGAGAAAGAAGTATGTCTGCCATGAAGAAGACGATGAGCGTGGTGCTGGCGACCGGTGGCCTCGTGATGGGCGCTGCTGGTCTCGCATCCGCCGACGCCGGCGCCCAGGGTGCTGCCGTGGGCTCGCCGGGTGTGCTCTCGGGCAACCAGGCCCAGGTCCCGGTCCACATCCCGGTGAACGTGTGCGGCAACACCGTCGACGTCATCGGCCTGCTGAACCCGGCCTTCGGTAACACCTGCGTCAACCGCTGATCAGCCGTATCGCACCGTAGAAGAGCCTGTCGGCTCGAAACGGTTTGAGCGAGTGTGCCGCCGACCCTCCTTTTCGGTGGCACGCTCGCTCAGTTGTTTGGTCGTTGAGATACGTCGGTGGTAACGCTGATGGCGGTGACCTCGTACACGGCCGCGGAGCTCATCGACAGTCCTCGGCAGGTCAGCTGACTCGGCGGTGTGCGGTGGGACCGCACCTCGACGTCGAGGGCCGTCGGAAGGGGCGGGCGGCCGGTGATGCGGATGCGCCAGCAGTTGTCTTCGCGGTGGGTGTCGACGACCGCGTAATCGTGCCTGCCTGCCGGGCCGAAGCGTTTGAGCACAGCTGCGACAGCGGTCTGCTGCGGTGGGAAGAGATCGGTGTATCCGCGCAGATGGTCCGCGTGAATCCGGTCGGCCAGGTGCCCTTCGACTGCGGTAACCGCCGACGTGGCGTCGAGATTGCCGTAGTAGACGCCGTCGGGTGCGACGACGACGTTGGCGGCGAACCGGTCACCGCCGACGTGCGTGCATTCCCACACCAGGTTCGGCCAGCGCTCGCTGAGGGCACGTCCCACGGGCCTGCCGCGCACGGCGCAGCAGGTGTCGTGCTGACCGTGGGCGCAGACCAGAACGACGGGCGGGCCGCCCAGCTCTCCGGGGGCGGAGGCATCAAGGGCGTCGGCGATCTCCGCCAAGTCCTGATCACGGTGCCATGTGCCCCATTGCTGGCGGTGGGCACCGGAGTTCTCGTGGCGCAGCACGGCCCAGCGGCTCGGGCCTTCGGGGCTGCGGCGTCCGTGCCTCCGGATCAGCAGGACGCGGGCCCGCACCGCGTGGGCGGCGGCGAACACGATTCCCTTGGTGTGCGGTTCGAGGTCGAGGCCGTCGAAGCCGTTGGGCGGCCAGCCTCCGCGGTGCTCGATGAGTACCCAGACGGAGCCGTACGGTGCCGTGCCCGCCAGTGAGTCGCCGCGTGTGCGCGCAGCGTCGGCGCAGAAGAAGCGTTCTGCCGCGGTCACCGTGGCCACGTCACTGTTCTGCGGGCACCAGTACGCCCGCGCGCAGCAGTCTGACGACGAGGTCGACGCCCAGTTCGCCTGCGGTGCGGGCCTCGCCGTCGAGCATGCTGGTCACCGACGGCAGTTCGGTCTCCGGGAAGTCGAGCCAGCCCACGCGCGTGGACAGGCGCGAGCCCTCCAGCCGCGCTTCCAGCTGCCCGCGAAGGCGCACCCGTGAGTGGGGGCCGAGGCCGTCGACGGTCTTGAGCTGGGCCAGCGGTCCCAGCGGCGCGGGGCGTGCCTGACTTCGCCGGGTGCGGTGGAAGAGCGGAGCCGAATCAGCCTGGGTGAGGGCGGCGACGAGGCGGTCGCGGACGATGTCGAGCTCGCCGTCCGGCCCGTCCACGCCCAGGGGCAAGGTGCCGCGCATCTGGGGGTCGTCACGCAACATCGCGAGTGCCGACTGGGCGAGCTGTTCGGCCAGTGTGTAGCGCGTCCAGGTGTGGATCCCCAGCGTCAGGTGGATCGAGACCTCGCCCTGCGCCCGGGCGGCGTGCAGCCAGCCCCGCGGCAGGTAGAGGACATCACCGGGCTCGAGAACGGTGTCGATGTACGCCTCGCCCTTCGCGGCTTCGGCGACGGCGCCGCGGCGGTCCGTCCAGGGCTGGTCGCGCAGGGGATCGGGATGGACGGGCTCGTGGACGAGCCAGCGCTTGGCGCCGTCGATCTGGAGCACGAAGACATCGTGGACGTCGTAGTGGTCGTCGAATCCGCGGTTCTGCGGCGGAGTGACGTAGGCGTTCGCCTGCACCGGATGCCCCAGCTCCGTGCTCAGCCGGGCGGTGAAGTCCGCGACCGGCCCCCACGTGCGCTGCAGGGCTTGCAGGACCAGGGTGGCGCCGTCGGCGAACGTGCGCCACAGAGCGGTGTCGTCCAGCTGGTCACCGATGGTGGCGCCGACACCGGCGGGGGAGGTGAAGGACGACTCGGGGAGCGTGGAGCCGTCCTTGGCCACGCGGAGGAAGGGTGTACGCAGCCCGCGACGCGAGGTCAGTTCGTCCACGGCGTCAGCGGAGAACAGGTCCGAGAAGTCGCTCGCGCGGCGCGTGAGCAGCGCTGTGCGCGCCCAGATGTCGCGGGCGAAATCGTCCCGGCTCAGGCCGGTCAGCCGTGTCTCCAGGACGTCGGCGCCCGTGGCGTCCGTGGCGCCTTTCGCGCCCTTGGCGCCTTTCGCTGCGCCGACGTCCTGGAGCTCAGTCGCGGGGATGCTCAAGAGCCGCTGTCGGACACGCCGGCTCCGCCGTCGGCACCTCCGTCATGAACGCCCGGCGTACCCGCCGCGCCGCCGTCCGCGGGACCCTCGGCACCGCCGTCCGCGCCGCCGTCCGCGGGACCCTCGGCGCCACCGTCGGCACCTCCGTCGTGAACGCCGGGCGTACCCGCCGCGCCGCCGTCCGCAGGGCCCTCTTGCTGGTTCGGATCCTGCTCGGGGTTGCTCATCGTTCCTCCTGAGAATCGAAGGGCTGGGATGGGGCAGGGCGCACTCTCCAGAGCCCTCTCTGCTGTCACCAAGCTCGCTCACGCAATTCCGGTCGGCAACCTGAAGGAATGACGGGGCGCCCGGTCGGGGGCATGACGCGACCGACGATGTCCGCGATCACCCGGCAGTGGGTCATTGCCGGGTGATGATGGCTTCGTGGCGACAGATGACACGCAGTACACCGAGGACGGCCATTTCATCGTCATCAAGGGCCGACGCTGGCGGGCCACCGACCCCCTCGTACCCGACGATGAGGCGAAGCGCCTGACTCACCACCTCATGGCGGCTCGCCGGGCCGTCGCCGCCGCGGGCGACGACGAGGACGCGCGGAAGGCGGCCCGAGCGCGCGTGCAGCTCGCGAAGACGGGACTTGGGGAACGCGGTACGGCCTGGTGGGAACAGGAACCGGCCGAACGGCGCGAGCGCTGGGAGGACTGCTTGCGGCGACTGGAGGCAGGCGGGCACTCCTGACCACACGGAGGGGCCGACACACAGACGGGCGGACACACGCCGACGGAAGTCGGTCGCGGTCCGCCCGTCGTCAGGTCAGGCCCCGGGCTTCAGGTGTGCGGCACCACCAGTTGTGGACGATGTCCCCGCTGCTGTTGATCAGAGGGAGTTCGGAGCTGCATCCGGGTCGGATTGCCTTCGGGAGCGGAAGAGAATTCGGTGGCACCTGTACTCACCCGGTGGGCTCGTCCGGAACCGGCTCCTCCGCGTGGCTCTCCACGGCCCGGGATTCGCCGCGCCTTGCGGTGCCCCCCTCGTCCGTATCGGGGACCTCGGCCGCCTTGTCGCTGTCGCCGCCGCTGTCGGCAGCCTTGCCCACGTCCAGATCCCAGGCGTCCGGCTCGTCCGTCGCCTGCTGGTCGGGGAGATCCCTGGGAACGGGCGTGCTGCCGTCCTCGCCGGTTGAAGACGGAATCCATTCCTCGCCCACGATGTCTCCTCCTTGGCCCTTCGGTTCTTGGCCCGACCAGGTACCCGCGAACAGCGCGACGACACGTCACGACGGCGGCCACATGCGTGTTGTCGTCACCGCACGTGCGATCTCGTCAGACCGTCGTTGCGCTCGCTCATGGCTCTCCCAGCTTGTGGCAGTCGGGCGCCCGTGCTCCCGACCACGCGGAGGACGGCTCGGGCCCACCCGCTCCGCACACCCCGCGTACTGCCCATGCCCTGGCCCGCCATCGCAACCGCTCCCTGCGGTGGCTGGTGACCAGCGCCGTCGCGACCACCGTGTTCGCCGTCGCGACCTGGACAGGATCGGTCAGCGGCATCGAGTGGTCGGAAGGCGTGGGCGCTCGGCTCGGTATCGTCCTGCGTGACCCGTCCGGTGAGCTGTGCCCGCTGATCGTCCTGGCGACCGGGAGCGCCAGCGGGACGCCGTTGAACGGCTTGAGGGCACGTTGTGGTGGTGTCCGGGCCCCGAGGTCCGAGGCGTTCTCGTCCGCCCCGATGGGCACGAACTGCTTTACGCGCGGCCACCGTTCACCGGATGGGGCCGTAGAACGCGGATCGAGGACCAGTCGGAAAGGGGCTGGCTCAACTCGGCGTGCCTGAGGGCTACTTGAGGGGGTACCGGGAGATGCATGATGCGAAATCTCTTCGATCCCGAGAATTTCATCCAACCCTCGTCGACCCCCGGGCTCACGCAGGAAAACTCCATGGCGGTGCGCTACACCGTCAAGGGCGAGGCACGGGCGCGGCAAGGGACGATGGTCGCCTGGCGGGGCTCCCTGGAGTTCGAGCGGCAGGGTCAGGGCGTGGGCAACTTCCTCAAGCGGGCGGTGACCGGCGAGGGCCTGGCCCTGATGACGGTCAGCGGTGAGGGCGAGGCATGGTTCGCGTCGGACGCGGCGCACTGTTTCCTCGTCGACGTGGACGAGAACCGCGGCCTCACGGTCAACGGCAAGAACATCCTGTGCTTCGACGCCTCGCTGGACTACGACATCACCACCGTCAAAGGCGCGGGCATGGCGGGCGGCGGCCTGTTCAACTGCACGTTCACCGGCACCGGCCGGCTGGCGCTGACCAGCGCGGGCATCCCGCTGGTGCTGCCGGTGACCCCGGACGCGCCCGTCCACGTGGACACCGACGCCGTCGTCGCCTGGACCCCGCAACTGCGCACGTCGCTGCACCGTTCCCAGAGCGTGGGGTCGATGGTGAAGGGCGGCTCCGGCGAGGCAGTGCAGCTGAAACTGGAGGGAGACGGGGTCGTGGTCGTCAACCCCGGCGAACCCAAGCCCGCCCCGGCATCCTGATGCCCTGAGCGCGTGTCATCCGCCCCTCTGCCTCCACCGCCTTGTGCGCCGAGCCGGGACGATGCCCGGATCTTCGTGTCTTCCGCCAATACGGACGCCCGCCTGGCCTCGTAGAGACTGCCAAGCAAGAGCCGTGGCATGCCCCGGCGACGGGGGCCCTGGCCAAGTGCAAGCCGAGGAGGACAGCACCATGAGCGCGCAGCAACAGTACGACGAGATCGGTGAGGCGTACGAGGGTTTCAAGGCGCTGCCGTTGGAGCAGTACGCGGTAGTGCCCAGCTTCCTGGCGCTGGTCGGGGACGTGCGCGGCAAGTCTGTCCTTGACCTGGCATCCGGCACCGGCTTCTACAGCAGGGAGTTCAAGCGGCGGGGAGCCGCCGATGTCCTCGGCATCGACATCTCCGGTGAGATGGTGGCCGTGGCGCAGCAGTTGGAGGAAAGTGATCCGCTGGGTGTGCGCTACGAGGTCGGTGACGTGGCCGAACTGCGGCCGCTCGGCGAGCGCTTCGACGTCGTACTGGCCGTCCAGTTGCTCAACTACGCACCGGACATCGCCACGACGGAACGCATGTGTCGCAACATCCGCCGGAACATGAAGCCGGGCGGCGAGCTGTTCCTGCTGAATCAGTCGCCCGACTTCCGGTTCGAGGGTCCCGGCCCGGACAAGTACGGCTTCCGCAGCGAGCTGACCGGCGAGGAAGGCGAGACGGGGCCGCAGGTGAGGACCACGGCGCTGCTCGATCCGGCACCTGTTTCGTTCATCGCCAACCTGCCGCGCCGCGACGTCTACCAGAAGTGCCTCGGGGCGGCCGGGTTCAGTGACCTGACCTGGGTGCCGCTGACGGTCTCGGAAGCCGGCGTGCGCGAGTTCGGTACGGAGCACTGGGCCGACTTCAACGCCAACCTGCCGCTGGAGATGCTGCGCTGCCGCGCCTGACGGCCGACCGGGCATCCCGGCGGCTTCACTCGTCCTGAGGGCCCCGGGCCGACTCGAACGAAGAAGGGTGGGCCCGGCCGTCCCAGGCCGGGCCCACCCTTCAGGCACGCGCGCCACCGCCCGTGGCGTCGTGCCGCTCTGTGCTGCTCTATGCGGCTCTCAAGTACGCGCGGTGTGCATCACCATCGGTACCAGCGGCCCTTCCGACCGCCACTCGCCGCGGGTCGGACCACGAAGCCGAGCAGCCACACGACCAGCACGATGACGGCGATCCACCACAACGCCTTCAGGGCGAAACCCGCGCCGAAGAGGAGCAGAGCAAGAAGAAGCACCAGAATCAGGGGAACCATTGTTATCAACCTCCAGACCACCAAGTGCTCGCAGATCCGCCCCACAAACACACAAAGATCCGGCCGGGTGATCTCAGGTCTGCCGGCGCTCGGCCCGTTGCCGGATCAGCTCCTCCACCGCGGTGGGCAGGGTCGTCTCGAAGTCGATGAGTTTCGCCCAGGTCGGGGTGACGACGATCCGGACCATGCCTTCGTAGAGCGAGCGGACCTCGGCCTCCCACTCGACGCGCTGCTCGGGTGTCATCTGGTAGCTGCCGTTCATCTGGAGATATTCGTCCGGGATGCCGTCGACGACGTCCAGCTCGGCCCGCCCGCGGATGAGCAGGATCTTCGGCGGGTGCACCTCGGTGTCGATGGTCAGGGCAACCATCGGGTTCGCGCGCAGTGCGGGCAGTTTCGGGGCATTCGTCGCGGTGCACAGGACGATCTCCGAGCCGTTCCAGGTGAACGCGATCGGGATGCTGCGCGGTGTGCCGTCCTTGGCGACGTAGGCCAGGCGGGTCAGGTCGCGGGCCAGCAGCTCCTGGCTGATCGGTCGGTTCAGGATCTCGGTGATCTCCGTCGGCTGCATGGTGATCGCTCCTTCGTCGGCGGTGTCGTCGTCGAGTGACCTGTCCGTGGCCGCTCGTGCCCCTGGGACGGAGCCGCCCGGACGTTCTCGACATCCGCGGCGCGGAATTTCTCGGGAATCTCCTGGGGACGATCTCCTGTGGTGATGATGTTTGCCGGGGCACTGAGCGGCCAGGCGTACTGACAGCACATGACGTCGATGCCAAGGAGCGTGAGCGGACCATGACCGCCAACGAGAAGGCCAAGGCGAAGTTCGAGCAGGCGACCGGCGCCGCCGCGGCAGCCGCCGGACGCGCCGTGGGCAACGAAAGCCTGGCTGCCAAGGGCCGCGCCCAGCAGATGAAGGGCGACGCCCGCGAGACCAAGGAAAAGGCCAAGGACGTCGGCAAGCACTGAACGCTCAGCTCTCAGCAGTGAGCAGTGAGCACTTACGGTCTCGATACACGCGTCATATGCCGTTGGGGCGGTCCCTCCATGGAGGGACCGCCCCAACGGCATGTGTCGGAATCAGGTCAGTCGCCACACATGGTCCGCCGTGCCGTTGTCCTCGAACCCGCACCTCGCGGACCGCGGGCCTGATGACGAAGGCGGATCCGTATGCGCAGGGCAAACACCATGATCAAGCTCGCCGTCGGCTCCTACTGCATGTTCTCGGGCCTCGACGGAACCGGCGACATGATCGCCCTCAAGGGAAGCACCCCGGATCTCGCGGCGCTGGGCATGGACGACCGGGGCAGATCGGACTGGAACCGGTTGTACGGTCGTGACGTCTTCCGGCCCCACGGGCAAGGGGAACTTCTTCCCTGCCTATCGGGACTTCTTGAGTTCGGTGCAATTCGACGGGCCGGTCGCGGCGCCCGTGTGGTCCAATGCCGCTCGTGTCGCTGCTGATGCTGGACCTCGACAACACCCTTGTGGATCGCGATGCGGCCTTCCGCGCCGCGGTCCGGGCATTTCTGGCCGAGCACGGCTTGCCTGACGCCGAACTCACGTGGGTGATGGCCCTCGACGCCAGTGGATACAGGGCCCGTGCCGATGTCGCCTCGTCCATGACCGATCGGTACGGCGCCTCGGTGCCAACCGCCGCCGTCCGTGCCCTGCTTGACGACGGCGGCGCCGATCGCGTCGTACTGGCGGGCGCTACTCGCGAGGCCCTGTGCCGAGCGCAGGCCGGCGGTTGGACCTGCGCCATCGTCAGCAACGGACGCGTCGCACAGCAGGAAGCCAAGATCCGTCGTACCGGACTCGACCGGCTCGTGCAGGGCTGGGTCATCTCCGAGGGAGTCGGTCACAAGAAGCCGGAGCCGGAGATCTTCCGTGCCGCGGCGGCAGCCGTCGGGGGCTCCCTCTCCGATGCCTGGGTCATCGGCGACTCCCCGCGCGCCGACATCGCGGGCGCCAACGCCCTCGGCCTGCGCAGCGTGTGGGTCTCGGACGGCCGACCGTGGACCCAGGAGTCGTACGAACCCACCCGTATTGCCGACGACGCCGCCTCCGCGCTACGGAGCCTGCTCACCGGGACGACGCCCGAAGCGGGGACGGCGGAACAGTCGCCGTCAAGGCCTTAGGGCCTCAAGGACGGGAGGAGTCCCGCAGCCACGTCTCCGGCCGCCAGAGGCCGGCGCGTCGCAGTGACTGTGAGCAGTGCAGGTAGATCTCATCTATCTCGACGAGGACCGCCAGTCGGGGCCGCTGACCCTTGACGGTCATCGCGTCGAAGAACGGCGCGTCCGTCAGGATGCGGGCCCGGCCGTTGATGCGCAGGATTTCGGAGCTGCCCGGCACCAGGTGGAGCAGACCCACGTGCGGGTTCTCGAGGATGTTGCGGAAGCTGTCACCGCGCCGGTTCCCCGGGCGGTCAGGCAGGGCGATGGTGCGCGCGTCGAGTATGTGGATGAAACCCGGTGCGTCGCCTCGCGGGGAGGTGTCGCAGTTCCCTTCCGCGTCCGAGGTGGAGACGAGGCAGAACGAGGAGCGGGAGAGGATTCCCAGGTCGTCGGCGGTCAGTTCGTCGTGGACCTTGTCGATGACGATCGGGTGCGGCTCGCCGAGCAGCTCGGTCAGCTCGTCGTCCGAGCGGAGCTCCTGCCAGGTGTACGGCGCCGTGGCGCTACCGCCCGACGGCGGAACGGTTACGGGTGTCGCGGCGTCGGGCACAGGGGTTCCTCGAAGGTCGGCAGGCAGGCGGACATGCGGGCGAGCAGGCAGGTTAGGCTCACCTTACTGGACCGAAAAGGCGCAGCCGCCTGTGCCCCCTCTTGAACCGTGAGTCAGTGGAATCGCCCCGGGACGACGTCTGATCCCGTCGAAGCGGGCAGGCATCTGCGCGAGTCTGCCTACTTTTGACGTATGGACAATGTGTCGCGTGATCCCGTCGTGCCGAACAGCACGAATCCGCTGTGTCAGCTCACGCTGGAGCAGCTGCGTCGGCGTACGAGCCTGAAGTGGCGGACGCATCCGCACGACGTGCTGCCACTGTGGGTGGCGGAGATGGACGTCCCGCTGGCCGAGCCGGTCGCCGAGGCGATCACCGAGGCCGTGGCGCTCGGTGACACGGGCTATCCGGCCGGGACGGCCTACGCCGAGGCGCTGGCCGAGTTCGCCCACAAGCGGTGGGACTGGGACGGCCTTGCCGTCGAGCGCACGGCGATCGTGCCCGATGTGATGCTCGGCATCGTAGAGATGCTCAAGCTGGTCTCCGCGCCCGGCGACCCCGTCATCGTCAACTCGCCCGTCTACCCTCCCTTCTACCAGTTCGTCGGAAACCTGGACCGCCCCGTCGTCGAGGCGCCGCTCGGGGCCGAGCTGCGGATCGACTTCGCCGTGCTGGAGGACGTGTTCCGCCGTGCGGCCCGGGACGCGAACAACCCGGTGTATCTGCTGTGCAGCCCGCACAACCCGACCGGCACCGTGCACACCGCCGCCGAGTTGACGCAGGTCGCACGCTTGGCGCGGGAGCACGGCGTACGCGTCGTGGTGGACGAGATCCACGCCCCGATCGTGGCGGCGTGCGTGTCGTTCGTACCCTTCCTGGGCGTGCCAGGGGCGGAGAACGGGCTGTCACTCATGTCGGCGTCCAAGGCCTGGAACCTGGCAGGAATCAAGGCCGCCCTCGCCGTCGCGGGACCCGAGGCCGCCGCCGACCTCGCCCGCCTCCCCGAAGAGGTCAGCCATGGACCCAGCCATCTGGGCATCATCGCCCACACGGCCGCCCTGCGTGACGGCGGTGACTGGCTCGACGCGCTGCTCTCAGGCCTCGACGACAATCGCCGGCTCCTGGCCTCGCTGCTGGCCGAGCATGTGCCCGCCGTCGGCTACACGCCTGCGCAGGGCACCTTCTTGGCCTGGCTCGACTGCCGGGAGCTGGGACTGGGCGACGACCCGGCCGAGGTCCTCCTGCGGCGCGGTCGCGTCGCCCTGAACTCGGGGAGCACCTTTGGGACCGGCGGCGAGGGATTCGTCCGTCTCAACCTGGCCGCCTCCCCGGATGTACTCACCGAGGCAGTCCGGCGCATGGCTTCGGCGGTCGACTGATGGCGGGCAAACCACCACCGACTTCAGTAACTCCCCCGCCCAACTCCCCCATGGCACACGCCTTCCACTGCCTTCGGATGCCTTCCGCCGCCTCCCAAAGCCTTCCGTTGCCTTTCGGCCCACCAACTCCGTCAATTTCGAACGCGGGATCGACTTAACGCGGAAGTGAGGGTCACTTTTCATCTCATGCATTCGTCGACGGACGTCAGAACGTAGCCTTCATTGCCCACACATGAGTTACTGCTGTTGCAGGTTGGGCAGCCAACACTCAAGGGTGCACCATGTGTGCCCCCAATCAGGAGTGCTCAGTCGTGAGCACGATCCGCCAACCGCACGACCATGTGCGCTCACGAAAAGGTCACTGCCATGCCAGACGTACAGTCGGAAACCGCCGGAGTTCAGGCCGAATACGCCGCCCGCGTAGCCGCGGACCTGGAGACCAACAGCAAGGAACAGGAACGCCTCGGAGTGGAAATGACAGCGCTGCAGGAGCAGTTGCACGCGCTGCAGAGTGACCACGCGGTGCTGCTGAGCATGCAGCAGGCGCTGGGCTCCCCCGGTACGCCGGCAGCCACCGCCAAGAAGGCGTCGAGCCGCGCGTCAACCGGCAAGAAGGCCGTACCCGCCCCCCGGGCAAGTACGAACAATTCCGCCGCGGCCCGAACGAAGAAGCCCACGGCCACCAAGGCCAAGGCCAAGGACGTGACCAAGGACGGAGCCAAGGAGGGGACCAAGAACAAGGCAGCCAAGGCTGCGCCCAAGGCCGCGGCGAAGAAGTCCGCCGAGCCGACGACAGGACCGACGCTCGTCGAGCTGATCGACAGCCACCTCAGCAAGCAGAGCGAGCCGCGCTCCGCCGCTGAGATCACCACCGCACTCACGCAGGACCGACCGGACCGCACCATCAAGACCACCGTGGTGCGCACCACGGTGGAGGGCTTGGTCGCCAAGGGCCGGGCCCAGCGCACCAAGCAGGGTTCCTCCGTCTTCTACACGGCAGCAGCCGCCCCGGCTGACACTGCCGCCGCACCCCAGTCGGAGAACGCCACCAGCTGAATCGGCCGCACCAGAGGTGGATCCGGACGCTGTCCACCAACCACCGGTGGACAGCCCACCTCGCAGATCCGGTGCGCGGCCAGGCTCTTCGGTGTGTGACCCGCCTTTAGATGTGACCAGCCCTTGGGTGTGGCTGCTCAGCGGCCGTCCCGTGCGCGCCGTACGAGGTCGGTCGCCGCGTCCGGCCAGGTCCCGTGCTCGAAGACGAAGCCCTCTTCGAGCAGCCGGCCCGGGACGACCCGGCGGCTCTTGAGGAGCAGTTCGGTGTCGGTGCGGAGCACGAAGGCGCCGATCTCCGCCATCCACTTGGTGGCGGGCAGGCCCACCCGGACGCCTGCCGCGGCCCGCAGGTCGCGCACGAACGCGCGGTGCGGGAGCGGACCGGGCGCGGCCAGGTTCACCGGGCCCGCGATGTCGTCGCGGGCGATGAGGAACTCCACCGCGCGCACGAAGTCCCGGTCGTGGATCCAGGACAGGTACTGGGCTCCGCCCGCGACCGGGCCGCCGAGGCCCAGCCGGACCATCCGCAGCAGGACGTCGAAGACACCGCCCCGGTCGGGGCTCATCACCATCGCGGCACGCAGGGCGACCTTGCGGGTATGCGGGGTGGCGGCCTCCTGCTGGGCGCGTTCCCAGTTCTTGGCGATCCGGACGCTGTACTCCCAATAGTCAGGGACCCCGGTCTCCGTGCCGCCGATGACACCGGTCGCCTCGTCGTGAGGTGCGTCGAATCGGTGCGCGTAAATGGTGGCTGTGCTCATCTGGAGCCACAGCTCCGGCGGTTTCACCGAGGCGGCGATGGCCTTGCCGACGGCCTCGGCCGACTCGACCCGCGAGTCCATCATGTCCCGCAGATTCGCCTCGGTGTAGCGACAGCTCACGCTGCGCCCCGCCAGGTTGATCACGACATCGCTGCCGTCGATCTCCGCGGCCCAGGGGCCCACTGTCCGTCCGTCCCAAGCCACTTGGCGGGCGCGCACGGGGTTCCTGGTCAGAACGACGACATCGTGCCCGGCAGCGGTCAGCGCCAGCTCCAGCACGGCCCCGACCTGTCCGGTGCCTCCGGCCAGCACTACCTTCATCAGGCTTCCCCCTCGGTCGCTGAGCGCACTCCCCGAGCTCGAGCCTAGACCTGCCCCCGTCGCGGGATTCGCCCGGCACCCTGGAGGGTCTGAGCATGATTCGTCACCCCGCGATGAGTTCCTGCCGTGCCGTGAGTCTCCCCTGACAGACACTGGGGTCCGAGCAAAGGAACAGCCGTGAAGAATGATGTCTGGCCACTGGTCCATGCGGAGCGTGCGGCGCTGATCGAGGATCTCGCGCACCTCGATGACAAGCAGTGGGATCACCCATCGCTGTGTGAGGGGTGGACCGTGCACGACGTGGTCGCCCATCTGATCGACACCGCTCGCACCACGCGCCTCGGATTCGTGGGCTCCATGGTCCGGGCTCGTTTCGACTTCGACCGTCAGAACGCACGCGGGATGCAGCGCGAGCGCGGCGCCTCACCGCAGGAGACATTGGAGCGCCTGCGTCAGGTGGCCTCGCGGACGTCGGCTCCTCCCGCGCCCCTCGACACCCGGCTCGTCGAGGAGGTCGTCCACGGCGAGGACATCCGCCGCCCTTTGGGGCTCACTCACTCCTACCGACCGGAGGCTGTCGTCAGATCGCTCCGCCTGCAGGCTCGTACTTCGGCGTCCTTCGGCGGAGCCAAGGAGAAGATCGCCGGGGTCCGACTGACCCCGACGGACGCCGACCTGTCGATCGGCGACGGCCCGGAAGTGCGCGGAACCGCACTCTCCCTGCTTCTGGCCATCTCCGGTCGAAGCGAGGCGTTGGGCGAGCTGGACGGGCCGGGAGCCACCACGCTGCGGGCAGCCGCCTGACCTGACCGCTCGCGGAGAACAAGGGCCCGGCGGCCGGTCTTGCCCTGCTCCACCCTGGGCGTTGATGAGCGGATGGCCGGGCGACCCTGGCCGTCGCCCCCTCTACAACACCGGCGGGCCCTGCTCGACGCGGCGCAGGACCGGTTCGAGTTGGTCGAGTCCTTCGTTGGTCTGGATCTGCCGCTCGTCCCACCAGGTGACTCCGGCGTCGGCCAGCGGGCCGATCAGGTCGCGCGTCTTGGCGGCGTCGTGGCCCGGCGACGCACCTCCCAGGACGATGTCGAAGGGGGTGCCGGACCGGCCCTCGCGCTGCTTTTCCACGTAGCTCACCAGGTCGTGGACCTGACCGATCGGTGGCACATGCCCGTGTTTGGCGTCCGCGAACAGCGGGACCGCGCCGTCCCAGCGGGCGGCCCGGCGCATGGGCGGGCGGTTCGGCCAGAAGCCCGCGACCCAGATCGGCGGCCGGGGTTGTTGCGCCGTCGCCGGCCGCAGCGCCACGTCATGTGCCTGGTAGTGCCGTCCGTCGTGGTTCACCGGCTCGCCCGACCAGTAGCGCTGCAACAGGTCAAGGCCTTCGTCCAGCCGCTCGGCCAGTACCTTGGGGTCGGTGGTGTCGCCGAAGCTCCCGTATTCGTCCTCGATGGGCCCGCCGAGGCCCGCGCCGAAGGTGACCCGGCCGCCGCTCAGGACGTCCAGGGTCGCCACCTGGCGGGCGAGTTGCTGCGGGCGCCGCCGGGCGACCGGGGTGACCAGCGTGCCCAGCCTGATCCGGGAGGTCGCGAGCGCGGCGGCGGTCAGCAGCATCCAGGGGTCCCCGAAGGGCCTTCCCGCATGCTTGCGATGCAGCACGTGATCCCAGACGAACAGCCCGTCCCACCCTGCCTGTTCCGCCGCCACGGCCAGCTTCGCCACGGTCCTGGGATCTGCGAAGTCACCGAAGTTCGGGATGTTGACCGAGAATCGCATCCCCGCATCCTGCTGCACACCGCCGGGACCGGCAACCGCAATTCCGCATCGACGCGGCACCGGTGCGCACCGCGAGACGTCGGCGCTTCAGCGGTTCAGCGTTGGATGTCCGCTCCCGGGCCCAAGGGCAGGCCCAGGCCGTAGAAGAGGCCGAGTACGGCCAGCCAGGCGATCAGGAACGGGACCACGAACACCGAGAGCCGGGCCAGGACCGTGCCGAGCTGTGCCCCGGGTTCGTAGCGGCGCAGGATCGTCAGCATCAGGAAGACGTACGGGTTGAGCGGCGTGATCATCTGGGTCGCGGAGTCACCGATCCGGAACGCCGCCTGGGTGACGGCGGGTTCCATGCCGATGAGCATGAACGCCGGAACGAAGACCGGCGCGACCAGGGACCACAGCGCCGAGCCCGAGGTGACGAACAGGTTCAGGACGCACACCAGGAGCACGAACAGGACCAGACCCGTGAAGCCGGTCAGACCTGCGGACTCAAGGAGGTTCGCGCCGTTCACCGCGAGCAGGGTGCCGACGTTCGACCAGTCGAAGACGCCGATGACCTGTGAGATCACCAGGATGAGCACGATGTAGCCGGACATTCCGGTGATGGACTCGGCCATCATGCGGGGCGCGTCGTCGGCGCGTTTGAGGGTGCCGACGGTGCGGCCGTAGACGACGCCCGCGAGGACGAACGCGACGAACAGCAGCGGCACGATGCCGTTGAGGACCGGTGAAGGGACCAGCGCACCGCCCTCGCCGCGCAGCGGGGAGCCCGGCAGCAGCCAGCACGTGACCACGACGGCCGCGTACAGCAGGACGGCGAGGCCCGAGCGCAGCAGGCCGGTGCGCTGTCTGGCGGTGACGGTGACCGTGATGGCGGGAGGGGCGGTGGGCTCTTGCGAAGCCTGCTCGGCCTCGGTGCCGCTCTCCGCATCGGCGTCCGGGTCCGGCTCCGGCTGGGGCTGGGGCAGTCGGGGCTCCAGGACGCGGGAGATGAGGAACCCGCCGATCAGGGCGAGCAGGCAACTGGCCGCTGCGGTGAAGAAGTAGTTGATGAGGATGTGCGTGGGGGCACTCTCGCCGCCCGGCACGACGGCGGCGGCCTGCTGGGTGATGCCGGTGTAGAGGGCGTCGAGCGCGCCGATGGAGAAGCCCGCCGCGTAGCCCGCGCAGACGCAGGCGAAGCCGCCGATGAGGCCCGCGATCGGGTTGCGGCCCGCGTTCTTGAAGGCGAGTGCGGCCAGCGGCGGGATCACCAGGATCGCCACGTCGCTCATCAGGTGCGCCTGGCAGGACACGAAGGCGACCAGGTAGGGCAGCAGCCTCCTGGGCGCCCGCGCGATGGAGGCCCGTACGGCGGTCTCGAGCAGGCCCGTCTTCTCGGCGACGCCGACCGCGGCCATCATCAGCAGGACGGTGCCGAGCGAGGGGAAGCCGGTGAAGTTCGGGATGAAGTTCTCGAGCAGCCAGCGCACGCCCTCGCCGCTGAACAGGCCCTTGACCGCGAGCGTCTTGTCCTCGCCCGGCACCGTGACGGTGGTGCCGATGGCCGCGAGGACCGTCGAGACCGTGCCGATGATCAGGAAGAGGCCGAGGAAGAGCAGCACCGGGTGCGGCAGTCTGTTGCCCGCGCGCTCGATGCCGTTCATGACCTTGTCGAGGACGGACCGCGGTGGCCCGCCGGCCGGTGTCTTCGCGGGGGTGACCGAGGTGCTCATCCGGCGACTCCCTGCGATGGTGTGCCGCTCGCCGTGGGGGCGGTCAGCGCCAGGCCGAGCGTGTCCTTGCGTACGGCGCCGCGCTGGGCGACGAGCACGATGCCGGCCGGGTCGGACAGCACCGAGATGTCCGCGAGCGGATCGCCGTCGCACAGCACCAGGTCGCCGTGTTTGCCCGCTTCGAGCGTGCCGATCTCCGCGGAGAGGCCCAGGAGTTCGGCGGCGCTGCGGGTACCCGCCTCGATGGCCCGTTCCGGGGTCATGCCCAGGGAAACGAGGTGGGAGAGCTCGCGCAGGTTGCGGCCGTGCGGGACCATCGCCGCGTCGGTGCCCATCGCGATCCGTACGCCGTCGGAGATGGCCGCCGCGATGTTCTCCCGGGTGATGCCGGACCAGCGGACCTTCTTCTCGTAGTGGAAGGGCTGCATGGTCGAACGGTCGATTCCGTCGAACACCGTCGACAGGGTAGGCACCACGAACGTGCCGTGCTCGCCCGCCAGTTCGCGGGCCTGCGCGGTGAGGCCGTAGCCGTGCTCGACGCTGCTGACGCCGCCGCGGATCGCGTTCACGATGCCCGCGGTGCCCTGAGCGTGGGCCGCCACGGGGCGGCCGCCGTGCCGGGTCACCTCGTCGACGACCGTGCGGATCTCCTCGACGGTCAGGCCCTCGTCGTCGGGCTGGTCGTAGGGGCTGCTCATGCCGCCGGTCGCACAGACCTTGATCACGTCGGCGCCGGAGCGCAGCAGGCGGCGCACCGCGACCCGTACCTCGTCCGGGGTGTCGGCGATCTCGCCCACCCCGGCGCTGGGGTCGAAGCCGCAATCCGAACGGAAGTCGGCGTGGCCGCCGGTGTGGCTGAGGATGCGGACCGCCGTGTGCAGCCGGGGGCCGGTGGTGAGTCCCGCGGCGACCGCGTCCCGGTAGCCGGCCGGCAGACCGCCCAGGTCACGGGCGGTGGTGATGCCCGCCTCCAGGGTGATGCGCAGCCGCTCGGCGGTGCGGAAGGTCTCCAGGGTCGGGTCGGTCTCGTGGCGCCGGACCATCTGCCGGGGCGATTCGATGGCGAGGTGGACATGGGTGTCGATGAAGCCCGGCAGGACCGTGCGTCCCGCCGCGTCCACGGTGCGGGCCCTGGCGGGCGCCTCCGGTGCCGCGGCGGCCGGTCCCGCGTGGACGATGGTGCCGTCCTCGTCGATGTCGATCACGGCGTCCGTGACGGGTGCCGCGCCGGTGCCGTCGACGAGGCGGGCTCGGATGATGCGCAGGGAGGAGAACTGTGCGTGGCTCATGGCCGACGATCCTCGGTATCAGGGATCACGGCTGTGTAAAATCGCCGGAATCCTTCACCATGACGCCCTCGACGCAGGATTCGGCACACCCCATGGACACGCAGCGAGCGCACACCCTGGACGAACTGGACCTGGCCATCGTGCATGCGCTCCAGATCCAGCCACGGATCCCCTGGGTGCGGATGGGCGAGGTCCTGGAGGTCGACGCGGTGACGGTCGCCCGCCGCTGGGAGCGCATGGTGCGTGCGGGCGTGGCCTGGGTCGACGGCTACCTCTCGCCGGGCCACGACGAGGGGGTCTACGCCCAGGTCGAGATCGACATGGGCGGACGGCTGAGCGAGGAAACCATCGGGCAACTCGCCAGCGACCCGCATGTCTTGAGCCTGAAGCAGACCTCGGGCGGGCGTGATCTGCTCGCGATCGTCGGCGCCGCCGACCTCGACGGTCTCGCCCGGCTCTCCGGCGACCGGGTCTCGCACCTGCCCGGTGTACGTGCCGTGCGCAGCCATGTCATCACCGCGGCGCCCTTCGAGGGGGCCTCCTGGCGGCTGCGCAGCCTCACCCGGCGGCAGCGGAGCGCCCTGTCCGTGGAGCGGCCCGCGGTGCCCGACGAACCGCTGCGGCCCCTCGACCGCCGGATCGCCCTCGCGCTCGGCGCGGACGGCCGGATGCCCCTGACGGACCTTGCCGAGGCGGTCGGCGCCTCCGCCGCGACCGTCCGGCGCCGACTGCGCATCCTCACCGGCAGCGGGCGGCTCTCGCTGCGCTGCGCGCTGGCCAGACCGCTGACCGGCTTCCCCGTCTCGGTCGTCTACTTCGGCTCGGTGCCCGCCCAGCATCTCGACGAGACGGTGAGCGCGCTGCGGACCCTGCCCGGCTTGCGCATGTGCAGCATCACCGCGGGCGCGCACAATCTGGTGCTCGACATCTGGCTGCCCGCCCTGTCCGAGGTCCACACCACCGAGTCCCTCCTCAACAGCCGCCTCGCACACCTGGATCTGCGCATCACGGAGCGCGCGGTGGTGCTGCGCACGGTCAAGCACGTGGGGCGGGTGCTGGATCGCAGGGGGCACAGCGTGGGCTCTGCGCCGCTCAATTACTGGGATACGTAGGACGCGGCTTGCGGACCTGCGTCGTCTGGTTCAGCTCTCCGTATACGGCGTGGGCGGGCAGGCTGACACCCTGGGGAGCGCGGCGCAACGACGCGCGATCTACCGGGTGTTGGGCGTCGTCAGCTGCCGGTGAGGCCCCGTCGGCTTGCGTTGACGCCTGCCTGGAAGCGTGAGTCGGCTTCGAGTGCCGTCATCAACTCGGCGACCCTTCTGCGGTAGGTCCGCACCGACATGCCGACGCGGCGCGCGCCCACGACGTCGGTGAGTCCGGCCGCCAGCGCGCGCAACACGGCGAGCGAGTCGGCGTCCAGCCCCTCGGTCTCGGTCCGCAGGTAATCCGCGAGAGGGGTGCCGGCATCCCAGGTGGCACGCATCAGCGCGAGTACACCCCCGACGAGAGCCGGCGCGGTGGTGATGGTGAACTCACGGCCGCGGGCACCGCTGCGACCGGCCAGGATCAACAGCCTGTGGTCGATGATGATCGTCTCGTGGGGCAGCGTCGCAGCGCGGACCCGCACCTGCCCGCCAGCCGCCTCGATGGCGAACAGGTGCAGACGCTGTTCCTCGTCGGCCAGTACGGCGGGTGTGTAGAGCTTTCGCACCACCGTGCCGTCAGCGATCCGCGGGCGCAGGCGGCGCGCGAGCGCCGCCCTGGCCTCGGGCCGCGACCAGGTGTGCAGGTCGTTGGCGGCGCAGAAAAACTCCCGCGTCGTCTCGCCGAACAACTGGGCGGTCCGCGCGGCCAGCTCCCTCTCGCCGTGCACCGTCAGGGTCATCTGGTCGGTCGTCACCCTCCCAGTCTCACTCAGGATCGTGGCAACAGGTTGCCATTCGGCCCGTCAACGGTCCTTGAGGGCTGAGGCTGGGGACATGACCACACAGATCACGGCCGCCGCGAGCGGCCAGTTCACACTCGGCGACGACCTCCGCGTCAACCGGCTCGGCTTCGGCGCGATGCGGCTTCCGGCCGGCACGTTCACCGGGCCGGCACGTGATCCGCAGACCGGCACCGCGGTGCTGCGGCAGGCGGTCGAGGCGGGCGTGGACCACATCGACACGGCCGGCTTCTACGCTCGGGGGGACGTACGCGCCAACGACCTGATCCGCAAGGCGCTGGCGCCCTACCCGGCGGAGTTGGTGATCGCCACCAAGGTGGGACCGCTGCCCGGAGCGGACGGCATGCCCACCGGCCAGGCGGGACCCGAGCAGCTGCGCGAGTTGGTGACCGCGGATCTGCGCGCCCTGGGTCTCGACCGCTTCGACCTCGTCTACCTGCGGGTCGGCGGCATGCGCGAGCCCGGCGGCGAGAGCGTGGCCGACCGGTTCGCGGCGCTGGCGCAGCTGCGGGAGGAGGGGCTGATCCGGCACCTGGGGGTCAGCAATGTCGACGTGGCGCAGCTCGACGAGGCACGGGTCATCGCGCCGGTTGTCGCGGTGCAGAACCAGTACCACGTGCATCGTCCCGATGATGCCGCCGTGCTCGCGCGCTGTGTGGAGCAGGGCATGGCCTACGTGCCCTTCTTTCCGCTCGGCGGCGGCTTCGACCCGATCGAGCACGGCCGCCTGGAGAGCGTCGCCAAGCGGCATGAGGCGACGACCGCACAGGTCGCGCTCGCCTGGCTGCTCGCGAGCTCGCCGAACATGCTGGCCATCCCCGGCACCGGCTCCCCCGCCCACCTCACCGAAAACCTCGCGGCGGCCGGTCTGCACCTGGATGCCACCGACCTGGCCGAGCTGAGGGCCTGAGGGCGCCGGAGGGCCTGAGCAGCTCTCCTCCGTCCGGTGACGCCCGCGTCAGCCCGTAGCCGCCTGGCGCTTGCTCAGTGCCTTGGCAAGAGCCGTGCGGATCGGGCTGGGCAACGGCTCGCCATCCGTGGTCGCTATCAGCTCGTCCGCCACCGCGCGCAGTTTGGTGTTGGAGTGCTGCGACACCTCGACCAGGATCTCCCACGCCTCCTCCGCGGTGCACGGCCCCAGGGTCATCAGCATGCCCCGCGCCTGGTCTATGGGCGGATGGGACTCCATGGCGCGATGCAGGTCGTTGACCTCGGTGCGCAGCGCCTTGATCTCGGCGACCTCTTCCGCGCAGTCATCGTTCGGGGCCTGCTGCTCCGGATCGCAACGGGGGGTCAGTGCCGATGTGTTGAGAGAGTCCGGTGAGGAAGCCACCCGCTCCGCCTCTCGTCTACTCGGGCCGCCTCTGTCGGGCCGGCAGAACCGTTGATGAATCGAGCATCGCAGATTCCCCACATCCGTGGCCATAGTTTGCGATTCCGCGCATGCGGCAGCGCCGGTGGCTGTCTGTCCCAACCAACCGGCGCCTACGTCGCACAGCGCTGTGCTTCCGCAGCGATCGGGTAGCCACCTGCGTTGATCTCAAACGGACGCAATTCTGGCCTCGTCGGCCGATCGTGCGAGGTCTGGGCAGACCCGGACACAGTGTGCCGGTACTCCCCCGCCCGCCAAGGCTTGGGGCCGACGGTGCCTTCGAGGCGGTGCTGGATGATGTGGGGCCGGGCCCAGAGATCCAGGATCTCGTTGGCGAGGGCCACGATGGGCGGTCCTCGTCGCCGTGCACCTTGATGGCGGCGGCCGACAGGCTGCGCGGGACGGCTCCCGCGTCGAGCAGGACGCGCCATTCGGCCGGGCCGATCTCCAGGAACTCCAGCGCGGTGAGCTCGCCGATCTCCAGCGGGTCGGCGAGCGTGCCGGGGTAGGCGGCGAGCGTTCGCAGGCGGGGCAGTGCGGCGACCGGGGCGAGGCTCAGCGGCTCGGCGTCCCAGAGGCCGATGGACAGGGCCTCCAAGCCGGGGTGCGCGGCGGCCTCGACGCTCGGCAGCCTTCGGATGTTGACGTGCGCCACGGCCGGCGGCCGGTCTCCGTCCCCGTCGTGATGTTGCCTGTTGTCCTGGCCCCTCACGAGGTCGGTGAGCGAGTCGGCGACCAGGGACGCCCCGACGTGCTCCTCATGGCTGAGAAGAATGATCTGTCCTGCGTGTCCGCGTGGTCCCGGTGTCAGATCGACCGCCAGGCGGTCGCCACCGCCGTTGTCCCCGAAGGCGATCCAGCCCGGCGAGCCGACCAAGCCCTGCACAGCCGCGTCGGGCGGGGTGACGGCCGCTTCCTTCGCGGCGAACGCCCAGGGGCACGGGCGGGACGACGCATCGGCCACGTGCAGGTCGTCCAGGGCGAAGAGTTCACAGCCGACCGCCTCGCACGCACGTTCCGAGGCCTCGTCATCGGCGGCCAGCCCCTGCGGCCATGGCCGTGCCACCCGGTAGAGCACTTTGAGCTCCTGCCACCGGGTCGGGAGGCCGGCGCCAGGGCTGCGGAACGGCGCCCTCGACCAGGAGGAGCGTTCCCGGCGGGCTGCTGCCGGGCTCCACTGCGGGGCTGGGGCCGAGCAGGCGCAGTACGGCCTTCCCGTCCGGCGCTATCTTCCCCGTGAACGAGACAGTGTCGACACCGGCATCCGCCAGCGCGCGCTGCACCCGCTCCGCCGCCTCCGTCTCGTCCCGCATGTCCTCGCCTTGAGCGGCCCGGCCGGACGCCTGCAGCCGTCGCCGCAGGGGCAGACTCCAGCTCTCCCGGCTGATCCGCCCCGACACGCGGACGGCAGGGGCAGCCTGCTCCTGCGCCCCGCTGTCTTGAAAGAGCCTCAACAGGGGCTCCCAGGTCGCGAATTGGCACACCGCAGGCACGGAGCTGTGATCAACCATGCGACGACCGTACGCGGCGCCTCTGACAACGCGGGCAGCCGAGCCCGGTGGGCTCAGCGCTGGCGGACGGGCCGTACGACGATCTCGTTGACGTCGACGTCGGCGGGCTGTGCGAGGGCGTAGGAGACAGCGCTCGCCACGGCATCGGGTCCGATGGCGTGAGCCCGGTAGGCGCGCATGGCCTCGGCGGCGCCGGCCTCGGTGATGGTGTCGGCGAGCTCGGAGTCGACCACACCCGGCGAGATGGTCGTGACCCGGATCGAGGGATCCAGCTCCTGGCGAAGACCCTCGGTGATCGCCCAGGCCGCGTACTTCGTGCCGCAGTAGACGGCTCCGGTGGGAACGACCTCGTGGGCGCCGATGCTCGCGACCGTGACGAAGTGTCCCGAGCCCTGCGCGGCGAACACGGGCAGGGCCGCGGCGATCCCGTGGAGCAGGCCGCGGACGTTCACGTCGATCATCCGGTCCCACTCGTCGACGAGCAGGGAGTCCAGCCTCGACAGCGGCATGACACCCGCGTTGCCGATGAGGACGTCGACGCGGCCATGGCGGTCGTGGGCAGTCCGGACGAAGGCGGCTACGTCCGCACGGTCCGTCACGTCCACCCGTACCGGATGCAGGCCGCCACCGGAGCGGGCTGCCGCATCGGCCGTACCGTCCGCCAGTTCCCGCAGGCGGTCGGTGCGGCGTGCACCGGCCACCACCAGGTGTCCCTCGGTCACGAGCCGGGTGGCGACGGCCGCGCCGATACCGCTGCTGGCGCCGGTGATGAGGACGACCTTGCGGTCGCTCGGCGCAATGGTTTCGCTGTGCTGTGTGGTCATGTCCTTGAGACTGGACCGGCCGGAACGTCCGTGGCAGAGGCGGCGTTCTCCTGGGTGCGGCGCACCCAGGAAGCGCGGCGGACCGCGACCTAGCATGGGGGCATGGCACGCACAGAGCTCGGCGCCCACCTCACCGCACGGCGCGCCCTGGTCACCCCTGCCGATGCGCACCTCATCGTCACGGGATACCGCCGGGTGCCGGGGCTGCGGCGCGAGGAGGTGGCCATCCTCGCGGGGGTCAGCGCCGACTACTACGTTCGCCTGGAGCAGGGCCGGGAGCGGGCACCCTCCGGGCAGGTGCTCGACGTACTGGCCACCGCCCTGCGGCTGGACGAGGACGGTCGGCTGCACCTGTTCCGGCTGGCCGGCATCGGCCCGCGCCCCAGGGCCGCCGGCGTGGCGGACCGGGTCGAGCCGAGCCTGCTTTCCCTCATGGATGCCTGGCCGCACAATCCGGCCGTCGTCTACAACCGCGCGTACGACGTCCTCGCCTCCAACACGATCGCCGACGCGCTCTTCCACGGCTGGGCGCACTCGCGCAACCTCCTGCATGTCGTGTTCACCGACCCGGCCGCACGCGCCTTCTACCGCGACTGGCACGCCGTCGCGCGCAACTCCGTGGCCGGTTTCCGGCTCGGCCACGGCGCGGCGCCGGACGATCCGCGGGTACGTCAGGTGCTCGGCGAACTCCTGGAGAGCAGCCCGGAGTTCGCCGGCCTGTGGGCCCGCCACGACGCCCGGGGCAAGACCCTGGAGCGCAAGGACTTCGAGCATCGCGACGTGGGGCCGCTGACGTTGACCATGCAGACGTTCGACGTGCGCGCGGCGCCGGGCCAGGAACTCGTCGTCTACCACGCGGAGGCCGGCTCCCCCAGCAGCGAGGCGCTCGCGCTCCTCGGCTCACTGGCTGCGACGGCACGCCGGGAGCCCTGAGCCGCACCACCGAGCCCGGCCCGATCGCCCGTTCGACCGTTCCGCACCCCACGCCGCTTTGGGAGGGAGACCCTGCCAACAACGCCCCTTCGGGCCGGGATGCACGCTAGCGTCGCGGCAACGCACTGTTCGGCGGGAGGGGCAGGTATGCGGCGCTCGGCTGGACATTTCGCGCTGCTGCAACGGGTGGCTGACGTGCAGCGCACCATCGATGGCTGGGCCGCGGCAGGGCCCGGCCTCGATGAACGCACCACGGGCCCCCTGGTGAAACTGGGACTGGCTCGGGTGGCACCTCGCGACGAACAGTCGGAGCTCTCCGCGAAGGCGGGCCAACCGACCCCGTGGGCTGTGCAGTTGACGGCCGACGGGTGGGACGCACTCCTCTACGCGCAGGTACGGGCCACTCCCCCACCCGCAGGGGAACCGGCTCCGGGACTGCAGCAAGTGGGCCTGCGCCGCTCGGAGTTGGACTCCGTGAGGCGGTTCCTGGATCTGCGTGGGCAACTGCACCAGGGGCCCGCGTCCGGCCTGCGGGCAGCGGTGGAGGCGGCCCGCTTCAACGCCGCCTCCAACAGGTGGGTCGTATATGTGAACGGCGAGCAGATGCAGTCGATGGCGCGCGCGTTCTTCCTTGAGCGCCTCAGTGGATCACCGGGCCCCGCCAACCGGTTCGCCCGCGTCTACGGGGTGAGCCATACGCCCTCCCCCGACCTCCGCGTCCCTGAGCCGGAGCGGGGCTAGGTCGGCTGGGCGGGGTCGGCTGGGCAAGGTCGGCTGGGCGTGACGTTCGAGACCGTCAAGTGGTCGTGGCTCGTGGCCCGTCGTCGACGAAGCCGAGTCGACGGTTCATGCCGATGGCCGCCGCGTTGTCGGGGTGGTGGAGGGTCCGCAGCCAGTGCATGCCCTGTGAGCGTGCGAAGCCGATGGCCAGCAGTTTCATGGCCAGGGAGATCCCCTTGCCCCGGTGGCCGGCCAGCAGCCCGGTCATCTCGCTGAAGGCATGGCCTTCGGGCTGGATCGATGTGGTTGCCATGCCGATCCACGACCCGCCGTCCAGGGCAAGGACGACGCCGTGGGGATCATAGGTGGGGGTCTCGATGCGCTGGGCCACGTACTCCTCGAACGTATAGAACTCACCCCGTCCGGGGATGTCCGCGGAGCACGTCTTGTTCAAGTCGTACAGCGCACGCCGGTGTTCGGGCGTGTCGCCGAAGGCTGCCATGGTCGTGAACTCGATGCCGCTCTGCCGGCAGCTTCGGAGGCGGGGCTCGAACCGGGTGTCGTCGAACGCGTCGAGGTCGAGCTTGAGCCGAACCCACTCAACGGCCATGAAGGCACCTCCAGGATCACCGGCCTGCACACGTCCTCGAACCCTACCGATCAAGAGCACGTCACATCCCAGCAGGGCGAACCCCGCGGCTGGTCGGCGCGTAGGCTGCCCCCGGATTCAGTAGAGGAAGGAGGCGGCGTCGGATGGGTGACGATGTTCTGCGCTGGAGCGCATACCTCAGCATGCCGTGGAAGAACGGCGGCGGCATGACGCGGGAGGTCGCGTCGGGCACCGTACAAGCGCCTCCGGCCTCGGCGGGGCCCGCGGACGGCTACGACTGGCGGGTGAGCATCGCGGACGTGGACGCGGGAGGACCCTTCTCCTCCTTCCCCGGGATCGACCGCGTGATCACCCTGGTCGAGGGCGTAGGCATGGTGTTGACCGTGGACGGGACCCCGCAACGGGTGGAGCCGCTGAGCCCCTTCGCCTTCTCCGGCGACGCGGTGACGGACTGCCGGCTTGAGGCCGGAGGGGTGCGCGACATGAATGTGATGACCCGCAGGGGCCGCTCGACCGGGCAGGTGCGGATCGTCACCATCGCCGCCGCACAGGGTGCGGAGATGACGTGCACCGCGGGCGAGACCCTGCTCGTCATGGCGACCACCGAGGGAGTCACCGTCGGCGGGCCGGGCGGGCGGGAGACCGTGCTCGGCCGTCTCGACTGCGTACGTCACGAAGGCCCGGCGTCCCTGTCCCTACGGGGCGACGGCACGGTGGCCGAGATCAGGATCACCGCGGCTCGGTGAGAGTGCGAGCCCGGGTGGCCCGCGCCGTCGGCCGGCTCGGACATCATTCGGAACGGCCGTGTGCCTGCCCTTCGGTGAGGCGCAGTGTTTCGATGCCGTCCCAACCACGTGCGGTGAGCCTTTCGCGCAGCGCCAGTTCGGAGGCGGCGCGGATGAGCAGGCGCTGGGGTGGCTGGAGGTTCTTGGCGAGGGCGACGAGGATCTCCAGGGCGCTGTTGGCGAGGTAGTGAACGCCGGTCAGGTCGATGGTGATCTCTTGCGTGCCGCGGCACTGGGTGGTCAGGGCCATGGCCAGAGCGCCCTTGTGTTCGCCCAGGACCTCGCCGAAGAGACACAGACCCTCGGCGGCGGGGGTTGACGGCACGATGAGCAGCAGATCGTCGGCGAAGTAGCCGTGCATGAAAGTCCCGAAAGCCGTGCACCGTCGAGAAGCGGCGGAGCTCCAAGGCGAAAGTCGCCGTCAAAGGAAGCGGCGCGCCTCGCGGTGCCAGATGGCGGGCACAGGCTCCCGCAGGTACAGCCGTTGACGGTAGGGGCCGCACTCCGGCCCCGATTGGTCGCCGAAACGCCGCTGCCGCGCTGACGGCGAGCAGTCGTTCCACGGACTATGCCACCACGCTACTCCCGTCAGGGGGTCGACCGACAGGGCGCAGCACGGACTCCGCGCCTGGATCTATAGGCTGCACCTGTGGTCAGTACAGAGGGTTCAGCGTCAGGCGGCGGTTCGGCATCGGATCAGATGCCGACGGATCTGCAGTCGTTCGCGGTGCAGCTGCGGCGCATGAACGGCGAGCTCAACCGGGTCATCCATGGTTTCGCCGCCGGCCACGATCTGCACGCGACGGACGTGCAGGCTCTCGCGGCGATCCTGGACGCGAGTGAACCGCTCACTCCGGGGCGGCTGCGCGACCATCTGGGGCTGACATCGGGCGCCGTCACCGCGTGCCTGGACCGTCTCGAACGGGCCGGACACATCCGCCGGTCGCGGGACAGCGCGGACCGCCGGGTGGTCCACCTGCACTACGCTCCGGGGGCCAAGGCGGCGGCACGCACCTTCTTCCGGCCGCTGGCCGAGGCGACGGAGAACGCTCGTGTGCGGTTCAGCGAGGACGAACTCGCCGTAGTGGTGCGCTTCTTGGGCGCGATGAACGAGGAACTCTCCGAGCTGCGCGGCCGTCAGCGCTGAGCGCTCCGCCGGACATGCCGCACCGGGCCGTCGTGCGCCCGCGGCAGGGTGGTCCGGCCCCTGTGGTGTACCCGCCTGGCATCCCTGCCGGACGAGATGTTTCAATCATTGAGATTCTTTTTCGTTGAAGCATCATATGCGCAAGGAGACCCATGTCCACAGGTACGCGTCTGGCACGCCGGCTGGTGCCCGTCGTCCTGCTCGTCGCCTGGCTCGGCATCGGCGGGACGCTCGGGCCGTACGCCGGAAAGCTCGGGGAGGTCTCCACCAACGACCAGTCCGCGTTCCTGCCGCAGAACGCCGAAGCCACTCAAGTCATCCACGCCCAGCGGAAGTTCCACCAGGCGGAGACCCTCCCCGCGATCGTCGTCTGGACCGCGGACGGAGCCGCTCGGGGCGGCGGAATCGACAAGGCTCAGCAGGCCGGCGCCACCCGGGCGCTCGCCTCCCTGAAGGACGCCGCAGGCATCGCCGGGCCGGCGTCCCCGGCCGTCCTGTCCGAGGACGGCCGGGCACTGCAAGGGGTCGTGCCCCTGCGGTCCGACCTCGGCGAGGATCTCGAAGCCACCCTGGAGCAGGTCAGGAAGGCGGCGGACCAGGTGTCCGGGACGGAGGTCCGGGTGGCCGGGCCCGCGGCCAGCCAGGCCGACCTGTCCGACGCCTTCGGGGGCATCGACGGCCTCCTGCTCGGGGTCGCCCTGATCACCGTCCTGGTCATCCTGCTGCTCGTCTACCGCAGCCTGCTGCTCCCGCTGGTGATCATCCTCGGGGCCGTCTTCGCCCTGGGGCTCGCCTGCGGGATCGTCTACGTGCTCGCCGACCACGATGTCGTCCGGGTCGACGGGCAGGTCCAGGGCATCCTCTCCATCCTGGTCATCGGCGCCGCGACCGACTACGCGCTGCTGCTGACCGCGCGCTTCCGCGAGGAACTGGCCGTCAGCCGCGACAAGATCGCCGCCATGCGCTCGGCGCTCAGGCGCTCGCTCGGCCCCATCGTCGCGAGCGGGGCGACCGTCGCTCTCGGACTGCTCGCCCTGCTGCTGAGCGATCTCACCAACAACCGCGCGCTCGGGCCCGTCGGAGCCATCGGCATCGCCTGCGCCGTGCTCAGCACGCTGACCTTCCTGCCCGCGGTCCTGGTCCTGCTCGGACGCGTGGCGTACTGGCCCGCCAAGCCCAAGTCGGCCTCGGAGAAGTCCGCGGGCCAGGGTGTGTGGACGCGGATCGCCTCGCTCGTCGACCGGGCGCCGCGCAAGGTGTGGGCCTGCACCCTCGTCGGTCTGCTCGTCTGCGCCGCCTTCGCCCCCGCGCTGCAGTCCAAGGGAGTGCCCCTGGACGAGATCTTCGTCAACGACGCGCCCTCGGTGGCCGCGCAGAAGACGCTCGGCAAGCACTTCCCCGGCGGCTCGGGCAACCCGGCCGTCGTGATCGCGGATGCGGACAGGGTCGAGCAGGTCAAGGCGGCGGCCGAACGCACCGAAGGGGTGTCATCGGCCGCCGCCGTAACCGCGTCCGGTCGGCCGGGCACGGGAAAGCAGGAAGCTGCGGAGCAGGGGGCCGAGAAGCAGGACGCCGCCGCAGACGTGCTCGTCGTCGACGGCCGCATACGCATCGATGCGACCTTGGAGGACGCCGCCGACAGCGACGCGGCGAAGGACACGGTGGCGCGGCTGCGTGCTGCCGTCCACGCGGTGAACGGTGCCGACGGACTCGTAGGGGGCTACACCGCGCAGCAGTACGACACCCAGCGGACCGCCGAGGACGACCGCCTGCTCATCGTCCCGGTGGTCCTCGCGATCATCCTCGTCATCCTGATCGGACTGCTGCGCTCGCTGCTCATGCCCGTCCTGCTGGTGGCGACGGTGGCACTCAACTTCCTTGCCACGCTGGGTGTGTCGGCCCTCGTCTTCCAGCACGTCCTGGGATTCAGCGGCACCGACTCCTCCGTACCGCTCTACGGATTCGTCTTTCTGGTGGCTCTGGGCGTGGACTACAACATCTTCCTGATGTCCCGGGTCCGCGAGGAATCACTGCGCCACGGGGCGCGCGAAGGAGTGCTGCGCGGTCTGACCGCTACCGGCGGCGTCATCACATCGGCCGGGGTCGTACTCGCGGCCACCTTCGCGGCACTCGGCATCATCCCGCTGGCCTTCCTCGTCCAGATCGCGTTCATCGTCGCCTTCGGCGTCCTGCTGGACACCCTGGTCGTACGGTCGCTCCTGGTGCCGGCCCTGGTACGCGACATCGGGCCGGCGGCGTGGTGGCCGGGAGCCCTCAGCCGCACGGGGCGTGACGGGGTGCGGTGACCCGGGCCGGCCCGGCGTGCGGCGAGGAGCTCGGGCGGGTCAGGTGCCCGCGGAGACCGGCGAGTCCGTCCGGTCGCCCACCGAGTCCTGCGTCGCGGACTTCGGGATGGGCCGGTCGTGCCGCAGCGCGCTCCACACCCGGTGCGAGGCCTTCTCCAGCGGCAAGACCCGTCCCGCGTCCTGGGCGTCGTAGGTGACCGGCATGGTGACCATGTTGGTGCGGTCGGGGCTGATGCCCTTCAGCTCCTTGGCCAGACCGAGGAGCTTGTCCGCGGACGCCAGCTCGGAGTCGGCGCTGATGGTCTTGGTCGCGGTGTCCGCCAGGTCGTAGGACTTGGCGGGGCTGCCCAGCGGATCGACGGTGTCGGCACGGTGGATCAGCGCCTTGATGAACGCCTGCTGGAGCTGGATGCGGCCCAGGTCACTTCCGTCGCCCACGCCGTGCCGGGTGCGGACGAGCTGCAGTGCCTGCTTGCCCTTGAGCGTGTGCTTGCCCGCGCTCAGGGCAAGACCGCTGTTGGGGTCGTGGATCGCCTTGCGGGTGGTGATGTCCACACCGCCGAGCTCGTCGATGAGCTTCTGGAATCCCTTGAAGTCGACCTCGAGATAGTGGTCCATGCGGACGCCCGACATCTTCTCGACCGTCTTCGCCGTGCACGCCGGTCCGCCCACCTGGTACGACGAGTTGAACATGGCCTGCTGCGCGCCGGCCGCCTCACCGCCGTGCGGCTTCGCGCACTGGGGCCGCTCGACCATCGTGTCGCGCGGGATGCTGACGACCGAAGCCTTCTTGTGGGTCTTGTCGACGTGCAGGACCATCGCCGTGTCGGCGCGGGCTCCGCTGATGCCGCTGCCGTAGTGGCCGTGCGTTCCCGCCCGGGAGTCCGACCCGAGCAGGAGGATGTTCATCGAGCCGTCCTTCTGCTCGCCGGGCCGGTCCTTTCCGAGGGCGGCGTTCATGTCCGTGCCCTGGATGTTGCCGTTGAGGTGCTGCCAGGCGTAGGCGGCACCTCCTCCGCCGATCAGGACCGCTCCCAGCGCGCCCCACGCGACGTACCGCAGGGCCTTCTTCTTCGGCTTGCGCCGGGAGCGCCGTACCCGCGGGGGCCCGTAGCCGGGCACTGCGGGGCCTTCGGCCATGTGCGCCTGCTGCTCGTTGCTGCTCTCGTGCGGCATGCGCTGCCCTTCTCTTCGACCGGTGGCTGGTGGCTCAGTGGGGTGGACGACCGGTGGCTCAGTAGGCGGAGTCGACGTTGTCGATCGAGCCGTACTTGTCGGCGGCGTAGTTGGCGGCCGCGGTGATGTTGGCGACCGGGTCGGTCAGGTTATTGGGGGTGCCCGCGACGTGGTACGCCTCGAAGGTGGGCTGGATGACCTGGAGCAGGCCCTTGGACGGCGTGCCGTTCTGCGCGTTCACGTCCCAGCCGTTCTGGGCGTTCGGGTTACCGGCGGACTCACGCATGATGTTGCGGTGCAGGCCCTCGTAGGAACCGGGGATGCCCTTGGACTTCATGATGTCCAGGGACTCGCGGATCCACCCGTCGAGGTTGTTGCCGTAGTCCTTGTCGGCCGCGGCGGCCTTGGTGACCTGCTTGCTCGCGGCGGTCGGCTCGGCGGCGTGGGCCTGCGAGGGGACCAGCGTGAGGGCGGCGGCAGCGGCACCTGCGGTGGCGATACCGGCGACGGAGATCTTGCGCAGTCGGATGGTGCGGCCGGGCTTGGTCTGCGTCTGAGTAATGGCCATGCGGGGGTAACTCTCCAATGCGAAGTGTGTTGAGGGGCTCGGTCGAAGCGGGCGGTTTCACCCGATGCGATCCGGTTGCCCCGGAACTTCAGCAAGGGTTAGCGGTGGCCGGAGCTGGGCGCAATGATGTGACGTACTACCCCGCTACGCAGGACGCCCTGGTCGGATGCCTCGCAAGTGACCCACGGCCCTCCGGCGGCAGCCCCCAGGGGTCTACTACCGCCGTTAGCATGTGACGTGGCTCCTATGGGTGGGCTCACAGCCTGGACGGACTTTGGCCGGAACGTGGAGCGTGGAATCGGCATCCCAGGGGTAGTCGACCGGGCTCGACGCCGGTGACCACCGCCGCCGGGTGCTTTCTCGACGAATGTGCAGGTCAGGCGGTCTTGCCCTGGCGGCTCGCGGTGAAGCGTGACGGGGTGCGGCGAAGGCGCGGGGGAAGGCGGCGGTGAACGCCACGGGAGAGGCGTAACCAACGCGGCCGCCGACCTGGTGCTGCTGCGCCGATGGGGCTCATGGCCCGACCTGACCCGGCGCACGTCTGGAGGCGGCCACCGAAGCCTCGCCTCGGTGACCGCCCGATCCAGCTGTCAGCTGCCTACCGGTTGGCGGCGAGCCAGTCCTCGTAGTGGGTGGGGGCCACGCGGGCGCCGGGGCCCGCGATCAGTACGTCACCTTCGACGGCTGCGAACATGCCCGCCGTGTCGTCGGTGACGATGGTGCGGGGGTCCTTGCGGGCCGACAGCGTCAGGCGGCCGAGCTCGTCGAGCGGGAAGACATCGGGGCCCGCGACGTCGAGGGTGCCGTTGAGGGGCTCGGCGGTGGCGACGTCGGCGAGTGTCTGGACCACCTCGGCGGTCGCGACGGGCTGGATGGGCGTGGCGGGCAGCCGGACGGTCCGGTCGTCGGCGGTCCAGGTCATGACCGCGTCCATGAACTCGAAGAACTGCGTGGCGCGCACGATCGAGTACGGAGTGGGCCCCTGCCGCAGCAGGTCCTCCTGGAGCGCCTTCGCGCGGTAGTAGTCCAGCTGCGGCACCTGGTCGACGCCGACGATGGAGAGGATGACCTGATGGCGGACGCCCGCACGCTCCCCCGCTGCCAGCAGGTGCCCCACGGAGGTGCGGAAGAAGTCCAGGGAGGCTTCGTCGAACGTGGGCGAGTTCGTCACGTTGACGACCGTGTCCGCACCCTTGAGCGCCTCGCCGAGGCCCGCGCCGGTGAGCAGGTCGACTCCGGTGGACAGGGATGAGGCGACCACCTCGTGTCCTGCCTCGCGCAGCCGGGAGACGAGCTGTGAACCGATCAGTCCGGTACCGCCGATGACCGTGATGTTCATGATCGTGCCCTTCTGTGAGCCGAGCGCCCCTGCCGGCACAAACTCGGATACCCAATGTCCGAGATAATACTCGGATACTCTGTGTCCGAGTCAACTGGGAGGGTGCATGAAACTGTCCGGCGGCGTGGAATGGGCACTGCACTGCTGTGTGGTGCTGACCGCGGCAACCGAGCCGGTCCCGGCCGCGCGACTGGCGCAGCTGCACGACGTCTCGCCCAGCTATCTGGCCAAGCAGATGCAGGCCCTCTCACGGGCCGACCTGGTGAAATCCATTCAGGGCAAGACGGGTGGGTACGTCCTGACCAGGGCGGCCGGTGACATCACGGTCCTGGACGTGGTGCAGGCCGTCGACGGCGCGAGCCCGGCCTTCACCTGCACCGAGATCCGCCAGCGAGGCCCCTTCGGCACACCGCCCGAGGACTGCACCAAGCCGTGCCCCATCGCCCGTGCGATGAGCGCGGCCGATGCCGCCTGGCGAGCGTCCCTCCAGGCGGTCTCCATCGCCGACCTGGTCGGCTCCGTGGAGGAGAACAGCGGACCCGAGGCCCTGCCGACCATCGGGACGTGGCTCAACGCGGTCAATGGCTCCGACGGCTGACAGACCTGACAGACACAGAGGTGCTCGCGCGCCCCGGCTTTCACCGGGGCGCGCGAGCACCTCGTGCACGCCTCGTGCCCGACTCGTGTGCGCCTACAGACGCGCGGTGGCGTTCCGGTTGGCCGCTGCCCTCAGACCGGCGACCGTGAGTGCCACGACCAGCAGCGAGGCCAGCGTGGCGGCCACCGCCGACAGGGTCGGGAGCGGCGCCGACACCCCGTCGGGCCGCAGCACGTAGGCGAGCGTGGTGGAGTTGAACCGATCGTCCACGAGGTGGGCGACGGTCAGCCCGCCCGCGATCACAGTGCTCGCCACGGCCACCACCGGCGACCCGCTCAGACAGAGCGCCACGCCCGCCAGGGCGCAGATGACCGAGACGCAGAGCGCGGCGGACAGACCGAGGGCGGAAGCCTCCGACCATTTCAGCGGGAAATGAGCCGCCGCACAGAGCAGCAGCAGTACGCCTGCCACACGACGCAGCCACACCAGGGACGTCCTGCCCTGCGCCTCCGCGGACCCCGCTTTCCGCGAGTCCTTCGTGGCCTCGGCAGCCGGGGCGGGCGACGGGTGGGCCGCTTCGGCGGTCGACGCGAGCGGCGCGGCCGAGGCCAAGGCACCGGGGCCGACTTCGGAGTGGTCGGCGTCCCTGTGTTCCCTGAGGCTGCCGATCAACTGCATCAGATCCTCGACGGACCTGGCCGTACCCGCGGCGTGCACCGCCTCGGCGCTGCTGTGCGGATCGTGCGGAGGGCGGGAGAGGAGATGGACGAGACGGCTGACTTCCGGCACGGGCCGCTCCTCGACGGCGTGCCGAATGGCCTCGTCCATGTGCTCGGCCGGGTGTTTCGGCGGGCCGAGCAGTTCCACCAGCCGGGTGACGTCGTCGACGGAGCGGGCCACGGCGGCCAGGCGGAGTACAGAGGCGGCAGTTGTCACGCCGTCAGGTGACTGCTCCAGGAGAGTGACGAGGTCGACGACGTCGTCCAGCGGCCTGGACACCACCGCGACGCGTATGAGCTCTTCCACGGCGTCCTCGTCAGGGCCGGCCGCTGCCTGCGCCGAAGGCCCCTCGTCGGTTTCGGACGCCTCTTGCGGGGGGCCGTCGGCGGCGGCGTGCGCGGCCCGTTCCGGCTGCACGTCCTCAGTGTCGTGGTCGACGGCCTGCGGCCACGGGGCGGGCTGGTGGGCAGGCGGGGCGCCGAGCTGCGCGGTGCCCCAGTGAACCGACGTCGACACCAGAGGGTCGCCGGTCCCGGACGTGTCCCCAGCGGCAGAGAATGACTCAGCGGCCATTTTCGCTTCTCCATTTCAGCGGGACGTCCTCGTCCCGCGCGTGATCGTGTCTCCCGTTCTATGCACGCTTCCTTCACCCCGCCACTGGAGGAGCCGCCGAGAACCGACCGGCGGTGGATGAGCGATCGATCCCGGCCCGGTCACGGGAAGCAGGTCACGCCACCTCCGTGCCGTCCGGCGCGCCGAGGGCCGCCACCGGCGGCATGCACCGACCGCGTACGCAACGCGGCGGGCAGACGACCGCCCAGCCGGGGGGCGAGGAGTATCTGCCGGTACGGCGCTATTTGCGGTCTGGGAGCGGATTACCCGCACCCCGGAGTGCGCTCGAACCTCCCGTGGGGCATGGGGAGTTGACCTGCTCCGGCGAACTGAGCCTGCCCGTGAGCAGCCGTGGGTAGGATGATCGAATGAGCAATCGGGGGAGCACAATCAAGATCACAGCCGTACTGACGCTGTCGGCGCTCGCGCTGACCGGCTTCACGACGGGCCGGGGCCACGGCGGTGGCAGTCGCCACAGCAGCGGTGGCGGCGG